>CATLBN010000008.1 GCA_949878885.1 uncultured Clostridia bacterium | reverse complement strand
TATGATTATATAAATGTACATCTATTAAGCTATTAGATGTACTTTTTCTTCCTTCTCATTTGAAACTCTTGGGGCACTTGCTTTTCTTCTGCAAGTACCCTCCTTTTTTTTACTTAATTCATAAAAACATTAGAGAAAAATATACTATATATATGAAAACAATAATGTTTTGCGGCGGCGGAAGCGCCGGACACGTAATACCGAATATTGCAATTATCGAAGATTTAAGAGGCATTTTTAACAGCTGTTATCTTGGTACAGACGGAATAGAAAAAAAAATCTGCAAAGATAACAACGTTGAATTTTATGAGTTTGACGCAGTAAAATTGGTGCGCGGAAAAATTTTATGTAACATTGTACTGCCTTTTAAATTGCTTAAAAGTATTAAAACCGCAGGAAAAATTATTGACGAAGTTAAACCCGACCTTATATTTTGCAAGGGCGGGTTTGTAAGCGTTCCTCCGGCTATAGCGGCAAAAAAAAGAAAAATCCCCGTCATTACGCACGAATCCGACGTAAGCGCGGGGCTTGCAAATAAAATTATTGCAGGGCGGTGTGAAAAAGTTTTAACGTCTTTTCCTACCACCGCTCAAAAATTCGAACGCGGGATTTGCACAGGCTCGCCGCTTAGACATATAATTTTTAACAATAACAAGTCAAGCGCACTGTCTTACTTCGGTTTGGATATGCGCCCAACGCTTATAGTTTTAGGCGGCGGCAGCGGTTCAAAAGTTATAAACGAAAATATTAGGCGAATAGCGCCGAGAATTTGTAAAGACTTTAACATATTGCATTTGTGCGGTAAGGGAAATGCGGTGCCTACTAATATTTACGGCTATAAACAAATAGAATTTGAAAGCAATATGGGATTGGTTTATGCCTGCGCCGACGGTGCGGTATCAAGATGCGGTTCAAACGCCGCAAACGAACTGATTGCGCTTAAAATTCCTACTCTGTTTATACCGCTGCAAAATAAGCGCAGCCGCGGAGACCAAATTAAAAATGCGGAATACTTTGAAAGCGCAGGACTATGCAAAGTCCTTTCGGAGCGCGATTTAAATTCAAAGACGCTGTATAACGGGATAAATTCTATTTTAAACGATAAAAAATTAAAAACCGCACTTTACGGTTGTTCCGTAAAATGCGGTAATGATAAAATTATTAAGGAAATAGTTTCCACTTTACAAGTGCAAGGCAGAAAAGTTTAAAACGGAATATTTAAGTAAGCGCCTACAACTATTTTAACGGCTATAAGTACTAAAACAAAGCCGCCGATAATTGACGCTATTGAAGCTTTCTTTTTAAACAATGCTCCTACTTTAATACCTAAAAGCAAACCTATAAGCGAAATGATAAAAGTTATAATACCGATAATTGACGCGCTTATCCACGCCCACATTTGAACGTTGCTTACAACGGATTGAAGCATTGCGTTTAAACTGAACCCTACGGCAAGAGCGTCTATGCTTGTTGCCACTCCCTGCAAGAGAACGGCCGGAAAAGAAAATTGTTTAATTTTAACTTCTTCTTTATTCTTTGATTTATATTCGCTTATTCCGTCGAAAATCATTTTGCCGCCTATTATTACAAGAAGCGAAAACGCTATCCAATGGTCGAAAGCGTCAATATAATCTAAAACAGCCAAACCTACGTAGAAACCTATTATAGGCATAAGCATTTGAAAAATTCCGAATGTAAGCGGAATTAAAACGCCTTTTAATTTTGTTAAATTGCGATATATCATTCCGTCGCATACCGATACGGCAAACGCGTCTATTGCAAGCGACACGCCAGAAAGCATTACAGATAAAATCAAGCCGAAAATCATAGTTGTTATTATATCAATTACTATATTTTATGTAAACTAAATTGCATAATAAATTTTTTTTGAAAAACATTAAAAAGAGTTTGCATTTTTTAATATTTTAAGTATAATAGTATTGCTGTTGATGCAGCAATACTTTTTATCTTCATTGAGGTGTAGCGCAGTTTGGTAGCGCGTCTGGTTAGGGACCAGAAGGTCGTGGGTTCAAGTCCCGTCACCTCAACCAAATGCGAAAGAGTTAGAACACCGCAAAACGGAATATATTTTCGTTAACGGTGTCGCGGGCTTCGTCGCATACCAGTAAGAAAAAAGCACAAGGCGTTTAACCTTGTGCTTTTTTCTATTCCCCACCCAGAGAACCCACCCTTATGGACATAAATCAAAATAAATACTTTTCGTCATAAATTTACATATTTCAATATTTTTTACGCCAAAAGTGTGACATTGTGACGGGGTGGCGTGGTAATACTATACGCCACAGTACGGGCGGCTTCGCCGCCCGTACCTATTGCTGTTTATTTTCCGTGCGACGCAGTGCCAATAAGGTAATAGTAACTTATCGGCACTGCGTCGCGGTTTTTCGTCAAAAGTGTTACAGTGTGACATAGTGGCGTATAAAGTAATACTTATGTCAGTTGTATAAAGTACATTTTTTGTCTATGTTATACGCTTGAAAAAATTGCTTAATTTTGGTACAATAAATGTGCGAAGGAGAAATAACTATGGCGACTGTAACTTTGGAAATGGAAGGCAAAGACCTTGAACGAGTACTCGGACAACTTGGAGTAGGCGCAACCTATATTGACGGCGTAGAAGCACCGCAAGAATTTAGATTTAATATTTCGGGCGGTTGGTACACAAAAACTGCCGTAAAACAAGCTATGGATATTTTGAATAGTCGTTATGGTTATAATTACGAAATTAACACGAGCGGCGGTTTTACTGTAACTCGTCAAAAGAAAAACCGTCAATTTGTGTCGTGCGGCGATACTGTTAACAGTATAAAAGAAGCCGTTGCAAATGACCCAAACGGAAAGCAAAAATGCTATTTGTGCTTTGGTAAAGGCGCAGACGGTTATATCACAACTAACTTTGATGAAGCCGTACATATCCTTATTGCTGGCACAACGGGAAGCGGTAAATCAAGCTTGCTTAATTCTTTAATAATGCAAATTCTTTGCTTTTCAACCGCAAATGTAATTCTTATTGACCCAAAGAACGGGGCAGAATTTGGCTTGTATGAGCAAGATATACACGACAGGGTTGAACACGTTGCAAAGGACACGCAAGATGCCGTGAAATGGCTTAAAGTTGCTGTTAACATTATGGAACAACGTTATTCCGAAATGAGCCGTAAAGGGCTTAAAAAATACGACGGAAAGAGTATAATCGTTGTAATTGACGAGCTTGCCGACCTTATGATGACAAGCAAAAAAGAAGTTGAAGAACATATTATACGCATAGCTCAAAAAGGACGTGCCGCAGGTATACACCTTATCGTTGCCACGCAAGACCCTCGTGCAAAAGTTGTTACGGGCTTGATAAAGTATAACCTACCAACAAAAGTTTGTCTTAAAACGGCTAATGCTCAACATAGTATGAACATTATTGATGTTGGGCGTGGCGCAGAATTGCTTGACAAGGGTGACGGACTTGTTAAGCTTCCCTCTTCTCCCGATTTAATCAGAGCGCAAACCCCTTTCATTACTGACGAAGAAATAATCAACTGCTTAACGCATTAAAGTATAAGGAGGTAATTATGGATAGCGAATTATTGAGTGGCGAGCAAATAGAAGCAATGACAACTTTTGAAATTATCACCACTGTTTTAAGTGTATTGGCTTTTATTATTTCACTGTCTGCCTTTATCATTTCAATTATAAAAAGCGTCAATGAAAAAAAAGCTTATAAAAAACAATTTCTTATTGATAATCTAAACAAATTAAGTATAAATCTTAATAAAGAGTTAACTTTACTTGAACAACTTGACCCAGAAATTCTGATAGCTAAAATTTTTAAGCGAATAGATAATAATGAAAAATTTGATTTTTACAATGAAATTTTAAATGTTTATAATTCAACAAGTATATTAACAAGTAATGCTTTAATAATGTTAAGCTCATATAAGTTAACACCTTGCAATCAAAATTTAATGGAAGCGTTAAATGAAATTTCAAATGATATTAGTTATTGTATGCAAATAACAATCAAGAACAAAGATAACAGATTAAATTTGTTAAAGGAATATGTTGCATATAAAAAGAAATCATTTGTAAAATCATATACTAAGTGTAAGTATGATATTTTGATAGAATTTTCAAATACAATAAAGCATCTAATTAACGATAAAATTTCTAACGCTGAATTGAATTCTTACTTTATTGAATTTAATGCAAAAAAATAATCGAATTGACTATACTACGCCATTACAAAAAGTCGAACAATATGTTCGGCTTTATTTTTTTCTACAATGTGCGCCGCAATTCCTATTATTGTGATAAAATCTCTTATTCTATTTTTAGTAAAATCATTGTGGGCTTTATTCATTTTCAATAAATATTAAATAGTTTTTGTGTCGCTTGGGCTTACCGTCTGGGGACGGAATACGCCGTCTTGCCAAATTGTAAAGGGCGACGATTTATCTCCCGTAAGGCATAAAACCGCCGTCGCCTACGGCGCAAACCCTTGACAATTTGTCTGCGACGGCATTTTTTGCCGGTTAAGACGGTAAGCACCAAAGCGAACAACAAATTTTTAAGCCGCAGTCCGCACACACGCAGACCGCGCAAAGGAGTTTCACACAATGAAAAACGCAGTTATCTATGCAAGGTTCAGCTCGCACGGACAAAACGAAATGTCAATAAACGGACAAATTCGCGTTTGCCGCGAGTTTGCAGAAAGTCAAGGCTATAATGTTATAAACGCCTATTCAGACAAGGCACGGACGGGAACGAACGACAGCCGCCCCTCTTTTCAACGTATGATTAGAGATGCCGACAGCGGCGCGTTTCAATACATATTGGTTTATATGTTTGATAGGTTCGCCCGCAACCGCCGCGACAGCGTTATGTATAAGGAAATGCTAAAACAAAAATACGATATTCGCGTTATATCGGCAACCCAGCCCATCAGCGACGACGAAGGCGGCGAGTTCTATGAAATGTTTTTGGAGTGGAACGACGAGAAATACAGCAAGCGACTGTCAAAGCGCATACTTAACGGCATTGATACTTGCGTTGAAAACGGCACTTATACGGGCTGTAAACTCATTTTCGGCTATAAGTTTATAGACACCGACCGCAAGGGCAAAAAAGGCACGATACATAAAGTTGCCATTGACGAGAAACAAGCGGAAATTGTCCGTTTTGTTTTCAATGAATACAAAAAAGGCGTTACCAAAACAGAAATCGCCGCCGCACTTAACGCGAAAGGCGAACGGATAAACGGAAACCCTTATAATAGCAGAACTTTTGACAGGTGGCTAACAAACCCCAAATATACGGGCAAATTCTATTTAGGTAAAAGACTTTGTACAAATCAATACCCCGCCATTATTGACGAGTTGCTTTTTGACGAAGTTCAGAAACGCCTTGCCCGCAACAAAATTTTAGCGGGCGCAAATTCGGCGGTTGAGCCGTATTTGCTTACTGGCAAATTGTATTGCGGGCATTGCGGCACTGCTATGGTAGCGGGCGGCGGCACGGGCAAAAGCGGCAAGAAACACTATTACTATGTTTGCAAGCGGAAGAACAAAGGCGAATGTGAAAAATCACGCGAGGGCAAGGACAATTTAGAAAAGCGCGTTACACAACAAGTCTATGACTTTTTGAGCGACAAGAAAAACGCCGAGAAAGCCGCACGGGAAACAATAGCCTATTATGAACGGCGCACGGGCGACGACGGAATAAAAAGCATTGAAACGCGCATACGGCAAGCACAAACACAAGTAGACGATTTAACAAACGCTTTTATAGAGGCAAAAAGCCCACTACTCCGCGCAAACATTGAAAGAAAAATGACAGACTATGAAAAATTGCTCGCAGACTTGCAAGCAACTAAATCACGAATTTTATTAGAGCGCGGACACAGTTTTACTGTAAAAGACATTTTGGAATTTATCGCTGAACTACTGAAAGGCAACCCCGCCGACAAGGAGTATCAAAAGAATATCATAGATAATCTTGTTTTTATGGTTTACATCTACGACGACGAAACAGTAAAGACTGTCGGCTATCTTGACTTTGGCGTTGACAAAAACATTGAAAAAATACGGCTGGACGAAACAAACGAACTAATCGAGCGTATCAAAAAGTGTTCAAACACAGTCGCGCATAGTCAACCAAGAATAATGGCGTATTTTGTCGAAAAACAAAATACGCCATTTTCACGCTTTCCAAACTCCATATTCAAGTGAGCAGTATATAATTCCGCGAAACACTAAATAAAAATACAGCAATACCATTACTGCCAATAACGACATTAAAGCATATTGCCTATTCTTAAAAAGCAGAATAATTATCCATATTGAAAAAATTACGGATAAAATGCTACTCACCGCCGCCAATGTATACGCAGAAAAGCAGTAAAGTGCTATCTCATAAACTGCAAACGTAAATACTTGAACTCCAAACAGAAATAAATAATTACTATCTTTTTTATTAGATTGCCATAAACAAAACAGACAAACTCCGTAATAGGCGAACAATAAAAACCAACCTATTACAGTTATTTGCTTATATGGCGAATATACGCTGTTCAACCAATTTTGAAAATATTGTCCATTGTAAATGATAAAACTCAAAGTTAGACACACCAAAGTTGTAATAAACAATGAAATTACTATTCGTTTGAAAGTTTTGCTTTTTAGAAATTTTGCCATACTAAATTATATTTTCAAAATAGCCAAATTATAATTTGGGGTTCAACCCCTGCTACTACCCACTCCATTTTTGAGCGTTTTACTACGCTACTTATCATTCATCATTGACACCAAAAGCCTAAATTGAACACTGCTATGTGTTTCGGTTTAGGCTTTTTTTCCAAAATAATATATATGAACATTATAAATAAATTTTTTTCGGCTTTATTTAAGCAAAAAACAAATACATATAATTTAAAAACTGCAGCGTCAACGGCTCTTGTTGTGCAAAAAGCATTTTGCGATGTTTCGTTATCAAAATTAGAATTAGCAAAATCAATATACAATGGCATAAGTGCGACTATTGACGAATATGGTTTTATATTATTTAAATACACTTCTAATTCAGGTAAAACAACATATCGCTCACAAATGAAAGTAAATGAATTTGGAAAACTTGTAGATTTATGCGGTCGACATTATCCGGGGCAATGGTGGTCAGCAGCCGATGAATTTGTAAAAAGAGCTAACGAGTTATTTACATTTACAAACGTTAAATAAATCGGGTCAAATTACATACGGCAACTCAACCAAAATAACGGACGTTTATTATAAAGCGTCCGTTATTTATTGTTATATGTTTTTATTGCAAAATATTTTTTTGTTTACGGTTATACATAATTTTATAACTATGATAAGTCGGTTTTATTTATATTGTTTTCGTTTGCTTCATCGCGCCGGTTTTCCGCAGGTACTGTGCCAAGACCGACAACGTTGTCTACCGCCATAGAAAAAGCAATACCCTGACCTGCGTGCTGCAAGCCCGCGTTTCTGTATATGGAATGCAGTACCGCATCTTTAATGTTTTCGGGAACGAGTATCATAACTATTTCTTTATCCGGCTGAATATCAATCTGAAAAAACTGCTCCGCCTCTTTATTTGCCGTTCCTCTTGCATGAATAACCGTGCCGCCGCGCGCGCCCACCTCTTTTGCCGCTTCCATAACCGTATCGGAAAATCCCGCGTTAACTATACAGAAAACTACTTGATATGCGTTATCCATTATTTATTCTCCTTAACTACAGTTTTGTTGTTGCTTAAAAACCCGAAAATTAACGTACCTATTACGCTTGTAAGCGGTATGGTAAACGCTATACCTTTACCGTCTTTAATGGTTTTAAATTTTTTGTCAAGCACAGCCAATGCGTCGGGTAATTTATTTTGCTGTATAACACTGAATATAACTGCCTTGTCGGCATCGTTCAAACCCAAGTACATAAGCATTTTTGCGTCTGCGGTACCTTGAGCCATTACTGTCATCTGTAAATTAACTTCAAACGAATGCAATAAATCGGTATAATATTCGGCTTTACTTCTTGCTACCACAGTTACCAATAACTCCAATTTGTTTGAAGTTACGGTGTTTTGAGCAAGCTGTTTTTTCTTATCCGCAACTTTATTTTTTATAACTTTTTTAACTTCTGCGGTTTTAGCTTTACGCTTTGTAGCCGCTTTCTGCAAAATTTCGTTCACGGCATTCTCCTATTTAAAATATATAATCTGCTCGTCGTCGGCGGCAAGAATACGCTTCATAATAACTTTTGAACGCACTTTTGAAGACATTATAGCTTTAAAGCCCAATATCTGTATTGTAATAAGCGGCGTCATAGCTACCATAGCCACAACTCCGTAAGCAAGGCTGTAAATACTGTCATTACCCCAAACCGAACCGCACGCACCTATAACAAGCGGTAGAATAAAACTTGAAGTAAGCGGTCCGCTTGCAACGCCGCCGGAGTCAAAAGCAATGCCTGTATATATTTTAGGTACAAAAAACGACAGACCGAGCGAGATAAAGTATCCCGGTATAAGATAATACAGAATTGAAAAATCGAATATCATCCTTATAAGCGACAGCCCTATTGATATGCCCACGGCAACCGAAAGGGCAATAAGCATTTCTATTTTTTTAACGCCGCCGCCCGTAACGTCTTCTACCTGTTTATTTAAAACGTGAACCGCAGGCTCGGCTAAAACTACAACCATTCCCAATACAAAACCCAATACAACCAAAACCGACGGATTAAATTCCGCTATTTGGCTGCCTATTTTGTATCCTATGGGCATAAAGCCCACTTCAACGGCAACAAGAAATATTACCAAACCCAAAAACGTATATAAAATTCCTATGCCTATTTGTATAAGCTTTGTTTTAGGCAGTTTAAGTATTGCAAATTGAAGTATAAGGAAAAACAAAACTATAAGTCCAAGCGCAAGAAGTACGTCTTTGATTTTATGAAGTATAAGCATACCTAAATTCGAGCCCAGGTAATTTTGTATTGCGTATATATCCGTATTGTAATCGGAAAGACTGCCGTCGGTTGTAAGCGACAGCATCATAACTGCTATTATAGGACCTACGGAACAAAGCGCAATTAAACCGAAACTGTTTTCGTTTGCGTTTCTGCCGCCTATTGTAGACGATACGCCGACGCCCAAAGCCATTATAAACGGAACGGTTATCGGTCCAGTGGTTACGCCGCCCGAATCGAACGACAGCGGCAGCAATCCGAATTTACCGTTTTCCGCAAGCACTGCGCACAGCGCGAAAAGCGTCATATAAAAAAACATTAAAAGCGCGGATAAATCTTTTTTGAATACTATTTTAAGTATGGCAATTACCAAAAATATACCCACACCCAAACCTACGGTAATAATTAATATCCATTTGCTTATATCGCCGTCGCCCGGCATAATGTCTTTTACCTGATTGGCAAGCACCGATAAATCAGGCTCTGCAATAGTTATTAGCAAGCCCATAAAAAAGCAAACAGCTACCAAAACCAATACTTTTTTGGATTTGGTTAAACCAGAACCGATATGCCCTCCCATAGGAGTCATTGCAAGGTCGGCGCCCATATTGAAAAGACCTATACCCAAAATAAGCAAAACAGCCGACACGGAAAACGCAACAATTTCGGTTGCCGTTAAATTTACCATAGGGGTACAGGCGATTATAAGCACAATAACCGTTACGGGAAGCACCGAAATCAACGATTCTTTTAGTTTTGATAACAGTATTTTACGCATAACAACACCCGCAACCGTTAAAATAATAAATACGCATAAATTTTAACATAAAAATAAGAGTTTTGCAATAAACTAAAAAAAATAATTGTTCTGCAAACTGTTTATTTTAAATAAACAGTTTGCAGAACAATTTTAAAATCAATTATCAAACAACTCGGTTGAAATGTACCTGTCGCCCGAATCAGGTAAAAAAATTACAATATTTTTACCTGCGTTTTCTTTTCTTTTTGCAATTTCAACCGCAGCTTGCAAAGCCGCGCCGGATGAAATCCCCACAAGCAACCCTTCGCATTTTATAAAATTTTTTGCGGTATCAAACGCACATTGATTTGATACCGTTATTATTTCGTCATATACGCTTTTATCTAATGTCTGCGGACAAAATCCCGCGCCTATGCCCTGAATTTCGTGTTTGCCTGCAATACCACTTGAAAGATACGGGGAAGAAGCCGGTTCTACCGCAATAACTTTTATATTAGAGTTTTTATTTTTAAAATAACGTCCCGCGCCCGTAAGCGTGCCGCCCGTACCAACTCCGGCAATAAAAAAATCTATATTGCCGTTTAAATCGTTCCATATTTCCGCACCTGTTGTTTCAAAGTGTACGGCAGGATTTGCAGGATTGGTAAACTGACCTGCAATAAATGAATTTTTAATATTTTTATTTAGTTCCAACGCTTTGGCAATGGCGCCGTCCATACCTGAATCGCCGTCGGTTAAAACAACTTCCGCGCCGTATGCTTTTATAAAACTTATGCGTTCCCTGCTCATATTGCCTGGCATTGTTATAATAAGCTTATAACCTTTAACCGCGCAAACTGCGGCAAGCCCTATACCTGTGTTTCCGCTTGTCGGTTCTATAACGGTAGTGTCCGAATTAATCAAACCGTTTCTTTCGGCATCTTCTATAATAGCCTTGGCTACTCTGTCTTTTGCCGAACCTGTAGGATTAAAACTTTCGGCTTTAACAAACAAATTGGCGTTTATATTTAATTTTTTTGAAAAATTCTCCGCTGAAACAAGCGGAGTATTGCCGATTATTTCAAGCGCCGACCTATAAAACGGCATATTTTTCCCCGAATTCGTAAAGCGCGACTTGCAGCCTTTCAAGCGCCTCCTTTAATACGGCGCGCGGATAAGCTACGTTAATACGCTGAAATCCGCTTCCGCCTTCTCCGAATACATAACCGCTGTCAAGCCAAAGCTTAGCTTTATCTTTTAAAAAATTTTCAAGTTCTTTATCTTCCATACCCAATTTGCGGCAGTCCAACCAAACCAAATATGTTCCTTCGTGCACGGCAACCTCTATTTCGGGAAGATTCTCTTTTATAAAATTACGCACAAAAACAATGTTTTGTTCCAAATATTCTTTAAGATGGTCAAGCCAATCTTCTCCGTAAGTATATGCCGCACGGCAAGCGGTCATCCCAATAACGTTAGGTTCCGAATATCCGCATTTATCAAGTTCTTTTTTAAACTTTGCCCGATTTAAATCGTTTTCGATATATATGTTTGAAATATGTAATCCAGCTATATTGAAAGTTTTTGTAGGCGCAGTGCAAACAGCACAATTGTCGGCAAATTTTTTGCTTATAGAAGCAAACGGAATATGTTTATTGCTTCCGAAAGCAAAATCGCAATGAATTTCGTCTGAAATAACAAAAACGTTATGTTTAAGGCAAATTTCGCCTATTTTAATAAGTTCTTCCTTGCTCCATACCCTGCCTACGGGATTGTGCGGACTGCACATAATAAAAGCTTTAACTTTATTTTTAATAATTTTATTTTCAAAATCTTCAAAATCAACAAAGTACTTGCCGTTTTGCTGTATTAAACCGCTTACGACAAGCTTGCGGTTGTTGTTTATAACAGAATTTTCAAACGGATAATATACGGGCTGACAAATAATTACACTATCCCCTTCGTTTGTAAACGTGCGCAACAGTGCGCATATGGCAAACACCACGCTGCAAGTCTGCACAAATTTGCGCCCGTCCGTTTGCCAGCCGTGTCTGGTTTTAAACCAATTTTCCAATGCCTTATAATAATCCGCTCTGGGTGCAACGTAACCGAAAATACCGTGTTCCGCGCGTTTTTTAATAGCGGCGATAACTTCGTTTGGTATACGGAAATCCATATCGGCTATCCATAGCGGCAAGGCTTCTTCCGATACTCCGTGCTCGGCGGCAAAATCGTATTTTAAGCTGTCGGTATTTCTTCTGTCGCAAATTTTGTCAAAATCGTATTTCATAAGTTTAACCCATATTTAAAATTGTTATTTAATACTCATCGTTAAAATGATGTCTGGCGCCGTTTTTGTCTTTATAAGCGATTATTGTTTTTAAATTAACGTTTTCTACGCTTCTGAAAATGTTTTGTTCTATACCGCCGTCTTGGCTTTCGAGGCTTTTAATTAACTGCTTAACTTTCATTCGTTTGGAACTGCCGCAATTAGGCGCAGTCGAATTATTGCTTTCGGTAAACTTACAGGCACACTGTAAAAAATTTAGTCCGTTATAGTCGCGCCAATCCTTTATATGCTCCTCGCGTATAAGATACATAGGTCTTATAAGCTCCATTCCTTCGAAATTTTCGCTTCTTAACTTTGGCATCATAGTTTGAACCTGACCGCCGTACAGCATACCCATAAGTATGGTTTCTATAACGTCGTCGTAATGGTGCCCCAAAGCAATTTTATTACAGCCCAAATCTTTAGCTCTGTGATAAAGATGTCCGCGGCGCATTCTTGCGCAAATATAACACGGCGATTTTTCCATACCGAAAACGCTTTCGAAAATATCCGTTTCAAATACAGTAATAGGAATATCTAATAGTTCGGCGTTCGTTTCTATCGCCTTTCTGTTAGCATGGCTGTAACCCGGATCCATAACAAGAAATTTTAAACCGAATTCGAATTTGTTATGGCGTTTAAGTTCTTGAAAAAGCTTAGCCATAACAAATGAATCTTTTCCGCCCGACATACAAACGGCAACGTTATCGCCGGGACTTAACAACTCATACTCGTTAATTGCCTTTGCAAATCTTGAAAATAGTTTTTTATGAAATTTCTTTTTTATGCTTTCTTCAACTTTTTTGCAAACCGATATTTCGGCTGTTATATTTTCGTTTACATCTTGTTGCATAAAGACAAATCCTTTATTACTTCTCCAGCCAAAATCAATCCCGCAACCGACGGAACAAATGCAACGCTTGCCGTTATTCTCTGTCCGTTTTCGGTTGTGAATTTTGAAGGCTGCTCCTTGGAATAAACAACTTTCAATTTGTCCACGCCGCGTTTTTTTAATTCGCGCCGCATTACTTTTGCAAGCGGACAAACCGAAGTTTTGTAAATATCGGAAATTTCAAACGCAGTTGCGTCAAGTTTGTTGCCGGCGCCCATACAGCTTATTACGGGTACTCTGCATTTTGCCGCAAGTTCGGCAATAGTTAATTTGGCCGTTACGTTGTCAACCGCGTCTACAATATAATCATACTTGGTAAAATCGAAATCAGAGGCATTTTCAGGTAAAAAATAAACTTGATAACTTATTACGTTGCAATTCGAATTAATAAGCAAAACCCGTTCTTTTGCCGCTTCGGCTTTGCTTTTACCCAATGTTTTATCTGTTGCAATAATCTGGCGGTTGAAATTCGAAACGCTTACGGTATCGCCGTCTATCAAATCCAACGCGCCTATTCCCGAACGCGCCAAAGCTTCTACCGTATATCCGCCTACGCCGCCCAAACCGAAAACAGCCACGCGAGAGGCTGCAAGCTTTTGCATAGCTTCTTTACCTAAAAGCAATTCTGTTTTAGAAAATTTTTCAACCATTTTTATTACGCTTTAATCTAAGGTCAATTTGTTACGAATTATTTTTTATTGCTGAAAATATTTTGACTTAACAAATTATTTATGTTATATTGTTTTAGCAAATAACGCCGTTGGATTTAACAATTTTATTTTGCAGGTGTCGCCTATCGGTATGGCGTCAGCTTCCCAAGCTGATTTCGGCGGGTCCGACTCCCGTCACCTGCTCCATACGCCTTCTTTACGAAGGCGTTTTTTAGTTTTTAATCTTAATCAACTTGAAAAAACCCGTTGCAATAACGGGTTTTTATTATTTGACCTTTTTATTAGGCTTCAATTTTTTACCCATTACGCCTACGATTTTAATTATATTTTTTCCGGATAATACGTTCATAACAATTAAAACCGCAATAAATATAACCTGTCCTAAGGCTTGAGCCCAAGGCTGTAACGACATTCCGAAAAATTCTACGTTATATCCGAAACTTATTGAAAGTTCGTTTATCAACTCGCCGCCGTGCGCAATTTGCAAAACTTCGTTGGTGTATGCGGTTAAATCTGCAAGCGGAGTTGCCATAAACGAATATCTTAACAGCGAACAAGAAAACGTGCCCGGAATAAAAACACATAAATTACGCGCAAAATCCGGAAGCATTGCCATAGGCATATATGCGCCTATTAAAAATCCTATTGCGGTAGAAAAAATCGTAGTAATGCTTGCCATTGTAGCATCGCGGGAAACAAACGAACAAATAACGATTGTAAGCAGTACGGATACAATAGACGAAAAAGCAAGTATGCCCGTCATAGCTAAAAAATCGACGAACGTTAAACTAAATTCGTTCATACACGCCAAATATATATAGCAGACCAGCATAAAAAGAAAACAAATCATTACAGTTACAATCAAATTAAATACAAAGTAACTGCCTATTAAAAGTCTGCCGCTTATCGGCGAAGAAGCAAAATCTTTATTAACTCCGGTTTCTCTATCCGAAACTATCATTGTATTTGTTTGCAAAGATACAGTTATTGTTGAAATTGCTATTATTCCGCTTAACATCCAGCTGTCCACAAGCGTTTCAACCTTTTTCATAAACACCGCGTTGTCCGCAAGCTGTTTTATTTCGGCATTTGAGTATTTTTCAGACATCTGCGTTAAAACCGAGCTGACGGAATTGAGTTCCAAATCACGCAGAAACAGAATGTAAATCACAAATATGATAAACGGAACCATAAGCGTAAAAAACATTCTTATTTTATTTCTGAAAAAAACCAGCAAGTGTCTTTTGACAAGCTGAAAAAACAAACCGAATTGCTGTTTTACCTTATTCTCCGTCATTTTCGCTTTCTCCGAGGATTTTTATATCTTTGCCCGTAACGTTTAAAAATACGTCATCCATATTTCCTTTTACAATTTCAACGTCGGTAAGATAATTATCAAAGTCCGAAAACACTTTTTTTGCCTCGAAAGTATTTTCAACGTTTATTCTGTAAGCACAGCGTTCGGCATTGTAACTAAATTTAAGTCCGGCATTTTCAAGCTTGCGTTCAAAATCCGCATTCTGCGGCATATATCCGTATAAGCTGTCTGTGCTGTATTTGTTTTTAAGTTCGTTGGGCGTACCGTGGGCTATAATATTGCCCTTATCCATTATTACAACGTCGGTGGCTTTTTCGGCTTCTTCCAGATAATGCGTTGTTAAAAACACGGTCATACCCGTTTCTATACGGATTTTATCAATCAGCGACCAAACTGACAGTCTGGTTTTAGGGTCAAGTCCCGTAGTGGGCTCGTCCAAAATAAGAAGTTTTGGACGGTGCACCATTGCGCGCGCAATATCCACCCTGCGCATTTGACCTCCGCTGAGTTTGCCCACCGTACGGTTTAAAATAGGCTGCAAATTAAGCAAGTTTATAATTTCTTCGATATTACGCTTTTTTTCTTCTTTGGAAAGACAATAAAATGAAGTGCGAATATCGAGATTATGCTTTACTGTTAACTCTTTATCCAATACGCTTGTTTGAAAAACTATGCCTATGTCACGCTTGATTTCAGACGATTTTTCGTCTAAATCTTTGCCGTTAACATAAATTTTACCGCCGTCTTTTTGCAAAATTGAACAAATTATATTTATAGTGGTAGATTTACCCGCACCGTTTATACCCAAAAATGCAAATAGCGAGCCTTTTGAAACTTCAAAAGAAATATTATTTACGGCTTTCAATTCTCCGTAATTTTTTTTGAGCCCTTCGATTTTAAGGGCGCAATTTTCCAATTCCAATGCTTACTCCCTATTTATTTGTTTTTATTACGCTTTGCTCTGCCCCAAGTAGGTTTAGACATTGTGCCTATGCAAATAGTTACAGAATATAAAATTAAAAACAGAGGAAACAGAAATACCGCGGACAGCAGCTGTCTTCTGTTCTTCGCACCTATTTTTTTATAGTCGGTCATTACAAGGAAGAACGCCTGTAAGTATCCAAACAGAACGAAAAGACCTAAAAGTATGCCTGCGCCTATAATTATTGTGTTCCATAAAACAGTATAATACCAATTTGCGGTATGCAGCGTTAATTCCAAATAACCGTATGCGGCAAAACCCAAATACAGAAAATTATAAATATAAAACAGCGGCAGCCATACGGCAAGCAAAACCGTTAAAAATATAAAGCTGTAAGACAGACATATTTCCAGATACGAAAAATTTCCCGTTGTAAAAAACTTGCCGAACATCTTTAAAAATTTTGGTTTAAGCAAAGACACGCTTCCGCTGCCTATGCGTTTGTTTCGGTTTAGAGTATCTTTAAACGACGAAGGCATATCCTCGTAAATAACCGCGTCTTCTACAAAGTGCCCCTTATAGCCGTCCATTAAGCGGTTGAAGTAATATTCCGCATCTTCCGAAATACTTATGCAGTCATAACCGCCAGTAGCTTTTAACATACGCACGCTCATCATAGCTCCGCTGCCGTTAACGTGCGCCGCAAGATTTAATCTTTCTCTTACGCGGCTGCCGTAACGCGACTCAAAAACATAAAAAAGCGCGCAGGCTTTAGTGTAAAAGTTTTGCGTTGCGTTAAGCGTACCCTCGTACGGACGCGCAAGGTCGACTCCCTCTTGAAAAGCATTATTCATATGTTCGGAATAATCGGAATGCAAATGGTTGTCCGCATCAACGCGGATTATAATGTCGTATTCTTTTCCGCTTTCGTAAATTATATGATTTATACCGAATTTAAGCGGATACGCAGCCATATGGTGCGAAGGGTCGTCGTCATTATGTATAAGCACTATTGCGCCCGCTTTTTCCGCAAGCGCCGCCGTATTATCGGTACAGTTATCGGCAACAACGTAAACGTCGAACTTATCGGCAGGATAATTTTGATTTTCGTAAATAGACTTTACAGAATCGAATATTACGTCTTCCTCGTTGTGAGCTGGAATAAGATAAGCAATTCTGCCCTTCTTTTCGCTGGGTTTAAACGTTTTTTTCTTAACAAAGAAAAGCAAAACGTATAAAATCTGTAAAAGAAGCGGAATTGCAATTACAATAAGTACCGCGTAATTTATTATACTAAGTACTCTGTAAACTATCTCGTGCCACATAAACATACTCCTGCCGATTATAATAAACTGTTTATTTAAGTTTAGCACATATTGCATTTATTGTCAAATAATGTATAGATTGTCATTTACATTAAGCAAAAGACAAAATTTACCGGCTTAATTGTTTAAAAAACATATTTTAGGATAAAAATTTAAGCGGAGGTAATTATATGAATCCCATAAAAGAAAAAAGCAAATCGCTTGAAAACAATTTTTTACCGCTGAAAAAAATGTATCCCAAAAGCTATAATAAAGAAAAAACTTCGCCTTATACAAAAACGCGCGTTATACTTATGAACGGTACGGAGTTTGAATCTCAGTGGTTTATGCACCAATTTGCACGGCACTGCGACGAACCCGAAATTGTGCAAACGCTTGCCGTTGTACGCCGCCAGGAACAGCAACAGCAAAAACGCATAAGCTGTTTAAAACCTATTTCGGAAAGCATTTTGGAAACGACTATCGCTTACGAGCAGCTTGCAGTAGATTTAACGGCGGTGTTAGCCAAGCACGAAAAGGACGAAAACAATATTAAGGCTTTGAACTTTGCGCTTTTGGAAGACTTCGACCACCTGTACCGTTATGCAAATCTTTTAAAAATGGATAAAAACGAAGATGCGGATATGCTTGTAGGAAAGTTTACAGAAATTATGCCCGGACGCCCTACCATAGCCGAGCACAGGTATCCTTCCGACGACGTAAAACCGCATATGAACGCGGATAAAGCGGACTTATATTCAAAACTTGTTGCTAGCACCATAACCGCCGCCGAACAGCAAACTATGAACTATTATATGAATATAGCGCAATGGTACAAAAACGACTTGGGGCGCAAGCTTTATGCAGAAATTGCAATGATTGAAGAAGCGCACGTTACACAGTACGAAAGTTTGAAAGACCCCACACTATCCTGGCTTGAACAGTGGGTAATGCACGAATTCTGCGAATGCTGGCTGTATTATTCCGCTATGCAGGACGAGCGCGACGAAGCCATAAAAAAGATATGGACGGAACACTACAAAATGGAAGTTACGCATCTTAAAACGGCGGCAAGACTTTTAAAGAAATACGAAAATAAAACTTTTGAACAGCTTTGTAACGGCGGAGAGTTTCCGCAGCTTTTGAAACTCGGCGAAAACAAAGAATATATAAGAAAAGTTTTGGGCAGCACAGTTACTTTAACCGCAGACAACACACAAGTTAAACCTGATTACAAAGACATAAAAAAACTGCCTGACAGCCATAGGTATTTTGACTATCAAAAATATATGTCGGGCGACCCCGAAAGAAACCCTTCGCATTTGGTAATTAAAAAAGCGGTTGAAAGACTTGGACAGGATTATCGCTATCAAGACAGCGAGCATCCCGTTAAAGAACTTAGAAACAGAAAAACAGACAATACGAAAATTGCAAGAACAAAATAAAAAATGCCTTATTTAAAGCATATATCGGGGCGTATTTAAATTACGCTTAATAATCACATTAAAAAAAGCTTCTTTTTAAGAAGCTTTTTTATTTGCCTTTATTTTGTTTTACAAACTGTTTTAAATTTTTAAACGTTTCTTTTTCTCCGCAATCTTTAAGCATTTGTAAAAATTTTTGCAAATCCTCCGCGGTTTGCGGATGCATATTATTTTTATCGGTTCTTGAATAAAAATATTCCAGCGGAGAAGCGTTTGTATATTTGTTTTTTAAATACACTTTGCTTGCGGCAACACGGTCGCAAAACATTTCGGCAAAGTATTCTACGGGCATTTTTATATATTTAACGCCGTTATTTGTAAACTCCGTCCAATACTCAAAATGGTGCTTATTGCGCCCTTTATGATGCAGCCAAGCAGCCGAATACCCCAGCTCCTCCCGCTCCTTAGCCTGCGGACTGCGGTTGCCCTGATAATATTTTACACCTGATACAAATTCCGAAAGACTGTATTTAGACAAATCGTGCAGCAAACCTCTTTTTATAAGTCCGCACTTAAAACAGAGTTTTCGCACTTCCGCGCGGTGTTTTGCCACCGTTGCAAAATGTTTAAACAAGCGATGTTTGTTTTTCATTTTATAATTCTGCTTCAAATCCGTCGTACACTGCGGTTACGCAATATTTTTTTTCCAACTCCGATAAATGAACGCGCGTCGGGTTGCAGTTATGCGAAAAATGAGTAATAAGAATTTTTGCGGAACCGTCTATAATGCCGTATTTTAAAAGTTTATTTCTCATTTCCAGATTGTCTTCAATACCCATATGCCGCGAAATTCTCCCTGCCGTACGCTCGGCAAACGTGCAATCAAACGCAACCGCAGACGCCTTTGCGCCGTTTGCCGCCAAATATTCGAACGCACGCTCTTCCACTCTGCCTGTATCGTAAAAGTGGAGATATCCTTTATTGCCGTGTTGAATAAAATATAAAAGACAGTCTTCCGATTTTGAGTGTTGAGCAGGCACGGTAAGAATTTTATATTCATCCAACTTAAACGAATTATAAGACGCTATTTCTTTAAAGCTAAGGTTTTGCGCTACGTCTGGCTTCATTTCCCGCGCAGTACATTCTTTAAAAACTTTGTGCACTTCCGAATTGCCGTAAATTTGCAAAACGGGCTGTTGCACTTCTGCATACTTATAACCCCGCAAAATAAAGTCGTGAGCGTAAAAATGGTCCATATGAGAATGAGTAACCAAAACGTATTTCAATAAGGAATAATTTACGCCGTATTTAAGCGAATGCGCGTAAGCTTCGGGAGGAAAATCAATAGAAATAAAGTCGTCTATAATAACCTGCGAACGGGTACGGAATTCGCTTTCTCCCAATTTACGTATATTTTTGCAATTTTCACAGTTACAGAACATTGCCGGCACGCCTTCTGCCGCACCTGTACCGAGAAATTTAAGTTTCATAAAATTTCCTGCCGTTTTATAGCAAATATTTAAGTTTAAAAACAGGGCGAATTTAATTCGCCCTAATTTTCAGATTTCGTATATAACGGTTACGGGACCGTCGTTAAACTGTTCTATTTTCATGTCCGCGCCGAACACGCCCTGTTTAACGGTTAACGTTTGGCGCAATTTTTCAGCTACGAGATTATATAGCAAATTAGCCGCTTCGGGCTTCTCTGCATCCGAAAAACTAGGTCTGTTGCCGTGAGAACAATCGCCGTATAAAGTAAATTGCGAAATTAACAAAACTTCGCCGCAAACGTCTTTAACGGATAAATTCATTTTGCCTTTATCGTCTTCGAAAATTCTTAAAGCGGCAATTTTTTTTGACATAGCCTCGGCTTGCGCCTCTGTATCTCCGGCTTTTACACCAAGATACACGGCAAGTCCGAACGGAATTTCGGCAATTAATTTACCGTCAACGGTCAGTTTGGTATATCTAACGCGCTGAATTACGGCTTTCATTATTTGCCCACGCGCGACATATACTCTCCGGTACGGGTATCTATACGAATAATTTCGCCTTCTTCAACGAACATAGGCACCTGTATGGTAGCTCCCGTTTCTACAACCGCATTCTTCATTGCGTTTGTTGCGGTATTTCCTCTTACGCCCGGTTCGCACTCGGTAATTTTAAGTTCTACAAAGTTTTCGGGTTCAACGGAGAATGCTGTACCGTTAAGCGATTTTACGGTTACTACGTCGTTTTCTTTTATATATTTAAGCGCGTCTTCTACCTGGCTTAAATTCAAGGTAATCATATCGAACGTATCGGGGTCCATAAAATAATAAAACTCGCCGTCGGTATAAGAATAGGACATTTTTCTGGTTTCAACCTGTGCGGTTTCAAGCTTTGCCGTAGGGTTGAAAGTAATGTCGGAAAGCACCTGACCCGTTACTACGTTTTTAAGCGTTGTACGAACGAACGCCGCTCCCTTTCCGGGTTTTACGTGCTGGAATTCGGTTACGGTGTAAACGCCTTTGCCATTGTATTCGAAAGTAGAGCCCTTTCTGATATCGCCTGCTAAAATGGATGCCATAGTTTTATACTCCTTGTATATTTAACTGTTTATAAAATAATTAATTTTTTGTCAGAATTTGTAAGACTTACCGCTTTACCGCCGCTAAGAGTTACCGTGTCTTCTATTCTTATTCCGAAATCGCCTTCAAAATATAACCCCGGTTCGTCGGAAAATACGTAACCGTTTAAAAGTACGTCTTCGCTTTTAGTTGAAAGATATGGAAATTCGTGAATATTTATACCTATTCCGTGCCCAAGCGAATGGGTAAAAAACTTGTCCAATCCGAGTTCTTTAAAATAATTACGCGCAATGGCGTCGGCTTCTTTTCCCGTCATATTTTCGCGCAAATTTTCTTTTACAAGCATATGCGCGTTTAAAACGTATTCGTAAGTTTGCTTAAAGCGCGAATGCTTTTTATCGTCGCCGAATAAAAACGTGCGCGTACAATCGGAACAGTAGCCCCCTACTTTACAGCCGTAATCTATTAAAATAATATCGCCGAATTTAAGCTTTCTGAAACCTGTTTCGTGATGGGGAATACTTGAATTTTCGCCGAACGCAACAATAGTTTGAAAGCTTGTGCCGCTTGCGCCGTTTTTACGCATTAAATATTCAAGCTCCGCCGCAACTTCGTTTTCCGTCATTCCTTCTTTAATTGAAGGCAATAACGATAAAAAAGATTTATCGGTTATTTCACAGGCTTTTTTAATATAATCAAGCTCATACGGCTTTTTAAACGCCATAGCCTTTTTAAACGCGGCTTCGCTGTCGCAAATTACAAGTCCGGCATCGGAAAGCTTTTTATAATCGTTATAATACGTAGTAGATAACGGCAAAGCTATTTCTTTATAAGGTTTTAAAATATCCGTAAGCGGTCCCTTATAAAGTCTTACTTCTACGTCGCTGCCTTTAAGCGCGGTTTTTGCGCCTTCGAAATAGCGCGGGTCCGTATAGAAATAGGCGCCGTTTTTATCGATTAATACATATCCGAACGAACTTTCAAAATCGGTAAGATAATATCTTAAATCGGTGCGCTCCGTTAAAACGGCTTCCGCTCCAACCGCATTGTAAACTTCTCTAACGTTAGTATTTGCCATAAATTATTTTACCAAAAAAATTTTTATATGTCAACGGAATTATAAATACCTTTCATTGCGCAAGCGTCTTCCGTTTGAGTACCGGCAGACTCGCTGACAATATAAGGTTCTAATTTAAGTTTTTTTAAAGCTTCGGCAAGCGGTGCAAACTCCGGTCCGTAAACCGTATCTTCAAACGTTAAATGCTTGATTTCGCCCTTGTTGCCGTACATAATTTTAGAAAAATGAACGTGAAAATGCTTAACTCTTTCAAAGCCGAGCTCGGCTATCATATAATTAAGCCTGTCTTCAAAATCTTTTACGGTGTTCAAACTGCCGCCTTCACGCGCATTGATATGACCGAAATCTACAGCGGGAGTAAAACATTTATCTATTTTACAAAACTCTATTACTTCTTCCAAAGTACCTATCTGTGCGGTTTTGCCCATTGTTTCGGGACAGAAAATCAAATTTTCATAGCCGTTTAAATAGATATAATCCCTTAAAATTTTAAGCCTGTCCGCACACTTTTCAACCGCTTCTTCTCTTGTTGCTTTGCCTTGCGCAGCAGGATGAAAAACCACTCGGCTGCCGCCGAAAAGTTTTAAATACTTTGCGCTGTCCAATACATAACCGTAAGATTTTTGCGCAGCCTCGTCGTTAGGATTTGCAAAATTAATAAAATACGGTGCATGCACGCTTATTTCTACACCTGCATTTTTAAAAGCTTCGCCTATACTTACCGCCTTGGCTTCACTCATATTTATACCGCGGCCGAAAGAATATTCATAGCAATTCAAGCCCAAACTTTTGCAAAACTCCGCCGCTTGTTCGGTATGTTTAAAACCCGCATTATAAAATGCTTCGCCGTTTCCGCTGGGACCGAATTTAATCAATTTTCTTCTCCGTCCGATTGTTGCGTAAAACTTTCGTCAACTGTTTCTCGTTCGTTTTCCTCTTCGGAAACAACTAAGTTATTCTCCGATACGTCATTGCTGTCTTCTTGTTGTAATTCTACGGGATTTTCCGAAGCATCGTTTTCGTTAGTTTGCGGTTGTTCCGTAACTTCGGCAGGCGCTTCTTCTTCCAATTCTGTTTCAAACTGCTCGTCTTCGGCAGTTTCAACCAAAGTCTGTCCGCCTTCATCCGGAACTGTTGCAGTTTCAACCGAAGTTTGCGCATTGTCCGCACTGCCGTCCGTTGCCGCAAGTTCTTCAACAGCCGCATTATCTAATTCTTGATTTTCCGTTTTGATATCCGAATTCAAATCCGCGTTTGCTGAAACCACTCCGTTTATATCGGTAATAAGCTGTTCTTTAAGCGCTTCCGCACACTCGAATGTGCCTATTTCTCTTATATAATACAAAAATTCTACGGTTATTTCAGCACCGTAATTTTCACCGTTGTAACCTATAAGGTGTGCTTCTAAAAGCATATTCGTTTCACCGAACGTAGGACGCGCACCGTAGTTAGCAACACCGTTATAAACGGTTTCACCTATTTTACAGCATATAGCGTAAACGCCCTGTTTAATTTGTATTTTATTTTCGGGATACTGTAAATTCATTGTGGGAATGCCTATAAGTTTTCCGCCGCGGTCGGCGCCGTTTATAACTTTGCCTGTAACCGAAAAATTTCTGCCCAAAAGTTCGTTGGCAGTTTTTATATCGCCGTTTTCAAGCAACGTTTTAATATAAGACGTACTTATTTTTTGTTCGCCGTAAGTTATGTCTTTAACAGGCATATACCAAACGCCGTTTTCTTCGTCCTCGCAAAAACTTTTAAGCGTTGACGACTTGCCTTTCGCGCCGGCGCCGAATTTGAAATCTTTACCGCTCATATACGCTTTTACGTTGATTTTTTCTTCTATTGCCTGCAAAAAATCCAACGGCTTTATTTTTTTAAACTCGTCGTTAAAATCTATTTTAAGAACAAATTTTACGTTGAACTGTTCCAAAAATTCAACGCGTTCCTCAAAAGTGTAAACCTGTTTTCCGCCCTTGCCTTCAGAAAACATCATAACGCCCAAATCAAGCCCGTTAATTTTAGCTTGCAATTTGGCTTTTTTAAGCAGGTCTGAATGCCCTATGTGCATTCCGTCGAAACAGCCAAGCACAATTAAACAAGGAAAAGTGTATTCGTCTTCGTTAAATTTTAAGATTTCTAACATAATTTTTTCTTCACCCTTAAAACAGATTGTGTAACTTCCGCAAGTCCGTAAAACAAACCGTCGGCATTATAAATTTTATAAATTCCGTCCTTCATACCGCTATTAACGCTTAGTCCGTTAAAAAGTTTTTTTGCTTCGTCGGTATTCGGAAAAATACTTTCATACGGCAAAACCGATTCGGTTGGAATTATAAAGTTTTTTATATTGTCTGCCGTTAAGTCTTTACTTTTTACAGCGTTATCTATATTGAATATTCCGCTTTGAGTACGTTTAAGTTCGCTCATTACGGCAACCGTGCCAAGTCTTGCTGCAATATCTCTTGCAAGCGAGCGGATATACGTGCCTCCGCCGCACTCTATTTTAAAAACAAAGCCGTCGGTTCCGCGTGAACCTATTAACTCTACGGAATAAATGTTGACTTTTTTAGGCGGGAGTTCAAAACTTACGCCTGCGCGGGCAAGTTCGTAACCGCGTTTTCCGGAAATGTTTTTTGCGCTGTATAACGGCGGAATTTGATTTATTTCCCCTATAAACTCGCTTAAAACTTGTTTTATATCGTTTTCGCTTGGAACAGTCCCCGCTCTCTCACGCAAATTGCCTGTTATATCAAGCGTATCGCTATCGGCACCGAATTTAAAAATTGCTATATAAGTTTTGCGTTTATCCAGAAAATAATCGAAAAGCCTTGCCGCATTGCCTATTGCTATAGGCAGCACACCTGAAGCTAACGGGTCTAGCGTTCCCAGATGTCCGCACGGCGTATTCAGCAGTTTTTTAACAACGGAAACTTCTTTTGCAGAGCTTACGCCCTTTTCTTTATTTATATTTATAAAACCGGTCATAAATTCTGATAAACTGCGTAACTCAGCTTTTCTATCACTTGTTCAAGTGAACCGAAAAGCATACATCCGCTTGCAAGAACGTGTCCGCCGCCGCCGAAAACAGCCGCCACGTTATTAACGTTTACGGTACCTTTGCTTCTGAGCGAAGCTTTGTACTGTTCGTTTTTGTATTCAAGCAGCGACGCGGCAACTTCTACGCCGTCTATTGAAAGCGGGAAATCCACAAAACCTTCCGTCAAACTTTTATCGGCATCAAGCTCCTGCATATCGGAAGTGCGGATTACTATATAGGCAAATTTATCGTCCAGACAAAAGCGTATATTGTTCATCACTCTGCCGAAAAGTTTAGCACGCGCCTTATTTTGACGCGAAAACATTTCGTAATTGATTTTATTATTATCCGCGCCGATACCGCGGAGTAAAGCCGCAGTTTCGTATGTTTTGCCTGTTACGTCGCAATGAGTGAAATTACCGCTGTCGGTAACCAAACCGAGCATAAGCAAATCCGCAATATCCTTGGTTATTTTATAGCCGGCAGTTTTAAATATTTCGGTCATAATTTCGCACGTTGCAGGGCATTGCTTTACAAAATTGAATTTTGCAAACCCCGAATTGGAAACGTGATGGTCTATATTAACGGTATTTTTTTTGAATTTTGAAAAGTATCTGGAAAATTTACCCAATCTTGCTTCGTCGGCGCAATCTACGCTTATAAGAGTATCGAAATCAATTTCGGGAAGTTCGGTAACAATTTCGTGTACGGCAGGCAAAAATCCGAATTTTTCCGGCGGTAAATCCTCGCAGCACATATACGCCGTTTTACCGAGATTTTTAAGCGCAAGACAAAGCGCAAGTCCGCTTCCGATTGCGTCGCCGTCGGGACGGACGTGGCAAAAAACCGCCGCTTTTTTTGAACAATTAAGTTTTGCAATTATTTTTTCAATCGTGTCGTTCATTATTTGTGCCGAGGTCGGATAAAATTTTATCTATTTTTTCTCCGTATTCCATACTGCCGTCTTTAATAAAGCGAAGTTCGGGCACCGTTCTCAGACGCATTACTTTTGCAAGCTCACGGCGGATAAACCCCGCATTTTCTTTTATTATTGCAAAACTTTGTTCCGCTCGCTCTTTATCTGTATCGAAAACGCTGATATAAACCTTAGCGCTCTTTAAATCGGGCGCAACGTCCGTTTCGGTAACACTGATTATAGCCGAAAGTTCGGGCTGTCTGTTTTTCAACTGCCCTGAAATTACCGCCGATATTTCCTTTTGAAATTCTCCGGAAAGCCTTTCGCCTCTTAATCCTTTCATTTTTATACCTTTACTTCTTCAATTAAATAACACTCTATAATATCGCCAACTTTTATATCGTTAAAACCTTCTATGGCGCAACCGCATTCAAAACCTGCCGCAACTTCTTTTACGTCGTCTTTAAAACGTTTAAGTTGCCTTACGCCGCCTTCGACTATGAGAATATCGTCGCGGTAAATTCTAAGTTTGCCGCCGCGCACGATTTTGCCGTCAAGAACATAGCAGCCTGCGATATTTCCTGCGCCCGTAATTTTAAACGTTTGACGCACTTCGCATTTGCCAAGTAAAATTTCCTGAAATTTAGGTGCGCGCATACCTTTAAGCGCTGCTTCCATATCGTCTAACAAATCGTAAATAATTCTGTAAGAACGAACGTCTACCTTGCTTCTTTCCGCAAGCGTTTTAGCTTTTACGTCAGGACGAACGTTAAAGCCCAATATAATTGCTTTTGAAGATTCGGCAAGCATTACGTCGTTTTCTGTAACCGCGCCTGCTGCGCAATGTATAACTTTTACCTGAACCTCTTCGTTGGTAAGCTTTAATACCGACTGTTTAACGGCTTCAACAGAACCTTGAACGTCGCCTTTTATTATTAAATTGAGATATTTTACAGTACCGTCGCCGCTCCAAGCAAACGGGTCGTCGAAACTTGCTTTAGACAGCGCCTTTGCCATATCCGCGCTGACCTTTCTTTTTCTTTCCTCGGTAACTTTATTCATTAATTCCTTGGAAACGGCGTTTATGGTGTCGCCTGAATTAGGTACCTGTTCAAGACCGAGTACGTTTACCGCCATAGAAGGACCTGCCTCTTTAACGGTTCTGCCCATATCGTCTATCATTGCTCTTACTTTACCCGTAACCGTACCCGTTACCAAATTATCGCCCGTGTGTAATGTACCGTTTTGTACAAGCACGGTTGCAACGGGACCTCTGCCCTTATCCAAACGCGCTTCTATAACAACGCCGCGGGCTTCCCTTGCCGGATTAGCCAAAAGCTCTTTCATTTCCGCTTCCAAAAGCAGACTTTCAAGCAGCACGTCTATACCTTCGCCCGTTTTGCAGGAGATGGGGCAAACTATAGTTTTACCGCCCCATTCTTCGGGTACAAGCTCGTAATTCATAAGCGCCTGTTTAATTTTATCTACGTTGGCATTGGTTTTATCTATTTTGTTGACCGCGACAATTATGGAAACGCCTGCGGCTTTTGCGTGATTTATTGCCTCTACCGTCTGCGGCATAATACCGTCGTCGGCGGCAACCACGAGTATTACTATATCCGTAACCTGTGCTCCGCGTGCACGCATTGCAGTAAACGCCTCGTGTCCGGGAGTATCTATAAATGTTATGCCTTTACCGTTGACTTTAACGGTATAAGCACCGATATGCTGTGTTATCCCGCCCGCTTCTCCTGAAGTTACGTGCGCTTTTCTTATATAGTCCAAAAGCGACGTTTTACCGTGGTCTACGTGTCCCATAACCGTAACTACGGGTGCGCGGGGAACAAGGCTTTCGATTTCTTCTACGGTATCTGCCTGCTGTTCAAACAAAACTTCTTCTGCCGTTTTCTCGGGCTTATATTCAAGTTCTATTCCAAGTCCTGCCGCAATAAGCGCCGCAGTATCGTAATCAATAGACTCGTTTACCGTTTTCATAATACCCTCTTTAAAAAGGCGTTTGGTAATTTCAGCTGCGGAAATGCCTAACTTTTCGGAAAGTACTTTTAAGGGAATATCGTCCGTTGTTACAACTGCGTGCTCTATTTTTATAATCTGAGCGGTCTTTTGCTTATCTTTTTTAACTCTGAGCTTTCTGTAACCGCTCTTATTTTCGTCAAAGTCATCTATGCTTGCGCCCTGTTGCTTTTGAAGGGCGCGTTTAGACATAGAATGTCTGTCTTTTTCCACATAAGTTTTATCAAAACTCTGCTTTTTCTTATCTGGTCCGAAATTCTTATTTTTTGCCGCTTGCTGAGCTGCTGCCGCAGTTGCGGCAGTTGCAGCGCTTGAAGCGCCGAATCTGTTAATACCGGCAGGTCGGGACTGCTGTCCCTGTGGTCCGCGCTGAGGATAGGGCGAATTAGGTCTGGGCGGTCTGTTATCCTGCCTTTGCGGACGGTTATCGCGGTTGATAAACGTTTTATTATCCGTGCGGAATTGCTGAGGTCTTTGCTGATTTTGTCTATCCGAAGATACCGCGCCCTGAGGTCTTATTACATTTACGTCGTTTTTTGCGACAGGCGCGTTTTGCACGGGTTTTTCGGGCTGAACTTTTATTTCTGAAACCGCTTCCGCTGCCGGTTCTGGCTTTTCGTTTTTAGCTTCCTGCTGTGCCTTTTCCGCAGCTTCGGCTTCTTCTTTAGCTTTTTTAAGTTCGGCACGCTTAGCCGCTTCTTCCTCGGCAGCTTTTAAAGCGGCAGCGCGTTCTTCTTCCTGCCTTTTGGCAAGAATATCCGCCTCTATATCGTTAAGCTTTTTTAAGATTTCCGAAGCTTCTTTTTCCGCGGCGGAAATCTTTTTGGACAGTTCTGTTATTAAACCGTCCTTTAAAAGCTTATTTATATTTTCAATATTTTCGAACTTTTTTGCCATTTTAAAATACTGCCTCCGGCAAATTTATTAGTACTGCGCATTTAAGCGCGCTTATTATTCATATAAACGGTAATTATCGTCTAAATTGTTTAAAATTGCGTTTGCCAAGTTCAAATCGCGAACCGCGGCAATTTTACAGCCTTCTTTATTTACGGCTTTTTCAAATCCCAGCAAACATACGACGAGAGGACACGAAAACCTGTTTTTGAATTTTAATGCAAGTTTTTGCGAATTTTTTGCGGACGCGCCGTCTAAGATAATCAGATACACTCCACCGTGAAGCGTTGAAATCGCTCCGCTGCCCAGCGTTATTTTACGCGAACGCACCAAAAAACCGATATAAGTTTCAATTTTGCTTTTTACCAAAGTACTCCTCCTCTATTCGGGAGTAAACGTCTTCGTCTACCGCACAGGAAAAAACTTTGTTTAAAAGCTTTTTTTGCTTTAATTTAATTATACATTCGGGATTGTCGCATATGTATGCGCCCCTGCCTGAAGCTTTAGAGGAAAAATCCACAAAAATATTACCCTCGCCGTTTTTAACAATACGCAGCATTTGTTTTTTCTGTTTAAGTTCTTTGCAGGCAACGCACATTCTCAGAGGGATTTTTTTCTGTTTAGGCGTATTTGACATAACTAAACTTTATTCTTCTCCGCCCAAACCTTCGGCAACCTGTTCTGTTTCGTTTAATCCGATACCGAGTTTTGCCGCGGCGGATTGACTTTTAACATCTATTTTCCAACCCGTTAATCTAACTGCAAGCCGTGCATTCTGACCGTCTTTGCCTATTGCAAGCGACAGCTTATCGTCAGGAACAACTGCCATTGCGGTTCTTTCGGCTTCCATTTGGGTAACGGAAATAACTTTTGCGGGCGAAAGCGCTTTTGCAATAAATTCAAGCGGATTTTCGCTCCAGGGAATAATATCTATTTTTTCGCCGCGCAGCTCCTCCACAACGGCGTTAACTCTTGCGCCCTTGTTGCCTACGCAAGCGCCTATAGCATCTATTCTTTCGTCTTCGGAATAAATAGCCATTTTTGTTCTTGCACCGGCTTCGCGGCTTATTTCTTTAATAATAACCGTTCCCTGTTTAATTTCGGGCACTTCTTCTTCGAAAAGCTTTTTAACAAGTCCTGGAGCGGAACGGCTTACCAACACCTGAGCGCCGTGAAAACCGCTTTTTACGCGCTTTACAAATACTTTTAATTTGTCGTTTACGTTATATTTTTCGCCGGGAACTTGATCGGCAGGCAGCATTACGCCCTCTATCTGACCTTTGCCTATTTCTACGTAAACGTTCTTAGCGTCTATTTTTCTTATAACGCCCATAAGCAACTCGCCTTCCTTATTGGAAAACTCGTTCATTGCCGCGTCGCGCTCGGTTTCGTGAATTTTTTGCAAAATTACCTGTTTTGCCGTTTGGGCGGCAATACGGGTAAAATCTTTGGGTACAAATTTTTCGGTAACTTTATCCCCTAATTTGTAGCTCTTTTTAATATTTTTGGCGTCTTCCAGCGAAATTTCGTTTTCGCGGTCTATTACCTCGTCCACAACCGTTTTTACGGTAAAGAAATCTATAGTGCCTCTTTCAGGGTTAAGTCGTATTTCAACCGCGCCTACGGTGCCTACGTATTGCTTTTTGCAAGCGGAAACGAGCGCGTTTTCAAGCGCCTCCAAAAATACCGACTGAGGTATTCCTTTTTCCTTTTCCAAATCTTCCAATGCCGCAAAAAAATCTTTATTAGTCATTTTAATCTCCCGAACTTTTGGTGTTGATTATTCGAATTTAATAGCTTTGTTTATTTTTGCTATTTTGTTTTTGGCGATTTTAATTTGTTGCTTACCGCATTCAACCGTTACTGAATTTTCGTCAAAAGCAGTTAAAACGCCTTCCAAATACTTTTTGCCCTGCAACGGTGCAAAAAGCTTTATTTCTACTTCTTTGTCAAGATTTCTTTCAAAATCTCTTAAAGTTTTAAACGGTCTGTCCAGCCCCGGGCTGGAAACGTTTAGCGTATAAGGTTTGTCGAACGTTGGGTCAAGTCCGTCTATAGGTTCCATTATTGCGTTATGGAATTTTTCGCAAGTGTCCAAATCAACGCCGCTCTGCGTTTCTATATACACCGTAAGCGATGCTTCTCTGTCGTTCCATTCCGCATCAACTATTTCTATACCCATTGGCTCGGCTATGTTTTGTAAAAAATCACGAATTTCCGTTATTGGTTTTATTTGCATAGTCTTTTAAATAAGTATTGAGTGCTCTTAACGGGCACTCAATCTTAACATAAATATTAAGGTTGAGATTATTCTAACACTTTTATTTGTAAATTGCAAGCTTTTTTACAAATTATTGAAGTTTTGGCAAAGATTTTTTAATTTTGATGAGTTCTATAAAAATTTTTGCCGTTGCCAACGCATCGTCTACCGCTCTGTGATGGTTGAAGGTAATTTTAAATCTGTCGGCTACCGTATTAAGTTTGTAGTTAGATAAATATAAAAGCTCTTGCGACAGCGGAATCGTGTCTATAAGCTTACGGTCAAAAATGTAACCCAAACGCGACCAATAATAATCTACGAATTTATAGTCGAAACCTACAAGATTGTGTCCTACCAAAATGCTTCCGTAACAAAACTTATAAAAATCAGGCATAACGTCTTCGTATTTAGGTGCAGGCGCAACCATTTCTTCGGTAATTCCCGTAATGTTTATTATTTCTTCCGAAAGCCGCCTTGCAGGATTTACAAACGTAGAAAAGCTTTCGCAAATTTCGCCGTCTGTTATTTTGTACGCGCCGATTTCTATAATTTTATCCATATTGCCTGATACGGGCGAAGAATTCAAACCCGTAGTTTCCAAATCGAACACAACAAAAGTTTTGCCTTTTAAACATTCGGGAACATAATTTTCGGTAAATATATCGGATTGTTCCGCCGCCGAATATTTTTGCGGGCTTACAAACTTATAAACGTTTGGAACAGACTTTGACATACGTTTTTCAGGTACAAAGCCATTTGGAATTTTACCGTAATCAATAACCTTTGCGGTGTAGCGCAGCTCACCTTTAAATTCTTCGTTTGTTCCCGTACATACTATACTGTCGCCAACTTTTAACGCTTTTATTTTTTCGGAAGTCTTTTGCCTGATAAAATATGTTATGTACGCCGTTGCGGTAGAATCGTTTAAAGCAATAGAAAGATAACTCTTTTCTGTTCCGTTTTTATTTGTATAGGTGCGTTCACGCAAATTTTCTATAGTTCCGCAAATAACAACTTCTTCCGCCGAAAAATTCAAATCGGCAAGATAAACAGCAGTTTTCTGAATTTTATCGCCTTCTATTATTTCAAAATCTTCTATTTCAAACGTACGTATAGGCACTTCGAATTCTATTTCGTCAGGCTTTTCTTCAACTTGCAGATTTTCCAAATTTTTGCCCGACGAAACCATTTTGCCCGAAAATTCTCCGCAAAAAACGTTTTTAAGGTTTTTATTAAGTTTATCGCATAAGTCCGAGCGGCACAGGGACGGAGTTACTTCAACGGTATATTCAAACCCTTCTTCCGTTTTAATAACCTTTACGTCGTCTTCGTCAAGCGTAACCGCTATAGCTTTGGAACTGCTTGAAATAAATTCTTTAATTTTACGCTTAACCATTTCGCAGTCCGGCGCAAGTTTGGAAATTTTAGCCGTACATTCAAAGTATTGCGGCACGTATTTTCTTAAAACCGCCTCCGCCATTGCCTTATCGCCTTCGGTAAAAGCGCAGTCCGATGTAATATTTACAATTACGCATTTGCGCTCTCCATATAAAATTATGCCGCTTATTATACAGTTTTTTAAATTTACCGAAACAGCGCGCAGTTCGGTTAATATTTTTTCAGTCATTTATAAGCGCGTTAATCTCCTTTAAAAACTCTGCTTCCGCGTCTTCTGCCGCAACTTTTTTAATAATTTCTCCGCTTTTGAAAATAACGCAGTAATCCTGCGCTCCGGCAATACCCAAATCACAGTCCTTAGCTTCCCCCGGTCCGTTTACAACGCACCCCATAACGGCAATTTTAAGGGGCTTACTGCAATTTTCTACGTATTTTGCAACATTTTTGGCAACTTGCATAGAATTCCACATACATCTTCCGCACGTGGGGCACGATATAACGTTTACAAAATTTTTATCAAAGCCTAAAGCTCGCAAAAGCCTTTTTGCCGCGATAACTTCTTTTACGGGGTCGTCGGTAATAGATACGCGCAGCGTATCGCCGATGCCGTCCAAAAGCAATGCGCCGAGCGCCGCAGAGGATTTTACCACCGCCATTTCTTCGGTGCCTGCTTCCGTAACGCCTATGTGCAGCGGATAACGGGTGCGTTCGGCAAGCAACCTGTACGCCCGTACAGTAAGCGGAACCGAAGACGATTTAACCGAAATTACTATGTCGGTTACGCCGCAACGTTCCAAAGCAGAAACGCTTTTTAAAGCGCTTTCTACAAGAGATTGCTCGCAAACGCCGTACTTGTTTAAATATTCTTTTTCTATACTGCCAGTGTTGGCGCCTACTCGTACGGGTATTTTATGGGCTTTTATACAATCGGCAACAGCTTTAATTTTATTTTCGCCGCCTATATTTCCGGGATTTATGCGAACTTTATCCGCTCCGTTTTCTATTGCCGAAACGGCAAGCGCAGAAGAAAAATGTATGTCTGCAACTATGGGAATACCGGCGTGTTTTTTGATTGATTTTATTGCAAAAGCGTCACCTTCGTCCAAAACCGACAATCTTATAATTTCGCAGCCCGCGTTTTGCAAAGTTGAAATCTGCATTAAAGTTTTTTCAACGTCGGAAGTTTTTGTTGTACACATAGACTGAATTTTTACGCTTTCGCCGCCGCCGATAAGCACGCCGCCGACGTTGGTTTTTATTGTTTTACAGCCCATAAATCAATCCTCCGATAAAACTTTAATGCTTATTATCCATAAGTTTTTGCAACTCGTCCATAAAACTTGAAATGTCTTTGAAAGAGCGGTATACGCTGGCGTAGCGCACGTACGCCACTTCGTCATATTTTTTAAGCTCCTCCATAACCATTTCGCCTATTTTTTTAGAGGATATTTCCTGCTCCATAGAATTATAAACCTGTTTGGAGACAGACATAACCATTTCGTCTATCGCATTCATAGAAACGGGGCGTTTTTCGCACGATTTTATTATACCGTTTTTAATTTTCTGCGCATCGAACGCCTGCCGAAGTCCGCTTGATTTAACCACCAAAACAGGCGTATCTTCAATTGTTTCGTACGTAGTAAAACGCTTGCCGCACTTTACGCACTCGCGGCGGCGGCGGATGGTTCTGCCTTCGTCCGCAGAACGGCTGTCTATAACTTTACTGTCTTCGCAGCCGCAATATAAACACTTCATAAATTAAAGCTCCTTTTAAACAATTATCCGATTAAGATAACAGCCCGTCAGTTAAAATATTTAACGCCGCTTTCGAATATTTTCATATCGAAATTGCCGTCGAAGTTTTTGTAAAGATTTTTACCCACTCTCTCGCTGTGCCCCATTTTACCGAACACTCTGCCGTCGGGAGAAGTTATTCCTTCTATCGCCCAACTGCTGCCGTTGGGATTGAACGGACTGAGCATTGTAGGTTTGCCGTTTAAGTCAACGTACTGCGTTGCAATTTGTCCGCCCTTCTTCATTTTTAAAAGTTCTTCTTTTGGAGCGACTATTTTTCCTTCGCCGTGAGATACGGGCACCGAATATACTTCGCCCACCCTGCAAGACGAAAGCCAAGGACTTATAACCGAAGCAACGCGGATATTCGCCATTGTGGAAACGTGTCGCGTAATATTGTTATAAGTAAGCGTAGGCGAATTGTCTGTAAGCGGACAAACCTTTCCGTAAGGCACAAGCCCCAATTTTATCAGCGCCTGAAATCCGTTGCAAATGCCTATTGCAAGTCCGTCGCGACGGTTTAACAGCTCGTATATTCTATCCGAAATTGCGGGATTATTAAACGTTGTTGCAATAAACTTGCCTGAGCCGTCGGGTTCGTCTCCTCCGGAAAATCCTCCGGGGAACGCTATGATATTTGCTTTGTCTATAGCCTTGATAATAGCTTGCACGCTTTCTTCTATGTCCGAAGGCGTACGGTTCTTTATTACCAAAATCTCCGTTTCAGCACCTGCAAGATTAAATGCACGCGCAGTATCGAGTTCGCAGTTGGTACCGGGAAATGCCGGTATAAACACACGCGGCTTTGCGGTTTTTGTTGCTATATTGGAATATTTAAGTTTTATAGGGCAGTCGCAGTCGGGCGCTTCGCCTTCTGCAGGCGCGGTTGCAGGGAACACGTCGTTCAGTTTGCCCGTATAAGCCGCTAAAGCACTTTCGCCGCTTAAACTTTCGTTACCCATAGTAAAACCGCTTTCACACGTTTTACCCAATAAGATATAGTCAAGTCCCTGTAACAAATCTTCCGAAGGCGCGGCAACTATTATATCTCCGTACCGTTCCTCAAACGCCGTTGAATAGTCGCAGGCAAACTCGAAACCCAAACCGTTGCCGAAGCACGATTTTGCCACTGCTACAGCCGCTCCGCCGTTTTCAACTACGGTTGCAAAAGAGATTTGCCCCCGTGATATGCCTTGATTAACGTAGGTATAAAGCTTTTTAAGATATTGGAAATCGGGTATAAATGCGCCGTCCTTTTTAACGGGCAAAAGATACAATTTTGTGTTTGTGTCTTTTAATACGTTAGTTATAAGCTTAGACGCTTTTGAAGGCGCCAAAGCAAACGATATAAGCGTAGGCGGAACGTCGATATCCTCGAAAGAGCCGCTCATACTGTCTTTGCCGCCTATTGCGCCCAAACCGAGGTTAATTTGAGCATATAAGGCACCCAACAGAGCCGCAAGAGGTACGCCCCAGCGTTTTTTATCATCGCGCAAGCGCATAAAAAACTCTTGAAGCGACAGTCTTATATCCCTGTAATCCGCACCTGCCGCAACCACTTTGGAAACAGACGCAATTATAGAATATATTGCTCCCGTAAACGGCGACGAAGACATAAGTTCGGGATTATATCCGTAAGCGGAAACCGTACAGTCGTCGGTTTCGCCGCCCGTTAACAGCGCCGCCATTGCAATAACGGGGGTAAGCTGATATTTACCGCCGAACGGCATATAAACAGATTTTGCTCCGATTGTAGAATCGAACATTTCCGCAAGTCCCTTTTTAGAGCATACGTTTAATTGCGATAAAACGTTTATTAATTTATCGGCAAAATCCTGCTTTGAAGGAACGTTGAAATATTGAGTAACGTTTTCGTTTATTTCCGCAACGGCGCTCTGTTTAACGCCGTTGGTATCAAGAAAATCGCGCGAGATGTCAACAATTACTTTTCCGCGATGAAGCATTTTCATTCTTCTGTCGTCTGTAACCGTTGCAACTGCCGTTGCGGAAAGATTTTCTTCCGCGGCAAGTTTTATAAATTCTTCTGCGTCGGCAGAAGCAACCACTACCGCCATTCTCTCTTGAGATTCGGATATTGCAAGTTCCGTTCCCGACAGACCTTCGTACTTTTTGGGCACCTTATCAAGGTTGATTTCAAGCCCGTCGGAAAGTTCTCCTATTGCAACCGCAACTCCGCCCGCGCCGAAATCGTTGCATTTTTTAATCATTGTGGTTGCGCGTTTATTTAAAAACAGCCTTTGAAGCTTGCGTTCGGTTAAAGCGTTGCCCTTTTGCACCTCCGCGCCGCAAGTTTGCACCGACTTTTTATCGTGCGCCTTTGAAGATCCCGTAGCTCCGCCGCAGCCGTCGCGTCCCGTAGCTCCGCCCAAAAGCAAAACCACGTCGCCCTTTTGGGGTTTTTCTCTGTATATCATATCCGACTTTGCGCCGCCTACCACAAATCCTGTTTCAAGTCGCTTTGCTTTATAGCCGGGATGATAAATTTCATCTACCTGACCCGTTGCCAAACCTATTTGGTTGCCGTATGATGAAAAGCCTGCCGCCGCAGTCTTTGTAATTACGCGCTGCGGAAGTTTGCCTGCCAAAGTGTTTTCAATGGGCTCGGTAGGGTCGGCACACCCTGTTATACGCATAGATTGAAGCACGTACGTTCTGCCGGAAAGCGGGTCGCGGATAGCGCCGCCGAGACAGGTAGCAGCCCCGCCGAACGGTTCAATTTCCGTAGGGTGGTTGTGCGTTTCGTTTTTAAACATTACGGTATATTTTTCGGGATTGCCGTCTATTGTGGCGTCAATCTTTATCGAACAGGCGTTAATTTCGTCGGATTCGTCAAGATTATCCAAAAGCCCGTCTTTTTTAAGCTTTTTAACGGCAATGGTTGCAATGTCCATAAGGCAGGGATATTTATCTCTGCGTTTTGCATACAATTCGGCAAACAAATCGTTGTAAAGTTTAAGCGCGTTTTTAACGTGCGCGTTATTGCTGTTAATATGTATTTTTTTAAGCTCGGTTGCAAACGTTGTATGACGGCAATGGTCCGACCAATAGGTATCTATAACTTTAATTTCCGTTTCAGAAGGGTCGCGCTTTTCCTTTTTAAAATAATCGCGCACGAAAATCAAATCTTCAACCGACATCGCAAGCCCCATAGCCGCGTGATAGTTTTTTATTTCTTTATCGGAATACTTTATAAAGCCTTCAACGCTTTTAACCTCGTCTGCCTGCACCGATTCGTGCACAAGAGAATTAGGTTTTTCAAGCGAAACTTCCTCGCTTTCCACGGGGTTGATTATATGCCGTTTGATTTTTTCAAGTTCTTCTTCGGATACTCCTGCAACCGCGTAAATTTTGGCGCATTTAACAAGCGGCTTCTCCTTTTGTGTAAGCAGCTGAACGCATTGCGCCGCGCTGTCTGCGCGCTGATCGTACTGTCCCGTAAGATATGCAACCGCAAACGTTTTGTATTCTTGCGGAATTTCGGCGTTTTCATAGTAAACGCTGTCCACGGGAGGTTCCGAAAACACACACGGTACCGCCGAATCAAACTCATTGCGAGATAATCCTTCCACATCGTACATAAGCAGTAACCGAACGTCTGAAACGTCGATTTTTAAAAGATTTTTGATATCTTCTTTAACTTGTTTAGCTTGCAAATTATTTTTTTTCTCAACGAAAATTCTGTAAATCATATTTTTATCCTTAAATGACGTTTTAACCTTCGCGGTATTTTATTCCTATATCTTTGCGGTAATGCATATTTTCCCAGCTTATATTCTCAACCGCTTTATAAGCTTTTTTGCGCGCGTCTTCAACCGTTGCGCCCTTTGCAACCACGCCCAAAACCCTGCCGCCGTTTGTAACAAGCTTACCGTCTTTTAACGCTGTGCCGGCGTGTATAATCTGCGCGTCTTTTATTTCTCCGATAGTAATTTCCTTACCTTTTAAATAACCGAGCGGATACCCTCCGCTGGCAAGAACAACGCAGACACACGCACCGCTCTCCCATTCTATTTTTATATCCGAAAGCCTTTCGTCGGTAACCGCTTCGAATATATCAAGCAAATCGGTTTTAAGCATAGGCAGAACAACCTGAGTTTCAGGGTCGCCGAAACGCGAATTGTATTCGACAACTTTCATACCGCTGTCCGTACGCATAAGTCCGAAATACAAACAGCCTTTAAACGTTCTGCCTTCTGCGTTCATTGCGTTTAACGTAGGAAGCATAATTTTTTCGTAAACTTCTTTTTCAAGCTGTTCAGTCCAAAACGGGCAGGGAGAAAACGTTCCCATACCGCCCGTATTCAAGCCTTTGTCTTTATCTTCCGCACGCTTATGGTCGCACGAGGTTATCATTGGAACTATGGTTTTGCCGTCTGTAAACGCCAATACCGAAACTTCCTCCCCGGGGGCGTATTTTAAACCTTTTAAATATTCTTCTATAACTATTTTATTGCCTGCGGCGCCGAACGCTTTATCCAGCATAATCTCCTTTAAGCCTTCTTCCGCCTGTTTGAGATTTTCGCACACAAGCACGCCCTTACCCAAAGCAAGCCCGTCGGCCTTTAAAACTATGGGAGCGCCTTTTCTGCGAACATACTCCAAAGCTTTGTCGTAACTGTCGAAAACTTCGGATTCCGCCGTAGGAATGCCGTACTTTTTCATAAGATTTTTTGCAAACGCCTTACTTGATTCTATCTCTGCGGCGCGCTTGCTCGGTCCAAAACAGCGCTTGCCCATTGCCTCCAATTCGTCAACAAGACCTATAGCCAGAGGGTCGTCGGGCGTTACTACTATATAGTCTATTTCGGGATGTTCGGAAACGTAGTTTTTTACCGCTTGAATATTCATATAATCAACGTCTACGTTTTCGGCAATTTCAGCCGTGCCTGCGTTGCCCTTCATACAGTATAATTTTTTTATGCGTTTGCTTTTTTTTAAAGCGAGAAGGATTGTATGCTCCCTTCCGCCGTTACCTATTACAAGTACGTTCATATTTCATCCGAATTTATGTATTTTTAATTTGTATCAATGTTTGAAATGTCTGTCTCCGACAAAGACCATTGCTATGCCTGCTGCATTGCACGCTTCAACCGAAGCTTTGTCCTGAATAGATCCGCCCGGCTGAATTATTGCGGTTATGCCTGCTTTAACGCACTCGTCAACGCAATCGGGGAACGGGAAAAATGCGTCGGAAGCCATAACAGAGCCTTTTGCCTGTTTGCCTGCGTGCGCTATAGACTGCTGCGCCGCCCAAATACGGTTGGTTTGTCCCATACCGATACCCGTAGTTCTGCCGTCTTTTGCAATAACAATAGCGTTTGATTTTGTATGCTTTACAACTTTCCAACCGAACAGCAAAGCTTTAATTTCTTCTTCTGTGGGAAAACGCTCGGTTACCACGCCCAAGCCGTAAACCGTTTTGGCGTTGCCTGAAGCGTTAACCGTTTGTTCCGCTTTCGCTTTGGTTTTGAAAAGCGATAAATCTTCTCCGTAAATCAAGCTTTCGTCGTAGTCCTGAACAAGTAAACCGCCGTAAACTTTTTTCATATCAAACGCAGTTTTTTCGCGTTTTGCCGCAATATCGTCTATTTTCAAAAGACGGATATTTTTCTTTTGTTTTAATATTTCAAGCGCTTCTTCGGTATAGTCGGAAGCCATAACTATTTCTATAAATATTTTGTTTATTTCGGTTGCGGTTTGTTTATCTACGGTACCGTTAATTGCAAGTATTCCGCCGAAAACAGATACGGGATCGCTTTCGTACGCCCTCATATATGCTTCGAATACCGTGCTGCCCGTGCCTACGCCGCAAGGGTTTGCGTGTTTGCAGGCAACTACCGCAGGAACGCCGTTAAACTCCTTTAAAAGTTCTAACGCGCCGTTTGCATCGTTAATATTGTTGTATGAAAGTTCTTTACCCCAAAGCTGTTTTGCCGAAGAAAGCGAACCGCGGCGAATAAACTGTTCGTTGTAAAACACCGCACGCTGCTGAGGGTTTTCGCCGTAACGCATATCCTGCGCCTTGCTGTATGCAAACGTAACTTCGTCAGGGAAAGCAATACCGAGCTGCGCGGCAAGGTAATTGGAAATTAAGCTGTCGTAAACTGCTGTATGCGCAAAAACTTTATATTGAAGATATTTTTTTGTTTCAAGCGTAACTCCGCCCGTTTTAAGCTCGTCAATAACTTTATTGTAATCTTTGGGGTCTACAATTACCGCAACGTCCTGATAATTTTTTGCCGCAGCCCTAATCATTGTAGGACCGCCTATATCTATATTTTCTACACACTCGGCAAAATCCGCGCCTTTTTCAAGAGTAGCTTTAAACGGATATAAGTTTACGCAAACTACGTCTATGGTATTAATGTTAAGCTTTTCAAGCTGAGCCATATGCTCGGGATTGGAACGCATTGCAAGCAAGCCTGCGTGTACGTTGGGATGCAGAGTTTTTACTCTGCCGTCTAAGCACTCTGGAAATCCTGTAATTTCGGATATTCCTATAACTTTTAAACCCGCTTCTTTTAAAACTTTTGCAGTGCCGCCCGTGGAAATAATTTCAAAACCGCATTCTGTAAGCTGTTTACAAAACTCCACCACGCCCGTTTTATCGGATACGCTAACAAGCGCTCTCTTTTTCATTGCCATAAATATCCTCCGTTTGTTATCCGACTTGCAGTCGGTATTTATTTAATAGTAACTTTTCTGTCTTGTTTTATAATTTTGCCTTGGCAAAGTTTTTTAACGCAATACGGCAAAAGTTCGTGTTCTTTTTCAAGTACCCTTGCCTGCAAACTTTCGGGACTGTCGTCTTCTTTTACTTCAACCGCAGTCTGTGCTATTATTGCCCCGCCGTCAGGCACTTCGTTTACAAAATGAACGGTACAGCCCGTAACTTTTGCTCCGTAGTCCAAAACGGCTTTATGAACCTTTAACCCGTAATAGCCCGCTCCGCAGAAAGACGGTATAAGCGACGGATGAATATTGATTATTTTATCTTGATAAGCCTTTATAAAGCTTTCTGGTATTATTTTCAGCCAACCTGCAAGCACAATATAATCTACGCTTTTTTCCTGCAATATTTTTGAAAGTTCCGCATACAGCGTTTCTAAGTCGTTATAGTCGCTTTTGGCAAATACAGCCGCATATATGCCGTGGTTTCGCGCTCTTTCTATTGCGCCTATCCCGTGTTTTGAAGCAACCAAAACGGCAATTTCACAAAATTTTTCTCTTTCGTTAGCGTCGATTACCGACTGAAAATCGGTACCTCCGCCGGAAGCAAAAACCGCTATGCGCTTCACTTTAAAATAACCCCTTCGCCCTTTACGGTTTTACCCAATATAACGCAGGATTCGCCCGTGCTTTCAAGCTGGGCTATCGCCGCTTCCGCATCCGATTTTTTAACGCAAACCACCATACCTATACCCATATTAAAGGTATTGTAAAGTTCGGTTTTAGTAAGCTTTGATTTCTTTTGCAAAAGTTTGAATATAGGCGGAATTTCATATGATTTAGTATCTATTCTGCAACCTATTCCTTGGGGGAATATTCTGGGAATATTCTCTATAAAGCCGCCGCCCGTAATATGCGCAATGCCCTTTACGTTTACTTTTTTAATAAGCTCCAAAATGCTGTTTACATAAATTTTTGTAGGAGCTAAAAGCGCGTCTATTATTGTTGAACCTAATTCGTTATCGTATTTTTCAAGTTCTTTAATATCCTCGCCGAAAAGCTTTCTTACAAGAGAATAGCCGTTTGAATGCACTCCGCTTGATTTTAAGCCTATCAATACGTCGCCGGATTTAATTTTGCTGCCGTTTATAATTTTCTTTTTATCTACAACGCCTACCGCAAAACCGGCTATATCGTATTCTCCGTCGGGATAAAATCCGGGCATTTCCGCCGTTTCGCCGCCTATAAGCGCTGCGCCGCACTGTCTGCAACCTTCGGAAATACCGCCTACTACCGTTGCAACTTTTTCGGGACTTAAACTGCCTGTTGCAAAATAATCCAAAAAGAACAGCGGTTTTGCGCCCTGGCACACAATATCGTTAACGCACATTGCAACCGCGTCTATACCTATCGTATCGTGCCTGTCCGAAATTATTGCGTATTTGAGTTTTGTTCCCACTCCGTCGGTACCGGATACCAAAACGGGGTTTTTAACGTCTTTTGGCATTTCGAAAAAGCCGCCGAAAGAGCCTATATCTCCCAGCACGCCGTCAGTATATGTAGACTGCACGTGATTTTTCATTAACTTTACAGCCTCGTAGCCCTTGGTTACGTCAACTCCGCTGTCTTTATATGATATAGCCATTTTTATCTCCTGAATTTTATTTTTTAATTTATTATTGCATTATTCCAATTTAAGTTTGTCGGCTTCGTAATTCTCTAACGGATAAGGATACTGCCCGTTAAAGCAACCCAAGCAAAAACCCGTGTTGGCGCCTTTGCAAGTCGAAAGCAGTTGGTCAATGGAAAGATAGTGTACGCTGTCGGCACCCAAACTTTCGCAAATTTGAGCTTCGTTTTTATATGCGCCTATAAGCTGCGAATAAGTTTGAATGTCAATCCCCAAATGGCAAGGATGCTTTATTATAGGAGAACAAATTCTGATATGTACTTCTTTTGCGCCTGCATCCCTTAGCATTTTTATAATTTTTTTCATTGTGGTACCGCGCACTATACTGTCGTCGATAAGCACCACTCTTTTATCCCGTACGTTGCCGCGCAAAGCGTTCATTTTAACGTGCAAACTGTTTTCGCGTTGGCGTTGGTCGGGCTGAATAAACGTTCTTCCAACATATCTGTTGCGTGCAAGAGCTTCGACAAACGGAATACCGCTCTCCTCGGAATACCCTCTTGCGGCAACGTTGCCCGAATCGGGAACTCCCGAAACCAAATCGGCTTTAACGGGATAATGCTTTGCCAAAAGCTTACCTGCCGCTTTGCGCGCCTCGTAAACGCTGTAACCGTCTAAAACCGAGTCGTGGCGTGCAAAATAAACGTATTCGAATATGCACATATTCGACTTTTGGGGAACGTTTTCCATCATCTGCGAACTCATACCGTTACTGTCTATAACAACTATTTCGCCGGGCTTTACGTCGCGCAGGAAATTGGCGCCTACGGCGTCAAGTGCGCACGTTTCGCTTGCAACAACAACATCGTCGTCTATTTTACCCAAACACAGCGGACGTATACCGTACGGGTCGCGCACGGCGATAAGCTTATCGCACGTCATTATAACAAGAGCGTAAGAGCCTTTGAATTTAAGACAAGCGCGCTTTACGCCAGTAAGTATGTCTCCGTCGGAAAGCGAATTTATAAGCACGGCAATAACTTCCGAATCGATTGTGGTTTGGAACACCGCGTTCTGAGAAATCAATTCGTCGCGAAGCTGTTTGGTATTGGTTAAGTTGCCGTTATGCGCAACGGCAATCTTACCGCATTTGCCGGTAAAGACTACGGGCTGAGCGTTTAAAAGCTGGCTTGCGCCCGTTGTGGAATAACGAACGTGCCCTATGGCAATATCGCCTTCAGGCAGATTTTCCAAGTTGCCGCCCGCAAACACATCGGCAACAAGTCCCATTCCTTTATAATAGGTTATTTTATCGGCATAAGACACGGCGATACCGCCGCTTTCCTGTCCTCTATGTTGAAGTGCGTAAAGTCCGTAATAGACGGTGTGCGCAACGTTGCGCGTTTCGGACGAATAAACGCCGAAAACTCCGCATTCTTCCTGCATACTGTCAAACGGAGCTTTTTTTGTTCTTAAATACATATAAAATCCTTAAAAATTAAAATTAACGTAAAACTTATTTACTTATGCGTTTGAAAATTTCCGCGTAAGCGTCTTCAACTCCGCCGAGGTCCCTGCGGAATCTGTCTTTATCCAAACTTACGTGTTTTTCGGTATCCCACGTTCCAGCTTCCCAAAAACGGCAAGTATCGGGCGATATTTCGTCGGCGAGCACTATTTGACCTTTGAATCTTCCGAATTCAAGTTTAAAGTCTATTAAATCGATATTGAGTTCCTTGAAAAACTCTATCATAGCTTCATTTACCGCAAACGCCATCTTTTTTATGGTATCTATCTCCGCAGCCGTTGCGAGATTGAGCGCAAGCGCGTGATAATCGTTGATAAGAGGGTCGCCGAGTTCGTCGTTTTTATAAGAGAATTCTATGGTAGGAGCGGAAAAAGCCGTTCCTTCCGCTACTCCGTAACGCTTTGAAAAGCTGCCTGCCGCAACGTTTCTTATTATTACTTCAAGCGGAACTATCTCAACTTTTTTAACTACCGTTTCCCTATCGTTCAACTGCTCTGCAAAGTGCGTGGGGATTCCTTTTTTTTCAAGCATCTGCATCATAAGATTGCTCATTTTGTTGTTTATTACGCCCTTTCCCGTTATTGTGCCTTTCTTTAAGCCGTTAAACGCCGTTGCGTCATCTTTATAAGACACTATAACGTAATCTTCGTTTTCGGTAGCGTAAACTTTTTTTGCCTTGCCTTCGTAAAGCTGTTTGGTTTTTTCCATCAGAATTTCTCCTTATATAAAATAAAATTGAGTATAAATTTAATACAAATACCCGCAAAACAGTTTGCGGGTATAATTTACTGCTGAGCAATCTCACAACGCAAAGCTTCATCGTCTGCGTTGATTTTTTCTTTCATCTTAATTTTGTATTCGGATAGTTTTTTTGCGATTTCAGGATATTTTACGCCTAAAATCTGCAACGCTAGAAGCCCCGCGTTTTCTCCGCCGTTAACGCCGACCGTTGCAACGGGTATGCCTGAAGGCATTTGCACTATAGAAAGCAGACTGTCAAGACCGCCCATCATATCAGTTTTTACGGGTAATCCTATAACCGGCAAAGTTGTACTTGCCGCTATTACGCCGCCCAAATGCGCGGCTTTACCTGCAGCGCAAATAATAACTTCAAATCCTCGGCTTGCGGCGTTTACCGCAAACGAATGCGCTTCCTCCGGCGTTCTGTGCGCCGATATTACGCGCACTTCGGCTTCAACGCCGAAACTTTTTATAACTTCTATAGCCGGTTTAACCACGCTGTAATCTGATTTACTGCCCATAATAACGGCAATTTTAGACATATGCAACCCCGTATTTATTAAAATTTTTGCAACATACTTAATGTATGCTACTTTTATACGTTATTTTTATAGTGTATATTCTTGCGGTAAACTTTTACGCCGTAATGCTTGTAAGAGCCCAACGCGACGAATTTTCAGAAAGCGACAACGGCGGAAAAACCGGAGACGGCAAACTTATTTTAACGGCTATTTTAGGCGGTGCTATTGCAATTTACGTAAGTATGTTTTTAATGCGTTACCGCTTAAAAAATATTTTGTTAATGGTTTTAATGCCCGTAATTGCCGTTCTTAACGTTTATTTTGCCGTTTTAGCCTTCCGTTCGGGCTTTACTTTCTTTGTAGTTTCGTAAAATACACAACATTTACAAAATACAGATTTATTATAGCACAATATATTGTTAAATGGAAACTTTTTAAGACAATTTTTTATATAAAAATTTTCCACAATCACGATGAAAATAATTAACATACAAAGCAAGCGAGTATTAAAAAATTAACCTATTTAACAAAAACAGTCCGCCCAAACAGGCGGACTGTTAAAATTTTTGCTTTTATTCCGATTTAGATTGATTTATTGACTTTAGCAAATCTCTTATTTCTTTTAAAACTTCTTCGCTTGTTTCTTTGGGTGTTGCGGGCGCTTGCTCGGCGTTAACTATTTCCGCTTTTGCCGACTCGGCTTCTTCCGCCGTGATTTTGCCCTTTTTAAGCTGCTTTTCTATTGTCTTTTTCTGCTTTTCGGCAAATTTTTTACCGCTTGCTCTCAATGAATTAATAACTTTTAAAACCAAAAACAACACAAACGCAGTAATTAAAAACGTTACGACAGCGGAAATCACTTTTCCGAAATCCAAAATTACCGCTTCTTTCAAAACCGTTATATTGTCTTCGGCGAGAACAGGGTCTCTTAAAACAATCTGCAATGCGCTGGTTCCGTCGGCACCTGGAATGGCGTTTATGAGAGGCGTTAATATATTGCCTACAACCGCGTTGATAATTGCGGTAAACGCGCCGCCGATAATAATACCTACGGCCATATCCATTACATTACCGCGTGAAATAAATTCCTTAAATTCCTTTAAAAACTTTTTCATACAATTCTCCGCAATATTTTAAAATATTATAATTTTACAAGCCTGCTTTGTCAAGCAAAAAATCTATTAGTCCATAAGCGCGGATATTAGTCTTTTTCTCAAATTTTCATCGCCGCCCATAGCTCTCGGCGCCGCTGTTTGCGGTTTAAAATCGCAAACGGTTTTTCCGTTATTTATAACAAGTATTCTGTTTGCTATGCTTACCGCCTCGTCCACGTCGTGCGTAACGTAAACGGCAGTTCCGCCTCTTTCGTGTAAAATATCGCAAAACAGTTTACAGATTTCCGCTTTGAGTTTTAAATCCAGCGAAGAAAACGGTTCGTCCATTAAAATAACGTCGCTGTCAAAAACAACGGCTCGGGCTATTGCAACTCTCTGAGCCTGTCCACCGGAAAGATTTATAGGATATTCGTTTATTTTATCTTTTATTTTAAGCCGCTCCGCAACCGAAAAAATTTTTTGATTATCTTTGCAGACAAGCCTAAGATTTTCCAAAACAGTTAAATTAGGCACAAGTCTGGGCGTTTGAAAAATATAAGAAAATTTTACTTTTGTAATTTCGCCTTGGTACGGAACAAGTCCCGCAATACAGTTTAACAGCGTAGTTTTGCCGCTGCCGCTTTCGCCTAAAATACAGGTTACCCCGCCGCAATCGATATTAAGATTAAAATTATTATAAATATTCAAACTGCCGTAACTTTTATTTAAATTTTTAATTTCTATCATTTCCGCGCATTCCTTCCTCTCCATTTATACGTAAATCGCTTAAACTGCGAAAAGCCGAAATCCAACGCCAAACCAATTAATACCGAAGCGATAGTAAGCGCGGCAAGAAGCGGCATTTCGAGAAAAGCGCGCGCGTTTTGCATAAGTCCTCCCATACTTTTAAATGTGTTTGAAAGCACTTCGGCAGAAATAACAACTTTTAATCCAAGCGACATATCCGCGCCTATATGCGAAAGTATATTAGGCGAAACAAGCGGAAGATAAATTTTAAAAAGCTGCTGTTTGCGGCTTATTTTATACACTTTTGCCATTTCAATCAAATTGCCGTCTATACCTGCTATACATACGTTAATTCGCGCATATATTAAGGGGTACAGCACCAAAACCGTTACTATTATAGGCGCTACGGCAGCGTTTGACCAAATTAATATAAGCAAAATTACAGCCAGCGTAGGCAACGTGCGCATTACCGAAATTATGGGATTAATAATTTTTGAAAAAGGCTTACAAACTGCGGAAAGCGCGGCGCAGGCAACCGCAAAAACAAAAGAAAACGCAAACGCCGCAAACGTGCGCAAAAGCGACCAGCCTGCCGCTATCCAAAATTCGCCGCGGCAAAAACATAAAAACAATTCTTTACACGTTTCCGTAAAAGATGGCAGAATATAATCGTTATCGATACAATAATAAGCGATAATCCACACCGCCCACATTAAAACCAGCGACAAAAGCGAAAATAATATATTAAATTTTTCAGCTGACAGATATTTTTTAACCATTATAGAAAAATTCTTCCGACACCGTAAACGCCGCAGACGGATTTATTTGTATAAGCTTTTGAATAAACGAGTTTACTTCGGCTTTGCAGCTTTCGGCTTTTACAAATTTAATTGCGCAGTTTTGAATTACCTGTTTATTTAAATTTGAAGAATTTACCGAACTTACGCTGCCGTACGGCATATTTTTATTGATTGCCCCCACTATATCATTGAAATAAGCCTGTATGCCATCCGATAAAATCCATTCCGCATTATCTGAAACTGCCGCAATAAAATCCGAAATATATTGAGGATTATTTTTAAGCAAAGCCGTTTTAGCAACAATTACGGCTTGGGGATAACCGTTATCTCCGCCGTACAGCTCCTGCAAACTTCCGGCAAACGAAAGCTTGCCGCCGGTTGCGTTTACCTTTGACGTTGCGGCAGGTTCGGGCACTATAAAATAATCGCAGTCCGTATTTGCAGGTAAAACTTCCGCAGGACCGACTGCTTTAAGATTTACAGCCGTTTGCACGTAATTACCGGCTGAAAGCAGATTATATTGTAAATTGTTGTCTTTTAATACAATTTGAAACGTAAGCCCCGGAACTTGCGAAAGCTGAACAACGCCGACAGTTTTACCTATTAAACTGCCCAAATTATCAACCGTAATATCGTTGCCGCTTTTCTTTAATATATAAAGATTGCCGTGCGTTACTGTTCCGAGCATTTTATAAACAGCCCCGTCGCCGCAAAGTTTGCTTGCAAGATTAAGCGGCAGCACGCAGATATCGGCTTGCGGATTTTTGCCCGTTACGTAAGTTTGAATTGCCGCACCGTCTACAACGCGGTAATGCGTATCAATGCCGAAAGACTTATCCTCCGTCATAAGGCGCGCCATTGACAGCGCGGTTGCTCCGTCAGGCATATAAACGCATACTTCCCCATCGGTTTTTCCGCAAGCGGATAATCCGAAAAAAGACAGTACGGCTGTTAATGCGCAAAAAAACGCGCAAAAGCATTTTTTCATATCAACTCCTTTTATATCTTACAATTATTGACGCTAAACAAAAATTTATATTATTTTTTAGACATAAGCGTTTTTGCCGTTACGCCGTTAAGCATACCTATTTTCCCGGTAAGCGTATTTATTACCTCTTGCGGAGCATCTATAATTACGCAGATGACCGAAACGCCCTTGTCCTTATACGGCACCCCCATTCTCCCTGCAATATAAATTCCGTACTCAGATAATAATGCGTTGATTTTAGGACTTTGCTCTCTGTTTTCAACTATTATACTAATAACCGCAAGCCTGTTTTCGGACATAAAAAATCCCTCCTTAAAAGAGGGATTGGGATAAACACGCAAAACACGCCGCAGAAAAACGGCGTTAGAGTATTCAGTCCTTTGCCCTCAGAAATAATCTTTGAGTTTAGGTAATTAAATTTTAACACTTTTGGAAAAAATTTTCAAGTATATGAATAACAAAAAAACTTTTCCGCATACTTTTTTTATGAAAAAGTTAATTTTGTTGGTCGGATTTATACTTGTTTTAAGTATTTCTTGTTTGGTAGGATGCGCAGCCGATAAACCTGTAGCAAAAAGCACTAACGCACAAGAAAACGTTAACATCGAAAACAGCGAAGACGAGGACGGAAACTGCGATGACGGTGGTTGCAAAATTTCGCCGCATAAACACCGCAGAAATAAACGCAAAACTCCGTGCGGCAGTGATAACGGCTGTACAGAAAACGGCGCGTTGTTTGAATTATTAAAACTCAAAGACGGTCAATTCGGAGTAAACATTTGGTTCAACGTTAATTTGGAACCCGACGCACAGCCGCAGCCGCTACCTGACGACGGAAGCGAAAACCCGGCATCTTAATTTAAACAAATACGTTTTGTAATACGCGAAAGCGCCGCATATATGCGGCGCTTTCGCATTAATTAATTGTTTTTATAATAATTTATTAAACAGCCTTTTAAAATAATCTGTCTTTCTTCTTCCGTCATTTCGTCAATGTCAAGCATTATATTTTTAACTTTACCGCAAGAAATATGCTTTGCAGGAATAGACAAAACGTTTTCCTTTATTAACTCGCGTATGTTTTCTATATAAATATAATCGCCTGCATTAAAATCTAATTTGCGGCATTTAAGCGGCAATATACCCCAATTTATTAGGTTTGAGCGATAGCGCTTTGTTGCATATTCCAAAGCCACATTGGCAACGCCGCCAAGCATTCTTTGGCAAGAAGCGGCTTGCTCGCGCGCAGAACCGTCCCCAGGCATATTTGCGGCGATAAAACTTCCGTATGCCGTATTTTCTTTAATATTAACACCTACGTCTTTTAAAACGTCTTCGGGAAGATTACCTTCTCTGCGCCTGAAGTCTTCGGCTGTTTTAACCGCTTTGGCTCTGCCTACGTATTCGGGGTCTTTTCTTGAAAGCGTAAACTCGGCAAGGCGCGCAGGGTTGGAACGGTATGCAGAAGTTTCTCCGGAAGGAATTAACTCGTCGGTAGTTGTAACGGGGTCGCAAAGCACCGATGCCGCCTTCATTAAAATATTTTCGGCAAGAGGAAATTGTTCAAGCCAATCGGAAATATTGGGTCCGTATATAAGCTGCGCCGTTTTATCGGGTTTGCCTGCGCCGCGATAAACCCTGTTTTCATATATTGAGCTGTCAAAATAATATTTTTTAATTTTACGCGAATACTCCGCTTCGGTCGCAGGCGTAATCACCCCTCCGTTTGCAGCAGTCGCAGCAATAGAACGCGCGTCCATAAGCGCAACCGCCGCTATCTGACCTTCCGTAGGTTTGCTGCCTTCTCTGTTTTCAAAATTACGCGTTGTATGCCGTATTGAAAGACCGTTGTTCTGCGGAGTATCCCCAGCACCGAAGCACGGACCGCAGAAGGCAGGCTTTATGATTGCGCCGGCGCTTACAAGCGACGAAACAGTTCCGCTTTTACACAAAGCGGAAAATACGGGCTGACTTTGAGGATAAATATTCAGTTCGAAACCGTCGGCTCCTATCCTGCCGCTTTGCAGAATTTCCGCCGCTTCGGAAATATTTTCGTAATTTCCGCCGGCACAGCCTGCAATAACCCCTTGGTTTACGTAAACTTTTCCGTCTTTGATTTTGCTTTTTAAATCCAAACTGCAGCCTATACCTTTGGCTATGCTTTCAACTTCTCCCAAAATATCGTTAGCGTTTTGTAAAAATTCTTTAACGGTAAAAGCATTGGAAGGATGAAACGGCAAAGCAATCATAGGCTCCACGCGCGATAAATCTATTACTGCCGCGCCGTCGTAATACGCAGGCTCTGCCGGATGCATTTCTTTAAAATCGGCTTCTCTTTGATGAATTTTATAAAATTCGCGCGTAATATCGTCCGTTTCCCAAACGCTGCTTAAACATCCCGTTTCCGTAGTCATAACGTCTATACCGCAGCGGTAATCCATACTTAAATTTTTAATGCCGGGACCTACAAATTCCAAAATCTTGTTTTTTAAAAAGCCTTTTTTAAAGGTTGCGGCAATAAGCTCCAACGCAATATCGTGCGGACCTACGCCTTTTTTTGGTTTGCCCTTTAAATAAACCGCGATAATCTGCGGTTTTGAAATATCGTAAGTTCTGTTTAAAAGCTGCTTAACAAGTTCGCCGCCGCCCTCGCCTATGGCCATAGCGCCCAGCGCTCCGTAACGGGTGTGACTGTCGGAACCTAAAACCATTTGTCCGCTTTTAGCCGCGGCTTCGCGCATATACTGATGTATTACGGCAAGATTTGCCGGCACAAAATCCGCGCCGTATTTTTTTGCGGCGGAAAGCCCGAAAGTATGGTCGTCGCCGTTGACGGTACCGCCTACGGCGCAAAGCGAATTGTGGCAGTTTGTAAGCGTGTACGGCACGGGAAATTCTTTTATTCCGCAGGCTTTTGCAGTTTGAATAATCCCCACGTAAGTAATATCGTGCGAAACGAGCGAATCGAATTTTATTTTGAGATTTTCATCTCCGCCTTTGTTGTGCGCATTTAAAATTCCGTAAGAAAGCGTACCCTTTATTGCCGCCTGCTTTTTGCTTTCTACCATAAACGCTACGCTTTCTTTAACAAGCGCGCCCTCGGTATAATACACTCCGCCTCTTATCAGTTTAATCATTCGTTTACCCTGCCTTTTTACATACTTTTAAATTATTTTACTATAATAAACGTTTTTTTTCAATAATTTAGCGGATAAATCGGATTTTGGCAATATTTTGTTGATTTTTTTCATTGACGGCATTATAATACGGTTATGAAATTTTTTAAATTTAAATTTACCAAGCTTACCTTGGCTTTTATATATATAGGTTTAGCGCTTTCCGCCGTGGCGTTCGGCGTTAACACATACTTTGTTATTGCAGACGGAATTAAAACAGCCGCTAACCCCGTTTATCCTATTTTACAATACACGCTAATGTATTTTGTATGCGTTCTGCTGTTCGTTATTTTATTGAGCTTACTTATTTCTTCCTATTATTCGATAGACGGAGAAAAACTGAAAACAAGTTTCGGAATTATTAAAACGAAGTACGACATAAAAAAAATAGAAACTATAGTTTTAGACCGCGCAACAAACAAGCTGAGTTTGTATTTTGACAGCAACACTTTTATGGTAATTGTTGTAAAACCGGAATGGTACGAAGATTTTACAGACGCGCTTTTGAAAGTAAATCCCAAAATCGAATTTTCCATTAAATCAAAAGAGAACGATAAAAAAGACGAAGACAAAAACAAGTAACAATTTAAACGGGCGGAATAAAATTCCGCCCGTTTTTTTATATTTAAAATTTAATTTTACTTTCCAAATACAAACCAACGCTAAACGCAGTTTTATTTTGATTTGTTTTTATGTTTACGCACTGCGGTATGATGTTCTTCTCCCGCTACCAATTTATATATATTAACGCTATGTCTAAGCCAAGTTAAAAGATTTATAACAAGCAATATCATAAGCGTTGAAATAACCCACGGATTAAATTCCGAAAGCTGCGTTTGATATCTTATAACAAATATAACCGCCTGAATTACGGTTAAACCCGATACTCCGATAAGCGACCCCATACTGCCCCATTCCGTAACGGCAATATACAAAAGCACAAAAATAAGCACTGCAACGGCAACAAAAAAATACCACCATTCTTCGCAAGGCAAAGCAAATACGAACAGCCCCATTGTAGAGGCAATGCCCTTACCGCCGCGGAACTTCATAGTTATAGGAAAAACGTGCCCCAAAATTGCAAACACGCCGAAAAAATAACGCGAAAAATCGGAAACAAAAACGTTGGTTCCTGCAAAATAATAATTTTTGAAAATAAGCCAGCCGACGAGAGCAGGCAATCCGCCTTTTAAAACGTCGCAGAGAAAATTCAAACCGCCCACTTTAAGACCGAAAGTGCGCGTCATATTCATTGTGCCGGGATTACCGCTGCCTATGCTGCGAATGTCCTTTTTTTTGAACTTAGAAATTAAAACGGCAAAATTAAAACAACCGACAAGATAACATACCGCAGCGGCAAGCAAAAACCAATACCAACATTGAGAAAACGCTATTTCTTTCATAATATATCTCTTTTAGGTTTCGGAATTTTCACGCACAAGAATTTTAATGGGCGTACCGGAAAAATCGAAATTTTTTCTTATTACGTTTTCTAAAAATCTTTCGTATGAAAAGTGCATTAAATCGCACGAATTAACTTTTAAAACAAACGTAGGCGGAGCTACCCCGACCTGAGAAGAATAGTAAACTTTTAATCTTCTTCCGTTATAAGAAGGCGGCTCGTTTGCGCGTACAGTATCGGAAATTAAATCGTTTAATGTTCCCGTGGCAATTTTTAAATGAGCGTGCGCGTAAACTTCGTCTATAATATTCATAATTTTTTCTGTGCGCTGACCCGTTTTAGCAGAAACGTAAACCGATTTAAAATAATCCATAAACTTTAAATCTTCTCTTATTTTTGCTTCGAACTTGTTTATGGTATTTGTATCCTTTTCTATTAAATCCCACTTGTTCATTACAACTATAGACGGCTTGCCCTGTTCGTGAACATATCCTATAATTTTGGTGTCCTGCTCGGTTAAACCCACGGTAGCATCTATTACAAGCACACACACGTCGGCGCGGCGCACAGCGTCGAATGCACGCATTACAGAATAATATTCGATATCGTCTTCAACCTTGCTTTTCCTGCGGATACCTGCAGTATCTATAATAGTGTATTCCCTGTTATCGTACGTAAATTTAGTATCTATTGCGTCGCGCGTGGTTCCCGCAATATCGGTAACTATTGAACGTTCAAAACCCAAAAGTTTATTGACAAGACTGCTTTTGCCTGCGTTCGGTTTACCTACAACGGCAATTTTAACGCTTTCGTCATCTTCAAGCGAGCCCTTTTCAAACCAACTTACGGCTTCGTCCAAAACGTCGCCTACCCCCGTACCGTGCTCGGCGGAAACGGCAAACGGTTCGCCCAAACCCAAAGAATAAAATTCAAAAATTTTATCTTCGGAATAGTTATCTATTTTATTAACAACCAAAATTACGGGTTTTTTACTGCGGCGCAGCATATCTGCAACGTCGTAGTCGGAAGAAGTTAAACCTTCTCTGCCGTCAACCATTAAAATTATTACCTGAGCAGTATCTACCGCCACTTCGGCTTGGCGTTTGATTTCACGCCACATTGTATCTTCCGAACGCAATTCTATACCGCCCGTATCAACTACGGTAAACGCTTTGCCGCGCCACTCGCCGTCGGCATAAAGCCTGTCGCGCGTAACCCCGGGTTTATCTTCTGTTATTGAAATTTTTTTGCCGACAACTTTGTTGAAAAAAGTACTTTTGCCGACGTTCGGCCTGCCGACTATTGCTATTAACGGACGTATCATATGTTTTATTATATCCGACTTTTAAAAAATTGTAAAGAAAAAAAGCCCGCACGGTAAAATCCGCGCGGGCAAAAATTATTTTTATATAGCAAGATTGATGCCGATAAGTCCTAAAACCAAAAGGATTACACCAACCCAGAAAAAAGCTTTGTACACGGTGCTTTTACCTTGAACGTATCTGTAAGCTCCCAAAATAACGGTAACCAAAAGCGCTATTTGCGATATTGTATTGCAAACGCCTACCACTCTGCCAGCCCAATCGATATGAACGCCGCACTTTGCAAGCAACGCCAACACGAAAGATAAAAGCGAAGCTACAGCCGCAATAACCAAACCCCAGAACGCGCAGAATTTTATAATTTCGTAGTTGGAATTGGAATGGGTTGTTGTAGTTGTTGTTTTTCTTTTCTTTGCCATAACAAAATCTCCTTTAAATTATTACGGTATTAAGTATAGCAACTCATAATACAATTTGCAAGCAATTAAAAGTATTTTTACAATTCGGTAAGCTTTTTTAATATATCCGAAAAATATTTAGGCATAGGCGCATTAAAGACCATTCTCTCCCCCGTTTTAGGATGTGTAAAGCTTAGTTCATATGCGTGAAGAAGCTGCCCCGAAAGCTTGAATTTCTGCTTTTTTACACCGTATAACGGGTCGCCGACTACGGGATGTTTTAAATACTTTGCGTGAACGCGGATTTGGTGCGTTCTTCCCGTATGCAAATCAAAGCGGCAGAGAGTAAAATTTTCTTTAAATCGTTTTAATACGGTAAAATCCGTTACCGCAAGCTTACCCTTTTCCGGCAGTACAACCGCCATTTTTATTCTATCCGAAGGGTCGCGTCCGATATAAGTTGTTACAGTGCCACTGTCTTCTTTTAATATCCCTTCCAAAAGCGCAACGTACGTTCTTGCGCAAGATTTTTCTTCTATCTGCTTTGATAAGTTCAAATGCGCGGCGTCGTTTTTTGCAACTACCAACAGACCGGAAGTATCTTTGTCTATGCGGTGCACAATTCCCGGGCGGATTACTCCGTTTATACCGCTGAGGCTGTCTAAATTGTATAAAAGCGCGTTAACAAGCGTGCCTTGGTAATTGCCGTTGCCTGCGTGTACCGTCATACCCTGAGGCTTGTTTATAACCGCCAAATCGCCGTCTTCGTAAATAATATCCAACGGAATATTTTCGGGCTTTGCGGCAGAAGGAGCCGCTTCCGGAAAATTCACTTCCAAAACCTGCCCCACGTTAATAGCCTGCGACGCCTTAACAGGCTTTCCTACACACGAAACGCAACCGTTATCAAAAAGCTTTTTTAAAGCAGAACGAGTGTATCCCGTTATATTTTCGCTTAAAAAAACGTCTGCGCGGGAATAGCTATCCCGCGCGGTAAATTCTTGATGCTTCACTGTTTTTCTTCTTTATCCAAAACGTTATCGTTATTTTCCGTAAAATTATTTAAATTGCTTTCTTCAACTGCAGAATTTTCAACTTCTTCCGCAACGTTAGGCTTACTTTTATTAAATTCTTCTTCCGCTTTACGCGCCGCCTGCGCTTCCTTTGCATTTTTGGTAAGCGGAAATACAGCCCAATCGTTTAAAAAAAGCAAATCTATAACGGCGAGCGCAACGCCTATTACAATCCAAAAATCGGCAAGATTGCAATAAGTCATATTTCCGAACATCCATAGTCCGAACCAATCGCGCACCGCAAACGGAATAAATATTCTGTCTACCAAGTTACCTATTGCGCCTGCTATTACTATACTTACCGAAGTTCTTAAAACAGTAGCGCGTTTAGGCAGAAAAACAAATCCGAAAATAAGCACAAACAACAGCAAAATAGTAAGCGTTATTAAAATAGGCTGACCTACGTTGGGATTATCGGCAAGAAAACTGAAGGCACAGCCGGGATTGCGGTGTCCGCTTTCTATTTCGGCAAACCCAGGAATTATTACGGCATTCCACGCAAACCGTTCTTCCAAATACTTAGTTACCAAATCAGCCGCGACAAGAAATACCGACACGCCTATTAAAATTATGCTTTTTATACCGAAAACCGGTTTTAACTTTGATTTAAACATTACTTTTTTATTTTACATATTTTTTATAGTTTTGTCAATGAACATCGTGTGAAAATAAAATTAAAAACGCCTGCGCGGATTATTTTCCGCGCAGGTTTTAATGAAAAAAAATGTATTTTGCGTTATTTTGTAAAACCTAAACTGATGAGTATTGCTTTATCGACTTTATTCATAGTTAATTCGTTCAATTCGCCTATACGCTCTTTAAGCCTGCGTTTGTCAAGCGTGCGTATCTGCTCCAAAAGAATTACCGAATCCTTTTGCAAACCGTACGCCGACGAAGGCAGCTCGATATGAGTGGGCAATTTAGCTTTATTGATTTTACTTGTAACCGCCGCCGCTATTACCGTGGGCGAATACTTATTACCTACGTCGTTCTGTACAACGAGCACAGGACGCACACCGCCCTGTTCGCTGCCGACCACCGGCGATAAATCGGCATAATAAAGTTCTCCGCGCTTAATCGTCATATCTACCTCTTGTTCGGCAGGGGATATTTTATTATATGTACTGCCGACGGGGCAACGACACTCTTGAAAAATGCGTTGCCGCTTTTACAGTTATTTTTGACCGAATACGCGCTGTTTATACTTATTAATAAAGCTTAAATATATAAAAATTAAGAAATATAAAAACATAGTATGCAAGAAGACACAAAAGCATTACAACGCCTGCAATTTTACCCAAAGACTTGCTTTTGCCCCAGCACGCGGCAAATATAAGCACGGAAGCGAACAGCGAAACCAAACCGCTTATAAAGCCTTCGGTTGTAAACAGCAAACCCGCGGAACCGCAGCAAACCGAACCCAAGCCGCCGATTAAAAGAATATTTGCAATATTGCTGCCTATAATGTTGCCGGTTGCAATACCCACGTCGCCTTTACGCGCCGCCGATACCGAAGTTACAAGTTCAGGTAAAGACGTTCCGAAAGCCACCACCGTTAACGCCACTATTTCAGTGGGAATTTTAAAAACAGTTTCCGCTATATATTTTGCAGACATTACCACAAGCTGAGCGCCGCCTACAACCATTCCCAATCCGACTACCGTTATTATTATTAAAAACCAAACTTTGTTTTGCAAAGCCTCGTAATGAAATTTGATTTTGCCCAAAAAGTCGGCAGGAACGTTAAGTTCGCCGTCGATACCGGAATCGGTTACGGAAACGGCGGTTGCCTGTTCCAACTGCGCTTTTTTCTGTTTGGTTGCCAAAACTATATTGTACGCCATAAACGCACAATATAAAAGCAGCAGAATTAAGCCTTCCCACCATACGAACGTTCCGCCGAAAAATCCGAAAATTACAAAAACAATTCCCGTAACAATCAGAAACGGCAAGTCGATAAAGCGTGTTGTTTTTTCGACAGGGAGCTTGCATATAAGCGCGGAAACACCCAAAATCAAAAATATATTTATAATATTGCTGCCTGTTATATTGCCGACTATAATGCCGCTTTCGCCGCCGAGAGCGCTTATAACCGTAACAGCCATTTCCGGCGCGCTGGTTCCAAGCGCAACAACGGTAACGCCTATTATAAAACTTGAAACTTTAAGTTTTTTTGCAATACCCGCGGCTCCGTCAACAAAAAAATCCGCGCCTTTAACCAATAGTACAAAGCCGATTAGCAGTAAAAAAACATACAGCACCGCCATTCCAACGTTCATATTACACCTCTTAATTAAGTTTTGCTATTTACAGAAAAATAAAAGACTCCGACTTAAAATAATTTAAGCCGAAAGTCTTGTTCCTTAAAATTCAAGGGTTACGACACGATATAAAATCGGGGATTGTTGCCGTAACTTTGTAACTACTCCCTTTCAACGTTTGAAATTTTATCAGATAAATTTTTGTCTGTCAAGCGTCTGACTGCAATATGCAGATTTTTTAAAATATCGGAAGCCGTTGCGCAATACTCGGTTTTTTGCGACGAAGAAATTTCTGCGGCTTTGCCCAGAACGTACGCCGCGCTTTTTGCAGCCTCGAACGGACTTACGCCCCTTGCAAGCGTTCCGCACATAAAGCCAGAAAGAATATCGCCGCTGCCGCCCTTTGCAAGCGCAGAATTGCCGCTTATGTTCAACGCCGCCGAGCCGCGGCTGCAAATTACGGTGGAAGCGCTCTTTAACACCAAAGTTACGTCGTATTTTTCGGCAAACGACATAGCGGCGTCTACGGGATTGTTCAACACTTCTTCCGCGGAAATCCCGGCAAGCCGTGAAAATTCTTTTATATGCGGCGTTAATATTACGTTACAGCTTTTGTTTTTTAAAATATCCGTTCCGAACTCCGATATTGTATTCAGTCCGTCGGCGTCTATTATAAGGTTTCCGCTATACTCCTTTAAAAGTCTTTTTATTATATTATATAAATTTAAACCGATTCCCGTTCCCATTCCAACGGCAATAGAGTTTGCGGAAAGCTCGGGCTCGTCAAGATAGATTGCCTGCGGAAAACTCGGCGCAAGAGCATTTATAACGTTTTGATTTGAAGTAAGTTTAACAAATCCGCACCCTGATTGCAACGCCGCATTTACCGCCAAAGCTGCGGCGCCGAAATACTTTGACGAACCCGCAATTATATTTGCCGTGCCGTAACTTCCCTTATGCGTATTCCGCAATCGCTTGGGAAAGCAAGAAGCCGCCTGTATGCCGTCTACTGTATATAAATAATCGCTGCGCGGCAATTTTATGCCTATATCCTTTTTAACAATTTTTCCGCATAAATCCAAGCCGTCGTTTAAAAACATTCCGCGCTTGTACTCGCCTATTGCAACCGTTAAATCAGCTTTAACCGCGCACCCCATAGCCAAGCCGTTATCGCCGTTAAGTCCGCTTGGAATATCTGCGGAAATTACGTACGCGCCGCTATCGTTTATTTGTTTTATAATACAGGCGTATTTGCTTGTAACCGTACGGCAAAGTCCCGTTCCGAAAACGCAATCTAATACGATTGCCCCCCGTATATGCTGCGTATATTGACATTTGCATAGTTCTTTTGCAAGCTTACATTCTTGGGACAGCTCGCCGTTTACCGCAAATATATAAACAGAATAACCGCGTTCGTAAAGTATTTTTGCCGCAACGTAACCGTCGCCGCCGTTGTTGCCTATGCCGCAAACAACGGTTATTTCATCGGCTTTTAACAACTTTGCGGCTTTTTCCGCTTCATCCGCCAAAACGTTTCCGGCAATTTGCATTAATTGCCCCCCTAATATGCCGCAACTATCGATTGTAAACTTATCGGCTTCGCGCATTTCCGCGTTAGATAAAGCATAATCCATTACAGTCTTAAAGATACCTCCGCCGCACTTAAATACACTGATTTTCCGTTTTGTTCCGCAACCAATCTTCCGTCGTTGCACACGTCTTTTGCCACCGCCGTAAATACTCCGTTTGAAGTTTTAACCGAAACGGTACAGCCGAACCAATTAATATATTTTTTATATTCGTCTATGCCGCAGTCGTTTTCAAGATTTTTCAAAAGCAAACTTGCAACGCCTGACACACCGAATTTTTTGCCGGTTTGAATATATACGCTTGTTGCAATAGGTTTAAGTTCGGCAGGCAGTTCATTAAAAATATTTATGCCAATTCCTACTATGGAACGGGTAATTCTGCCGCCGCAGAAAGTATTTTCAATAAGCGTACCGCAAATTTTTTTTCCGCATACTAGCACGTCGTTTGGCCAACGGATAACGGGGGTCAAATTTAAACTTTCGAGAGTGCGGCACACCGCAACGCAGGAATTAATCATAATTTGAAAAGCGTTTGTTGCGGAAAAATCTTTGTAATTTTTTAAAACCGAAATATAAAGACCGCCGTTTTCCGAACAGAAACTTCTGCCTTTTGTTCCTCTGCCATCCGTTTGAATTTTTGCTACTACAGCTACATCTTCGTCGGTTTTAAGCGTTTTAATATATTCGTTTGTAGAAGATACTTGTTCAAGCTTAATAATCCTCATCGCAGCCTGCCTTTTCCAACGCGGCTTTGGCGGTATCGTAACCGTATCCCTTAGACAAGAGATATTTAAAACCTTTATACATTGTTTGTTTATCAACCGTTTTTCCGCGCAAATACTTAGATAAAATCGCAAAAGCTTCGTCTTCGTCCTCTACCGTTTCTTCAAGCACTTCCTCAATTACGCGCTTATCTGCGCCGCGTTTTATTAAATCCGCTTCCAAAGCACGCTTCCCCTTACCTTTAACACTGTTTACGTAAGCCCTGCAGTAGGCGGCGTCGTCTATAAGCTTATAATATTCAAGCCGTTCCAAAACATAATTTATAACGGCTTCTACATATCCTTTTTTCAAGAGAAAATCACGGATTTGTTTTTTTGTTTTCATAGTAGCCGACATATGCGTCAGAGCCTTGTCCAAAGCTTGACTTTTTTCTGTTTCAAGCTGTATTTTATCAAGCTCGGCTTTATCTACGCGCATTCCCGCTTTCAAATGGTATTTAACGGCGACTTCAAGCTTTATACCGCAATAAAATCTGCCGTCCACATAAATGTTACACCGCGATTTATCTTTAATTTGAGGTTCTATAGAAGTAATTTCAGACATATTGAAATTTTACCACCGCAATAAAAAAAAGTCAATGCCGCGCTTGTTTTTTTACTGCGCGCTTCGACTTTTTATATTTTGAACGGAAAAAAGTATTCTTTAAGTTTTTCTATTTTAACCTTGCCGTTAAGTCGGTTTTTAAGTTCTTTTTCAAAGTCTTGAACAGCGGCGCTTTTTACCGCAACTCTAAACGTTACTTCGTTTAAATACTGCGTTTGCAAAACGTTTGCACCGCTTTCCGAAAAATACCTTGCGGCCGCGTCTGCAGAAGCGTAATCAAGCGAATACAGGCTTTCTACGCAATTTTGATATAAAACCTTTTCCGCTTCCGACACCGCTTGTGCTACGCATCCCGAATAAGCGCGCACAAGTCCGCCTGCGCCAAGCTTTATTCCGCCGAAATAACGCGTTACAACAACCGCTACTTGATAAAGCTTATTGTTTTTAAGCACTTCCAACATAGGCATACCCGCAGTACCCTGAGGTTCTCCGTCGTCGGAAAAGCGCAGACAGTTGCCTAAATTATCACATATACAAGCGTAGCAATTATGCGTTGCAAACTGATGCTGTGAAGAAATTTCCGCAATAAAAGCTTTTGCTTCCAACTCGCTTTCAACGTGCCGTATACAAGTTATAAAACGTGATTTTTCTATAACTTTTTCGGATACGGTTTGCCCTTTAACCGAAAGATAATTTTCCATATCCGCCTTTTTACGCAAAGCTGCAATTAGCTGAATTTTACTTTAACGTGTACTTTTTTACCCTTGTGAATAGTATCCCCGTCATTTACCAAAGCGTTAATATCGGTAACTTTTAATTCGTTAATAGAAACGCCGCCCTGCTGAATAAGTCTGCGCGCTTCGCCGTTGGACGAACAAATGCCTGCTTCTACCAAAACCGAAATTATGGTTGAAGCCTTATTTTCAATTACAATTTCGGGCATATCTCCGTTACCGCCGAATGCAGCGCGCGCCTGGCTTTGCGCTTTTAAAGCTTTGTCTTCGCCGTGAACAAGTTTTGTAAGTTCAAATGCAAGCACTTCCTTTGCCGCATTAATACGCTCGTCAGAATACTTAACGAGTTCGGCAATTTTTTCAAGCGGTAAAAACGTTAAAAGATTTAAAAACTTTTCCACGTCGCTGTCGGCAGTATTGCGCCAATACTGGTAAAATTCGTAAGGAGAAGTCTTGCTTTCGTCAAGCCAAACAGCGCCCTTTTCGGTTTTACCCATTTTTTTGCCTTCGCTTGTAGTAAGCAACGTAAACGTCATTGCATAAGCGGGTTTTTTCTCTTTTACCCTAATTAAATTTGCGCCTGCAAGAATATTGGACCATTGGTCGTCGCCGCCCAATTCAAGCATACAGCCGTACTTTTTGTAAAGCTCCAAAAAGTCGTAGCCCTGCATTAGCATATAGTTGAATTCCAAAAACGAAAGTCCGCGTTCAAGCCTGGTTTCAAAGCACTTTGCGCGGAGCATTTCGTTAACCGAAAAATGCACGCCTATATCACGGATAAAATCCATATAGTTTAAATTCCAAAGCCAATCAGCGTTGTTTACTATAATCGCCGCATTTTCACCTTCGAAACGGATAAACTTTGACATCTGCTTTTTAAAACATTCTATATGATAATCAACAGTTTCCTTTGTCATCATTTTGCGCATATCCGTTTTACCGGTAGGGTCGCCAATCAAAGCCGTGCCGCCGCCTATTAAAATTATGGGGCGGTGCCCTGCATCCTGCATATGCTTTATTGCTACAAGCTGCATAAAATGCCCTATATGCAAGCTGTCTGCAGTAGGGTCGAATCCCGTATAAAACGTTACGCTGCCGCTGTCAAGCAGCTTGTACAAGTCTTCTTCGTAAACCGTTTGTTTTATAAAGCCCCTCGCACGGAGGGTATCCATTACGTTAGCCATTTATTTTACCTCGAAAAAAATTTTAACACAAAATAAAAAAATTTGCAATAAAAAAGCGGTTTATCCGTGGATAAACCGCCGCGCGCACAATTTTATTACGCTTTTATACGGTTTTAACCCAAGCAAATACAGTATTGCCGCAATAGCAATACGAATACGCGTAATATAAACCGTTTTGTAAAGCAAAATTTTTCATACACACAATATATCAAAATATTAAAACGTTGTCAAGCCTATCTATTAATTTACGGCAATTAATTTTAATCGGTAAAAAAGTCGTCTTTATCAAGATTGCGCCGTGATTTTTCTATTGCGCGTTTTTCTATTCTGGATATGTAAGAACGCGAAATTCCAAGCTTTTGCGCTACTTCGCGCTGCGGCAGAGCAACGCCGTCCACCAAACCGTAACGCATAGAAAGAATACTGAATTCGCGCTCCGTTAAAAACGTTTTAAGCATAGCAACAAACTTTTCGCGCTGAATGGATTTCTCCACATGTGCAAATACGCTGTCTTCTTTTTCGGAAAGAAGGTCTATAAGCGTTAATTCGTTTCCGTCTTTGTCGGTACCCACCGGGTCGGTTATAGAAACTGTATTTTTATGTTTTTTACCGGCGCGTAAAAGCATTAAAATTTCGTTTTCTATACATCGCGCCGTGTACGTTGCAAGCTGTGTTCCCTTGCCCTCTCTATATGTGTTAATGGCTTTTATAAGACCTATAGAACCAACTGAAATCAAGTCGTCGGTTTCCGCCGCGCCCGTATATTTTTTTACTATGTGCGCTACAAGGCGCATATTGTGTTTTATTAAAATTTCTTTAGCCTGCTTATCGCCGTTGCGGGCCAATTCCAAATATTTTTTTTCTTCTTCCGGCGAAAGCGGTTTTGGAAACGTGCCGCCGCTTTGCACCATACCGGTAAAAAAGAAAATTTTTCCGAATAGCAGGCTTAATAAATCAAAAAACATATGCCTCTCCTAAGCCCTGACTTATAAAAAGGGCTACGGTTATTAACATATGTTTTTTATAGGTTGTACTATTCTATTACAGTTTGTCCTAAATTAAGGCTTTAAAAATCAATTTTTTACATAAGCGGAGCAACAAGCTGCATTAAACCCGCAAGCAGTCTGTTGCCTATCTTTGAACGCTTTGCAGATTGTTTATCTACAATATAGCATTTTTTAAAAGTAGATGCAAAATCTTTATTTATTTCCGCCAAAGCAGCGCCGTCTGCCGTGTAAACTCCGCATTCAAACTGTTGATAAAACGAGCGCAAATCAAAATTTACCGAACTAACTGCGGCGCAGTTTTCGGATAAACAGATTTTGCTGTGCACAAAGCTTTGCCGCATACAATAAATTTTTACACCGCTTTCCATTAACTTTTCCGCATTATTTCGTGACACAAGATAAATAAATACTTTATCGGGAATATCTGGAAGAATAATGCGCACATCAACGCCGGACGCCGCTTTATTTTTTATAAGTCCCAAAACCGTATCGTCCGGAACAAAGTAGGGCGTCATAATCCAAAGTTTTTCGTTTGCGCCGGAAATTATATTTTCGTAAACGTTTTTGCCAATATTATTTTTATAGTCCGGCCCGTCCGCATACGGAACGACAACTCCGCCCGTTTTATCATTTTCGAAACGGTTGAAAAACGGCGAATAGTCTTCTTGTTTTCTGTTCACATATTCCCATTGCCGCAAAAACATAAGCGTAAACGCGTCAACCGCACCGCCGTCTAACCTAACGCCCGTATCCTTCCAATAACCGTGCATACGCTTTTCGTTGGTATATTCGTCGGCAAGATTACTGCCGCCCGTATAAGCGGTTTTGCCGTCTACTATAATAATTTTTCTATGGTCGCGGTAATTCTGAATAATATTAAACGACGGAAGCAGACGATTATAGTGAATAACTTTAATCCCCGCAGCTTTCATTCGTTTTTTCATTTTAACGGAAAATACTCGATGGCTGCCCAAATCGTCGTAAATAATCCTTACATCCGCGCCGTTTTCAGCCTTTTGCGCAAGCATGTTGACAATTCTGTCTAAAAGCACGCCGTCCGCTATAATAAAAAATTCCATAAAAATAAATTTTTCGGCGGATTGAATCCTGTCGTAAACGTCGTCGAAAAGCTGCGTGCCGCTGGAAAAATATTTTATAGAAGTATCGGTGTATGCGGCAAAGTTTCCCGCAGAATACAAATATTCGCAGTCGCGCTTGACCGACTGCTGCGAGTCGGGTTGAAAAAAAGCTTTATCGTACTTAGAAGTACGGTTAAAAATTGCAGCATAGCGTTTTTTTGCACCGCGGAAAAAGAAACGCTCGTCGCTGCGTATATATAAAATGAAACCGAAGCTGAAGCCAAGCAGTAAAACAAGTATCCAAACCGATTTAGACAATCCGTTTTTAGGCGACGACAAACAATACAGACAGGTTAAAAAGCTTAGACAGAAAGAAATTATAAGATAAATCCAAAAAGCAAGCCCTAAAAGCACGTAAAAGCATACAAATATACCTATTTGCACGCCTACCAAAAACAAAATTATCATTGTTTTAAGCGCCATAAAACTGTTGCTTTCCGTTCTTATTTTAACCGCAGGACCGCCGTCGCCGTAGCGAGCCTTGCCCCAGCGTTTAATTTTCTTTGTTTCGTTCATCGGCTGCCCCCGTAAGCTCTGTTACCTTTAAAAATATTTGCTTCATTTTATCTTGGTTTTCAATATACAGCTTTTGATAACGTATGTTTTCGTATTTAAAAAGTTTAGGCAGTAAAAAGAAAACCAAAAAGCTTGCAAACACGCCGCCTGCAATCAACAGCGAACCCAAAACCATATAAAATATTTTTGAAAGCAAAAGCAAAACGGCTATACCGCTGCCTATTAATGCGACGGCACATATAGATAAATACAAAGCAAGCGACGTAGAAGCCGCATGTTTTGTGTAGCGGCGCTTGTCCATTTCGTTAAACTTGCTTTCAGCCGTAACTTGCAAATATAACAATTCGTCTTTATTCTCTATTTTTCTGCTGCGGCGGAACGTATAGTTTAAAACATCGTAATACCTATTGTGTTCTTTGCACTCTATCTGCTCCCACAAAAAAGCAGAATACATATTTTCAAGGTCCTTAGAGCGTTTTTCTTTTACCGCAACCTTAATATAATCGTAATTTTTATAATCCGCTGTTTCTTTCATTGATATATCTTATGTAAAATTTTAAATTTTTTTCGACTAATTATACCACGGATAAACTTTTTATGCAATTAATATTTTATTTTTATATTAAAACACCCTCGGCGTTTGCAGAGGGTGTTTATATTCAATTAATCTTTATTATCTTCGGAATTTAATTTATTTTCTAAACTATCGTTATTTTCGGATTTAACTTCTGCTGTTGTGTCCGAAGGTTTTACGGAATTATCTTCAAAATCCTCAAACGGTGTTACTTCTTGAGCAGTTTCCGGCTGAACCTCAGGCACGTAGCTTATAAACTCGTTAAGTCTGTCAACCAATTCCTGCGGAGTTAAGCTCTTTTTATCGGTATTGAAAATAAAGTTTTCTTTTGTAGCTTTGTTTGTTAAAACTACTTTATTTTTATTGGTTGAAACAACCGAATCGGGGAATTTACCTTTTTCGATAAAAGACGTTTCTTCGGGGTTTTCTGCGTCTACAACGTACAAACCGTTATCTAAAACCAGAAGTTTAACCGCTTTTGTTGCGCCGTAAATTTTATATGTGCCGAACCCAAGGAAAAGCGCGCTTACAAATGCGCCTATTGAAGAAGCAACCGTTTTGCCTATTGCTTTTGCTCTTTCGCCCTCTTTTCCGTACAAGCCCGAAAAAGTTGCAGCACCGCCGAATTCGGGATAAATTTTTGTAATTTCGTCGTAAACTTTTTGCTTCTTTTTATTATTTTTAATAGTTGAAACAGTTACAATTCCGAATACAACTGCAAGCACAAAAAGAACCACAACGCCGAAAGAGAAGTTAGAACCGTACACGCTGTATTTAACGCCGTCGATAGTTACGTTTATTTCAGAAACACGCTGAGGAGTTTCGTATGATTGGGTTCCCCAATTTTCTTGGGTTAAATCCAAAACGCCGAGTACCGGAACGACTATTCTCTCATCATCGTATATAGTTATTTTTTTATTGGCCGTAGTAACCACTACTTCCATATAAGTTATTTCAAGCTCTTTATCGGTAGTATTTTTAAGCGTTCCGTGAACGTATATGTATCCGCTTTTGTGCGACGTTGTTATATCGCCCTGAACCTCAAGAGGACAGTTAGACGGAATCAAAAGCCAAACTACGGCTCCGATTAAACACGCCAGAGTTAGAACAAGAGAAACAAAAAAACCTGCTTTATTTACTTTCATTATTACCCATTCCCTTTTTGTTTTTTATAATTAAATACTGCAAACGCAAGTATCTATCCATTTAATAATTTTGTCTGCTTATTCTAAGCAGACAGGAAACGCCCTTTGTACCAATTATATTAAAATAATAAATTTTTAACGTAAAAATGTCAAATATTTTTCTAAATTATTTCACAGCTTTTACACAACGGCTACTTTTTGTTAAAGATAATACTGTTAAAGTTATTTAAAAAATTATAATTTAAATGACCGACCGGATAACTAAGCCGAAACACAACACTAAATTAATGGTTGCCAAATAAACATAGCCTCAACTTTTATAAAATCATAAACATTACTCATAATAACACCTTAAATGAAAATTAGGCTGAAAATATTGAGTCAGTTATGCGCCCAAAACAAAGCGGCGTTTATTTTTTACGCGATTACCGCCGTTTTGTACATTCGTCGGGCTCATTCCCCAGCAAAGTTCTTGAGCGTAATTTCTATTACATCGCTTTTGTATCTGTCAATATCGATATAACCTTTCCCTTTGTTATCGTACTTCAAATGTATGGTCGGCAACTCGATATTGAGCAATGCGTCGAGGAGCGGAATCGACTTTTTAAAATCCACAATGAGCTTTCCCGTCGCGTATCCGTTGGCTTTTTGATATTTATGCAGGTCAATCAGCGCACCCGCGTCGTCGGGGAGCGCGATATTTTCGACTTCTTCGCCGTATAAAAAGCGTGCGAAATTGTAAAGTCCCAAAGCAAAAAACGGGAATTGTTTGGTAAATTTATTTTCGCCGAATTCATTCGAACGGCGCTTGCCTTTGCATATATTATCCAACTCTACGGAAAACCTGTCGAAATCTTTATCGACCAAACTCAATAAACAGTCTACAACCGCCTTCCCCTCGATTGTAGTTTTAGACTCGGAGTAACGCCTACCTGTATCTACCGCTTCCGCACGCCACGCTTCCTCGCCGTAGTACAAATACATTACCAGATTTGTCAGCCAACCGCCGCCGATTTTACTCTGTACGTTTTCCTTAGGGAAGATACGTTTTATATCGTCAAAACGGTTAGCCGACAGCAACACGGACAATAGGTCCCAATCCGTTGACATCATGGTAAGCCGTTCCAGCGTGGTAACGGTATACAGCGCGTCGTCAAGATAGCGCATATCGTCTTCCTGTAACGCAAGCATTGCGCCGAGATAAAGAAGATTATAGCCGTCGCCGCCGAGCAGTCTGAGCCACATTTTAATCTGATATTCTTCGGGTTCGTCGAAAAAATCTACATTACGTCCGAACTGCTCTCTCTCAAAGCTGTCTAAGTTGAAATAGTAATAATTTTTATCCCGTATTTCGTGATAAATCCCGACCAGCTTATCCTTTTGCGCTTTTGTCATAATGTTTTGTTTGCTCCTTTAATGCGAATATAATTTCTTTTTTAAAATACTACCCGTTTTAGATGCTCAAATGACGGAATTTAAAACCGACAACTTATAAATAATAACCGCACACCGAATGTATTATCCGTTAATGTAATTATAATATTTATATAAAACAAAAGCAAACAAATTAAATAGTTTGATAATTTACAAACACGAATTGTGAACAATGCGCAAAATACAAACTTTTATATTTATTTTTTGAATTTTCAATTTTAATCTTTTGATTGTGTAATATTTCCGATTTCACTATACGGTGTTTCCATTGTGTTCGCAACCAGGCCGTTTTTTGAGAAAAGGAATTTTATTATAGGAAGTAATGCAAGCAATACGCAACCGACGGCGGCATAAGTTATTCCTAAAAGTCCGAGAACGACACAGATTACTACTGCATAAATCGCATAAACGATAAGAATTTTAATCATAACAATTCTCACGAAACTTTTATCTGTAACATTGTAGCATACTTTTGTTAAGAAATCATACGCCGCCTTTCCATATTGTAAAAAGCGACGATTTATCTCCCGTCAGGCATAAACGGTCGTCGCCTACGGCGCAAAGCCTTGACAATTTACCTGCGGCGGCATTTTTCCGGTTAAGACGACCACCACAACGAACAACAAATTTTTAAGCCGCAGTTAGCACAACGTACAAAGCCAAGTTAATAAAAAACGGCGGGCGCGTGTTGTAGGCAAATTGCAAGTATTTCGGCGGCGTTATTACGTTTGGCTACAAAGTAAACAGCGGAAAGATCTTTGTACTTTACGACGATAAATTGAAAGTGCTTTTGAATTTGAAAGTCGGGCAGAAAGAGTAACTTTTACTGAACTTGATTTTTCCCGATTACCACGACGGAAACAGCGAAAACGTGAGCGAAACCGAACAAAGCGCAAAAGAAAAAGAAGCCGATAAATCGACTTCTAATTCGGGGTGTTCTTATACCCCTCGTTTGTGTTTAGTTGATAAAAATACTGCCCACCCTTTTTACCCCAAATAAAGGCATTTTTAGGGCAAAACATATTTACATTTAATATTATAGCATAATTGCCCACTTTTCACAAGCATTTACTACAAAAAAAGTCCGAGCAAATTACTCAGACTTTTCCTCAATCTTATCTTCTTTCAATATATTCACTATCCCCAAGAGCCAACGAAGCGCATACAATGTAATATATCTCTAAAAGGAATTTGCCTATGAAAAGACTATTATTATGCTTTGTATGTGTTCTCCTGTTATTTGTAACGGGGTGTTCGTCCGATAAGGATACCTATGTTGTCAAAAAGGTTTTAATCGATGTGAACGGTGAAGCGATCTTACGCGAAATTGACAAAGCCACATTGGAAGAATATACGGGTGTCGCTAATGCAATAAATAGCATCGGCAACAAAATAATTGTTAAAGACAACGAAGTGATATTTAACGGAAGCGAAACTGAAAATCTAAAAAGTGTAATAGATTATGACGAAGAAAATGATGAGTATTATATAAAATTTTCAGAGTTGCCACCAATCGTATATAAAGGCTCAAAGGTCTTTGATAATGAAATCTATATATATATTCCAATTCAAAAAACACTCTCCTATCTGATTTTTGAAAAGAAATAAAGGTACTCAGCTATGAAAAGATTAACTAAAATTATTTTGCTACCCTTTGCTAGTCCTCCTCGTCCATTTCGTTCAACCTGTCTATCTCGTACTTCGTCATATAGGTCGGCGTGTCGCGCATAGCACCGCTGTCAAACTTAATCGCCGACGGCGGCTTGCCTTTCAGCTCTGCGCTCTTTGCGTTAAACAGCGAACATACAAGCGATTTACTTAGAAGATGATTATCAAGCAAATGAGAGCCGTTTAGCTGATAAAATTCGTCTTAGCGGAAGCATAGAAAAAGATATTTCTGATGCAAAACGCCAAATAGATGAATGTGTTCGTGAATTAAATGGATTAGCCGTTAAGAATGATAAAAATGATTTGATAAAATTAGAAATTAAGTACGCTGAAGAAGTTTACGGTTGGTTTAAAGAAACGTATGACCAGCTTGAACAAGAAGTGCGCGAACAACTTACCGATAGCATAAATCGTATCTTTAAGCAAATGTATGATAGTCTTTTTTATACCAACATTTTTTAATTTTAATGAAAAAAATTAGCTGTCAATGCCATAAACGCCATTAAAAGCGACAAGAGCATAACCACGCATATCATAGTTTTCTTTTGTATTTCAGTAAACATATTATTCTCCTGCGGCTTTATGGGTAAATAGATTAACGATACGCTTATGCCTCTTAACGGCATATTGATACGTTTTATATGCGCCACTATTTTCTCTTTGCTCTACCCAAAACAATAACAAATCGCTTTGGTCTATCATTGCAAGGTTACGATAATAAATTGCCGTGTACCAATAGTCAAAGTCCTTTGTCGGACACTCCAATGCTTCATATTCTTTTGGGACATACCATCTCGGCGGTTTGCGCAACTGCTTATCAAGTGCAAAACAAAATACCCTTTTGATATTGAGTTGCGGGTTGGCGTTTCTCTTTTCGGTTACAATGTCATAGCACAAATCGTCAAAATCACTTCTACCACCGAATAGAAAAATTCTAACGCCGTCCTCTATCGCCTTGTCGATTTCTATTCTCGTTCTTGCTATTAGGTCATCCGTTATATTGACGTCGGAATGCCCGAAGCACGAACAAGTCTTTTCAACTGTTGACATAAAAAAAGATGCCGCCCCCTTGCGAGAGCGACACCATAGCATACACATCTCGCGTAGTTGCGAC
>CATLBN010000007.1 GCA_949878885.1 uncultured Clostridia bacterium | reverse complement strand
AACGCTTGCAATTCGGTAACAAATCAATTATAATATAAAAGTCCCGTCCAAACGTGGGCGGGGCTTATTATATATATGGTATATGACGTAAATCCTGCGTCCCGTAAGCATAGGAGACGCGATGATGCTGATTATATAAGCGGCGCAATATTAAAATTACGATAAACATTATTATGAAATATTTTTCTTACGAAATTCAGCACATTGATAAATATACAGGCGCCAGAGCCGGAGTTTTTCATACTCCGCACGGCGATATTTTAACGCCGGTTTATATGCCTGTTGGCACTCAGGCAACCGTTAAGGGCGTTTATCCGCGCGATTTAAAAGAGGCGGGTTCGCAAATAATTTTGTCTAATACCTATCATTTGTATTTGCGCCCCGGCGACGGTCTTGTTAAAAAGGCAGGCGGATTGCACAAATTTATGAATTGGGATAAACCTATTCTTACCGACAGCGGCGGATTTCAGGTATTTTCTCTGACAAAACTGAATAAAATCCGCGACGAAGGGGTATATTTTAATTCGCATATAGACGGGTCAAAACATCTGTTTACGCCTGAAAAGGTAATGGAAATAGAAGAAAATTTGGGCGCCGACATAATAATGCAGTTTGACCAATGCAGCGAATACGGATATAACCATACGCAGGCGGAGCTTGCAATGGAAAGAACCGCCAAATGGCTAGAACGTTGCCTTAATGCAAAAACAAGAAAAGACCAAGCGCTTTTCCCTATAATACAGGGTAATATGTTTGACGACTTGCGTATGGAAAGTCTGCGCCGCGCAAAGCCGTTTGCAACCGAAGGTATAGCGATAGGCGGATTGTCGGTTGGGGAACCTAAAAGCAGAATGTACGAAATTTTAGAGCTTTTGCGTCCCGAACTGCCGGAAGGAGTGCCCAGATATTTAATGGGCGTGGGAAGTCCAGATTGTTTGATTGAAGGCGTAAAACGCGGCGTGGATATGTTTGACTGCGTGCTGGCAACGCGTATTGCCCGCAACGGTACCGCGTTTACTTCGCAGGGTAAAAAGGTTGTACGCAACGCCGTATATGCCGAGGACTTTACTCCGCTAGACGCAAATTGTAATTGCTATTGCTGTAAAAATTACACTAAAGCATATTTAAGACATTTAATAAACGTTAATGAAATGCTCGGTTCAATGCTGTTGAGTTTGCATAATATAACGTTTTTGCATAAGCTTATGGCGGAAATGCGGCAAGCGATATTTGCAGACAGTTTAAACGATTTTGCCGAAAAATTTTATTCGGAATACGGAAAAGAATTTTAATTTAGGCGAATAATACGTGAAAGTTTTGTGCAAATATTATTTAAGTGCTTTAAAACGCTTGCAAAATCAGCGCAAAAACATTAATATAAATAAAAAATAAATTGGAGAAAAAAATGATTCAGTCTTTGTTAGATACAGCCGAAACGCCCAGCGGCGGCAGCGGAATGAGTAATATTATAATGCTTGTAATACTTGCCGTACTTATTGTTGTTGTAGTGGTATTTTATGTATTAGGTTCCAAAAAACGCAAAAAACAAGAAAAAGACGCGCAAGACCTTATAAATGCGGTTAAACCGGGCAACAAGGTTAAAACAATAGGCGGAATTTGCGGTATCGTTGTCGAAGTTGATAACGATGAAAATACTTTTGTTTTGGAAACAGGAACAGAAGTTTCCGGCAAAAGTTATATTAAATTCGACAGACAAGCCATTTATCAGACCGACGCCGTAGTTGAATCGGCAAAAGAAACTGTTGAAGAAAAAGAAAATTCCGAAGATAAACTTACTACTGTGTCCGAAGAAATTAAAGAAGCGGAACCCGTAACGGGAGAACCCGTTGTTGCGCCCGCCGTTGAAACTGCCGAGCCGCTTGAAAATATCGGCGTAGACAGCGCAAGCGAAGCTTCCGAAGCGGCAAAACCCGCGCCTAAAAAGCGTGCTAAAACAACTAAAAAGCCCGAATCGGAAGAAAATTAAATAAAATTCAAAATATTTTAAAATAATGGCGAAGACCTCCGCATAAATTATAGCGGAGGTCTTTTTATGCGTACTAATATTTTTCAGATAATTAAATCGGTGCTGGCAGCCGTGCTTATTTCTTTGGCTTTCGTTCTTATTTTTACCGTGTTAATGCAGTTGTTTGCAATACCGATGGGGGCTGTAAAACCCGTTAATCAGGTTTTTAAAATACTTTCTGTGGCAATAGGCGGATTAATATTTATACGCGGTGACAAAGGGCTGTTAAAAGGCGTGATTTACGGTGTTATAGCCGTATTGATTACATATCTTGTGTTTGGGCTTATTTCTCTTTCGCTTTCAATAAGCTGGAAGTTTATATTCGAAATTCTGCTTGGCGCGGTGGCAGGCGGAATATCCGGTATAATTGCCGTAAATATTAAAAAAGGCGCATAATACGTAATATTGTTTTATAAATTACTTTAATTTGCTTGATTTTTTTTATTGTGCATTTTATAATAAAGTAAGATTCTAAGTTAGGAGATTTTACAATGATTAAGACTATAGCAAAGCCTCAGGATAAAAAAATTACCGGTTGCGGCGAATGCAGAAGCACCTGTCAGTCGGCTTGCAAAACCAGTTGCACGGTTGGCAATCAAAGCTGCGAAAGAATTTCAAGGGAAAATAACCCCGAAAAACAGGGCAAGTAAAATATAAAATAAGGGTTAATATGCCCTAATGAGGAGCAGATATTTTCTGCTCCTCAAATTTCGTTATAAAATGATACATACGTTTAATTATAAAGATAAATATTACATATACGATTCCGGCAGCGGCAGTTTGCACGAGTGTGATAAACTGACCTGCGAATACGTAAAAGCAAAATACGAAAAATCGTGCCAAATGCCCGTTATTTCCAAAGAAAAAGCGGAGGAAATAGAAAAAGATTTAAACGGACTTAAAGAGCAAGGGCTTCTTTTCAAAGAAGAAGTTAATGTTTCTCCTATAAAATCTTCAAATATAAAGGCGCTGTGTCTGCATATTTGCCACGATTGTAATTTGAGATGCCGCTATTGCTTTGCCGACGAAGGAGCGTATCATTCAGAGCGCGAATTTATGAGCGAGCAAACCGCAAAAAAGGCTATTGACTTTTTAATAGCAAACAGCGGCAACAGAAATGTGCTTGAAGTCGACTTTTTCGGCGGCGAACCGTTAATGTGTTTGCAAACCATAAAAAACGTAGTTGCTTACGCGCGTGGAAAAGCCGAAAAGTCGGGTAAAAAATTTCTTTTTACCACAACTACAAACGCGCTTTTGCTTGACGACGACGCAATAGACTTTTTTAACCGTGAAATGGAAAACGTGGTTTTAAGTTTGGACGGCAGAAAAGAAGTGCACGACGCTATTCGCAAAACCAAAAACGGCAAGGGCAGTTTTGACGCCGTTATTGGCAATATTAAAAAATTCGTTAAATCGCGCGGAGATAAAAGCTATTACGTGCGCGGAACTTTTACCGCTAAAAACACCGATTTTTCCAACGACGTTATTTTTTTGGCGGAAAGCGGTTTTGACAGTATTTCAATGGAACCCGTTGTAACGGACATAGACGACCTTGCTATAAAAGAGAGTCATTTACCCGAAATTTGCAACGAATATGAAAATCTTTGCGAAAAGTATCTTGAAAAGTACGAAAACGGTAAAGGGTTTAACTTTTTTCACTTTAATATAGATTTGGACGGCGGCGTATGTCTTCAAAAAAAGGTTTCTGCGTGCGGCGCGGGCAACGAGTATTTTTCGGTAGTTCCCAACGGCGATATTTATCCTTGCCATCAGTTTGCCGGCGATAAAGACTTTTTAATGGGCAACGTTTACGAAGGCAAATTAAACGACGGCATAAGAAATAATTTTGCTTCGGCAAGTCTTTTTACACGTGAAGATTGCGGCGATTGCTTTGCAAAATTTATTTGCAGCGGCGGTTGCGCGGCTAATAATTATCATTTCGAAGGAGATATTAACAAGCCCTATAAAATAACTTGCGAAATGATGAAAAAACGCATAGAGTGCGGTATGCACGTGCTTGCGCGCAAAAAAGAGCTTAAATAAGCGTATTAAGCTCTTTTTTATTGCTTAAAATTGCCGCAGAATAACGATAATTAATTGACGGCTTAAAAATTTTTTTATATAATAAAGTAGTTAAAATCAGGAATACGGAAATGCTGTGCGTAAAGCGCGGCGATTCAGGAGTAAAAATGAGTAAAATAAAATCGGCTATAATAACGGCGTTTTTACTTGCCGCAATTATAGTTTTAGCGCTGTTTGCTACAGTGTCGTGCAATGTGCCCGGAAGTAACGGCGTAAAAAGATATAATTCGTTTATAAGCAGTATACGCTTGGGAAGCGCGTTCACAGGCGAAGCATACGCTATACTTTATCCCGAAGGCGTAATTTCTTCTGCGGATTACGACCTTGTAGTAAACGATTCCGAAAATAAAGACAAGGACGAGTATCCGGATAAATATACCGGTTACGGAAGTTTGTACGTGGAAAACGATAAGCTCGGAGAAAATTCCGAAGAATTTGCAAACAGTGTTGCAGCGGATGCCAAAATACTTGCGGACAGATTCGGCGGTTTGGGATACAGCGTTACTGTAGAGGACAAGTATTCCGTAAAACTCAGCGTTCCCACCAATTTTACTTACGCGGCTTTCACAGGTAAAAATTCCGATACGCGTTCATCCGCGCTTTCTGTAATAAGCCATTCAGTGCAGTATTTGATTTTAGACGGCGCGCTTAGTTTGCGCGACGGTTCCGATTATGATTCTTCAAAATCGATATTGCCTATAAGGGATAACGTCAGCGATTATTTTAAAAGCGTTTCGTTCTATTCTATGGCAGGGCAGTACGCTGTTAAATTAACGCTTTCAGACGAAGGTTTTGAAAAACTCAACACTGCGGTAACAAGCGGAGAGTCCGGTAAATCGGCTTACTTTTTCGTAGGCGAAACCAATCTTAACCTCACGGTATCTTTAGGTACCGCGCTTACCGAAAAAACAATGCTCTACTCTGCGGAAAAGAGTTATGCCGAAGATTTTTCGATTCTTTTAAAATCTGTAGCCGACGGCAATTTGCTTACTAATTCTTACAATAAAGACGGCGTAAACAATGCAACGAATATTGTTTCGCTTACGCCTGTTTTAGGCGAGTATGCGGCGATTTACTTGCTTGTTGCAATGCTTTTGGTTATGACGGGCGCAATAGTAGGTTCGGTTGTAAAATATAAAAAATTAGGACTTGTAAACGCAATAATGGTGTTTATATACGCGTTGGTTTTGGTAACTTCCGCTATGCTGCTGGAAATTGAAATTACCGTTGCGGGCGCGTTTATGGCGGCGCTGGGGCTTGCGCTCATGTGTTTTGCCAACTTCCGCGTGTTCGAAGCGGTGCGCGCCGAAACGGAAACGGGAAGAACAATTCAGGCTTCGGTAAAGCTCGGTTATAAAAAGACGCTTTTCACTATTTTGGATTTACACGCAATATTGCTTGTTGCGGCGCTTATAGTTACGCTTATCGGCGTAGGCGAAGTTGCGGCTTGCGGATTTATATTCTTTATAGCAACAATATGTTCATACGTTCTGTATTGGTTTACAAGGTTTATGTGGTACGTAATTTCTTCGCCGGTAAAAGACAAGTTTAAGTTCTGCGGTTACAAAAGGGAGGTGTTAGACGATGAAGACTAATTTTAAACTTTCCTCTAAAATGCATATTTTTATAATAATTTCGGTTGTTATAATTGCTATCGGAACTTTAGTCGGTACGGTTTGCCATTTCGTTGCGGGCGGTTACTTTAACGGCGGCGAAGATTATTCAAATTATAAATGCGTAACGGTAAGTTACGAATACGTTGATTTTTCTTCGCAAGAAGAAGTGGAAAAAATGTGCTTGGACGCTTTTTCCAAAGCAGGTATAAAGCAAAACTCCGTTCAGTACGGTAAAACCAATACGGGCGGCGTGGTAGTTTATAAATTTTCCGCTTCTACGGATGATACTAAGCTTTTGAATGCCGAAATGTTAATTAAAGCGACTATTGACGATAGTTTCGGAACGGGTATAACGCTGAGCAGCGGCGCCGTTCAAAACGATAAAGCCTTGTTTACGGGCATTAAATCGCTTTCAAGGTGTGCGATAGCTATATCGGTAATTGCCGCCGCGCATTTTATATATTTCCTTGTGCGCTATAAGCTTTCAATGGCTTTGGCTGCGTTACTTGCAGACGCGCATAATCTTGCTTTGTTTATATCGCTTATAACGCTTACGCGTATTCCCGTTGGACCTTCCACGTTTGCGTTAGCGGTATTGTGTACGCTGTTAACCGTTATTGGAACGTGTTTCCTGTTTGACAGAGTACGTAAGAATATTAAAAACGATGATTTGAAAAAACTTTCGGCGTTTGAGCTTACCGATTTAAGCGCAAGCGAAAGTTTAAAGGTAAACGCGCTTGTGCCTGCTTGTCTTGCTGCGCTTTGCACGCTGTTATTTATTCTTTTGTCAATAAGTTCGCTTTCTCCGGTTGTTATTCTTTCTTCCGTGCTTGGCGCGTTGGTATGCCTCGTATCCTGCGCATACGGCAATTTAATGTTTATACCTTCTGTGTATTCACGTTTTAAACTTTTAGGCGACGGTTTTAATAAAAATTACGCTCGCGCTCAAAAAGAAAAGGCAAAAAATTAAAATAAAGCTTAACGGGCGGGGTAACCCGCCCGTTTTTTGTAAATATGAAAAAAATTTTACAAGAATACGAGTTTTCGGAAGAACAACTAAATAGTATTGATAAGCTTGCAAAACAGTGTGCGCTTTTACCCGAAACTGTAAAAATTCTTTACGGCAGAGGACTCAGGGACAAAGAAAGTATAGAGCAATTTATTCATCCTTCCAGCGGACATTTTATTTCGCCGTTTAAAATGAGCGGTATGTCTGAAGCCGTAGAGCTTTTAACTAAAGCAAGAGACGAAGAATGGGAAGTTGTAGTTTACGGCGATTACGATGCCGACGGGATTTGCGCTGCTACAATTATGGGTAAAGCGTTAGCCGATTTCGGCATAGAGGCGTATGTGTTTGTACCCGAACGCCGCGACGGTTACGGGCTTTCAAAACATCTTATAGACGCGATTTTCGACGAATATTTTCCGCAGCTTTTTATTACGGTGGATTGCGGTATATCTTGCGCCGACGAAGTTAATTATATTAAAGAACAGGGCGCCGAAGTAATTGTTACCGACCATCACGAACTGCCTTCGAATATACCTGACTGTATATGCATTAATCCCAAATTCAACGACGGATACATTTATGATAACCTATGCGGTGCAGGCGTGGCGTTTAAGGTAGGTTGTGCGCTCAACGGAGAAAAAGCCTATGAATACCTTGATTTTGCGGCTATAGCAACTGTTGCGGACAGTGTGCCGCTAACGGGAGAAAACCGCGATATAGTTTACGAAGGACTGCAAATTATCAACAGTACTCCGCGCGACTGCTATGCGCAGTTTTTAAATAAAACCGACGGCGGAATAACGGCGCATTCTCTTGCATTTTCCATTGCGCCTAAAATCAACGCCGCAGGAAGGATGGGCGACGCAAAAGCCGCGCTGAACTTGTTTTCGGAATACGAAAAGAATAAAATTTTTGATTTGTCCGCAAAACTTACAGAATATAACATAGAGCGCCAAAAATGCTGCGACGAGCTGTATTTAAGCGCAAAAGAAATGATAAAAAACGGAAAAGATATAGGAAACGTTATTTTGCTTTGCAATGAAAGCTGGAATTCCGGCTTTGTTGGGATTGTTGCGGCAAGGCTTGCCGACGAATATTCCCGTCCTGTAATTTTATTTGTTAAAAACGGAGATATGCTTAAAGGCTCGGCGCGTTCGGTTGAAAGCGTAAATATTTTCGAAGCGTTAAAGGGCTGTTCCGAATTTATAGAGGAATTCGGCGGACATTCTCAGGCGGCAGGAGTAAATGTAAAAGAAGAAAACTTTGCAAATCTTTACGAAGCGCTTGAAAAATATATTTCGGAAAATTATCAAAACGTTGATTTTACGCCTGTGGTATACGTAAACGGCGCACTGCGTACGGCTTATTCTGTAAGATTTGCCAAAGAGCTTGAGCTGCTTGAACCTTACGGAGTAGGTAACCGCAAGCCTATGTTTGAAATGGAGATTGACTGCGTGCAGGTTAAACCTGTAAAAGCTCAATCAACACATATAGCGTTAAAAACCGATAATATCGAGCTAATGTTTTTCGGCGGTATAAAATATAGTGCGCTTCTTGAAAGTTCTGCGCCTAAGAAAGTTATTTTTGAATATAATATTTCTTCTTTCCGCGGTAAAGAATATGTAAAAGGTTTTGTGCGCGACGTAATTTACGATAATTATGCGGGCATTTATGCCGAAGAAGAAATTGCGCTTTGCGGCATTGAAGCGTTTAGCTGTATGCAAGCCGATTGCAATATTGTGCAGGTTTCAAAAGAAGAAATAGAATCGGCTATGGCAAGCGCAGGCAAATTCGGCAATGTATTTATAGCGTTTGATTATGCTACCGTAAAAAAGTTTGAAAATGCAAAAAATATGGATATAGAGCTGTTTTTGCCGCAATCCAAATGTTTTGCAAGCTGCGTGCTTGTTGCTCCTCTTTTAAACGTAGATTTAAGCGGATATAAAAACGTTTATTTTTTAGATAATATAAACTTTATAAGATTACCCGATTTAAACGGCAAAGAGGTAAAAGTATATAATACTTCCGGTGTACCGCACTATTTAAAAAAACTTTCTTGCCGCAGGGAAGATATGCTTAAAGTATTTTCTGTTATATCTGCAAACGAGGGCGTTTTTCAGGGCGCAAGCGCAATGGAAATTGTAAGCAGCGATATTTTCGAATGTACTAAAATTCAGGCGTTTTTTGCTTTAAAAGTATTTGAACAGCTTTCTATTATAGATTTTAGCGAAGGGAAATTAAGGGTTAAACGCGGAATAAAAACCAATTTAAATAATTCGGAATTGTACAATACGGTTTTGAATTTACAGGCAGAGTGAAAGAATGGACGTGTTAAAAAAAATACAACAGAATTATTCTGCGGAGGACTGCGAATTATTGCGTTCGGCATACGCTTATGCCGAACAAATGCACAGCGGTCAAAAACGCGCTTCCGGCGAACCGTATTTCACACATCCTTGCTCGGTTGCGGAAATATTGATTGATTTGGGGCTTGATACTCCAAGCGTTGCAGCCGCGTTTTTGCACGACGTGGTAGAGGATACTCCGGCTACCGATGAAGATATATTAAGAAAATTCGGCAAAGAAATAATGACCCTTGTAGAGGGCGTAACAAAACTCGATAAAATCAATTATCTTTCGCACGAGGAGGAAGACGCAGAAAATTTCCGTAAAATTTTCGTTGCAATGGCAAACGACGTTCGCGTTATTATAATTAAGCTTGCAGACAGACTTCACAATATGCGTTCGCTCAATTTTCTTTCCAACGAGCGTCAGCAGCGCATTGCAAAAGAAACTTTGGAAATATTTACTCCGCTTGCAGGCAGACTTGGCATTTCGCAGATAAAGTGCGAACTTGAAGATTTATGTCTTAAATATATAGACCCCGAAGCATACGAATTTCTTGTTACCAATATCCATCAGGAATTGGAAGAAAGAAAAAGCTTTGTGGAGTTTGTAGTTGAGCAAATTAAAGAAATTTTAAAAGAAAGCAAAATAAGCGGCGACGTTATAGGCAGACCCAAACATTTTTATTCCATATACCGCAAAATGAAAAATCAGGGTAAAACGCTTGACCAAATATACGATTTAACCGCTGTCCGCGTTATTGTAAACAGCGTTGAAGAATGTTATGAAATACTCGGTAAAATCCATAAGCGCTGGAAGCCCGTTCCAGGCAGAATCAAAGATTATATTGCAACGCCCAAACGGAATATGTACCAGTCGTTGCACACTACCGTGGTGACTAATTTCGGTCAATTTTTCGAAATTCAAATCAGAACGTTTGAAATGCATAAAATGGCTGAATACGGTATAGCCGCACATTGGAAATACAAGGAAAACAAAACTTACGAAAACAACTTTGATTCAAGACTTTCTTGGATTCGAGACGTTATGGATTGGCAGGGCAGTTTAAATGAATCCAAGGAGTTTGTAGACAGCCTTAAAAACGACTTGTACGATAATGAACTGTTGGTGTTTACTCCTCACGGAAAAGTAATTTCTTTGCCTCTTGACGCAACTCCCGTAGACTTTGCTTATGCAATACATTCCGAGGTGGGAAATAAATGTATCGGCGCAAAAGTAAACGGAAAAATCGTAGCGTTGAATTCTGCGCTTAAAACGGGCGACGTTGTGGAAATTTTAACGCAGTCGTCAAGCAGAGGTCCTTCTTGGGATTGGCTTAAATTTGTAAAATCCGGCTCTGCACGCGCTAAAATAAGACAGTTTTTTAAGCGCGAAATGAAAGAAGAAAACGTTAAAACGGGCAAAGCTATGCTTGAAGCCGAAGCAAAGCGCAAGGGGTATAACCTTAATGATTTGCTAACTGAAAGTTCTTTTAAAAAGCTGTCTAATAAGCTTGTATTCAGTTCGGTAAACGAAATGATGGCTTCGGTCGGTTACGGCGCCGTGGGCGTTAATCAGGTAATTTTTAAGCTTATAGATTATTATAAAAAAGAAATTCCCAAGCCTGTAGAAGTTATAGAATCCACTAAACTTAAAAACACGCCTGCGGGCAGTGTTTCTATTAAAGGTATGAGCGGACTTTTGGTAAGGTTTGCTCATTGCTGCAATCCCGTTCCGGGCGATGAAATAGTAGGCTTTGTTTCGCGCGGCAGGGGTGTTATAGTTCACCGTTCGGACTGTCCCAATCTTGTTTCAACCGATAAAAACCGTTTGCAGCCTGCAAGCTGGACGGGCGAAATCGACGTTGAATTTTTGGCAGGTTTAAAGGTGGTGGCGGATAATTACGAGGGACTTACGGCTGACGTAATATCGGAAGTTTCGTTTATGCATCTTTCAATAACTCAGATAAACGCAAGAATAACAAAAGAAAAAACGGCGGAAATAGAGTTGCGTGTAAAATTGAATAAGCGTTCGGATATCGATTTGCTGATAAACAGATTAAAGCGTAACAAACGAATTTTCGATGTGTACAGAACAACTAACTAAAATGAAAGTTTACAAAATTTTACCTGTTTCGTTCGGCTGCAACAGCTATATATTAACGTCAGACGGACGCCGTGCGGTTGTTGTAGATTGTGCCGGCGCGGAAGTTTACAAAAAATGCAAAAGCTTAAAATTGCAGCCAGTTGCGGTGCTGTTGACTCACGGGCATTACGACCACGTTTTGGGCTGTAAAGCTTTTGCAGACGACGGAGTGCCCGTATTCTGCGGCAGAGGAGAAAGCGATTTTATATTCAGCAATGCAAATATTGCGCTTTTCGGCGAAATACCCGATTTTAAAATTTTCCGCGAACTTTCCGACGGCGATAAAATTGAATTGGGCGGTATAAATTTTAAAGTGATAGCCACGCCGGGGCATACTGCAGGCAGTGTTTGCTATATGACCGAAGATTGTATTTTTACGGGCGACACGCTGTTTTTAGCAACCGTAGGAAGAACCGACTTGCCTACGGGCAGTTTTGAAAGTTTAAAATCGAGTTTAAAAAAATTAGCTGAAATTAAAGGTAATTATAAAATTTACTGCGGTCATTACGAAGATACAACGTTGAACGGAGAGCGTAAGAATAACGCATATTTAAAATGTTAAACACAAATTCAGAAGTTCTGAGAACTGAAATAATGGACGTATTGCGCGCGTTCAACTGTGAAAACGAAGACTTTTTACATTACTTTTCAAGCGCCTGCGGAAAATTTTTCAATTCAATAGAATATCAAGGAAAATTTTATGACTTTGAAGAAGATTTTAAAGCAGAAGACGAAATAACATTTAAACGGCTTGCCAAAAGGTCTTGCAAACTTGCGTTTTATAAAGTGCTTGCGCCTATTAAGGGAGAATTGCCTTGGGGTGCGTTAACGGGCATACGTCCGACTAAAATAGCGTACGCCGAAAAATTCGCAAATAGAGATTTTAAAGAATTATTTAAGAGTCTTTGCGTAATAGACCCCAATATATCATTGATTGAACGCATTTTGAATACTCAAAAAAGCGTTTATTCGGTTGGTGGAACCGATTTATACGTAAGTATTCCGTTTTGCCCTACAAAGTGCGATTATTGTTCTTTTATAACGGCGCCTGTTCAAAAGACCCGCATATATATCGAAGATTACGTAAAATCGGTTGTGCGCGAGCTGTATTCCGTAAGACCAATATTGGCAAATCTTAAAAGCATATATATAGGCGGAGGAACACCGTTTGCACTTGAAAACAATCAATTAGCCCCCATATATGCTGCAATTAACGATATTTGCGATGTTAAATGCGAATATACGGTAGAAGCAGGTCGCCCAGACGTTTTTACGGAAGACAAGCTGAAATTTGCAAAAGAAAACGGCGTAACGCGCATTTGTGTTAATCCGCAGTCTTTTAACGATAAAACGCTTGAAGCCATTGGCAGAAAGCATACGGCAAAACAAACGCTTGAAGCCTATGCTTTAACTCGTAAATACGGTTTTGATATAAATATTGATTTAATAGCCGGACTCGCCGACGAAACTCCGCAAGATTTTGAATGCTCGTTAAAAACGGCAATATCGCTTGGAGCCGAAAATATAACAGTTCATACGCTGTCTTTAAAAAGCGGCGCAAAACTTAAAGAAGAAGTTGAAAGGCTTAACGTTTTGGGAATATCGGAAATGATTAATCTTTCGCGCAGTCTTTTAACTCAAGCCGGTTACGAACCGTATTATCTTTACAGACAAAAATATCAGGCAGGCGGATTGGAAAACGTAGGATGGTGTAAAACTGGCAAGGCGTGTTTGTACAACGTTGACACAATGGAGGAAATTTCGTCAAACGTTGCCGTAGGCGCCAACGCAATATCTAAAAGATACTTCGGCAAAGAAGACAGAATAGAACGTTACGCCGCGCCCAAAGATATTCCTACTTACATTGCCAAGACCGATAAAATTATTGAAGAACGGATTAAACTGTTTAAATAAAATTTATTTTAGTCTACGTATAAAAAATAAATTGCTAAAACGTTTGCTTTTTGCAAAGCAATGTGTTAAAATAGTTTTTGTTACGGCTACAAAGCGACGCGAATACTCAACGCCCGACTTTGTTGTCCGCAAATATTCCATAGGAGGATAAATTAAATGGAAAAGCAGGAAATTATCGCAAAATATGCAACTAAGGAAGGCGATACAGGTTCGCCCGAAGTTCAGATTGCTCTTTTAACCGAAAGAATCAATCATCTTAACGAGCATCTTAAAGAGCATATCCACGATAATCATTCTCGTCGCGGTCTTTTAAAAATGGTAGGTCGCCGTCGCGGTCTGTTGGATTATCTCAAATCCAAAGACATTGAAAGGTATCGTGCTATTGTTGCGGCGTTGAATTTAAGAAAGTAATTTTAAGAAGACGGAGCGGGGCTGTTTTTTCTCGCTCTTTTTTCTTTAAAAAAGTTTGCAGCGGGTGCTGTAAACACAAGAACAGAAAAGGAGACAAGGAATGAATTACAAAAAATTTTCACTTAATGTAGGCGGTAGAGAGGTCGTTATAGAAACGGGCAAATACGCCGAACAAACCAACGGCTCGTGCATAGTTCGCTGCGGCGAAACTGCCGTTATGGTACACGTATGTATGTCTGCAAGCCCTCGCGACGGAATGGACTTTTTCCCTCTGCAGGTAGACTATGACGAAAAAATGTATTCCGTAGGCAAAATACCTGGCGGATTTAAAAAACGCGAAGGCAGAGCAAGCGACAAGGCTATTTTAACCGCAAGGCTTATAGACCGTCCGCTTCGTCCGCTTTTCCCCAAAGGACTTTTTAACGACGTTGTTGTAACGGCTCAGGCAATTTCGGTTGAACCCGACATTTCCCCCGAACCTCTTGCAATGATAGGGTCTTCGGTTGCAATCGCAATATCAGATATACCTTGGGCAGGTCCCACAGGGTCTGTAGTCGTAGGAATGGTAGACGGAAAATACGTTATCAATCCCGACCTTGCACAGCGTGAAAAGAGCGACATACATTTAAATCTTGCAGGCACGAAAGATGCTATTTTAATGATTGAAGCAGGAGCAAACGAAGTTACCAACGAGCAGATGGTCGGCGCAATAATGTACGGTCATGAAGAAATTAAAAAGATTTGCGCGTTTATAGAAGAAAAAATAGTTCCCGCAGTAGGCAAGCCCAAGCTTGAAATGGAACTTTACCACGTTCCCGAAGAACTTGATAAAACGGTACGCGAATACGCATCTAAAAAAATAGATTGGGCTATAGATACGTTTGACAGGCAGGAAAGAGAAAAAAGACAAAACGAAGCGGAAAAAGATATTTTGGAGCACTTTGCCGAAATCTATCCCGACAACACGCGTGAAATTAAAGACAGCGTTTACTATCTTACCAAAGAGAAAGTACGCGCAAAAATATTTGATAAAGGTATCCGCCCCGACGGCAGAGGTTTAAAAGACGTACGTCCCATTTGGTGCGAAAAAGGCGTTCTTCCCCGCGTTCACGGTTCGGCGGTGTTTACAAGAGGACAAACGCAAACTTTAACAACCTGTACCTTGGGTATGCTCGGAGAGGCTCAGCGTCTTGAAGGCTTAGACGAAGAAACTGCTAAAAGATATATGCATCAGTATAACTTCCCCGGCTATTGCACGGGCGAAGCAAAAGCTTTGCGTTCCCCCGGCAGACGCGAAATCGGACACGGTGCGCTTGCTGAACGCGCGCTTATTCCCGTAATTCCCGACGAAGAAAGCTTCCCTTATGCAATCAGGGTTGTAAACGATATACTTTCGTCAAACGGTTCGTCTTCAATGGCTTCCGTTTGCGGTTCCACAATGGCTTTAATGGATGCGGGCGTACCTATAAAAGCGCCTGTGGCAGGCGTTGCAATGGGTCTTATAAAAAATCAGGAAACGGGCGAATTCAAAGTTCTTACCGATATTCAGGGTTTGGAAGACTTCCTCGGCGATATGGACTTTAAGGTTGCAGGTACTCAAAAGGGAATAACCGCAATTCAAATGGATATTAAAATTAAAGGCATATCCGAAGAAATTATGCACACCGCAATTAATCAGGCTAACGAAGGCAGGCAGTTTATTCTTTCTAAAATGCTTGAAGTTACCCCCGAAGTTGCTCCTCAGCTTTCAAAGTATGCGCCCAAAATTGTCAGCTTTGAAATCGACCCCGAAAAAATCGGCGACGTTATCGGCAAACAGGGCTGCGTAATCAAAAAGATTATGGAAGAAACCGGTACCGAGATAGAGTTTAACGAAGACGACAGCGGCAGAGGTTACATTGCCTGCAACGGACCTATCGAAAATGCCGAAAAAGCAAAATCCATTATTTTGAGCATTGCGCACGACCCCGAAGTAGGCGATATGTTTGTGGGAACGGTAGTCCGCATTCTCAACTTCGGCGCATTTGTGGAATTTGCTCCCGGTAAAGATGGAATGATTCACATTTCCAAGCTTTCGGACAAGCGTGTTGAAAAGGTTGAAGACGTTGTTAATATAGGCGATACGGTAAAGGTAGAAATTATAAAAATCGGCGATAAGGGAATAGATTTAAAGCTTCTTGAAAAATTATCATAAACAATAAAAAAGCATAACAGCCCACGGATTTAATCCGTGGGCTGTTAAAATATTGAATATTGACAGAATATGGAAAATATCGTATAATAAAACTATGAAAAAGAGTATAAACATTTTAATGTTAATAGGCATAAGTGCAATAATATGCGGATTAGTTACGTTAATAGGCTGCACTGTACAGAAATTCGGCTTGGAATATAAAAGCACCGAAGGCGGAAACATACAGGGAGAAGTTACGCAAACGGTAAAAGAGGGCGAAGACGGTTCGGCTGTAACGGCTGTTGCAGACGAAGGTTATAAATTTGTAAAATGGTCGGACGGAGTTGAAACGGCCGAAAGACAGGAAAAGAATGTAACTGCTGATATTACCGTAACAGCGGAATTTGAAAGTTTGACAAAATATTATAATTTGATTTATATAGTAGAAACGGAGGAAGGACAGCTAATAGGAGAAGCGTATCAAACAGTAAAAGAGGGCGAAGACGGTTCAGTTATAAAGGCGGTACCAAACGAAGGCTATAAATTTGTAAAATGGACGGACGGAGTAGAAACGCCCGAAAGGCAGGAAAAAAACGTAACAAGATGGAAATCGGCGAAAGCAATATTCGAAAGAATATACTATAAAATAAAATATGAAACAAACGGTTACGGCAGCTTATTAGGGGAAATAAGTCAAACCGTGGAATACGGAGGCGAAAGCAAACAAATAACGGCAAAAGCAGACGCAGGCTATAAATTTATAAAGTGGTCCGACGGAAGCAAGGAGCAAACGCGCAAAGAAACGAACGTATTAAGCGATAAAACGCTGACTGCGTATTTTGGGTTAACGGTTGAATATAAAGTAGCTAACGGCGGAGGAACGATAGTCGGCGAAACAATGCCGGGCGCGGCGCCAGGTGAAAAATTTGCGGCGGTAGAAGCATTGGCAAACCCGGGCTACATATTTTGCGGATGGTCCGATTTGGCAATGGATAATACCAGACAAGATGAAGCCGGCAAAAGTTTGTCGGAATACGTGGCGTATTTTGAACCTACGGAAAAAACGTTTAAATACGACTACGGCGAAAACTACGGAAAGCCAACGGCAAGCGGAATAACTCTAAATAGAAAAAATTTAAAAAACCTAACGTTTGCAATGCCCGAACTGTCCGGATACAGCTTTTGCGGTTGGTATGCGGATAAAGACTATACTATTAAAGTAGTAAACGAAAACGGCGTATATATGCTGGGGAACTCGGTATTTACATTAAAAAGCAATACGTTATATGCGCGTTGGCAGACGCGCGAAGCCGCCGAAATTCCCGTTTACAAATTGCTGATAACGTTTGTAGACGAGGTGGACGCAGTATTGCATTCTTCTGTAACCGATACGGATATACAAGTAAAAAGTAAAATGTGTGCATTAGAGCGCGAATACAGTTATTTTATTACGGCAAAAATGAACGATTTGCTAAACGAGTGGTTTGAGGGAATAGTAAAATTTGAAGTTGACAGCTACTTTACTTTAAGCGCCGTTCACACCGAAAGCTTCAGTAGAAGATATACGGTGAACGATAAAATAGACTATACGTTATATACAAAAGATATGCCGGAATTATCCAATTTGAACGGTTTATATCATAGCACGTTGGCGTCATTCAATATGAACGATTACGAATATCTCTTGCGTTCCGGCAGTGGAAGCGGCAGTGCAAAATACGGATGCATAAATATGGAAAACTATTTTATGAATCCAACAGAAAAGTTGTGTCACAAATATTTATCGATGGTAAAAAGCGGGCAAAGGAGGTTATCATTAACAACGGTACTTACATTTATGCACAAGTTTGTGTACGCTTGCGAACAGACGTTTTACGGCGGGTTAACTTCGTTTTACCAAGTAATAGAGAACAAGCAGGGCTCACTGGATATTTGTAAATGGTATTTACTGGGCAAAGCCGATTATAACGGTGAAAAAGTAGGCATTCCTCGGGAATATTGGCTGCATAAGTTGGACGTTATAGTTGCGTACGCTTGTTTGCCTGTAAATTCAAACACTGCGGGATATACGGTAATGATAGATAACGGAAACGAAATACGTTTTGCACGCGGAAAAATCAGTTACGGTTCAAGTTTAACAATTAAAGCCGTGCCGTTAGAAGGCTATCGGTTTGTAAAGTGGTCTGACGGAGTTGTTTCTGAAACAAGACACGATAGCAACATAATTTCGTATCTTGAAATAAAAGTTATTTTTGAAAAAATTACCAATTAACAGATTGGAATTTTAAATAATAAGGGAGAAATTATGAACAAAACGAAAGACAAGGTTTTTTAACATTGCTTATAACAATTTGCGCAACGTTATTAATAACCGGATTACTTGTTATGCAAGCAAAAGAAATTGAGGCTTCTGCGGAAACGGTAACTTCAACAGACGAATTTTTTGTTGCCGACTATGAAGAAACCGTACTTGCAACTTATGACTTTATGCCATTAAGCCAAACCGAATGCAGTGTGCGAATAACTAATAAAACCGTTGCAACTAAGGCTATTGTACCTAAAACCGCAGAAATTGAAGGGGAAATTTATACTGTTACCGAAGTTGCTACAAACGGTTTTATGAATTCTACCGAGTTGGTGCGTGTAAGTTTGCCTAACACAATAAAAAAAATAGGTAATACGGCTTTTGCAAACTGCGCCAAATTAAAACGTATAAATTTAGCCAACGTAAAAGAATTGGGTAGTAGCGTTTTTTATAAATGTGCGCAATTAAAAGAAGTGGTAATACCCAAGTCGGTAGAAAAATTAGGCGGAAACATTTTCAGAAGCATAAATACACAGGTAAGAGTGCGCGCCGAACAAGCCGGCGAAGGCTGGGCTTCTAATTGGAATTCAAATAATGCAAATCAAAACGTGGAATACGGCAGTAAGTACAGACAGCCGTTAGAGCTTGAACCCGTTTATGACTTAAACGCCCGTTCAGTATCGCCGCAGATTATAGGCTATTATTTGGCGGCAGGTCAACCGCGTTCCGATAATTTTTATTTAACGTCGGAAAACGTAGGCGACGTTGCGCCCGAAGATGATAACGGCAATATTTTTATTCCTGCCCGGTATAACGGGGTAGATATTTTAGGTATAGCGGACGAAGCGTTTTTCGGAAGTGTTTTTAATAAAATGTTAATAGAATATTCGGAAAAAGAAATTTATATAGGTACGGGCGCTTTTTCGTGGACGGAAGGTACAAGCATAATAATAAACAGACCGGTTACTTTTACCGAAGACAATGTAAATAAATCTGAAAGTACGTTTAGCGGTTCGTTTGTAGAGTATATTGTTTTCCCTAAAACAATAACCGAATTTCCAAAGAATATGTTGCAGGACTGTACTAATATAAAAAATATATTCTTTATAGAACCCAAAACCTATAACGGTAGCGAAAGCGTTTTAAACATAACAGACGGTTTAATTGCAGACAGTTCCGACGGTGTTATATATTTGCCTAACGGCTCAAACCTAACGTTAATAGATGATTTAGCTTTTAGCGGCACATCTTCTATTGCCGAACTGCATATAGACGAAGCGGTTAAAAACGTTGGATATGCGGTTATTGATAATTGGGACCAAGAATTGCAAACCGTATATGTGCACAACCAAAATAAAATTACAACCTGGGATAAAGCTTGGTGCATTAATTTTACAAACGTTATATACGATAGGGAATTTTATAAAATTATTTTTGATAAGAGCGGCGGCGAGGGCGGTACCGATATTATTGATGTTGTTTACGGTTTACCTATGCCGCAAATTACGGTTCCGTATTTAAAGGGGTTTAAATTTGAAGGATATTATAGTAGTAACGGAACAATGTATTATGATAGAAATTTAGTATCGCGAACTAACTGGGACTTAAAGAATGACGCTACGCTATATGCCAGATGGGAGCCTGAAATATATAAAGTTTATTTTTATCCATTGGACGCCGAAGTTTATAATAATTTTTTATACGCAACCTATGATAAATTAATGCCGGAAGCCGAAGCGCCCGACATAATAGCCCATAAAACTTTTATAGGCTATTATGATAAACGCGAAGGCGGAACACAGTATTACAATAAAGATATGAAACCCGTAATAGAAATGAAAGTTACCGGAAATTTAAATCTTTATGCTTGTTATGAAAATATTAAGTATAATATAACATATATCAATAGTAAATATGAAAACACCAATCCCGAAAAAATTACGTACTTTAATACTGTTACGCTAAGTGAGCCGAAACAAGATTTAATAAATCCGCAAGAGGGGCGCTTTGAATTTTTGGGTTGGTACTTAAACGATAAAAAAGTTGAAGTTTTAAAAGAAATAGAAGACGATATTATATTAAAAGCCAGATGGAACCAGATTTTAGATGCCGGCGATTATTCCGATTATCAAATATCCGAACAGGTTGCAGAAGTTAATTTTAGTAAAATAGGTCCTTCTATTTATTATGAATTGCGTGTTTCTCCAACCACTATGAAAATGGTGGTAAAAACATCCTTGCCTAAAGCAAAAATAAATTTGAATATTGTAATAGAATATAGAAATAGTAATTTTGATTTGACTTTGGAAAACATAAATATAGTTGCGCATTCCGGTCGCAATGCCATTGTTATGAAGTCGGATTATACGTTAAATCTTTACGCGAACAATGCCACGGTATCGGGTACGGATAACCTAAAAATAAATGAAAAATTGCAAAACGTTGGTTCGTCTGCGGTATATTGCAAATATTTAACAATTTATTCTCCAATTACGTTAAGGGGCGGCAATTCAACAAATTGGCGTAATCCGGCAGGCGTAGCCGTAGCGTTGGCTAAAGGCGGTATTTTAAGAATTAAAAGCAACGACGTAATAATCGCGGGCGGCGACGCTGTTCCGCTTTCGGAAGGCTTGGGCGAATGCGGATTGCCTGTTTACGGAGTAGACGGCGATTTCAGTATTGCGGATTATACAATATATTCAAACGTTACTATTAAAAAAGGTTTTGGTATGGAGCCTGAGAAATCCATAATAGGCTATTAATTAAAATTTCAGCCCTAAGCATTGCGCTTAGGGCTGTTAATTTTTATATGCATATAAACATTTGTTTATTTTTAACAAAAGTGCGTTTAAAACTTTCTTGTGGTTTTTGCGTTTATATTCTGTTGTAAAACTTTTAAAAATGGGTTATAATCTGCTTGTATGAAATTTCAGTTACAGTCAAAATTTCAACCTACGGGCGACCAGCCTCAGGCAATTAAAAGCCTTACGGAAGGCGTGCTCGACGGCATACGCACGCAGGTTTTAGTAGGCGTTACAGGCAGCGGCAAAACTTTTACTATGGCAAACGTAATTAATAACGTAAACCGCCCTACGCTTGTAATTGCGCACAATAAAACGCTTGCGGCGCAGCTCTGTAACGAATTTAAAGAATTTTTCCCCAATAACCGCGTTGAATATTTTGTATCGTATTACGATTATTACCAACCCGAAAGCTACATACCTTCTACCGATACGTATATCGAAAAGGATATGAGTTTAAACGACGAAATTGACAAGCTTAGGAATTCCGCCACAAGCTCTTTGGGAGAGAGGGACGACGTAATCGTAGTTGCTTCGGTAAGCTGTATTTACGGTTTGGGCGCGCCGGAAGAATATTTCCGTTTGGCAATTTCTCTGCGCCCCGGTATGGAAATGGAGCGCGACGCGCTGCTTAGAAGACTTGTTGAAATACAATACGCAAGGCGAGATATCGATTTTCAGCGTTCATCTTTCCGCGTTCGCGGCGACACTGTGGAAATTTTTCCTGCAAGCAATTCGGAAATTGCAATCAGAGTAGAATTTTTCGGAGACGAAATAGATAAAATCTGCGAAGAAGACGCGCTTACGGGAAACGTCTTGTCGGAACTTAAACACGTTTTAATATTTCCTGCAAGTCAATATGCCGTAGGCTCAGATAAAATGCAGTCGGCGCTGTCTATGATAGAACGGGATATGCAAGACGAAGTAAAAGCCTTCCGCGATGAAGGAAAACTTTTAGAAGCGGAGAGGCTTGCTCAGCGCACTACCTATGATCTTGAAATGATGCGCGAGATAGGCTATTGTAGCGGCGTTGAAAATTACAGCAGATATTTCGACGGCAGAAATCCGGGCGACCCGTCGTTTACGCTGTTGGATTATTTTCCGGCAGGTAAATTTCTTGTATTTATAGACGAAAGTCATATGACAATTCCGCAGATACGCGCAATGTATCACGGCGACAGGTCAAGAAAACAAAATCTTGTAAACTACGGTTTCCGTTTAAGCGCGGCGTACGATAACCGTCCGCTTACGTTTGACGAATTCGACGCGCGCGTGCCGCAGCTCATTTGCGTCTCGGCGACGCCCGCTCCGTACGAAATGGAGCAAGCGGGAAACACCGTTGAACAGCTTATACGCCCTACGGGACTATTAGACCCGAAAGTTGACGTGCGACCCACAAAAACTCAAATTGACGATTTATTGGGAGAAGCTAAAGCGGTTATATCAAGCGGCGGCAGGGTGCTTGTAACAACTATGACTAAAAGAATGGCCGAAAGTTTAACCGATTTTTTAAAGGAACACGGGCTTAAAGTAAGGTATATGCACAGCGATATAGACGCTTTGGAGCGTATAGATATTATAAACGGCTTGCGCGGCGGAGAATTCGACGTGCTTTGCGGCATTAATTTACTTAGAGAAGGTTTAGACCTGCCCGAAGTTAAACTTGTTGCTATTCTCGACGCCGATAAAGAAGGCTTTTTAAGAAGCGAAACAGCGCTTGTGCAAACAATAGGCAGAGCGGCAAGAAATTCCGAAGGCAGGGTTATAATGTATGCCGACGTTATTACGGGCAGTATGCAGCGTGCAATCGTAGAAACCGAGCGCCGTCGTAAAATTCAGTCGGAGTATAATAAAGCGCACGGAATAGTTCCCAAAACCATAATTAAAGAAGTTAAAAATTCTATAGGAATAACGGGTAAAAAATCTGCAGGGGAAAATATTAAACTTGCAGATATTCCGGCAGAAATAGAAAAGCTGAAAGCGCTTATGAAAGTGGCTTCGGCACAACTCGATTTCGAACGGGCAATAGAAATCCGCGATTCGATATCGGAACTCAGAAAAAAACTGTTTAAAAGTAAAAAGCAATGAAAGAAGAAATATTTGTTAAGGGCGCAAAAGAAAATAATTTAAAAAACATAGACGTGCATATTCCCCGCAATACTTTAACTGTGTTTACGGGGCTTTCAGGCAGCGGAAAATCAACTCTTGCTTTCGATACAATTTTTGCCGAAGGGCAAAGACGGTATATCGAAAGTCTTTCGTCGTATGCGCGGCAGTTCCTCGGTCAAATGGAAAAACCCGACGTGGAGCTTATCGACGGGTTATCCCCGGCAATCTCTATAGACCAAAAAACCACTTCGCACAATCCGCGCTCAACGGTCGGAACCGTTACAGAAATTTATGACTATTTCAGATTACTGTATGCGCGCGTAGGTATTCCGCACTGTCCAAAGTGCGGCAGAGAAATACGCAAACAATCGGTGGACGAAATAGCGGACAGAGTAACGGTTATGCCCCAAGGCAGTAAAATTATGATTGAAGCTCCCGTAGTGCGCGGTAAGAAAGGCGCGTTTGAAAAAGAGCTTTTATCGTATAAAAAAAGCGGCTATGCGCGCGTTAAAATAGACGGTATTATATATGATTTACAAGAAGATATCCGCTTGGAAAAGAACTTACGGCATAACGTGTCCGTAGTTGTAGACCGTCTTGTAATTAAAGAAGGTGTGTTAAAGCGGCTTACCGACAGTCTTGAAACGGCTTTAAAGCTTGCCGATGGATTAGTGGTTGTAGATTGCGAAGGTAAAGAAGAATTGTTTTCTTCAAATTACGCCTGTCCGGATTGCGGAATTTCGATAGAGGAAATAGAACCGCGTATTTTTTCGTTTAATACGCCTTGGGGAGCTTGTCCCGAATGTTCGGGTTTGGGCTTTAAACAGGTTATCGATGCGGATTTGATTTGTCCAGATAAATCTAAGACGCTAAGAGAAGGTGCTATTAAGATAAGCGGTTGGAACCTTGAATCTTCGTCTATGACGCAAATGTACTTGAATTCTCTATCCAAAGCTTACGGATTTTCTCTTGACGTACCTGTAAAAGATTTGCCCAAAGCTACGTACGATATGCTTATGTACGGCAACGGGGGCGAGAAAATAGAGCTTGAATATAATGCTTATAAGTTTACGGGCAGTTATAAAACCGCTTGGGAGGGGTTTGCTTCTAATTTACAGCGCCGCTATAACCAAACCTCGTCGGACAGTGTAAAGTGGGATATAGAACGTTATATGCGAACTTCGGACTGCCCTGCGTGTCATGGCAAAAGACTTAAAAAAGAAGCGCTTGCAATAACCGTAGGCGGCAAAAATATTGCGGAAGTGTGCGATATGTCGGTAAACGATTTAAAAGTGTTTACTGATTTCGGTTTTTTGGGTAAAACTGAGCATATGATTGCGGATAGCATTATAAAAGAAATAGACAGCCGTTTGAGCTTTTTACAAAATGTAGGACTTGGCTATTTAACTCTTTCGCGCAGCGCCGCAACGCTTTCCGGCGGCGAAAGTCAGCGTATTAGGCTTGCAACTCAAATAGGCAGCGCGTTGACAGGCGTGCTTTATATATTGGACGAGCCGAGTATAGGGTTGCACCAGCGAGATAACGAAAAACTTTTAAAGTCGCTTTTGGGACTTAGGGATTTGGGAAACACTTTAATTGTGGTAGAGCATGACGAAGATACTATGCGTGCTGCCGATTATATCGTTGATATAGGTCCCAAGGCAGGCGTGCACGGAGGAGAAGTTGTTGCAAACGGAACGGTTGAGGACATTGTTAACGAACCGCGCTCTATAACGGGAGATTATTTATCGGGACGCAGAAAAATCGAAGTGCCGCAAGTTCGTCAAAAACCTGACGGCAGAAGTTTAAAAGTTAACGGCTGTACTCAAAATAATTTAAAGAATGTAAATATAGAAATTCCTGCGGGACTTATAACGGCTGTAACGGGCGTTTCAGGCAGCGGCAAAAGCAGCCTTGTAAACGAAATAATTTATCCTTATTTAGCCAATAAATTAAATAACGCGCGTCAGCTTTTGGGCAAGGCTCAGTCTTTTGATGGGCTTGAATATTTTGATAAAGTTATTGCGATAGACCAGCAGCCTATAGGAAGAACACCGCGTAGCAATCCGGCAACTTATACGGGCGTATTTACAATGATACGCGATTTGTTTGCGGCAACACCCGACGCAAAAGAAAGGGGATATAAAAGCGGACGCTTTTCGTTTAACGTAGCGGGCGGCAGATGCGAGCACTGTCAGGGCGACGGAATAATTCAGATTGAAATGCACTTTTTACCCGATATTTACGTACCTTGCGAGGTTTGCGGCGGTAAGCGTTATAACAGAGAAACGCTTGAAGTTAAATATAAGGGTAAATCTATATCGGACGTATTGGAAATGACGGTTGAAGAAGCAACCGAATTTTTTAAACCGGTATCTGCAATATACAATAAACTGCATACGCTATGCGACGTGGGATTGGGATATATAAAGCTTGGGCAGAGCGCAACAACGCTTTCAGGCGGAGAAGCGCAGAGGGTAAAACTTGCAACCGAGCTGTCAAAGCGCAGCACAGGTAAAACTTTTTATATTTTAGACGAGCCTACAACGGGGCTGCACAGTTACGACGTTGACAAGCTTGTAAGCATAATTACGCGTTTGCGTTCCAACGGCAATACGGTTCTTGTAATAGAGCACAATTTGGATGTTATAAAGTGCGCCGATTGGATTATTGATTTAGGACCCGAGGGCGGAGATAAAGGCGGAACTGTAGTTGCCGTAGGAAGTCCGGAACAAGTTGCAAACGTTTCTGATAGTTTTACGGGACAATATCTTAAAAAGATTTTAAATCATTAAAAAAGTAAAAATGACGGTGTAAAACCGTCATTTTTACTATATTTTTAAACTTTATAAAGTACTATGTTACACATAACGGTAAGGATTTAAGTGTTTTCACTAAATTTTTTATATATTCATACTTTGTATTATGCTTAAATCTTTAATTGTAGATAAACCTTATCCTACTACAGAAGGCATTTGTCCCGATGCTCACAGTCTTAATATAATTTCGCCTGCGTACGCGTCGTCGGAAAGCGAATTAAATGCTATTTTACAGTATATTTATCATTCGTTTTTCTTTGAAAAACACGGGCGCGAAGACATAGCCGAAATTCTTACGCGTATCGCCATAGCGGAAATGAAGCATTTGGATTTGCTTGGGGCAGCTATATTGGCGCTTGGCTCGGCTCCGGTTTTTGCGCGTTACCCTGCGTCGGGATTTAATTACTATTCCGCAAAATACGTTGCGTATTCGTGTTCGTTGAAAAATATGCTGGAAGACGATATACGCGGAGAAAAGCACGCGATTTTAGGTTATGAAAAAATGCTGAACTGTCTAAAAAATGCGCAGGTAAAAGCAATAATTTCAAGGATTTTAGAAGACGAAAAACTGCATCTTGCAACATTGGAAGGTATTTTAAAGGAATTTAAGTGTTGACACTTTTTTAACTTTGATATAGAATATCAAAGATATGTACTACGACGTAATAATTATCGGCGGCGGCGCTTCAGGACTTGCTTGCGCCGTTAAGCTTTTAAAAAGCGGAAAAAACTTAAAAGTTTTAATAGTCGAAGCAGGCGAAAGGCTTGGTAAAAAACTTGCGGCAACGGGCAACGGGCAGGGCAATATTTCCAATGAAGATATGCGTGCAGAGCATTTTCACGGCGGTAATATTAAGCTTGCAGAAAGAATTGCTTGCTCCGACCCGTATGCAGGCGCAAAAATGTTCGCTTGTCTTTTTTCTGCAGATAGCAACGGCAGAATCTATCCTACGGGCAAACAGGCTTCCGCGCTTACCGATTATTTTATAACCGTACTTAAAAACAACGTTAATTTCAAAATATTTAACGGTGCGGCAAGCTCTGTTTTAAAATGTAAAAACGGATATAAAGTTGCAATGGGCGTACCTCAAACGGAAGCCGAATGTAAATATCTTGCGCTCTGTACGGGAGGTAAGGCTCAAAAGCAATTCAAAACCGACGGCTCGGCTTATAAACTTGCCGTAAATTTAGGTCATACTTTAACGGAATTGTATCCGTCGCTGGTTCAGCTTAAAACCCAAACCGAACATATAAAAACTTTAAAGGGAATACGTACGGACTGCAACGTTTGTGTTCAAATAGGCGGAAAAATAATATATAAAACGCGCGGCGACGTAATTTTTACCGACTACGGAGTATCCGGCAACGCAATTTTTTCCGCTTCGGCTTATGTTGCCGGCAATGACGGAGCAACGTTGTTGCTGGAATTTCTGCCTGAATTTTCTTCGGAAGAAATTGAAGGGATTATTCAAATTAAAAAAGATGAAGGCTGGGCGGCTTCGGAACTGCTTTCCGGCACTTTACATAACCAAATAGGCAGAGCGGTCATTAAACGTGCGCAAAGCGATAATCCGCAGAAAATTGTACAAACTTTAAAAAATTTCACTTTACCCGTTACAGAAACGCTCGGTTTCGATTACGCTCAGGTTACCAAGGGCGGAGTGAATATGGATGAAATATCCGACGAACTAGAAAGCAAAATATGCAAAAACTTGTTTTTTGCAGGCGAAATTTTAGATATAGACGGCGATTGCGGAGGCTACAATCTCCAATGGGCGTTTACAAGCGGCTGCGCTGTTGCGGATGCGATTTTAAAAAGATTATGATAAAAAGGCTTGATAACGTAAAACTCAATATATTCGAAAAAGAGGACAAGCTTGCGGAAATAGCGCGCAAAAAGCTTGGGAAAGATATTAAATATATTAAAATTTTGCGCAAATCTCTTGACGCGCGCGATAAAGATAAGGTTTGTTGGGTGTATTCGTTGGCGGTTTCGTCTGAGCGTATAGAGGAAAGCGCGAAAGAATTGGAAAAACTGCCGAGTGCGCCTAAAGTCGCCGTTATAGGCGGCGGACCTGCAGGACTGTTTTGCGCCGTAAGACTTATACAGCACGGCTTTGCACCCGTTATAATAGAGCGCGGCGAGTCTGTTGAAAACCGCCGTAAAACTTGCGAAGATTTTTTTTGTAACAAAAAATTGAACGTAAATTCCAACGTTCAGTTCGGTGAGGGCGGCGCAGGCACTTTTTCAGACGGCAAACTGAATACGCAAACGCACGACGGATTAAATAAAGACGTATTGGAACTTTTTTGCCGTTTCGGCGCGCCGCAGGAAATATTATATTCAAATAAGCCGCATATAGGAAGCGATAAGCTTTTTACGGTTTTGCAAAATATCCGTAAATATGTAATCGACAACGGCGGAGAATATCTTTTTAATACGCTTTTTTGCGGACTTACGCAAAAAAACGGTAAAATTCAATCTGTTATAATAAAAAATTTAAAAACGCAAACCGAAAGCGAGCTTAAATTCGACTGCGTTGTAGCCGCATTGGGGCACTCTGCCAGAGATACTTTTAAAATGCTTAATAAAAGCGGCTTGGCTATGCAGCCGCGCGAGTTCGCAATAGGCGTACGAATAGAACATTCAGCCGATACGATTGGGTTTGCGCAATACGGCAAAAATTATAAAATGCTTCCTGCTGCGGATTATAAATTGGTATCACACGCCCATCCGCGCACGGTGTTTACTTTTTGTATGTGTCCGGGCGGCGTGGTTATTCCTGCGGCAAGCGAAGAAGGCGGAGTAGTTACCAACGGTATGAGTTTATATGCCCGTAACGGAGCAAATTCAAATGCCGCAGTTATGGTTCAAATGCATAAACAGGATTTCGGCGAGGGACTTTTCGACGGAATGGAGTTTCAGAGAATGATAGAGCGAAAGGCGTTTGAAGCGGGCGGCGGAAACTATAAAGCCCCCGTTCAGCTTTTCGGAGATTTTTTGCGCGGCAGAAATTCCGCTGAATTCGGAGAAGTTAAGCCTACTTTTGCATCAGGCACTAAATTGGCGCCGCTTGACGGGGTATTGCCGTCTGTGGTAACACAGGCGTTAAAAGCGGCTATTCCGGATATGGGCAAACGTCTGCGCGGTTTTGACAGCGCCTACGCGATATTAACGGGAGTTGAAACACGCTTTTCTTCGCCGGTCAGAATATTGCGCGGCGGAACCGGCGAAAGCTGTTCGCTTCAAGGCTTTTATCCGTGCGGAGAGGGCAGCGGATATTCGGGCGGAATAACAAGTTCGGCTGCCGACGGCTTAAAAATTGCGGAAAAAATTTACGAAAAATATAAAACTCATTGAATTATCATATACTTTACACAATAGAGAGATATAATAAAGTCAACAAACAGGCACACACATAACTTTTTTTCATATTCTCTCTAATCAGAAAGCCGAACTTTTAATTAAGTTCGGCTTTCTGATTTTTATTAATTTTAAACTGTTTCAACGTTAATTAAATTGCTGTTGCCGCTTTTACCGTTCGGCGTTCCGCCCGTAAGCACAATTTTATCGCCTTTTTCAACCATTCCGCTTCCCATAGCCGCGCGTTTTGCATAGTGGAAAAGTACGTCTACCGAATAAAACTCCTCGCTCATAACGGGTGTAACGCCCCAGCTTAAAGCCAGCTTTCTGTAAGCTCTTTCTTCGGTGGTCATTCCTATAATGTCTATCATAGGACGGAAGCGCGAAACCGTTCTTGCCGTGCCGCCCGTTCTTGTGCAAACTACTATAACTTTTGCGCCTATGTCGTGCGCAAGCGTGCAGGCGGAGTGCGCCAGCGCTTCCGAAAGTCTTGTAATGCGGTAAGCGCTTTCGTCTATATGCGCTATATAATTTGTGTTTGCTTCGGCTTGTTGCGCAATTTTAGCCATTGCTTTAACCGCTTCAACGGGATATGCGCCTGCCGCGGTTTCGCCGGAAAGCATAATTGCGGAAGAACCGTCGTAAACTGCGTTTGCAACGTCTGAAATTTCGGCGCGGGTAGGGCGCGGTTGTTTAATCATACTTTCAAGCATTTCCGTTGCGGTAATGCTGCGTTTGCCGCGGATACGGCAAGCGTTAATAATAGTTTTCTGTATGCTGGGCAGTTCTTCAAACGGCACTTCAACGCCCAAATCTCCGCGTGCAACCATAATTCCGTCCGAAGCGTCCAAAATTTCGCTTAAATTGTTTACGCCCGCGCGGTTTTCTATTTTTGCTATAATTTCAATTTCGCCTTCTGGCGAGCCGCACTCTTTAAGCCATTCCCTGATATCTATAATATCCTGCGCTTTTGAAACAAACGACGCGGCAATAAAATCCACGCCCTGTTCAACGCCGAATTTAATATCTGCTTTATCCTGTTCGGAAAGGTAAACCATATCAAGTTCCTTGTCAGGAAAAAACATAGATTTTCTGTTGGAAAGTTCGCCGCCTACAATAGTTTTGCAAATAACGTTAGGTTCTTCAACGCTAACCACTTCAAAAACCATAAGTCCGTTATTTAAAAGAATTTTATCGCCGGGCAGCATTTGTTTGCATATCTCTTTAAAAGAAACGGAAACTCTTTTTTTATCGCCTATAATATCTTCGGTGGTAAATGTAAACGGGTCGCCTGCTTTAAGCGTAATTTTTCCGTTTGCAAAAGTTTTAATTCTGAATTCCGGACCTTTGGTATCCAAAAGGATGGGCAGGGGGACTTTTTTATTATCTCTCAATTTTTTTATAATTGCTATTTTTGCGGCGTGATCTTCGTGCGTCCCGTGCGAAAAATTCAATCTTGCCACGTTCATACCTGCATCAATAAGCGCAGACAGCACGTTTTCGGTTTCGCTTGCGGGTCCCAGAGTGCATATAATTTTAGTTTTTTTCATAACCGTTTCTCCTGAAAACAAAAATTCAACATTATATATAATAGAATATTTTTTTTCAAAAATCAACGGATAAAAGCAAAAATAGTTGCATTCCCATATGCAAAAGTGTAAAATTAATTTGATTTGAGTTAATTATACGGTTGCGGGCCGCGAAAGCGGCGTGAGGAAAGTCCGAGCATCGCAGGGCAAGGGTGCCTGTTAACGGCAGGAGAAGGCGACTTCAAGGAAAGTGAACAGAAATATACCGCAGTTTTATGCTGTAAGGTTGGAATGGCGAGGTAAGAGCTCACCGTCCCTTTGGTAACAAGGGGAGCCAATTAAACCCCACCCGATGCAAGATTGGGCTATCGGCTTGCTTAAATGCAAAGGCTGCCCGTCTGACGATAGCCGTAAATATCGCTTGAGCTTGCTGGCGACTGCAAGATTAGATAGATAACCGTACACGACAGAACTCGGCTTACAGATTAATCTCAAATTATTATAAAAGCCTCAGCGTAAATCCGCTGCGGCTTTTTCCGTGCAATTTTTATTTTAAACAGTTTACAACGCTGTACATAAATGATAATATAACGACGGTTATTATTAACTAATGACTAACAAAAAAATAATAAGGCGAGAAAATGATTATCGAAATAGAAAATCTTAAAAAATCGTTTAAAGACGTAAACGCTGTAGACGATATATCGTTTAAAGTAAAAGAGGGCGAACTTTTTGCGTTTTTGGGCGTTAACGGCGCAGGCAAATCAACCACTATAAACATAATAAGCGGAACTTTAAAAAAGGACGCCGGCAGCGTAAAGGTCTGCGGATACAATATAGACGAAAATGCAGATAGCATTAAAAGCGAAATAGGCATTGTATTTCAAAATTCCGTATTGGATAAAAAAATGAGCGTTTACGACAATTTAGAATCCCGCGCTAATTTGTACGGAATTTTCGGTTCGGAGTTTAAGACTCGGCTTGAAGAAATAAGTACGCTTTTGGATTTTAAAGATATAATTAAACGTCCGCTAAACAAGCTTTCCGGCGGACAGAAAAGGCGTATAGATATAGCGCGCGCTTTGCTGCATAACCCAAAATTGCTTATTTTAGACGAACCTACTACGGGTTTAGACCCCAAAACGCGTATAACGGTGTGGAACGTTATAGAAAAACTTCGTAAAGAAAAAAATTTAACTGTTTTTTTAACAACGCATTATATGGAAGAAGCCGCTAATGCCGACTACGTGGTAATTTTAGACGGCGGTAAAAAAGTCGCGGAAGGCACCCCTCACGATTTAAAAAACAAATTTGCAAGCGATTTTATAAAGTTTTATTCTAACTTAAATCAAGCGGAAAAGGCGTTAACGGAGTTGGGATTGCCCATAAAGCGCGAGAGGGATTATTTGGAAGCCGAGCTTGAAAGTACCGCGTACGTTTCAAAAATTTTTAAATTGTATCCCGAACTTTTTGTTGATTTTGAAGTATTAAAAGGCAATATGGACAACGTGTTTTTAAAAGTCACGGGCAAGGATTTGAGAGAGGTGTAAAATGAACAAGTTGATTGAAAGCAAAAAATTTGCCGCGCTTGTAAAACGCAATACAAAGTATTATTTTAAAGATAAGTTTATGTTTTTAATGTCGCTGTTAACTCCGCTTATCTTGCTTGTACTTTTTGTAACGTTTTTAAGAAATGTTTACATAGACAGCTTTAAACAGTCTTTTCCAGAAGGTTTTGCGGTGGATAACAGATTAATAAACGGCGTTGCGGGCGCTTGGCTGCTGTCTTCACTTTTAAGCGTAAGTTCGGTAACGGTTGCTTTTTGTTCTAATATAGTAATGATAAACGACAAAATAGAAGGAAATATACACGATTTCCAAGTTTCTCCTGTAAAAGGCGCAACAATTTCTATTGCTTATTTTTTGTCTAATTTTATTGTAACTTTTATTGTATTAACGGCAATTATGTTAATAGGTCATATATATCTTGCCGCCGTGGGTTGGTATATTACGGCGGCAGACGCGCTTATGATTATTGTTGATATATTTTGCTGTACGCTTTTCGGAACGCTGCTTGCAGGCGTTGTAGAAAGTTTTATTTCAACTCAGGGTGGACTTTCGGCGGTTTCAACATTAGTTTCGTCTATGTACGGGTTTATAAGCGGAGCGTATATGCCGCTTTCGCAGTTTTCCGAAGGTTTGCGCAACACTTTATGTCTGCTGCCGGGAACTTACGGAGTTGGGATGATGCGTAACCATTATATGAACGGTTATATGCAAGCTTTTTCTAATGCCGGTTTACCTGACGGAGCAATAATAAGTATGCGCAACAGTTTTGACGCTAACTTGTATTTATTCGGCAAACAAATTCCGCTTGTCGGAATGTATGGTATTTTACTTGGAGCTTGCGTCATTTTGTTTGCCGCGTATATTACAATAGTCATTATAAAAAATAAAAAGAAATATTAAGTGATAAATAATCATAAAAAATTCCGCTATAAAAACAAACAAATTGGATTTTTGAAAGTAAAGCGTTGACGAATGCAAACAAGATATTAAATTTTTAATGCAGAGTTTTAACGCCGTTAAAATTTAAATAATGCTGCGGCGGATTTTCTTGCTAAATAAATTATATAATGCTATAATTTTAAAAAAGTATTTTAGGTGGTTTTATGAATAAAACAAGATTGCAAAAATATGCTCGGCTTATTGTAAAATGCGGTTTAAATGTTCAAAAAGGGCAGGAAGTAATTATACGATGCGATTTAGACCAACCGGATTTTGTTGCAATGTGCGTAGAAGAATGTTACAAATGCGGTGCGGAACGCGTAAAAGTGGAATGGGCGTATATGCCTGTTACAAAACTCAATTTTATATACAGAAGTTTGGAAACGCTGTCTGAATTTACAGCGGTTGAAAAAGCGGAGTGGGAAAGAAAAGTTGAAAAACTTACTTGTTTGCTATGGCTTGATTCCGACGACCCGGACGGTTTAAACGGAACCGATAACGAAAAAATTTCAAAAGCAAATCAAGCGCGCTATCCGTTTATTAAGCCCTACCGCGACGCTATTGAAAATAAATATCAATGGTGTATTGCGGCTGTTCCTGGAAAGGCTTGGGCGCAGAAAATTTATCCAGCGCTTTCTGCGGAAGACGCAGTGGAAAAGCTTTGGGAAGATATTCTTTTATGTTCGCGCGTAGACGAAAATCCCGTAAAAGCTTGGGATACGCACAACAAAAATCTTGCAAAGCATTGCGAGGTGCTTAATAAATATAAATTTACAATGCTTGAATACAAAAGCGCCAACGGAACGGATTTTACCGTTGGACTTAACGAAAAAGGAATATTTTTGGGCGGCGGCGAGTACGCTTTGGGCAGCAATATTTATTATAACCCCAATATCCCCAGCGAAGAAGTGTTTACTTCGCCTATGCGCGGAATTGCCGAAGGTAAAGTAGTTGCAACAAAACCGCTTTCTTATCAGGGTAAGCTTATAGAAAATTTTTGGATGCGTTTTGAAAACGGTAAAGTAGTGGAAGTAGGCGCGGAAAAAAATAAAGATTTGCTTGAAAAAATGGTATCTATGGACGAAGGCGCCGCGTATTTGGGTGAAGTTGCGCTTATAGGTTACGATTCGCCGATAAACAATACGGGTATTCTGTTTTACAACACGCTTTTCGACGAGAACGCAAGTTGCCATTTGGCGGTTGGCAGAGGCTTTAACAACTGTTTGGAAAATTACGAAAATTATTCTGTTGAGCAGTGCGAGCAGTTGGGCATAAACAGCTCTATGATTCACGTAGACTTTATGATTGGCAGTAAAGATATGTCTATAATAGGCGTTACCAAAGACGGAAAGAGAGTGCAGATTTTTAAAGACGGTAATTGGGCTATATAATATTAATATAGGTATAAACAACAAAAAACGCGGCATATGCCGCGTTTTTTGTTGTTTATAAAGTACTACGTCACGCATAAACGTGGGTTTTTATTAAATTATATGCAAAACGTAAAATTTTAAATAGTGTGTTTCGTCGGCGGCAAGCTGCGCGGGGTGGTCGGGAGCCTGTGTTTTTACTTCGGCACAGCGCACTTGCCGTCCGCTTTCTTTTGCTGCCTCAATAAGCATTTTTTCAAACAGCGTATTCGTCATATAATGCGAACAGGAACAGGTTATTAAAAATCCGCCGCTTTTAACTATTTTCATTGCGGTAACGTTAATGTCTTTATAGCCGCGGTAAGCGTCTTTAACTTCGTTTGCGGTTTTGCAGAATGCCGGAGGGTCCAAAATTACGGTATCGAATAATTTTTTTTCTTTTTTAAAATTTCTTAGTACTTCAAATACGTCACCCTGAATTGTTTGAATATTTTTAAACGAGTTCAGTTTTGCGTTATCGTTAACGTTTTTTAAAGCCGAAGCGGAAATATCGCAGGCAAAAACTTTGTCGGCTGCGGTCGCGGCGTTTAAAGAAAATCCGCCGCTGTTGCAAAAGCAGTCTAAAACTTCTCCATTGCAATATCTTCTTGCCGCAAACCTGTTTTCTTTTTGGTCCAAAAAATAGCCTGTTTTTTGTCCGTTTTTAATATCTACAAGCATTTTTATGCCGTTTTCTTCAATTTGGCAGTAGTCGGGCACTTCTCCGTATAACACCTGTTTAATTTCTTCAAGTCCTTCTTTTTTGCGAACGGCAACGTCGCTGCGTTCGTAAATGCCCTTGGGTTTAAAAATTTCCGCAAGGCATTCGGTTATTATTTGTTTTCGCTGGTCTATTCCCAAAGACAGACACTGCACGGCAAGATAATCGCCGTATTTATCAACTATAAGCGCAGGTAATCCGTCTGCTTCGGCAAAAACAGCTCGGTAACAGTTACTGTAACCAAGTCGCAGTCTGTAATCGTTTGCGCATTTTATTTTGCAGTAATAAAAATTTTTATCGTCTGTTTCGTTGTTTCTTATAAAAATTCTTACAAGTATTTTAGACGAGTGGTTTATATAGCCTTTGCCTATATATTTTCCGCCGTCGGAATACACGGTTGCCAGCGCTCCGTTTTTGTCTTTGCCTTCTATTTTTTTTACTTCGTTTGCGTAAACCCAACTGTGTCCGGCAATAACGCGTTTTTCTTCGCCTTTTTTAAGATATATTTCGTAACCCATAAATTAAGTTTATCAAAATGCGATTATAAATGCAATAAAAATTGCTTTTTAATTATATAAATGGTATAATTTGCCGAGAATGAAAAAACTGTTAAAATATTTAAAAAATTACAAGTTACAATCTGTGCTGGCTCCGCTTTTTAAACTTTTGGAAGCCGGCTTCGAACTGTTTGTTCCTCTTGTGGTTGCCGCAATAATAGATAACGGGATAAACGGCGGACAGGGCGCTGGCTATATTGTAAAAGCGTGTTTGGTGCTTGTTGCCTTGGGAGTTGTGGGGCTTATAAGCGCCGTGGCTGCCCAATACTTTGCCGCGCGTGCCGCCGTAGGTTTTTCAAAAGAACTCCGCCACGACTTATTTAAAAAAATGCAAACGCTGTCTTACAGCGAAATGGACGGATTGGGCGCTTCTAAAATGATAACCCGTATGACGGGCGACGTAAATCAAATTCAGTCGGGCGTAAATCTTGTGCTTAGACTGTTTATGCGTTCGCCGTTTATAGTTTTCGGCGCAATGATAATGGCGTTTACAATAGATGTTACCGCCGGAGGCGTTTTCGGGATATCCATTATGGTTTTATGCGTAGTTGTTTTCGGGATAATGCTTGCAAGCATACCCCTGTATAAAAAAGCGCAGGCAAAGCTTGACGGAGTTACATCATCTACAAGAGAAACGCTTGCAGGCGCAAGGGTATTGCGCGCTTTTTGTAAAGAGGAAGACGAAATAAACGAATATAATAAGCGCAACCAAGGGCTTACCAAAGCGCAGATTTTTGTGGGCAGGGTTTCGGCGCTTATGAATCCGCTTACTTACGCAATAGTCAATTGCGCAATAATTGCGCTTTTATACGTAGGTGCAATTAAGGTGGACGGAGGTTCGCTTTCGCAGGGGCAGGTGGTTTCGCTTTACAATTATATGTCGCAGATTTTAATAGAGCTTATTAAGCTTGCGAACCTTATAATTACGGTAACAAAATCTTTTGCGTGCGCCGGCAGAGTTAACGAAATTTTGGAAATGCAGCCCACGCTTATGCATACAAAACCGCAATCAGCCGCTGAAAACGCTCCGTTTATAGAATTTAAAAACGTGTGCGTAAACTATAAAAACGCTTCGGTTAACGCGCTTGACAACGTTTCTTTTACGGTAGGTAAGGGTCAAACGGTAGGTATTATAGGCGGTACGGGCGCAGGTAAAACCACGCTTGTAAATATGCTTCCGCATTTTTACGATTGCAAGTCGGGCGAAGTTTTAATTGACGGGCGCAACGTAAACAGCATAGGAGACGAAGAATTGAGAGCGCAGTGCGGTATCGTTCCGCAACGCGCCGTACTTTTTAAAGGCACTGTGCGTGAAAATATTAAATGGGGAAAAAATGACGCCGACGACGGCGAAATACTTGCCGCAATAGCCGCTGCGCAGGCGACCGACGTAATAAAATCAAAAACTTCGGGGCTTGACGAGCAGGTGGAAGAAGGCGGTAAAAACTTTTCGGGCGGACAGCGCCAAAGGCTTACCGTTGCCCGTGCGCTTGTAAAACGGCCGCAAATTTTAATTTTGGACGACAGCGCTTCTGCTTTGGATTATGCAACCGACGCGGCTTTGCGCCGTTCTATTAAAGAACTTGATTACAACCCTACGGTTTTTATAGTTTCTCAACGCACTTCTTCAATACGCAATGCAGACAAAATAATAGTATTAGACGGCGGTAAAATGGTTGGGTTGGGTACGCATTCCCAACTTATGGAATCTTGCGAAATTTATAAAGAAATTCATAATTCGCAGTATAAACGGGAGGAAGCTTAAATGAGTAAAGTATCTTCCAAAATCGTATTGAAACGAATATTGAAACAACTTAAAAATTATAAAATTCTATTGTCGTGCACGCTGTTTTTTGCGCTGCTTACGGTGGCAGGAACGCTTGCCACTCCAATATTTTTCGGACGCGCAGTAGATGCTATAACAGAACGCGGCAAAGTTGATTTTTCGTCGCTTACCTTCCAATTTATTCTTACGGGCGCAAGTATAGCTATAACGTGCGTTTCGCAGTGGCTTATGAACGTTATAAACAATAGAATAACTTACGGAGTGGTTAAAGACGTCCGCGAGGAAGCGTTTAAAAATTTACAGCGTTTGCCGTTATCGTTTTTAGATTCTCATTCAAGCGGCGACATAGTTTCGCGCAATATAGCCGACGTTGACCAGTTCGCAGACGGATTATTAATGGGGTTTACTCAGCTTTTTACGGGTGTTTTAACTATTGTAGGCACGCTTGGCATTATGATTTATCTTAATTGGATAATCGCTCTTATAGTTTTTGTTTTAACACCGCTTTCATTATTCGTTGCAAAATTCATTGCTTCAAAAACTTATTCGCTTTTCAAAACAACTTCTCAAATACGCGGCGAACAAACTGCGTTTATAAACGAAATGATTGGCAATTTAAAGGTTGTTCAGGCGTTTAACCGGGAAGAAGAAAATATGAATAAGTTTGACGACGTAAACCAAAGACTTACGCAAGCTTCTTTAAAATCCATATTTTACTCGTCGCTTACCAACCCTTCAACGCGTTTTGTAAACGCCGTGGTTTATGCCGCCGTAGCGTTTGCGGGAGCAATGATTTTAATTGTTCCGTCTATGGGCGCATTGCTTCCCGTTGCGTTTTCGGTGGGAAAACTTTCGGGACTTTTGGCGTATGCAAATCAGTACACAAAGCCGTTCAATGAAATTTCCGGCGTTGTAACCGAATTGCAGAACGCTATTGCCTGCGCCGCGAGAATATACGAAATTATAGACGAAACACCGCAAACGCCCGATGCCCGAGACGCGCTGGATTTGCAAAGCGTTAACGGAGATGTAGAGTTTAAAAACGTATATTTTTCTTATGTTGCGGATAAAAAGTTAATAGAAAATTTAAACCTTAAAGCAAAAGCCGGACAGAGAATTGCTATTGTAGGTCCTACCGGGTGCGGTAAAACTACGCTTATAAATTTATTAATGCGTTTTTACGACGCCGACTCTGGCGAAATAAGCGTTGACGGTAATAATATTTTAAAAGTAACGCGCAAATCTCTGCGTAAAAATTACGGAATGGTTTTACAGGATACTTGGCTTAAAAGCGGCACCGTACGCGAAAATATAGCTATGGGAAAGGCGGACGCAACCGATGAAGAAATTATCGAAGCGGCAAAATCGGCGTATGCGCATAATTTTATTATGCAGCTTCCGCAAGGTTACGACACTGTTTTATCGGAAGACGGCGGCAATTTGTCGCAAGGGCAGAAACAGCTTTTATGCATAACGCGAATTATGCTTTGCCTGCCGCCTATGTTGATTTTGGATGAGGCGACTTCATCTATAGATACAAGAACGGAACAAAAAATTCAAGCGGCATTTGCAAGGCTTATGCAAGGCAGAACAAGTTTTATTGTTGCGCACAGACTTTCCACCATTAAAGAAGCCGACCTTATTTTGGTTATGCGTGACGGAAATATTATAGAACAGGGAACGCACGCGGAACTTTTAAAGCTGGGCGGCTTTTATTCAAATTTATACAACAGTCAGTTTGCAATATAATTACAAGAAAAAGGAGTTAAAAATGTTACAGGTAAATAACGTATCGCTGCAATACGGCAGTAAAAAACTTTTTGAGGACGTAAACATAAAGTTTACCGGCGGCAACTGCTACGGAATAATAGGCGCCAACGGCGCTGGGAAATCTACGTTTTTAAAAGTTTTAAGCGGAGAAATCGAGCCAAATAAAGGCGACGTTACTATGGGCAAAAACGAAAGAATGTCCGTTTTACAGCAGAACCAAAACGCTTACGACTGCGTAACAGTGCTTCGTGCCGTAATGCTGGGACATAAACGCTTGGTTGATATAATGGATGAAAAAGACGCGTTATATACCAAAGCCGATTTTACCGAGGAAGACGGGGTGCGCGCAAGTGAACTTGAAAGCGAATTTGCCGAATTGGGCGGTTGGGAAGCCGAATACGAAGCGCAAACGCTTTTAAACGCGTTGGATATTACGGAAGAATATCATAATTTACTTATGTCCGACCTTGACGCAAAACTTAAAATTAAAGTTTTGCTGGCGCAGGCGCTTTTCGGTAATCCGGACATTTTGCTTTTGGACGAGCCTACAAACAACTTGGATATTAAGACCGTTCGTTGGCTGGAAAATTATCTTTTGGACTTTGAAAATACAATAATTATAGTTTCGCATAACCGCCATTTTCTTAATAAGGTATGTACGCACATATGCGACGTAGATTACGGTAAAATAAATATGGTGTTGGGAAACTACGATTTTTGGTATGAAACAAGCCAGCTTCTTGCGCGTCAGCAACGCGACCAAAACAAGAAAAACGAACAGCGTGCAAAAGAGTTGCAAGATTTTATTGCAAGATTTGCGGCAAACGCATCAAAGTCGCGTCAGGCTACATCACGTAAAAAAGAGCTTGAAAAGCTTACGATTTCGGATTTTAAACCGTCTTTAAGAAAATACCCTTATATAGATTTTAAATTTGAAAAGGAAATAGGAAACGATATTTTAATTGTAGAAGGACTTACAAAAAAAGGATTTTTCGAAAACGTTTCTTTTACCGTACAAAAGGACGAAAAAATCGGTATAGTAAGCGATAAAAGCACAACCGTATCTATGTTATATGACGTGCTTACAGGTAAAATACAGCCGGACGCAGGTACCGTAAAATGGGGGAAAACGGTTACGGTATCATACTTCCCAGAAAATAATAACGAATTTTTTGCAGGGTGCGATTATACGCTTGTCGAATGGCTTAGTCAGTATTCGTCAGACCATTATGAAGAATATTTGCGCGGTTGGCTTGGCAGAATGCTTTTTTCGGGAGAAGAAGCATTAAAGCAAGCAAAGGTTTTATCCGGCGGAGAAAAAGTACGCTGTATGCTTGCAAAAATGATGCTTGAAGGCAGTAATTTCTTAATTTTTGATGAACCTACAAACCATTTAGACCTTGAATCAATAACGGCTTTGAACAACGGGTTCAAAAATTTTAAGGGCTGTATGCTGTTTACTTCGCACGACCAAGAGCTTATGAATACCGTTGCCAACAGAATTATCGAAATTAACGATACCAAAAGGTTCGATAAAACAGTTACTTATGATGAATATATAGACATCATAACGCAGTAAAAATTGACATTCGTCAAAATAATACAGAATATTGTAAAATATTCAATAATAATTTAAAATAAATTTCCATTATTTTACAAAAATACTTTACTTTTTCATAAAATTATTTTATAATTAATACCGTAATCAAGATTTCGGAGGATAAAAATATGAAAAACGTAAGTATTGCAATCTTCGAAAATAACGAAGATTTTGTAAATGAACTTAAGCGTTTTATCGGTGAACAAGACGGGCTTTCTGTTTGCGCGACTACACCCAACGGCAATACGGCATTGGAATTGGTTAAAAGTTCCAATCCCGACGTTGCAATAGTTGATTTAACTCTTATAGGTTTGGACGGATTCGGTGTGCTTGATTTTATAAAAGAAAACCGTTCAGAGTGTATTTGCATTGCTATCGGCAGTTATGCAGACGATAAAATAGTTGACAGAGCTATAGAACACGGAGCCGTTTATTATTTGGCAAAGCCCGTAAAACCGGAAACGTTAGTTGACAGAATACGTGAACTTTCAAGTAATAAAGCAATAGATTATAAGGTTTCGACCGATTTGCGCGATAAACGTAAAATCAGCTCTTTAGACGAAAAAATCAGTAACATTTTTATTACGATTGGCATACCGCCTCACATTAAAGGGTTTACTTATTTGCGCGAGGGTATAAAGATGGCGGTAGAGGAACCGTCGGTAATAAACAGAGTTACCAAGGAGCTTTACCCTAAAATAGGCGAAAAATTTGCAACTTCCGCAAGTAAAGTAGAAAGGGCAATTAGGCACGCTATAGAAGTTGCTTGGAACCGCGGCAGAACCGAAGCTATTAGCTCGATTTTCGGCGCAAGAGTTTACATAGGTAACGAACGCCCTACAAACAGTGAGTTTATTGCGTTGGTTGCCGACAAACTTATTTTGGAATCGTTCAAATGAAAAAGATGAGTGCTGAAGAAGTTCTAAAGGAAATTTTAAGTAACGGATTGGAATGTTTGAAAGAATTGTCCGTTCATGACGAGTTTTCAAACGGTCAAAGATACGTATTCGTAGAATTATTGGAAATTTTGCAAAAGTGGGAGAAAGCTGAAGAATACGGTTTGACGTTTAATATAGAGGAAAAGTTTCCTCTTATTTAATAATTATAAAAAAACAAATCCGAGTACGTATTAATGAATTCGGATTTGTTTTTAAATATTTATTTGATTAATTGAGTTATATAAAAAAGCAACCGCAAAACGGTTGCTTTTTTTTGGTGCCGGTGATCGGGGTCGAACCGATACGGTATCACTACCACGGGATTTTGAGTCCCGCGCGTCTGCCAATTCCACCACACCGGCGAACGAGTAAATTATATTATATTAATTAATAAAAATCAAGCGTTTTTAAGTTTTTACATTGATTTTATTTTAATAAAGTGTTAAACTTATATTATGGAAAAATTGGTTTTAATAGACGGCAACAGTTTGTTTAACAGGGCGTTTTATGCAACGCCCGTATTTACTACGCGCAGCGGCGTTCCCACCAATGCCGTATTCGGTTTTACAAAATTGCTTTTTAAAATTATGGAGGACGTTAAGCCCGAATATTTGATTGTTGCTTTCGATATGAAAGCGCCTACGTTCAGACACGAAATGTACGGCGGTTATAAGGCAACGCGAAAGCCGATGCCGGAAGATTTGGCTGTTCAGGTGGAGCCGCTTAAAAATCTGTTAAAATCAATGAAGGTAGCTATTTATCAGCAAGCAGGAATTGAGGCGGACGATATTTTAGGCACTCTTTCAGCCAAGTTTAATGTGCACAGTTATATTTATACTGGCGATAGAGACAGTTATCAGCTTGTTGACGAAAAAACCGACGTTTATTTTACCAAACGCGGAGTTTCAGACCTTACAAGATTGAATTTGGAAAATTTTGCGGCAGAAACAGGACTTAAAGAACCTACGCGTGTAATAGACTTAAAGGCGCTGATGGGCGATAAATCGGATAATATACCCGGTATTCCCGGAATAGGCGAAAAAACCGCTTATGATTTATTATCCCGCTACGGCAGTTTAGACGGAATATACGAACATTTAGACGAACTTAAAGGCGCAACGCGCGTAAAATTCGAAAATAATAAAGATATTGCTTATCTTTCATACAAACTTGCAACCATAAACAGGAATTGCAATATTGATATAAAGTTGGAAGATTGCGCTACACCGTATGTTTACGGTTCAGAAGTAAAAAAGATTTTCGGCGATTTGGAGTTTAAAAGCTTTCTCGGCTTAAATATTTTCGGCGACGAGATTGACAAAAGTTCAAAAAATATTATTTATCCCCCAAAAGTTGTTTGCAGAGATTTTGCGGAGATTGCGTCTGAGTTTGAAAAACAAAATGAATTTTATGTTGAGCTTTCGGAAACGTCCGCCGAAATTTATACGGGCGGTAAAGAGTATTCTTTTGCAGTTTCGGAAGGGCTGCTTTCCGACAGCGGAATAAGTTTTAACGATTTTATAAACGTATTGGGTTTGGTTTACGGAAATGCTGAAAACAAGGTAACGGCATACGATTTTAAATTTCAGCTGCATATTTTGGATAATCTCGGGGTGGAGCGTAAGTGCCGCTTTGATGATTTGTCAATCGCAAAGTATCTTTGCGATTATAATTCTTCGGTTTCTACAATGAAAGCCTTGTGCGAATATAATATGTACGATTTTGATTTTTCGGCTTTTGCGGTTGCGGAGCTTTTCGCAGAGTATTATAAAAAATTAGAATTTGAAAATATGCTTTCGCTTTACAAAGATTTGGAAAAACCGATTGCCGAAGTACTTTATAGTATGGAATCCGTCGGTGTAAAGATAAGTTTGGACGGGTTAAACGAGCTTTCGCGCAATTATCAATCAATTATAGAAGAATATAAAAGTAAAATTTTCAAAGCTTGCGGAGTGCAGTTTAATTTGAATTCTCCTATGCAGTTGGGTGAAGTTTTATATGAAAAGATAGGAATTACAGAAATAAAAAAGAAGAAGACGGGAAAATATACAACCGGCGCCGATGTGTTGGAAAAACTTGTAGACAAATATCCCGTAATAGACGATATCCTCAAATTCAGGTTATATCAAAAATTAAATTCAACTTACGTAGACGGTTTCCGTCCGCTTATAGATAAAAATTCAAACGTAATTCACACTACGTTTCATCAAACGGCAACTTCTACCGGCAGACTTTCAAGCTCTAATCCTAATTTGCAGAATATTCCCATACGCCGCAACGAAGGAAAGGAGCTTAGAAAAATTTTTGTTCCGCGTTCAGGCAACGTTTTTATAGACGCAGACTATTCTCAGATTGAACTTAGGCTGTTGGCGCATTTTTCAGGCTGCAAAGAGCTTATTAACGCTTATGAAGAAGGCGTTGATATACACGCGGTTACGGCTTCGCAGGTGTTCGGTGTAGAACTTAAAAACGTAACGGGGGAAATGCGCAGAGCAGCAAAAGCCGTAAATTTCGGAATAATTTACGGGATAAGCGATTTCGGTCTTTCGCGCGATTTAAACGTTTCGGTTGCAACGGCAAAAAACTATATAGAAAAATATTTTGAAAATTACAGCGCCGTAAAAGAATATATGCGGTCTAATGTTGATTTTGCAAAACAACACGGCTACATTTCCACGCTTGCGGGAAGAAAGCGCATAATACCCGAAATTAAATCATCGAACTTTGCGCTAAGGCAGTTTGGCGAGCGCGCGGCAATGAATATGCCGCTGCAAGGTTCAAGCGCGGATATAATAAAAATTGCAATGGTCAATGTTTTTAACGCATTAAAAAATGAAGGATTGCAAACAAAAATTATTTTGCAGGTTCACGACGAACTTGTTTTGGAGTCGCCCGAAAACGAAGTTTCTCGTGCGGCGGAAATTTTAAAATACGAAATGGAAAACGCCGTAAAACTTAAAGTTCCCCTTACGGTAGACGTGCATACGGGTAAAAATTGGTATGACGCAAAATAATGTAAAAATTGCCGTAACGGGCGGTATAGGCAGCGGAAAATCTTATGTGCTTAATACGTTAAAAGAAAAGGGATTTTGTGTTTTTTCTTGCGACGGTATTTATAAAGAATTATTAAAAAATAAAGATTTTTCAAAAGAGATTGCGCAAAAATTAGGACGTGAATATATAGACGGCGATGTAATAAATAAAAAGCGGCTCGCGCGTGCGGTTTTTGCCGATAGAAAAAAATTGCAAAAATTAAACGAAATTACGCATCCGGCAATTATTAAAAACGCAATTAGCAAAATGAACGGTTGTAAGCTTTCGTTTTGCGAAGTTCCGTTGCTTTTCGAGTGCGGATACGAGGGGCTGTTTAACGAAGTTATAGTTGTTTTAAGACAAAAAAACGCGCGTATACAAAGTATAATTTCGCGCGATAATATTACCTATGACGAAGCTATTTTAAGGCTTAACAGTCAGATAGATTACGATAATTTAAATTTTAATAATTATTTTGTTATACGTAATTACGGCGGCTTGGCAGAATTAAAAAATAATACACAGGAAATAATAGAAAAAATTAAATTAAAGTATTTATAAAAAATTTCAAATTATATTAAATTTGGCTTGACATAACAGGCAAAATAATATACAATCAAACTCGCTTTTATTAGCACTCGTGGCGGAATTGGCAGACGCGCAAGACTAAGGATCTTGTGGTTAACCCCATGCAGGTTCAACTCCTGTCGAGTGCACCAAAATACGGGTAAAACAGGCAAAAATGTTTGTTTTACCCGTATTTTTTGCGTTTTTTCAATACTATACAGGTATGAGTTGGGACCAAACTTGGGACTAAAAGTGCAATTTTTCTATTTCCGATACCTGAAAGGTATCAGACCAGTGCGTATATACTTTGTCGGTTGTATTCTGATTGCCAACGTGATTTGTTGCATAATCTACCCAGCTTTTATTTGCGCCGCATTCTTGAACTCTTGATGTGAAGGTGTGGCGCAGTTCGTAAAGGTGGTATTCTTTCGGAAACCGTCTTTTAAACGCCTGAGCCAGCACGTCTGTATTCATCGTTATGCTTTTTTTGATTTCATCGATGTAAGGGAGCAGCGCGCTGTGTATCGGAATGCGGCGGAAAGTAGGCTTTTTGTTTCTGCTTTGTTTGGCGTTTTTAATCGTCATAAATCCGTTATCGAAAATTACGGTTTTTAATTCGCAGGGGCGTATGCCGCTGTATGTAATAAGCCAAATGCAATAATCACTTCGGTTCTCCGGCGATTTAGCAAGATATTGTGCCATAATCTGCACAGGGATTTGTTTACCTTCTGTGCGGAAATGCTTCGGTATTTTAACGTTTGCCATAGGGTTCACGGTTAAAATGCCGTCGGAAAGAGCTGCTTCGCAAATCCATTTTAGCAAACTGTTTAAATCTTCCGCCAATCTGCCTTTGCCTTCTTGCAAAACTTTATTGAGTAGTTGCTGGCACATAGTGGCAGTAACCTGTGAAATAAGTACACCGTCAAAGTGGGGTGCTATGTGGTTTTTAATCTGCGAAATATGATTTTTATAATTTTCCTCGCAGACGTTCGGCTTTTTGAAAGTTTCCAGATAATGAAACGCATAGTCTTTTACAAGCATACTGTTTTTTTTGTGCTGTAAAGATTTTTGAGTTTGCGTGCCGGTATTGATAATACTTTCGATAAATTGCCGTTTTGCCTCGTTAAAGTTTTTTGAACTGCCGTAATATTTGTTTCCGTTGAAGGTAAGGCGGATTTCATACACACCGTTTTCTTTTTGCCGTATATGGTCGTTTTGCTTTAAAATTTTTTTGATTTCTTCAGGCATTGTATTTAACTCCTTATTGGTAAATTTTAAAATGCCCTTATCAGATGTTTTGCTGTTATGTTCCTCCTCCGGTAAATATAAATCACAGTCATGACTTGCCCAAAATCTTAATTTTGCATTTAAAACCGCAAACATATTTTGTTTGCGGTTTTTTCGTTCGTCGGCATCGGCTGAGAGCTGTTTTTGAAAGTTGAAAAATTCAACTATCATAGCGCAAAGCCAGTCGTCAACGTCCTTTAAAGTTAGCATTAGTGGTTCCCCCTTAAAGTGAAAGTAACCGCTATTTTACGCTTAAATAAATTTGCTGTCGTTAATTTTTAATTACTGTGTCGGTAATTCCTGCCATACGGCGGAATAGTTGTTTGCTCGACTCTGGTAACTTTCGATATTCTTCAATAATCCGGCGTTCTTCGTCTGAGTAGTTGCTCGAAGAAAGAGAAGCTATTTTCATCGGCGCAGGGGTGCGTGTTCCGAAGTCATCCTCTAACCCGAGCAGGTAGTCAGCAGAAACTTCAAAAAATTTTGCGTAAGCAGCAACTGTTGAGCCTTTGGGTTCGTTATCGTGATTTTCCAAAAAACCTATAGCGGCTGCACTAATACCAATTTTTTCGCTTAATCGCATTTGCGAAAGACCAGCCATTTCGCGCAATTCCTTTGCTTTATTAGAAAAACTCATAAATAGCAACCTCTTTTTTGTGATTTTAACAAATAACAATTAAAATTGTTGTTGACAACAATCAAAATTGTTGGTATAATCAAAAAAACAACAAGAATAATTGTTGCGAAAAAAGCCCTGTCAAGCGGAACTGCACAGGGGAATAAGGAGAAACACATTGAAAGGATTTATAGAAGTAACTTGCGAGGAAAACGGTAGAAGAGTTTTGATTCCAGTTAGTCAAATAATTGATATTCAAGAATGCAAGCATTGTACTTATATAATTACTTATCGTCAATGTAAACCCAAGAAGATATATAACAATGGCTTTTTTGCAGAGGAGTCTTTTGACAAGGTTGTCGAAAAAATTAAGGAAGCGACGGAATAAAAATATTACCGCAAGCATAGAGGCTTGCGGTAAAAGTGTGAAAACTTTAATTTTCATTTGTTGAAAGAGGTGGGAGTTGAATTTTGGCTCCGCTATCATTTTTCGCAGTAGCAATAAAACTGTTGTTATTAACCTTTTGCGTAGGTTTAGGCTTTTCTTTTTGAAAATATTCCAAAACTTCGTTGATAGTAATTATTTCTAATTCTTTTCCATCGATTTCAGATTTTAACAAACTGATTTCTTTACTATTTAAAAATGCGCCATCATTTTTTAATAATGTAATTTTGTTATTAAGCTTACTAATTTGTTTAACAAGTTTTATTTTGCGATTAGATAAAAAAATTTTTTTAAAATAGTACATTCGAGCTTTACCTCCTTTTAAAATTTTGCCTTTATGCAAGCGGCAATGGACTTGCTTCCTTAAACCTTCGCCGACACGATTGCAACAAGACGGAACAGCAAAAGGGTTAAAGTATTTCCGTTGGTAGATTCCTTTATTTTGTAGTTTTAGCAAATTCATTTTACCAAATATTGGAAAACCTGTCAACGGAATCATTGAAAATTCGCCCTCTGAGAGGGTTACATAAAGACTTTAACTTATGCGCTAATTCGCATTAGCGTAAGCGCAAATTAAAGTATTCCGCCGGTGGACTTGCCTTGTGTTTTGTCAGTCATCAAATTCATCCGGCGGAAAGTTTGAACTTAATTGCCCTTATTCAAGGGCTATAAATATAATCCGCTAACAGGTGGGGAGAGGTAGATATGACGATACAAGAAGAATTAATGCGTGAAATAATAGAACTATTGAGAGGTTTTACAGTAGTTGTGTCAGTTATGCTGGCTTGCATTTTTCTCTTGATTGCGATTACAACTTTTTACATTCTTGTAAACGAGCGTAAAAAGAACATAAAAAATTCCGTACCGAACAGAACGACCGACTTCCCCAAACAAAAAGAAAAGGAGCAAATAAATGGCGAGAAAAAATAATTATTATCTTGAAGAGGCGGCAAAAAGAAGCAGCGCTATTGTTATTACACTTTGTGTTATTGCAATAATACTCACGGTTGCGGCGATTTTAACCGTGCTTGCGTGGGGTTCGGACGGTTTCATAAACTGGAACTTGCCGGAATGGTTTAACAGTTGGGGAACAGCTGCGCAAGCTGCGCCTGAAACAGAGTCGGCTGCGAGCTGCGGCTATATGCTAATTGTGCCGGGGTGCATTCAATGAATAAGCTTGTAAAATCGCTTCTAATCATTGACGCTATACTTTTAGGCGCTGCCGGATTATTCGGCTTTATCGGGTATATGACAAACGGCTACGAAAGCGCCGCGCCTATGTACATAAAAAGCGATGCCGGCGTTGTCAGCTCGTCGCTGGCACTTCCGCAAGGCGAGGAACTGGGCGTTCGCGTGATAGGCACGGGGATGAAAAAAGCGCCTGAATACCAAATCGTCATAAGCCCGAACGCGGACAATGATTTTACTTTCCGCGCAGACGGCGCCGTTCATCGATTTACCGAATTAAAAAATTTAAATGACGCGTTCGAGCTTAAAACCGAAGCCGGGCAGTTTACACTGCAATGCAAGGCGATGCCGGAATTGCTATCTGCGTATTACGACGGCGCGGAAATAGAGCTTTCGGAAGTTGCAAAGACAGACATCAGATATTTTAACTTGACGTACCGAAAGGCGGACGGCAGTTATGAAAAAACGGTGTATATGCACTACTTTGTCGATGAGGAGTAAGAGCGATGAATAATAAATCAAAGAAATTTTCAATCATATTAGCGGCAATTTTTATTGCCGCCATTTGTGTTTTTTCATTTATCTTCCGTATTAGCGGCGGTGTGAGCGTTCACGCTGCCGCTTCGGCGGAGGTTCAGGAACAGCCGGCGCAGGTTTCAGAGCCGGCAGCGCAAGCAGCTTCGGAAACTACAAAAAAAGAAATCGTATTTGAATCTGAAGAGGAGCTTGAATATAAAGATAAAAGCAATGTGCGCGATTGGATTAGCGGCAAGGATTATGACGATTACGTTTATACGTTGGAGCTTTACGAAGGTACCGGATTTAGCGGAATTCCTTATCAATTTTATACAGGAAAAACCCTTGAGTTCGGTAAAACTTACGATTCTACCACTCATATGGAATCAGATTATTATTTAAATTTTTGGATTGACGGTTCGGTTTATTTTGATGTGCAGCTTGGAGAAGTTAATTCAGGTTATAGAATGCTTGGAATCGAATTAACGCGCACGCAATTTAGGGTTTACCATTTAGGGTATTATGCACAAGCCAATACCGAGCTGTGGAGTATAACAATAACAGACTTTAGCAAAGTAGAGCAGTTAATAGATTTAATGATTCTTAGCGGATTTACAGTTGAGGGTAATCCGTTTGCGGACAACGGTATTCAAACGAATACGCCTATAACAGAAAAATTAACGTTATATAAGACGGTTGAAGTTCCGCCGCCTGTGCAGTACGAGGAAGAATATTTACTCGAGGAAAGTAATGTGCTGCACAGTCCGACAGAAAATAATAGAGGTAAGGCAAAGTATTGGCTGGCATCGGTGGAAGATTACGATAATTACTTATATAAATTATCGTTTGAAATAAACGGAAACAGTAAAAGCGCGTGGCATTCATTTGGCGCGACTGTAGCCGGGCAAGATTATGAACTTACCGGTGGTGCCGGACAAAACAACGATATGGGCGTTTTTGCCGGTTATGTAAGCTATACGCCGAGAGGACCCGGAGCCGGCATCGAAGATACAAATATAACTGAACTGCCGCAAGGTGTAAAAAAAATAACCTTGGAATTAGTCAATGCAAAAAGCGACAATGTCAAAATTATTCGTATGTATGGCGAACTTGCAGACGCTAGCAAAGTATGTTTTAAAATATGTGGAACAGATGATTTTGGAAGGTTAGAGTCAATTTTTTTTGCAGATGATTTTAGACATAAAGCCAGCGGCGGCGACAACGGCTTTGACGGAACCGTAACGGAAGAATTGATTGTAACGCGCTATCAAACAGTAGGTTCTTCGATACCGTTACCGGAAGACCCGATGAAAGAAGGTCATACTTTCGTCGGCTGGTACTACGATGAAGAGTTTACAAGACCGTATCGCAATCGTCCAATTTACGCAGACACAAAACTTTATGCAAAGTTCCAAATTAATCGATATACTGTAACGCTTATTTCAGATGAAGATGCGACGCCGCAATATCAAACGGTAGATTGGAATACAGTGCTTTCGCCGGAAACGCCAACAAAACGCGGCTATGACTTCCTCGGCTGGTTCTACGAAGACGGAACGGAATATGCCGGGCAGGCGATAAAAGAAGATACGACGCTAATCGCGCATTGGCAGATAAAAACATTTACTGTAACTTTCTATGTAGACGGCGAAATTTACACAGTGAAAGAGGTTGAGTACGGCACCGTATTTTCAAAAGTAGTAGAAGATGCGGCAACTGAAAATCTAGAGCTGTTGGCAGTGCTTGAGGGCGAATCAGAAAAGAAAATTAAGAATTTTCTTAATACTGAAATAACAGATAATTACTCCGTGCGTGCAATCAAGACGAAACTAGACCCCACGGCAGCGCAACTGTTTTTCGGTCAATACCCTTGGATTTTTGCGGTTGGCGGCGCGGCGATGTCGCTTGTAGTTGCCGGCATAAGCATTGCAGGCTACTTTGCGCAAAAACACAATCGAGTCCAATCGACTGGACGAAAAAAGAGGTAAAACAAATTGATGAAACGGCAGGCTTACAAAATTAAATACGTTTTAACGGTGTTGCTTGCCGTTTTTACGCTGTTTACGGCAACGCTCCTGAACGTCGGCAAGCCCTCTGCATATGCTGCAACAACCAATGTTGTTGCGGCATATGAAAATCAAAAGGTATGGACGGATTTGCAAAATTCTACAATAGGCGATGAAAAATTTGATGCATCCAAATTCCCACACAAAGAAAACGGCGAACCGAAAATTATTTCATTTGTGGAATTTTGCTATTCGTATTTTGAGGTAAAGCAGGCAGATTACGGACTATACATCTATATTTACAATCCGCAAGATATACCGATAGACACCAATACAGAACGTAATAAAATACAGTTTACATACGGTAACAATCAAGGGTTTATAAAAGCTCAATTAAAGTTTTTAAATTATAGCAACGAGCCGGGTTATGAAGGCAGATTTTATAAATTCAAGGTTCAGCTTTCTTCCGCGGAACGCACAGGCATCTTAAAATCGCTGGAAGAAAATAAACGCGTATATAAGATTAGCGGTGTAGAGTTTTCGATAAAAAATGAAGTAACAGAATATTTGTGTGCGCAAACTTATACTTACAGCGGTTATGCCAAAGGTTACGGTTCAGAGCTTGCTGTCGACGATACATTGCAATGTACTGTCGACGGATTAGACGAATATTTAACGCTTGATGTACACGCAACATATTTTCGCCCGGAAGGGACGCATGCAGACGGTTATACAAAAGACACGTTACACTCAGTTTATTTTTCCGTTCCTGACAAAATCATAGATAAGTACGGAGAAATGACAGCAGTAAAAGCAACGTGGTTAAACGCATATACTGCGCCTATTTTTGTTACCGGTAACCAATCGATTTATACAGAGTTATACAGATATTTAGCGCAATATGTACATGGCGGTTCTGTAACACAGTTAAATCCAAATACGGACTTGAAGTATTCCGTTGTTGCTACAAAAGCAGTAAAAGACTTAATTGAAAGTCCAGATGCGGCAAAAATGGCAGGTTATTACGCATATAACCACTATACAAGCTATGACGGGACAGATTATCTTACCGACGTTCAGTTTAAGTATGATAATCCGGTTTACTACCTTAATTATCTTTTTTATGCGGAAAACGGAGATGCAGATAATTATACATTACCGGCAGAAAAAATAATTGGCAATAAGGCTAAAGGCGAAAAAGGTTGGTTAGAAGCGTTTACGGAAAAGTATGGTAATTTAACGCAATCGTCTAATGCCGGTCTTGTAAACAATCGATATGCAAGTGTTTTGTTTGACAAAGTAGATGAAAAGTTTACGGTTGCAGAAATTGAAGCCACAAAAGAATATAAGCTCACGGACAAGACCGTTTCTGATACGATTTGGGACAGACTTTTCGGTACCGGGGTAAAACACGAAAACAGTTATATAATGTCGGCAATACAAAAAGTTACATCAAAAGATATTGCTATGGCATCGTCTGTAAAAGGTTTTTGCAGTACGCACTACATAGATGACGGCGACTATGACGAATTTCGCGCATTTGTGAGCCGTTCAGAAGCAAATAATGAAACTACTTATTTATTCAGATATCAACAGACTGAATATGTTTCAAACGAGGCGACAGAATACGAACGTATAAAAGATTGGGCTTTGATAGGCGGTGATTTCGGAAATTATAAAGCCGTTGATACTAATGCTTATTTTGCACAGGAATGGGTGCAGCTTGACTTCGACGTCATTGACCTTACGTTTACCAAAAACGACGTGAAGACCGTTATTCCGGTTGTAATGTCGCCGATAGATATTGCGGCAGACGTTACACCACCGCCTAATCCTAAACCTGATTCAAAGAATTGGTGGCAGATATTTTGGGATGCGTTATGCCGAGGCGAGTGGTGGGCGGTAACAATAACGGTTATCGTCGGCTTGATAGTATTGGTAGTTTTGATAAAACTGTTATCGCTGTTTTTCCCTTTGTTTGCTGTTTTATGGGGCGGCATTAAAAAAGGGTTGAAATGGGCGTTAAGCGGTGTGTGGTGGCTAATAAAACAACCGTTTGTCGCATTAAAAAAACTATTTAAAAAGCTTAAAATCCGAGCGGCACAGCGCAAAATTCAAAAAGAAAAAATGCGTCAGGCAAAGCAGGCAAGGAAAGAAGCTGTACAAATTGCGCACTATCAGAATAAGCTCATCCGTAAAGAGCAGTATTACCAGAAGAAAATCGAAGCAAAGGACATACGCAAAGCGGCAAAGAAAAAAGCTAAGGCGGAAGCCAGAGCCGAGAAGCAAAAGGCAAAAGCCGACAAGAAGGCTCAAAAGAGAAAAGCCAAGGCAAAAAGTAAAGCTGCGCAAAAGCGCAAGAAAGCGAGCGTTAAGACAAAGAACAGAAAGGCAGGCAAAACAAAATGATAGCGCTATTTACGATATTAACAATAGTGTTTGTAATAGGACGGGTTGTTATGGGTTATTTTGTCGGCAGCTTTGAACTCATAGAAAAGTTGCTTCCTGCTATGACTTGGATTTGCGTAGTTTTGGGTGCTGTTGCCGGAGTATTTGTTACTATTAGAATTTGCGGCGAGATAAAAAAGGTCGTAAGTAAAGTTAAGAAGGACAAAGACGAGTAATGCGAAAAGGAAAGCAGGAACGTAAGCGCCGCCGCCGAAAGTGGCTGCGGATTATTCTTGAAATAACATTTATGGCGTGCGGAATACTTGGCACAAGATTACCGGAACCGTACGACATATACGCGCTTTTAACGCTCGGCGCACTGCGAATTATTTTAAGCGCCGTACAGCGCGAGAGAAAAGCGGAAGAACCGCCGGCAATAGTTTACTGTAACGGCGAGAAGCCGCCCGAAGAAAAGCCCGTAAAACCAGCGAAAACAGCGCATATTACGGGGGCAACGGTTAAACCGGCGTTGCAAATGTCTTCGAATACAAAAAAGCCCGTAAAAGTGGCGAAAACGGCGCATATTACGGGGTCAACAACAAAAAAAGGAGTTAAAGCAATATGACATTTTTATTATTCTTTTTAAGCGGATTTTTTACCGGTATGGGCTTCTTGTTCAGATACTTGAATCGATATGCCGACTGGCTAAATTGGGTTAGTTTAGGCGCTTGGATTGTTGCCGTAGTGTTTTTACTGTGGGCGATAGTTTCAGTGTTTCAATGGCTTGCAGAACGCAGACGTCGCAAAGCGCAGTTGTGGCACAGGCGTTACGTTGATTTGGCTGCGGCACAAAATACGCGAAAAATCATATTGGAATTACCGCAGAATCAGAAAGAGTCGCAAACGCCTTACATATATTTGCCGTCGAATACAAACAAACGAAAGCGAAATAATGGCAAAAGATAAGCAAAAGTACATTAAAAACAAGCATAAAAAAAATAACGACGTGCCAAACACTTAAAAAGCATCAGCCGGATTTCAATAGAAATCGTCGTTATTTGAATTAATATTATCACATTAAAAATCGATAGTCAAGTTAAAAGTGAGAAAAAAGTTTATGTTCGGAAAGAAAAAGAAAGACGACAAATTATCAGTAGAGATTGTAACAATTAATAAAGGTCAGCCTACGGAGCATTATGTTCTTGCGGAAGTAGAAAAAGACGGGAAACGTAAATCAAAACGAGTATTAAGTTCGGCGCCTAATTGGAAAACAAAGTCAGGTGCAGCAAGGTGGGCGGAGAAAAACGGTTACAAATTGGTAGAAGCTTCTGCGCCTAAGAAAGTAAAAACCGTAACGCCGAAGAGGTCAAGGCAGAAGCCAGCAAGCAAGCGCACGGAACCCAAACCCGATGAAACTGGTAAACCCGTTGAAAAACGTAAAAAGCGCGTTGTAAACCCGTTAAAGCATAGCGATAAAGAGGAAATGCAGGAATCCCAAATAACACCTGTAATTTTAAATCTTGGCGGTATAAAAGCAAAGCCATTGCCGAAAGTGTTACGGCGCGTTGCAAAGACCGGCGGTTATACGGCGTGGGACGATATAAGACGCAGTGGAAAGACTTTTGCGACTGAAAAAGAAGCAAAAGACTATGCCGCGGATTTACTTAAAAAAACGGGTAAAGTAGTGCTCGTTTCGCCGACAGACAGGCAAGTAACACATACGTTTAAGCCGGAAGAAAAAACGAATAAGAAATAAGCAGTCCAATCGATTGGATTCAAAATTATGGAAAACACATTAAAAAGTTTAAGAGAAGAACACGGAAAAAGCCGCCGTGAAGTTGCGGCGGCATTGGAAGTAAGTTATTCGTCATATTCAAATTATGAGCAGGGGCTTCGAAGAATAAGTCTTGAACAAATACTTGTTTTAGCAAAATTCTACAATGTCAGTGCGGAAGAAATTATAAATGCGCAACTTAGTAGCTGTCGGAAAGCCCTATAAGATAATCAGATGATATATCAAAAAATTTGCAAATTGAGTAAATCATAGCAATAGACGGTTCACGGGTTCCGTGTTCATAATTTGCATAAGTTTGTAACGGAATAGATAATCCGGTGGCAACCTCTTTTAATGTTAATCCCTTATATTTTCGTAATTCTTTTAATTTTTCGTACCAATTCATAAAGTTATTTTAACCAAAACGAATAAATTTTTCTTGACTTTAACCAAAACGAATAATATAATTATTCAAAACGAATAAATTTTGTTGAGGTTGATATGATTTATAACACATTTATTTTCAATTGTAACGGTAACGGTTGTGAAGAAAGAGGAGAATTTACAAATACAAAAGAAGCAAGGCGTACGGGTTGGGGAATAGCTCCGGACAATAATACGTGTTTATGCCCAAAGTGTATGGCAAAAGAACGCTTAAAGGCAAATTTTAAAATCAAGTTTAAATAAGCGGTGCTTTATCTCTCGGTGGCGCAGGGAAATCTGCAAGCCGGGTTTACGACCACGATTCCCGTGTTTGGTGGCTCTTATACGGGGGTTGTGGGGTTGAATAAATCTTTCTTCGGAAAGTATAAATATATTTTTTAAGAGGTCGTAAAAATGAAACAATACACAGTAGAGGCACTCTTTGAAGTGTCATTTAACGCAAATGGCAGCTATTTCCTTGTTATCTTCGGAAAACATGGGAATGGCGGTTTTTGCTGTATTCCTAATTGGGGAATAGGCTGCGAAATGGCAGACGCGCAAGACGTTTTTTACAACACGGAAAAACTGAGCGCCGCCGGGCTGAATGGATGCGATGCGGAAGCAGTCGCAAAAGTAATAAAACAAGTCGGAGAGCAAAACCCGGCAAAGACAAGGAATTACGGTCAGATAATGTTTTTAAAGGATTTGCTGGAATGCAGCCTTGTAGACGACGGCAAAACTGATGACGGCAATGACTATGAATTTGCGACGGTTGAGCCGGGCGGAGATTTTGCTTGCGAGCCTGTCGTCAAGTATAAAAACCGTGCTTTTATCTTTCATTGGAACGATATGCTCGCGCTTGCGGAAAAAGCCGGACTATTCGATGATTCTGAAAGTGTTCTTAAAGCGCTTACGGGAAAGGGGGCAGAATTGTGAACGGTGCTTTAATTCAAAACAAATACGGCGAGTATAGACCTTTGGAGAATCAAAAAGTCAAAGCGAGCGATGAAACGCAGCTTGTATATGCTACCGGCTTTCTTAAAGCGGTTAATGACGCGATAGACGATATAAAGCATCGGTCGTATTTTATAGGGTTCAGACTGGACGAAGCAAACCGCTGTAAATATTATGAAGCGCTGGGCTATGCGAATATAGAAGAGCTTGCCGAGTCTGAGTTCGGGTTTAAACGTTCCACAACGTACGGACTTATGCAAGCGTTTAATTACGCAAAGAGCGAAACGCCGCTTTATATCGCGGACAAGTTCCGGGGCTATTCTTACACGGCGCTGCTTGAAATGAGCAAGGCGAAAACAATACGCGGTAGCGGCGGAATAGAAAAGATTCTGACACCGAAAGACAGCGTTTCCAAAATAAAAGAAGTGCGCCCGTTATGGAACAAATATTTAGAAGATAATGGCACACTTCCGGACTGCAAGACCGCGGACGAGTTTCTGGAGCTTGTGAAAAAGCCTGCGCCTGCGCCGCTTTTGGAACTTGTGGAATGCGTAGAAACGCCGGAGCCGGAAGAAAACCGAGTCCAATCGATTGGACTGACGGAACCCGAAGAACAGGAACAAAGGGACGAAGAGTTTGAGGCGGAGCTTAACGAAACCGCCGCCGTGGAGTATGTGCAGCATTCAAAATCCGGCAAGCGCCCGGAAAGCGAAATAATAAAAGTCGGGTTGACGGGTGTAGATATTTACGTTGAAGACGCAAAGTTTCAGATAGTAGACCGTTACCGTAACAAGCCGTTAGAAGGCAATTTCCCGGACTTTATAAAAGGTGTATATAACTATGACAACAAGCAGAATTTTACGCACGGTTTTTATTCCAAAGAAGACAATATGAACCGTACATATGATAATAACGGCATACAGTTTATAAGCTTTGACCCGTTTCAAAAAATCAACTTGACGTGGGAAGAAGTAGCGCGCCATATATCAGAGTTGATATATACAGACGAATATCTTTCTGAAGCTGAACAAGAGCAATATATTCAATGGAAAGCTGAGCAGGACGGGCTTGTCGTAAACGTTGCGGAAACGTCGGCGCAACCGTCGGAAGAGAACAAAGTCCAGTCGGCTGGACTGACGGAACCCGAAGCGGCTACGTTGCCAATAGATGATAAGGAATACGACAAATTAATAAAAAACCTTGACAGCTTAATTAAGCCGAAAGAAAAGGCGAAAATAAAGCTTCTGAACCTGAAAAACGAAAAAGCGCGTAAAGCGTGGCTGGACGGGTTCAGGAGCTGGGGCATATGGCTTGAAGTTCCGCAGGTAGACAAAACGTTTTACCGCTTCGATTTCGCCAACGGTGCCGCGCTCATCGTTGAAGTAGGTTTTGAATATTGGTCTTTCAGTTCCACTCCCGGCGCAAAAGAACGCGTGGCTTATTCAATTATAGACGATAAGCACGACAAATTTGATTCCAAAGGTATTTGTTATACGGACGTAATAACGTGGCTCACAGCGCACGCTAAAGAGATTTAAAGGGGTGTGCGGAATGAGAGTTGAAACATTAATCCGACACAGAACTGAAGAAAAGGAAATACGTCTTTCCGGCGAGCTGGCGATGACAAAAGCCGAGTGGGAACAGCGCGGCGGAGTATATCACGGCTCGCTCGGAACGGCAGCCAAACAGGGCTGGTACACCGTAAGAAACTGCGAGCTCAAGGGCGTGCCGGTTACTGAAACGGAATTTAAAAATTGTAAGGATTTTGCAATGTTTAAAGACTGTTACACGGAAAATTGTATTAAGGGCAAGCGCCCGTGTTTGCCGGTGTTTTATAGGGGCAAGATATGAAAATCACGGAACTGACAAAGGACGAGCTTTGCGAGATTGTAAAAAGAATTTTAAAGTCGTCACTTTCTGCAAAGTATGTGATTAATGAGTTTTTACTTGAACGGCAAAACAGAAAGTTTAACGAGCTTATGGCAGAATTTGAAAAGACCGACCCTATTAAAGATTTTGCAAAATTTAAAAGAATAAATGAACAGCTTGATAAACTGCACAATGACAAAAATTATTATTTACAGCTTGACGAGTTGAAAGGGGAAAAGTAATGGGTAATTTTAATGTTAAAAAAATTACGTTAGATAATGCAATAAAAGTAGCATTGGATTTTAAGGCGGTAAGAGAATATAAAGTAACTTTCAATGCACGGGATATGAAAAAAACTTATAATACGTTGTTTGAAATTTATCAAAGCTATTGTTGGGAATTGGATAAACAGTTACACGAACAATCATACCCGTCCTATTTAAATATTGGTAGCTTAATAGACGTAAGCGTTATGAACTCTGAAACGCCTTACGAAACTACATATAAGCTTCTTAATGTGTTAGGTATAGAGTTAGTTTAAAATGTTTTATTTCAAATTTACAGATAACGCCGGCGTGGAAATGTACGGGACGATTAATGCAAATAAAGAGCAAATTGACTTGGAAAAGTTAAAGAAACTACTTTATGCCGAAGCACTTGAAGAAGTAAGCAAGGAAGAATACGAATCAGAAACGGAGTAATTAAATGACACACCATTTAAAAACGTTGCCTGAATACTTTCAGGCGGTAATAGACGGCAAAAAGCCGTTTGAAATAAGAAAAACGATAGAGTTTTTAAGCCCGGCGACAGCGTAATTTTAGAAGAGTTTGAAGGTTATCAAGATATTCCGGCTTGTCCGGATTTCGGCGCAAACTGTCCGCCGGTTGAGTATGACCCTTACAATGAGCAAGACTATCATAAAATTCCGGAAGATTGCCGGCGCCACTGCTGCGGAGTTTATCGTAAAGAGCTTTACACGAGGCGCAAATGCCTTATAAAGATAAAAGACATATTCGAGCTTGACGCCGCCGGATTTACCGGCTACGTCGCTTTCACGTTCGATATTTTAAACATTACAGATAAGAGGAAAGCTGAATGAGTAAGCAAAAACGCAATAGAGCGAAAAAGATTAAGCGTATTAAAGAATTTAGAAAAGAGCGCACGCGTGAAGGGGAAGGGCATCCGAGATTCTTTTTCAAAAAAATCGGCAGGCGGTTATTTGGACTTGGAATAACCCACGGGGAAAGGAAGGACGGTTTAAATACAATTAAATTGGCAAAAAATCCGGAACCGCACCCCACAAATAAAAAAGCTGCCAGAATAGTTCCTAAAATTGAGGAAGTACCTGAACGTGATTTAAGCAATAGGTTGATAGGTTGGGCGTTTAGCGAGGAAGACGAAAAAACGGTTAACGACTTAATAGCAGAACTTGAAAAAAAACAAAACAAATAAAAAAGAAAGGCGGTGCACCGAAACTGAATTCGTATTTCACCCCGTGCCTCAACTTTACCAAATGGAAGGAGGCACAAAACCTTTCTAATAATTATTATATTCATTTATTAAAAAAAGTCAACAAGTAAAGGAGATAAAATGTCAAGATTAATTAAAAATCCCAAAGAAGAAGGGGAATACTTGGCGCACGGTAGCGACGGAAAAACTTATCACGCAACAAAAGTAAATAAATATATGCCCGGTGGGGTAATGTTTTTTGCAATACCTGCAAATATTCAGATATTAGGTTATACCAGAGTAGCTAAGCAAAAGAAACTGAAAGAAAAACCTCCAAAGGGTGGGAAATAATATCAAAATTAAAGCAAAAAACGAGTCAAGTGTTTTTTAAGAAAACAATGCTCAAAAACGGGTGGAATTTAAATGATAACAATGCTTGTCGGTCGTCCGAAGTTCGGCAAAACGGGCTGGCTGCAGATGAAAGTCGAGGATTTATATTTTAACCATCGACACGAACTTTGGAAACAGTGCTGCGGCGAAATAGTCAAAGAAAACAATGGCAGGGAAATTCAGTTTGAGTGCCCAGAGAAAGATACGCCGCCTATATACGCACCGCTTGATATGGGGAGCCGTTTCTGCGTAAAGCGCGATGAGTATTACGAGCCTTTTATAGTCAATCCATATCATTTAAGCCCGACTAACAAAGGCGTAGCGCCACAGTATTTTCTGCCGTATGCGCAAATATTTATTCCGGAAGCTCAGAAATATTTCAGTAGCAAACAACACCAGAACCTTGACCCCGGCGTTTATTCGTTTTTTGAAAAACACGGACATAAACATTACGATATTTGGTTAGACAGTCAGGTGGGCGGATTTGTAGATGCGCGTATTAGACAGCTTGTCGGAAAGGTAATTGAGATAATAAAAATGACGTTCATATATGACGGAATGGGTGGGGTAATAAAAACGATTTGGGAATGCCGCGAATTTGATTGTATTCAGGATTATGACGAATATTTTAAAAGCCCCGGCACAGTTAAAAATTATAAAGAAACAACATACGAACACGAGGGCGATATTCGAAAGCATTATAACGCATTTGGGTGTAAAAACGAGCTTACGCCGCCGGAAGGTCAACAGTACAGTATGTTAAAGCCGGTAAGCGCTTCGGAGCTGTCTAAAATGCCGAAAGATATTGCGCAATTCTATTCCATTCACGAACCTGAATATTACCGTAAAAAATTAACAGAGAAAACGGAAGAGGGGACAAAAAATGCTAAAAGAATACAGGCAGTTAGTTAAAGATTACATAGACGTATATTGGGACATTAAGAACGAAACAGAAGCGCTTACGGCTGAACAGAGAAGCGAAATGCAGGCTAAGCTATTAATGCAGTTTAGACGCGAAAGCGCTATGCTGGAAGGTAAAGACGGATTAGCGGAAGAACGCGCTCGCGCGGAGCACGAAAATGAGCTTAAACGAATCGAAGAGATAAAAAAGCTGGAGAATGCTAAAACGGATGCCGAATACAAATTAAAACATGCTGAATTAACAAAGCGCTTGGAGCTTCAAACAGCGGAAATTCAACAAAAATCAGATTTGGAGAAAGCGAGAATAGAGGCAGAAAAAACAATGTGCGACGAGCTGCAGCAAAAAGAAATTCAAACCAGAAAGAAAACTGAACTTGAAATTTTGGAAGCAAAATCGAGACGTGTTGTGCCTATTGAAAAACATCATAAGCAGTGGTGGCAGCTGCGCTGGCGCCCGAATGAAGCATATACACTTGTTGCAGATAAAGTGCAGCTTGAAACGCGGAAATATCTTGCGGAGCGTAAAGATGAAATTATAAAGTTGCAAGCCGAATTGTCTGGCTCGGAAGAAATAGAAGTTGCAATTTGTACTGTTTTTAACGAGTATTTAACTACTAAACACGGACGTAAGGCGAGGGCTGCGGCAACAGCCTTGACTGAAATAGTACAACCTTTATGCGCGGTATTCGCCCGGCGCGAACATGCTTTTGAAGATTTAATTGAGGGCTTGTCAAAATTAAGAGAAACGAAAGCTGTTGAGGAAATTGAGGCTGAAAGCACAAAAATAATAAGCACAGATGATAATTCGGCAAATGTATTGCAGGAGAATCCTGCAGAGGAAGAGGAACGGCAACGATTACAGAAGAACGCGGCTTCTTTGATTATTGCTTTATGTGAACGGCGCATATCTGAAAAGCAACAAGAGCAATTAAAAAAGCCGGCGCGTAAGCGTGTAAGAAAAAAGCCTGAAAGCATCGAAACAGAAAATTTAAGCGGTGGGGAACATGATAAATAAAAATAGAATAAACGGCTGTCGGGAATATACTTGCGACGATGAAGAATGCAATGCCGTGGCAAATTTTAAAAATTATGACGTCGCTCGGAAAAGTGGTTGGAGCGTGGCGTATTGGCGTGATAAATGTTATTGTCCTAAATGTGCGCCGAAATATAAAAACGTCGGTTGCAAAGGCAAAAAACCGCAACCGTCGGAAGAGCAATTAAAAATTGCAGAGTAAAATGGAGATTAGAAATGGAAAACACAAACGCAATGCCTTACAACCTCGAAGCGGAGCAATCAATGCTTGGCTGCATAATGATTGACAACGACCTTGCCGCAGAGGTTTTAAGCGCTTTAAATGAAAATGACTTTTACGCAGAAAGTCATAAATACATAATAACCGCGTTTAAAGCGGTTTATAACGCCCGGAAGCCCATAGACCTTGTAACGGTTTCGGACAAGCTCGAAGCGGACGGCAAAATCCAAGACGTGGGCGGTATAGCGTATTTAACGGAATTAATGCAGATAACGCCGTCATCGGCAAATTATAAATATTATTTCGATATAGTTAAGCGCGATAGTACAAACAGGCAGCTCATCCGCGCAGCGCGCGAGATTTCTGAGTATGCCCGAGAGAATGAAGACGCGAGGGGAAGCATACAGTACGCCGAAGAAAAGCTGTACGCATTATCAAGGACGCAAGATACGTCATCACTGGTTGACGTTCGGGACGTAGGGTTTTGGGACGTGTTGGACAAATTCGACGCCCTGCAGAACAATAAAGACGCTTTCCGCGGCGTGATGACGGGCTTTTTCAGATTGGACCATATGACAAACGGTTTGCAAAAATCCGACCTTATAGTAATAGCTGCGCGTCCGGGCGTAGGCAAGACGTCTTTTACAATGAACATCGTCGAACACGCCGCGGTTTACGGCGGCAAGGTGTGCGCCGTGTTTTCGCTGGAAATGTCGGAATTTCAACTCAGACAACGCCTGATATGTGCAAATGCCGGAGTGAGTATGTCGGCGGCGCTTTCCGGGAAGCTGAAAGACGCGGACTGGAAACGTTTAGCGGCGGCGCAAGAACGTTTAAGCAAAAGCCGAATAACTATAGACGACTGCACGAAGATAACGCCGGCAGAAATACTTTCCAAATGCCGGAGAATTAAATCGAAGAATGACGGTAGGCTGGACCTTGTAATGATAGACTACATACAGCTTATGCGCAGCGGTAAGAAATCAGACGAGAACAGAACGCTCGAAGTGGCAAGCATAACAAGAGATTTAAAGATGATTGCAAAGGAACTGCAGGTTCCTATAATAGCGCTTTCACAGCTTAAAAGATTGAAAGCCGGCGAGAAGTCATCGCTGTCGGATTTGAGGGAATCCGGGGCGATAGAACAGGATGCAGATATCGTAATGTTTATCGATAGAAACGTGGACGCAGCGGACGAGATGACAAGCAGTGCGGCGGAGCTTAGAATATCAAAACACCGTAACGGCAAGTGCGGAACGTTGCCCTTAAGATTTAAGGGCGAATTAACTAAGTTTATAGACGCGGAAAAAGAGGATTAAGAAATGGCAGCAACTGCGGCAGTACAACAACCGAATACAAATGATAGAGGGATTTATTTTATCGGAATTGAACGCAGTTTTTGCGCGCCCTCATCCGGGCTTACTGCGTCCGCCTGCTTGCAAAGCGGCTTGCTTGCCGTTACAAATAAAGTCGATGCAGAAGGAAATAAAATCAATACCATAACCCGACAGGAGATAAAAGAGCTTATAAACGTATCGCCGGCGACGGCATCCAGAAACAACAAGCGGTTTGAGAACTCCGGCAGAATACGGAAACAGGGCGTTTCGACATACGTTTACAGCGCCGATGCCGAGGGCGAGGAAATAAAGAAATGGTATTGCCCGACGGAAATACTAACTCAAACGTTCCCTGCAGAAGACGACGACGGCAATACGTATTTTATAAATTTTACATATTGTGATGCGCTTGTATATGCGCTCATCTATACCTTGTTGCCGCATACGGGACCAAACAAAAGAACGCTGAAGATGACGTTCAAGGAAATGGCGGAAACGCTGGGTATAGACGAATCTACTGTTTCGGATTCGATACGTAAGCTCCGGCAAGCCGGACTGATACATTTTCCGAACGGCTGGCGCGGCTTAAACCGTTATAAGAAAAGCCGAATACAGTTAAAGCGTGGTTTTACGTGGTTTAAACGCGAACAGGAATACCGGGCTTTGCTCTATAAGAAAAAGAAAGCAGAAAGCTCGAAGCCTGAACCCGAACAGAAAGCGCCGAAAACTCCGCAAACACCGCATTTAAACTACGCCGAAGCACGGCAAAGATATTACAGCGGATTGCAAGCCAAAGCCGCGCAGAAAGCCGCACAGGCGCTTGAAAAAGCGCTTAAAAATAATGATTTCCGCAAGCTCAATGCAGAGTATGGGGAAATAAAGCATAAACACATTAACGCTATACTACATAATGACGTCGCAGCGCTGCAGGAGCTTACTTCCAAGATAAAGGGTATAGAGGAAAAGCGCGCGCACGTGCTTAAAAACATAGGCATAAAGCCTGAAGAGCTTGACGCCGAGTATTACGTCGTCTGCACCGAGTGTAAGGACACAGGCGCCAGAGCGTCCGGCTCGGCTTGCGATTGCTGGAAGCCACGACGGCGAGGCTCGCCGCCCGGAACGGGCAAAAGAACTACCAAGGGAATCGAATAAGAAAATTTAAAGCGCCGAAGACGTCGGCGCTTGTAGTCGTTAACTGAATTTAGAATTTTCAAGTACCGCACGGGCAATTCGGGGCGGTTTTTCTTTATAAAAATATAGCGTTGGAAATTGAGCTTATAGGTTATCAAAAATCCGTAAAACTATATCAAAATCCCATTCGCTTTTTCCATATTATATATTAAACACAAAGAGAAATACGCAACGGCATTTTTGGAGCCGTTGCTCGGCGCCCGTAAACGGGCTTGTATGCGGTTATGCCGCCGGAACGGCGTCAAATGTCTGAAACAGGCGGCCGAAAACATTACGGAGCCGGTTTTTAAGCTTTTTTGCGGCAAATTCGGGCTTTTCTCATTGAATTGTTACAGCAACTGTAACAATTCGTTCGATGCGGCGCAGGGCAAAGCCCCCCGACCCCCGAATTTTCTATAACACGCAACACTAACACCATAACTTACAGCCGCGCACAATTCCGATTGTGCACGGCTGTAAGTTATTTACCGCCCGTATTGTTGTATTGCGTTTTATTTGCAAAAGCAAATAATATAGAAGTCGCTTCCTCGACGGTGTTGGTTTCATTGTTATTGGGTTGAATGGTTACAGTTTCGTTTTTTTCAGCGCTTGAGTCCAATCGATTGGACTTGACGGCCGAAATTTTTCAAAGTTTTTTGGTTTTGCGCATACTTACGGTATGGCAGTTTACAATAAAGTGTATGTTGCAATGATTTTGCGTGTTGACATTGACGGAAAGATGAAGCCCATAGAGGTAGAGTGGGAGAACGGCGAACGATTTTTGATAACAAAAATAATTGACGTTCGTCAAGCTCCGCCGCGATTTGTCGGCAGTAGTCCGACAATAAGATATACCGTTAAAATTGCCGGCAGAGATAAAGAGATTTTTTATGAAAGTTTTAATAATAAGTGGTTCGTTGAAAAGCTGGTAAGTTTAGATTAATAGAATTAATCCAATCGATTGTATTAGTTTTTTAATTGACTTTGAAATATTTAAGTGATATTTTATTTTTAACATCTGATAAAGGCTGGGACTAACTTGGGATTAAGTCATTAAAAAGTGCTTTTTTTACCGCTTTTTGCGTCAAAAATGTGCGTTTTTGGATGATTTTTAAAGGTTCAACTCCTGTCGAGTGCACCAATAATGATAGAGGTTGAACCCTCTGCGTTAAACCAGATATAGCCTTGTCGTTATCGGCAAGGCTTATTTTTTTGTTGCATAAAGATAAATATGTTATTACACTTTCGCAATAAACAAAAACGGTTAAAAAATGGTCAATCTTAAAGGATTTGCAAAAATGAATGTATATAGTCAGTGTCCGCAATTTGAAAACGATGCTTTTTTATTAAGGCTTACGTCCGAAAACGACGTTGACGATTTGCTTAAAGTTTATTCCGATAAAAATGCCGTTCGGTTTTTTAACAGTGATAACTGTCATGGCGACGATTTTTATTATACAACGTTACAACGTATGCAAAGCGCTGTGCAATTTTGGATTGAAGCATATTCAAAAGGTTGGTTTGTACGTTGGTCTGTTATAGACAAGAAAAGTAAAGAAGTAATAGGCACAATAGAAGAATTTTTAAGAAAAGAGGACGATTATTTTACCGATTGCATTCTTTTACGTTTGGATTTAAGAAGCGATTACGAAAAAACCGAGTATATAGAACAAATTTTATCCTTAATTGTAAAACCTTCGTTCAATATGTTCGGCGGCAGTATGTTGGCAACAAAAACGTTTAACGGTTCGAATGAGCGTGTAAAAGCATTGGATAAGCTTAAATTTGTAAAATCCAAAGAAAATCTTTTAGGATTTGACGGAACAAAATACGGCGGCTATTATATTTTTAAATTTAATAATCAATAATTTATATAGATAAAAGAGGATAGCAATTTATCCTCTTTTTGTGTTTTATATTAACTGAATTTTGTATAATTTAACATTTTAAACAAAATTTAATTTTTTATTTTTTGTTGTTGCTATTTTTTAGTTTAATTTGATATAATTTTATCGATAACAAATTATCAAATTAATTTCGGTTTATTAAACAATTATTATAAATAAAGGAGACGGTAAATGAATTTCAAGTTAACTTACAATGTGTGCGACAGCGTTGAAAAGCTTGAAGGCGAAATCGACAGGGTTCGCAAGGCTCAAAAGGAGTATGCTACGTTTACTCAGGAGCAAGTGGACAAAATATTTTTTGCCTGCGCTGTGGCGGCAAATAAGGCTAGAATTCCTCTTGCAAAGCTTGCTGTAGAGGAAACCGGTATGGGTATTGTTGAAGATAAGGTTATAAAAAACCATTACGCTTCGGAATACATTTACAATCAATATAAAAACGTAAAAACGTGCGGGATATTGGAGGAAGACAAAGCTTACGGAATTATAAAAGTTGCCGAGCCCATAGGTATTATCGGCGCGGTTATTCCTACCACAAATCCCACGTCTACGGCTATTTTTAAAACGCTTTTATGTTTAAAAACGCGTAACGGCTGTATAATCAGTCCGCATCCCCGTGCAAAGAATTCCACTATTGCCGCAGCAAAAATAATTTACGAAGCGGCTGTGGAAGCCGGCGCGCCCGAAGGCATTATAAGCTGGATAGACAGTCCCAGCCTTGATATGACAAATCTTTTAATGAAAGAGGTAGACACTATTTTGGCAACGGGCGGTCCCGGTATGGTTAGAGCCGCTTATTCAAGCGGCAAACCGGCAATAGGCGTAGGCGCCGGTAACACTCCCGCAATAATAGATGAAAGCGCGGACGTTTTGGTTGCCGTAAGTTCTATAATTCACTCTAAAACGTTTGATAACGGAATGATTTGCGCTTCCGAACAATCGGTTATTGTTGCAGATAAAATTTACGATAAAGTTAAAAAAGAATTCGAAAAACGCGGCTGTCGCATTTTATCGGATGAAGAACTTGAAAAAGTCCGCAAAACCATAATTATAAACGGTTCGTTAAACGCAAAAATAGTAGGTCAAAGCGCTTATAAAATTGCAAAACTTGCAGGCATAGAAGTTCCCGAAAATACTAAAATTTTGATAGGAGAAGTGGAATCGGTAGAACTTACGGAAGAATTTGCTCACGAAAAACTTTCGCCCGTACTTGCTATGTATAAATCTAAAAGCTTTGCCGATGCGCTTAACAAGGCAGAAAAACTTATTGCAGACGGCGGGTACGGTCATACTTCTTCGCTTTATGTAAACGTTGCCGTTTCCAAAGATAAAATAGAAGAATTTGCCGAACGTATGAAAACTTGCAGAATTCTTATCAATACGCCTTCTTCGCACGGAGGCATAGGTGATTTGTATAACTTTAAACTTGCGCCTTCGCTTACACTGGGATGCGGTTCTTGGGGAGGAAACTCCGTTTCGGCCAACGTAGGAGTTCAGCATCTTTTAAATATAAAAACCGTTGCCGAAAGGAGAGAGAATATGTTGTGGTTCAGAGCGCCTCAAAAAGTTTACATTAAAAAGGGCTGTCTGCCTGTTGCTTTGGATGAATTAAAAACTGTAATGGGCAAGAAAAAAGCGTTTATAGTTACCGATACTTTTCTTTATGAAAACGGATTTACACGTTGCATTACCGATAAACTTGACCAAATGGGTATTGCACATCAAACGTTCTTCGACGTTGCTCCCGACCCTACGCTTGCTTGCGCAATAGAAGGCACCAAACAGATAAAAGCGTTTAAGCCGGATACTATTATTGCGCTCGGCGGCGGCAGCGCTATGGATGCGGCAAAAATTATGTGGGTTATGTACGAACATCCCGAAGTTGACTTTATGGATATGGCAATGCGATTTGCCGATATAAGAAAGCGTATATACACATTCCCAAAAATGGGAGAAAAAGCTTATTTTATAGCAATTCCCACATCTGCAGGCACAGGTTCGGAAGTAACTCCGTTTGCTGTTATTACAGACGAAAAAACGGGTGTAAAATATCCGCTTGCCGACTACGAACTTATGCCGCATATGGCAATTATAGATACGGATTTGCATATGTCTGCGCCCAAAGGACTTACCGCAGCTTCCGGTATAGACGCGGTAACGCACGCTCTTGAAGCGTATGCTTCGGTTATGGCAACCGATTACACAGACGGACTTGCAACTCAGGCGTTAAAAGTAATATTCAAATATCTTCCCGAAGCTTACGAAAACGGACAGTCGGTCGAAGCAAGAGAAAAAATGGCTAACGCTGCAACAATGGCCGGTATGGCGTTTGCAAATGCGTTCCTTGGTGTTTGCCATTCTATGGCGCATAAACTCGGCGCTTTCCATCACTTGCCTCACGGCGTTGCAAATGCGCTTATGATTAACGAGGTTATCAAATTCAATTCTGCGGAAGTTCCTACCAAGATGGGCACGTTCAGTCAATATGCTTATCCCAAAACTTTAAAACGCTACGCAGAAGTTGCTGAAAGCCTTGGATTAAACGGCAAAAACGATGAAGAAAAGGTAAATAACCTTATAAAAGCTATCGATAAACTTAAATCTCAGATAGGCATTAAAAAATGTATTAAAGATTACGGAATAGACGAAAAGCAGTTTTTGGAAAGATTGGACGAAATGGTTGAACAGGCTTTCGACGACCAATGCACGGGCGCCAATCCGAGATACCCGCTTATGAGCGAAATAAAGCAGATGTATCTTAACGCATATTACGGAAAATAAGGAGGAAATAAAATGAAAAAGGACAATTTGGTTTTTGAACGCAGCGATAAGCACATTTACCGCGACGGCGAAAAACTTATTAAAGTATTTGATAAAAATTATTCCAAGGCTAATATTTTAAACGAAGCGTTAAATCACGCAAGGGTAGAAGAAACAGACGTTAATATTCCCAATATTCGTTCTATAGAAGTTGTAGACGGTAAATGGGCCATTATTCTGGACTATATCGAAGGCACTACATTGCAGGCGCTTATGGACGAACATCCTGAAAAAGAAGACGAATATTTGGAATTGTTTGTTAACTTACAGTTATCCGTACTTTCTAAAAAGGTTCCTATGCTAAACAAGCTTAAAGATAAAATGCAGTCCAAGATTTCTCAAACAGACCTTGATGCCACTACCAGATACGAACTTCATACAAGGCTGGATTCTATGCCCAAGCACGTAAATCTCTGTCACGGCGATTTTAACCCTACCAATATAATTATAACCAAAGACGGAACGCCGTTTATTATAGACTGGGCGCACGCAACTCAGGGTAATTCCTCGGCAGACGTTGCAAGAAGTTATCTTTTGTTTTACCTTGCAGGTAAAAGAGAACTTGGAGATAAATATCTCAAATTATATTGTAAAAAGAGCGATACCGCAATACAGTACGTTCAGCGCTGGATACCTATTGTTGCCGCGTCAAGGCTTGTAAAAGCTCCAGAAAGCGAAAAAGAATTTTTATATAGCTGGATTGACGTTGTAGATTATGAATAATTAACTTTATTAAAGCTCGGTTGTAAAAACCGAGCTTTAATTCTTGCAATTTTATCCGTTTATGATATAATAAAAAAGTTATGAATAAAGAATTTTGTTTCGTCGCGGTTGAATTTGAAGACGACCCCAATGTTAGAGGATATATTTATTGGTATTTATGCACTGACGAAACCGTTAAATTCGGCAACAAAGTAATAGCGCCTCTCGGCAGACACGACAGGCTGCAAAAGGGAATAGTCAGACACGTAAAATTTGCCGCAGAGGACTGCGCGCCGTTTCCCTTACATATGATAAAATCGGTAAAGTCCGTAGTAAAGGAGTAAATAATGTTCAAAATCGTAAACAAGCAAAAGCTTAATTCTACGGTTACAATGATGGATATACACGCGCCGCTTGTCGCTAAAAAAGCCGAAGCGGGTCAGTTTATTATTTTAAGAGTTGACGCGGACGGTGAAAGAATACCGCTTACGGTTGCCGGATTTGACAGGAATGCAGGTACGGTTAAAATTATTTTTCAGATAGTCGGCGCTACGACTATGCGTTTAAACGAAAAGCACGAGGGCGAGTTTATTGAAGATTTTGTTGGTCCGCTGGGCTGTGCAACGCATACGGAAGGTATAAAAAAAGTGTGTATTGTCGGCGGCGGAGTGGGGTGTGCAATAGCTTTGCCGGTTGCGCAAAAATTTCATTCGATAGGCTGTGAAGTTCATAGTATAATCGGTTTCAGAAATAAAGAACTTGTAATATTAAAAGACGAATTCTCCGCTTGCTCCGACAAACTTACTGTAATGACCGACGACGGCAGTTACGGCGCAAAGGGCTTGGTGACAGAACCGCTTAAAGAAGCCTTGGACGCAGGGGAAAATTACGACGAAGTTATAGCTATAGGACCGCTTGTTATGATGAAGTTTGTTGTTGCAACTGCTAAACCGTTTGATGTTCCAACAACCGTTTCAATGAATCCGATTATGATAGACGGTACGGGCATGTGCGGCGGCTGCCGTTTAACGGTTGGCGGCAAAACTAAATTTGCGTGTGTGGACGGTCCTGATTTTAACGGTTTCGAGGTGGATTTTGACGAAGCTGCGGCAAGAGCCAATGCTTATGCCGATTTTGAAAGACGGGAAAGAGAGGAGTGCTGCAATTTATTTAAAAAGGAGCTGAAATAATGGCGGTTCAACCTAAAAAACGTGAAATGCCCGTGCAGGACGCAAAGTTAAGGGCGCGTAATTTTATGGAAGTTGCGCTTGGTTATTCCGAGGAAGACGCGGTAATTGAGGCGCAGCGTTGTTTAAATTGTAAAAACAGACCCTGTATAGAAGGGTGTCCCGTTAAAGTACTTATTCCGGATTTTATAAATAAAATAAAAGAACACGATTTTGAAGGGGCTTACAGCGTTATAAGCAAAAGTTCGGCGCTTCCGGCAGTGTGCGGAAGAGTATGTCCTCAGGAAACCCAGTGCGAAAGCAAATGTACGCTTGGTATTAAGTTTGAACCGGTGGCAATAGGCAGGCTGGAACGCTTTGTTGCGGATTATCATAATAAGCATTTTAACGGCGAGCCGACTTTGCTTAAATCAAACGGCAAAAAAGTTGCGGTAATAGGTTCGGGACCTTCGGGGTTGACTTGTGCCGGAGATTTGGCAAAAAAAGGCTATAAAGTTACCGTTTTCGAGGCTTTGCACGTTGCAGGCGGCGTTCTTGTATACGGCATTCCGGAGTTTAGATTGCCGAAAGAGATAGTTAGTAAAGAAGTTGAAACGCTTAAAAAATACGGCGTAGAAATAGAAACTAACGTTGTAGTAGGTAAAACCGTTACAATAGACGAACTTTTTGAAAGCGGTTACAATGCGGTATATATTGCAAGCGGCGCCGGATTACCCAGATTTATGGGCATTAAGGGCGAAAGTTTAAAAGGCGTTTATTCGGCAAATGAATTTTTAACGCGTGCAAACTTAATGAAAGCTTACAAGGATGACGCTCATACACCCATAATGAAAGCAAAAAACGTTGCGGTAGTGGGCGGCGGCAATGTTGCAATGGACGCGGCGCGAACAGCGTTGCGTTTAGGCGCGGATAACGTATATATTATATACAGACGCTCAATGAACGAATTGCCGGCAAGAAAAGAGGAAGTAGAGCACGCTTTGGAAGAGGGCGTAAAGTTCGAGGTACTTCGCAATCCTGTAGAAATAATGGGATATAATAATCAAGACGATAAGCGCGACGCTAAAAACGGTTTTGTAACAGGCATAAACATAATAAAGTGCGAACTTGGCGAACCTGATGAAAAAGGGCGGCGGCGTCCCGTTGAAATAGAAGGCAGCGAATATATTTTACCCGTGGATTGCGTAATTATGGCAATAGGAACAAGCCCTAATCCTCTTATAAACAAAACTACTAAAGGTTTAAACGTTAACTCGCACGGGTGCATAATTGCAGATGAAAGCACAGGAAAAACCTCCAAAAACGGCGTATTTGCCGGCGGAGATGCGGTTACGGGTGCAGCTACGGTAATTCTTGCTATGGGCGCAGGAAAATCCGCGGCAGAAGCCATTGACGAATATTTGAATAATAAAAGGAGAATAGGTTAAAATAACCTATATGATTGTAATGGAATTAAACGAAATTTTTAACGATGCCGAAAGTATAAACGTTTACAACGTCGGCGAAAAAACTTCTTATTCGGCAGGCGAAGATAAATATAATACGATACTTTCCGGTTGGAACGATATGCTTTCCGAAGCAAGGCTTATGCCTGCGTTCGGCGTAAGTATCAATAGGGAAACCGTTAAAGATTTGCAAAACGGCAGATGGGTGGAATTTGAGTTTGACTGCGAAAGGGAAGCCGAGGGTATGCCGTTTGAAAAACTTCTTATTAAAGTTGACGCAAGTTATTACGGGTTTAACGTTATTCGTTATAATTCGAAAACAGGCTATGACGGAAGATGCTATTACTACGACTTGGTTAATAAAAATATGAGTGGTTTTAACGAAATTTTAGGTAATTTATGAGTTTTATTAAGTACTATGCGTGAAATAATATAATAAATAAAGCGCGTTAAGCATATTTGCTTAACGCGCTTTGTAATTTTAATATAAAATCTATTTAATATTTTCTTCAAGCGACTTTTTGTAAGCGGTTATTGCTTTTGACAGCTGGTCGGGGCAAGATGTATTATTTCTGCATTTAATCCCTTCAAGCAATTTTTGAACTTCATCAAGTTCCTTG
>CATLBN010000006.1 GCA_949878885.1 uncultured Clostridia bacterium | reverse complement strand
GAAATTAATATTTTATTTTCCCCTAGCCGCCCTCCCGAACAGGGAGGGACGATAAGGAAAATGGGAATAATAAGTGTGTGCCGTGTAATGTAATAAACAGTTTAACCTTTGGATAACTTCATCTTATCTTAGGGAAATTCGGCAACTTATTAAACACTGTGTTTAAAAACTTGTGCGCGGAATAATTAATTTCCGCGCACAAAAAAACTCCGCGGCTGAAAATCAAGCCGCGGAGTTTTTATTAAGTTTAAGATAAATTAACGTCTTTTTTTAGTCGCAAATATAATTGCCGCAACACCGCCTGCCAACACAGCGGCGCCTGCTATGCATCCGAATACAATGGCAACTGTTTTACCAACGGAGCCGCTTGAAGCGGGCGCTGCAAAATCAAGCATTATATCGTTTGCATTTATAATAATTGTATCGGGCTGTTTAATTTCAACGCCTTTGTTTTTATAATTTTCGTATGAAGCCTGAGTTACAAACGAAACTTCCAACGTATTGCTTTGTGCAAGCAAATCTTTGCTTAAAGTAAGTTTGCCGTTTTTATAATTTTCTTCGGTAAGCGCAAACGGTTTGCCGTTTAACAAAATCCTGTCAAGCTTATAACCTTGTTCTTCGGTTATATTATATACAATATTATCGCTTTCAACGGTTTGAATTCCGCCTGTTCCGTTTTCTGCGGTTATTTGACCGCCGTTACCCGAAACGCTTGCATAAATATTTTTAGCGGAACTTTCGGTTACCGCAGATTTTTTAACCTGAACAACCGTAAACGGACTAAAACTTTCCACTTTTGCAATAAGACCGTATTCGGTTATAATAACGGGAATTTCTTCTACACCCACTATTTGACCGTTTTCGCTCTTATAGTGATAAATTTTAAACGTTGTTCCAGCGTCGTCGGGGCTGAACCCTTCGGGGAAGCCGAACTTTACCTGCATATAACTGCCCTTGGGAACTTGCTGTACAACGCCGCACACGTGAAGGCTTATTTCGTAAGTTGCGGTTGTTATTACGTTTTCTTTTGCAATACCTTCTTCAGTTTCAAGCATATCTTTCATTTGCTCGGATTTTGCGTTACCTGGTCTGTCGGCAACAAGTAAAAGTTGGCTTCTTTGCTCCTTGGCATAATAATTGCCGTTTTCGTCTTTAAAATCGCTTACAGACAAATCGGAAGTATCAAGCATTTGCGGTTCGCCGTAAACGTTCATATAAAGTCTGCCGTCGTTAAAAATTTTACTGCAAACTACGCTTTTACCCTTAAAAGTATACGTTACGGGGTCGGGAATTTTATTGCTTCTTTCTCCTACAAGATTTGTAGGAACAAAACTGTATATTGCTTTAATGTGAATAAACATTTTGCTGGGTTTAAGCGTAAACGTAATAGTTTTATTGCCGTCCCATTTAAAGTTGGTTATTTCGCAGCTGTCGTTTATTGTATCGTTTCCGCGAGATGTTGTAACGCTTAATTTAACGTCTTCAAGCTTTTTGCCTTCAGCCAATACAAGTTTATCGCTGTAAACAAATTTCATATTGTACGTGCCGTTAACGTCTAACGAACCTGTGTTTGAAGGAGTTGCATTAGCGCCGGGCGAAGGAATATAGCTGCCGTAACCTTCGTTTTGATAAGGAGCGCTGGGCTTGCTTATATGTTCGTCTGTAAGAGTTTCGGGATTATAATAAACTTTATGTTCCGACCCGGCAATGCCTATATCGGGAGCATAGTCTATAAGCGCAAACTGTATAAACTGTATTCCGGCGTGCATCATAACAAAACTTTCGGTATCGTTATAGGCAAAACCAGCAAATTCAACCTGAGCTTCTACAAAACTAAACCAATAACCCCATTCAACCGTTCCGTCGGCGTTTTTATCACCCATACGGAAAGCCAAATGCTTGCCTTCGTCTTGAAGTTTTTTTGCACCCTTACCTTCGTATGTAACCGTAATTTTAAGAATTTTGCCCGTATTGTCGGAAGAATCGGAATATTCTCCCTTTATGTCCATTCCGTTATCGTCGGTATCGTTTCCGTAATTATAGGGCTTTAACGCAGGATACTGTAATTGATAACCCGAAGAAGACACAACGTTATCTTCTACGTGAGTTTGCGCCATTGCCTTGCTGCCCACAAGCATCCATTTATCAAGTTTACCTGAAGTGTCGTTCCAAGTGGGGTCCACGCCGTACCATTGACCGTCAACTTTTACGGCGTTCCACATATGCGCTATAAATTCGGAAGAACCGCCGGAAAGTCCGTAACCCTGTATGCACACGCAAGGAATTTCAAGCCTGTCTAAAACGGCTTTAAAAGCTTTTGCGTAGCCGCCGCAAATTGCTTTGCCGTTTACAAGCGCGCCGTATGAAGTGCTTACGTACGCTGCAGCCGGCGTTGATACGTTATGTCCGTCTATAATTTCGGTACCGAACGAATATTCGGTATTTTCCGCTATGTATTTATTTACATACTCAATTTGTGTTTTGGCGTCGCTTCCCGCCGCCTTTGCGCCGTCTACAACAACTTTTATAGCGGCTTCGTACTCGTTTACCGCAGTGATTATTTCCTGTTCGGTATCAATGTCGCCCAAATAAGTGTTTTCTGTACGGCTGGTATCAAAATAAGCCACGTATGCGCCGTTTTGCACACCTGCGCTTAAAGAAACGGAAAATAAGTCCCAATAAAACAAATCCGGATTATCCATAAGGTAAGCGTCGCGGCCTGCGCTGAACGCTACGGGAACTTTTGAGTTGCCTTGTTCAACATACGCTTCAACGTCTTCCGCCACAAACACGCCGTTTTCGGTTGCGTTGTAATCTACTATGCCCGTTTTAAAAGAACCGCTGTTTTCAATCGATTCAAACGCCTTATAAACTCTTTCCGCTCTGGGATTGTGAAGTAATCCGCTGTAAAAATAAGTTAATCCTTCTTTACCTGATTCTGCGGCCGAAGCTTTAATTTCAAAAGAGAAACCAAGCCCTGCAATTACAGTTACCGCATAAGCGCCGAATGCCAAAATTGCTCTGGCACGTTTTGAAGCTGTTTTCATTAAAACCTCCATTTTTAACAAAATCATAAAAAGCGTTTATTAAAGTATTAAAATAATCGCTGGTTAATTATATACATTAAAAAAAATTTTTGCAACCGTTTTAAAGCAAAAAATAATTTGCTGAATTTACTAAACTTTTGCACATAAAAATTAAAATTATAAACAGCAGGCAAGCCGCAGCAAAAATGCTGCGGCTTGCCTGATTGATTTTTAAATAAACGGAATTTTAATTTTTACTTTACTGAAGTTTTATTATTTGCAGAAACAGCTGCGGCGCTTGATTTATTTTCCGAAATGAGTTTTACGTCAAGCTTATTATACGGGATTTCGATTTTCTCTTTTGCAAACCTTTCCGTCATTCTTTCGGTTAAATCAAAATACACCGTCCAATAATCTTGGTTTTTTACCCAGCAGCGGCATACGAAGTTCAATGAACTTGCCGACTGTTCGCTAAGCCTAACGGTATATCCGTCGTCGTGCAGAACCAGCTCGTGCCCGTCCAATACGCCTTCTATAGTTTTTTTAACTTTATCAATGTCGGAACCGTATGCAACGCCGAAAACAAGGTCTACGCGGCGCTTTTCTTCAGACGAATAGTTTATTATATTTCCGCTTGCCACAACGGAGTTGGGTATAATAATAACTTTATTGTCCGGCGTTTTAATTTTGGTGCTGAACAGCGCAGTGCACTCAACCGTACCGCTTGTGCCCGCAATTTCAACAAAATCCCCTACTTTGAACGGATGGTTTGTAGCTAAAATCATTCCGCTGGCAAAGTTTGAAATAACAGACTGAATTGCAAGCGACACCGCCAAAGTGCCCACAGTGAAAAGCGCGACGAAACTTGAAGTATCTATACCCAAAACGCGCAGAATTGTAATGAGATAAATAAAAACCAAAACTGTTTTTATAACGGTTAAAATTAAATTGCCCGCAAGCCCTTTAAGTTTGGTTTTGTTTATAATTTTTCTGAAAACAACCATAGCTATTTTCAAAATAAGCAAACCGATTACTATAACCGCAACCGCCAAAATAATTTTTATCCAGCCGCGCTCGTCTATAAACCAGATTACAATGCTGTTCCAAATCTTTTGAAAAAAGCCCAAATCCTGCGAATCGGTAGTTTCTGCGGCTAACAATACCGCTTGTAATTTACATAAAAAATTCATAATAAGTCCTTTAACGGTTTTTGACAAAAAAAACTTAACCCATACAAACAGTTTAAGTGCTTTTTTTGTTATGTTTTAAATACAGTTTATAAAAGCCCTGCATATTTATAGCGTTTGGGCAAAATTGCGGCTCTAAACAAAAACCTGCGTATTTGTCGTAAACGCCGCCCTTGCCTTTAACGCCGTTAACCTGTCTGCCCTAGTAAAACAACAAACACAAAATAAAGAGCCGTTACAGCTTGTAACAGCTCTTGTTTTATTATAGATATACGTCAACAATAATTTCGTTCCATTTGGATTTATAAGTTTTTACTCCGTAATATTCCGTATGAAACCGTTTAGCTTCTTCAAAACCTATGGTAAAAGTCCTAATAGGCTTTTTATTTGTTCCCCTTGCCTTGTTTAATAGCTGCCTGAGCCGCCGCAAGACGCGCGATAGGCACGCGGTAAGGCGAGCAGGAAACGTAATCCAAACCGATATTATGGCAGAACTCTATTGACGAAGGGTCGCCGCCGTGTTCGCCGCATATACCGCAGTGAAGGCTCTTTCTTTCGCCTTTGCCGAGTTTTACGGCCGTTTCCATAAGTTTACCTACGCCTACGGTATCCAAACGTGCAAACGGGTCGCTTTCGTAAATCTTATTTGCATAGTACGAAGGAAGGAATTTGCCTGCGTCGTCGCGCGAGAAACCGAACGTCATCTGCGTTAAATCGTTGGTGCCGAAGCAGAAGAACTCGGCTTCTTTTGCAATATCGTCCGCGGTAAGCGCAGCGCGGGGAATTTCTATCATCGTACCTACTTCGTAATGAAGTTTAACGCCGGAAGCCTTAATTATTTCGTCCGCGGTTGCAACAACCGTCTTTTTAACGTATGCAAGTTCTTTAACTTCGCCTGTAAGCGGAATCATAATTTCGGGCACAACCTTCCAAGAAGGATGCTTTTTCTGCACGTTGATTGCCGCTTTTATTACAGCTTTGGTCTGCATAACGGCAATTTCGGGATAAGTTACCGTAAGACGGCAGCCGCGATGACCCATCATAGGGTTGAATTCGTGCAAGTCGGAAATAATCTGCTTAATCTGAGCAACGGTTTTACCCTGGCTTGCAGCAAGAGCTTTAATATCTTCTTCGTCGGTAGGAACAAACTCGTGGAGAGGAGGGTCAAGGAAACGTATGGTTACGGGCTGACCTTCCAAAGCTTCCATAAGTCCTTCGAAGTCGGCCTGCTGCATAGGCTCGATTTTAGCGAGCGCAGCCACTCTCTCCTCTACCGTATCGGAACAAATCATTTCGCGGAAAGCGCCTATTCTTGCGGGGTCGAAGAACATATGCTCGGTACGGCAAAGACCTATGCCCTGAGCGCCGAAAGCAGCCGCCTGCTTAGCGTCGGCAGGGGTGTCTGCATTGGTACGCACGCCCATTGTCTTATACTTGTCGGCAAGTTCCATAATTCTTCCGAAATAACCCGAATTGGGGTCTGCGGGAACAGTGGCAATAAGACAATCGTAAATATTGCCCGTAGAACCGTCAAGCGAAATACCGTCGCCTTCTTTAAAAACTTTTCCTGCAAGCGTAAACTGCTTGTTTTCTTCGTCCATTTTAATATCGCCGCAGCCGGAAACGCAGCACGTTCCCATACCGCGCGCAACTACCGCCGCGTGAGAAGTCTGTCCGCCGCGAACGGTTAAAATACCTTGAGCGTACTTCATACCCTCAATATCTTCGGGAGAGGTTTCAAGACGTACAAGCACAACCTTTTTGCCTTTTTTGCCCTCTATTACGGCGTCTTCAGCAGTAAATACTATAGAACCTGCCGCAGCGCCGGGAGAAGCCGCTATACCCTTGCCTACAACGTTGTTTTTATCAGCTTCTTTCAAAGCCTTAGCGTCGAACTGAGGGTGCAAAAGCATATCAAGCGATTTTGCGTCGATTTGCATAAGCGCTTCTTTTTCGGTTATCATTTTTTCGTCTATAAGGTCGCAGGCAATTTTAATAGCCGCAGCCGCCGTACGTTTGCCGTTACGGGTCTGCAACATATAGAGTTTACCCTTTTCAATGGTAAATTCCATATCCTGCATATCGCGGTAATGCTTTTCAAGCGTATCGCATACTTTTAAGAACTGCTTGTACACTTCGGGAAGAACTTCCGCCATTTTTGCAATGGGCATCGGGGTGCGCACGCCTGCAACAACGTCTTCGCCCTGAGCGTTCATAAGGAATTCGCCCATAAGTCCTTTTTCGCCCGTTGCGGGGTTACGCGTAAACGCAACGCCCGTACCGCAATCGTCGCCCATATTGCCGAACGCCATCATCTGCACGTTAACCGCGGTACCCCAGCTGTACGGGATGTCGTGGTCCATACGGTAGATGTTTGCACGGGGGTTGTCCCAAGAACGGAATACAGCTTTAACCGCTTCGAAAAGCTGTTCTTTGGGGTCGTCGGGGAAATCTTTGCCGAGCTGCTGTTTGTATTCCGCTTTAAATTGATAAGCAAGATTTTTCAAATCTTCGGCGGTAAGGTCTACGTCGTACTCAACGCCCTTTGCTTCCTTCATTTTATCAATAAGCTTTTCAAAATACTTTTTGCCGACTTCCATAACTACGTCGGAGAACATTTGAATAAATCTTCTGTAGCAGTCCCACGCCCAACGGGGATTACCTGATTTGGTAGCAATGGTATTTACTACTTCTTCATTTAAACCGAGGTTCAAAATGGTGTCCATCATACCGGGCATAGACGCTCTTGCGCCGGACCTTACGGATACGAGAAGGGGGTTTTCTTTATCGCCGAACTTCTTTCCGCAGATTTTTTCCATTTTGTCGATATAAGTTAAAATTTCTTTTTGAATACCGTCGTTGATTTTACGTCCGTCTTCGTAATACTGGGTACACGCTTCGGTAGAAATCGTAAAACCCTGAGGTACGGGCAGACCTATGTGGGTCATTTCAGCAAGGTTTGCGCCCTTGCCTCCCAACAGTTCCTTCATTGTTGCATTACCTTCGGTAAAGAGGTAGCAATACTTTTTTGCCATTAAAATGTTCCTCCAAAAAATTATAATTATTTTAACTTTAATATTGTAATATAAATTACGGATATAATCAAGTGTTTAGGTTAAAGATTTTAACAATTCCAAATATTAATAGCTTTTAATAAAAACGGCAGACGACCGCTTTACTAAAACAAGCTGTTTTTTCTTAGCGGACAAACCGCATTCAAAAAGCGCAGCTCAATAATTTTCGGTAAGCCCCAAAAAATAATCGGCGGAAACTCTGAACGCTTTTGTCATTGAACGCAAGCTGTCGTACCCCGGCTTTGCCTTTCCGCGCAGCCACTCGGTAACCTGCGAAGGCTTTACCCCTATCTCGCGCGCAAACGCGCTTATAGAAAGTCCGTTCTCCGTTAAAAATTCCCTTAATATACCTTTAAACTCGTTTTCCATAATTTTAAATTTATAGAAAATTCTAAAAATCTGTTGACTTGTAGAATATTCTATATTACTATTATAGAAAATTCTATAAAGAGGTATAACCAATGAACGAAAATCCTTCGAATACGCAAGTGTACGGAACTATGTGCAAAGTTTTGCAAAACGGCGGTTTGGCAGAATTCGAAAACCTTAATCCGTTTTTCTGCCAACAAGTAAAGGCGCTGAAAGCCGAAAACATTTCGGTAGGAACAAACGCAAAATTTACTACGGGATATTTTGAGGGTAACCTCCGCACGGACGGATATAAGTTCGGCGGCGACGTAAAATACACGCGCACAATAAATTTTGATTTTACCACACGCGAAATTACGTTTTTAAGCGAAGACTGCAAGGCGGACAGCAGCACCGTTGACCAAGCGGCAAAATCTTTGGGTTTAAAAGCTTACGCTCAGGGCGACGCTTGCTTTACAAACTTGGACCTTGTGGACTCGGAGTATTACAAAGCCGCCGACGCGGGAAAAGCGCTCCGCAGAAATTTACGCGGACTATGCGCAAGCGAGCATCAAAAGCTGGGATATAAATTCGACGGCTTAACCGTACTGCAATCGCAGTTTGTTAGCAACGGCGAAACGGAAATCAATCTTTTCCCCGTATATGCAAATTTGCAGGATAAAAAAGGCAAATCTTATTACACTCTTTTAGGCTGGTATTCAAATTCCGACGGACAAAACGGCGAGGCAGAATTTAAATTAGATAACGTACGGACGACGCAAGTTTACGGTAAAACACGCATAGTTACGCCTGCGGAAAAGCGCAAAAAAGCCGTTGTGGCAACGCTTTCGGTTATGGGCGCAGCCGCCGTAATAGGCGGATTTGCATTTTATATGTTGATAACGGGTTTAATTTGATATAAAAAAAGGCATACGCTCGGCGCGTATGCCTTTTTAAATTAGTCTTATGTATTCCGCAAGGCTTTTAAAAGAAACGCCCAGCTTATACGAAATATATTCCCTTAAAAGTCTTAACGCGCGTTTTTCGCCGTCTGCCGTAATAAAATCTTCATCATACGGCTTGTTTTCGGTTTTTCTTAAAACGTTATAGGTAACCCTGCTTGCGCCCGCCCCCGTTCCGCAGCCGAAACAAGTAAAAGCGCCCGAATCGAAATCGAAACGCAGTTTATCTTCGTTTAAAAGCGAAGCACCGCATTCTCCGCAATTATCCAGCGCAAGTCCGTAACCGGAAATTTTAAGCGCGAAAGTCAAAAATTTTATAAGCGCAGCGCTCTCTCCGCCATCGCATATCTCCGATAATAATTTTACAAAAGCGTAAAAAAGCCGACTGCAATTATCGCCCTCGTAAGTTAAAGCGGAAACGGCTTCCGCCGCCGCGGACGCCGCATAAAACTTATTTATATCCGTACGCAAATCGTAAAAACTTTCCGTTTCGCTTGCGTTTGTTACGGTGTACCGCCCTCCGCGCTCGGTAAGCACGTATTCGGCAAAACAAAACGGCTGCGCAGCAAATTTAAGCTTCGCACCCGATTTTTTAACACCCTTTATACCTGCGGTTAATTTTCCCGCCTCCGCAGTTAAAAGAGTTAATATTTTGTCGTTTTCTTTATAGTCTGCAGTTCTTAAAACAACAGCGTTTACTTTTGTTTCCATTTTCTTAATTACATACCGACGGGCGCGTCGTAATAATTTATTCGTGCCCGTCGAGTTTTTTATACAGCATATAATAACTTACATTACCTGTTTTTTCAAACATTTTCCAAGCGAGTTCCGCGGCGTCTTTATCTCTTTTCATAAAAATACCTCAATAGCAAAAGCTTTTTACAAAAAAAGTTTGTGCGTATTTAAAATTATTATACCGCAAAAATATCCTTTACCATACCGGGGCGGTTCCGCCAATCTTCTTCTACCCTTACGTAAGTTGTTAAAAACACCTTAGCTCCCAAAAATTTTTCCATAGCCTGACGGGCAAAAGAAGATACTTCTTTAATTGCCGCGCCCTGCTTACCTATTAATATTGCTTTGTGGTTTTGTTTTTCGCAAATAATATCCAAATTTATATCGTACACGCCGTTTTCTTTGCGCATAAACGTATTTATAACAATTGCTATGCCGTGCGGCACTTCGTCGTCGAATTTAAGCAGTATTTTTTCGCGCATAATTTCGGCAATCATAAATTTTTCGCTTTTATCCGAAACTATGTCCTCAGAAATAACTCTGTCGCCTTGCGGCATTTTCTCCGACAAAAATTTTTCAAGTTTTTTAATGTTTGTATATCTGCGCGCGGATACAGGTATTATTTCGCAGGTTACGCCGTTTTCATAAAGTTTTTTAACGTCTTCCGCAATCCGTTCTTTGGGCATTATATCTATTTTGGTATAAGCTATCGCCATTGGCGTTTTTGCCGATTGATACTTTTTGATTAAATCTATATCTTCTTCGCTTACGCCTGAATGCCCGTCGTGAACAAACAAAATAAAATCCACGTCTTTGGCGGCGTCGTCGGCGGCTTTCATCATTATTCCGTTTAAATAACCGCTGCTTTTATAAATACCCGGCGTATCAACAAACACAAGCTGATATTCAGGCTTTGTTAAAACTCCCATAATGGAATTGCGCGTGGTTTGGGGTTTGGGCGAAACTATTGCAACCTTTTCGCCTACAAGCACGTTTACAAGAGTGCTTTTACCCGCGTTGGCTCTGCCTATTACCGCTATAAAACCGCTTTGCATACTTATCCTCGGTTTGATTTTTATTTTATTCAGCGCGTTACGCCTATTTTGCCAAGCACTTTTTCTTCTAACCCGCGCATTTCAAGCTTGTCCGCGTCATTCATATGGTCGTAACCCAGCAAGTGAAAAATTCCGTGGGCGGCTAAATAATAAAGTTCGCGCAGGTATCCGTGCCCGTACTCCTCCGCCTGCTCTTTTGCACGCTGTTCGCAAACGGCTATACTGCCCAAAAACAAATCCCCGTCTTCGTCAACGTCCGCAGGATAATCTTTTTTTAAAAGTTTTCTGCCGCGTATCCCGTCTAACGAAGGAAAGCTTAAAACGTCCGTTACGCAATCTACTCCGCGAATTTCGCGGTTTAATTTTTGAATTTGCTCCTCCGAGCAAATTATTATTTCCGCGGACAAACCGCAATCGCTCTCCGTTTCGCCTTCAAAGGCTTCCGCAAGTTTTTTAAAATCGTATTCTTCGCAATTAATTTTAATCATATGTTACTTCTTTTTTCCCAAAACCAGCTTTGGATACTTAACGCGCGAATGATAAACTCCCGTAAGACCGTTAACCACCGTCCGCGTAATAACGGTAAGCTCGCGCATTGTTATGTCGCAATCTACAAACTGGTCCATATTCATACGTTCTTCCACAAGATTGCTTACAAGCGCCTCTACTTTTTCGGGCGAACGGTCGGAAAGCGAACGCGTTGCCGCTTCCGAAGCGTCGGCTATCATAATTATCGCCGCTATTTTTGAGTTGGGAGTAGGTCCCGGATATGAATAATTTGCGGCGTTAAGTTCGCCGTCGCTCATTTTAAGCGCTTTTGCGTAAAAATATTTTATAGGCAGCGTGCCGTGATGCTGAACGGCTACGTCGGCAAAAAATTCAGGCAGACGGTTCTTTTTTATAAGCATTGCGCCGTCGCGTGCGTGCGAACGTATTATATCCACGGAAAGTTCGGGAGTAAGCTCTTTATGCAAGTCGTATTCGCTTTGGTTTTCCGCAAACATTTCCGGACTTTTAAGTTTGCCTATATCGTGATAGTACGCCGCCGCCCTTGCAAGTTCGGAATCTTCGCCTATTGCGCTTGCGCAGGCTTCGGCAAGCTGGGCAACGACTATGCTGTGATTATACGTGCCCAATGCGTTTGCGCGCAGTCTTTTAATAAGTTTTGCGCTTTCGCTTGTAAGCTCTCTTAATCTGAACGGCGTAAGTTCGGAAAATAAAGCTTCGAAAACGGGCAGCAGCGCCATAAACAGTACGACCGACAAAGCAGTGTCGAACGCCGACCATCCCAAAAGCTGCAAAATTATTGAAAACGATTTATTGTCTTCGGAAGGAAGCCTTAAAACCGTATTTATTATAAATGTAGGAATAAGCAGCGCAAAAGCTATATTTACGCAACCCAAACGGGTTTTTACTTTTTTAAGCAAAAATATACCTATAACGCCGCCGCAGAACATAGTAAGCAAACTTGCTATACTCTCTATCATAGTAACGCCGCCGTTTTGCAAAACGCCCAAACCGCCCGTGCTGTTTAAATATCTGTTGTAAATAAAAATTACAAGCGCAAATACGGTGTTTACCAAAACCGCGTCGCGGCGGCGGAAAAGCATTCCCGCCATAAGCGAAATAAAGAGCAGAGGACGCGCCGCGCCGTCTACGTAGGTGCCAATTAAAAAACAAGCGGTAAAAGCTATTGCCATCATAAGATAAAGCTCTATGATTTTGGCTTTTCTTGCAAGCACCGATTTGTTTTCGATGTAAAAGTAACAGTACATCGTTATAGAAAGCAAGCATACCGATACTATTACGGTAATAATGTTAACCAAATATTTAGGTTCTTCTTTTACAAGTTCGAATAAATTTCCGTCTATATTCAGCGGAAGCAGCGCCAACATTACCGCCGCAAGCATTATTACGCAAATTATAAAAGTCAATACGCTTAACGCTGTCTCTTTTCTGGTAAGTTTTGTTTTCAAAATTTCCTCCGAAACGTGTTTTAAGTTTTAAACGCAGGAATTTAAGCGTTTTTATTTTTCCGAGCCGCCCTCGCAGCTTTGTATTTTTTCACTGTTTTTTTCATAAGCGCGGACAATACGCATAACAAGCGGATTGCGCACTACGTCTTTATCGGACAGATACACCACGCTTATTCCCTCTACGTCATTTAAAACTTCGGCTGCGTGCGAAAGTCCGCTCTTTTTTCCGTCGGGCAAATCTATTTGGGTAACGTCGCCCGTTATAACCATTTTACTTCCGTCGCCGAGTCTTGTCAAAAACATCTTCATTTGCTCGCGCGTGGAGTTCTGCGCTTCGTCCAAAATAACAAACGCGCCGGAAAGCGTTCTGCCGCGCATATAAGCAAGCGGCGCAATTTCTATAGAGCCGCGCTCCATAAGCTTTGTATAAGTTTCAAGTCCCAGCATTTCCTGCAAGGCGTCGTACAGCGGGCGAAGATACGGGTCAACTTTGGTTTGCAAATCGCCCGGAAGAAATCCCAGCTTTTCGCCTGCTTCCACCGCAGGACGCGTTAAAATTATTTTGTCAACCTGTTTTTGCTTGTAAGCCTGCACCGCCATACAAACCGCAAGATACGTTTTTCCCGTTCCTGCCGGACCTATTCCGAAAACAACGTCGTTCTTTTTTATGCAATCCACGTACTTGCGCTGACCTACCGTTTTGCATTTTACGGGTTTTCCGCGCGAGGTTATTGCAACCGTGCCCGAAGAAAGCTTTTGTATATCTTCCGCTTTGCCCTCTTTGGCAAGTTCTATGCAGTATTGAACTTTTGCTCTGTCTACAACATCGGTATCGTCGGCAAGTATTAAAAGATTTTCCACAACCGAAGCTGCCTGAACAACCTTGTTTTCGGAACCGCTTATAATAACCGTAACGCCTTCAACGCGCATATCAACGTTGAGTTCGCGCATTATAACGTTTAAATTCTCGTCGAAAGTACCTAAAACTTTTTGAAGTTTATCCGCGCTCTGCGCGTTTATCTTTCTTAAACTTTTATCCATTTTACCTTTTATAACAAATTAGACGTTAAGTCAAATTTATACTTACTTTATGCAAATACGTAAAATCTATAACGTAGTTAACTCCGCCGTCTACGGGAACTGTTTTGTAAGTGTGCGAAATTACCGTTTCGCTCTCCAACAGCAAAGAAGAAAGCGCATATTTCAAATTTTCGTCGTTTTCCTCTCTTGCAAAATATTCGCACGTTTTTTTGCATTCCAATTCCGCATAACCTGCCGCAAGACATTTTACTGTTTCTTCGCCGGATACGGTATGCGCGTAAATAAGCGTGTCGCCCTTTTTAACCGTATCGCCTGCGCTTACCGCCGCGGTACCGCAAACAGCCACAATGCTGCGCACAACGCCGTCCGCGTCGGAAACAAGAGGCTTTGAAGAAACTGCTCCGTAATGCTCCTCGTCAACCTGCACGTCTACAACCAACACGCTGCCGCGTTTTTCTATATTGCAGAACGTTACGGAAGGCAAAGCAAGTATTCTGCCCGTTGCAACGGAACCGTTGAAAGACGAATAAGGCTTAAATCTAGCCGCTCCTTCGTCGCTTACTATTTTTAAAACTTCGTTTTTCAAATAACTGCCGCTTCCGCTCACTTCTATTTTAAGAACAAAAAAGTTTGCAAGCGCGGCAGCCGCAATAAAAGCGGCCGCTCCCGCGGCAAGCCCCGCGCGCAAAACAAGCCCGTAAAAAAGACTTTTGCGAACGCTCTTTTCAACTACGGTTATATTATAACACGGCTTTGAAAAAATTGCAAAAACTTTTTTAACGTCTTTATCTTTTACTCCGAATATAAATTCGGCGCCGCGCTTGCGGCAGTCGTAAACGGCTATCTTAGACTTTTTTAATTTTTTAAGAGCAGCCTCGGCAGTAGAAACAACCGAAAGCACGCAATAATTATTTATCAATTTTAACTTCCTTTATTTCGCCTTTAATAAAAATATCTTCTTCGAAATATTTGCCCACTTCAAGCTTTTCGCCCGTTACCGTAACCACTTCTTTGCGTAAAACAAGCACTATTTTGTTTTCGCCGAATTCGTTTATACTTTTAACGCTGCGGAAATAACCGCCGAAACGCGGAATTACCGTAAATGATTTTAACGTGTCCGCGCCCATTTCGCTTAAAATCTGTTCCAAAAGCTTCATATAACATATTATGCTTATTATCAGCGGCGTATGCAACCGCGCAAGGCAAGCCCAAACGGCGGCTTTTTTATTTTTGAAAACGCAAAAATTATATATATTTTCACAAAATACAAGTTTTTTTTCGCCGTGCGGCAAGGTATAATGCCGCTATGGCTAAAAAAATATATATGACAAGCTTTAAAGGCGGCACGGGCGTTACCACTTGCTGCCTGGGTTTGGGCTTGGCGCTGGGCGAAGCAGGCGAACGGCCGCTTATTGTAGACGGAGATACAAAAAGCGGCTGCGCGCTTATAATGGGCGGACTGAAAAATATGCAGGTTTTTACCCTTGCAGACTACGAACGCGGCGCTTGCAGGGCAAAACAAACCATACTTTCGCACAATAAAACGCCAAATCTTTGTTTTATGCCGTCTTTGGGGCTAAAAGATTTATCCGCCGCCGTAAAAGCCGTTGCCGACGTAGATGGTTTGTTTGATTACGTGTTGCTGGATAAAATAGCAATAGATATTTGCGATTGCGCAATGATTGTTACAGAACCGTTTCTGCCTTCCGTAAAAAGCGCGGATTGCTGCCGCTCGGCTCTTTACGACCGCGGCATAAAAGATATAGGTCTTGTGGTAAACAAAATAAACGGCGGACAGATTTTGAACGGAGAAATTATGACTGCGCAGGAAATTGCAACCGTATTGCACGTTCCGCTTAAAGCGGTTATTCCCGAAGACCTTACCGTTTCGGCAGGTAAATGGCGTAGCGGCACTCAAAAAGCTTTTGCAATGGCTGCGGATACTTTAACGGGAAAAAAGCAAAGCTACTGCAACGTGCTTAAAAGCTACGCAGGTATGAGCGGTTATTTTAAAAGAAAAATGAGGGATAAAATATGAACGGAATAAACGGCGTTATTTCATTGGACAGAGAGGATATGTCCGACTTTGAGAGGGCTATGTTTTTAAAAGATTTAAAACGGATAACAGAAGAATATTTTGAATGCGACGGCGATACCGGACTTGAAATTACACGTTCGGACGGCGGATTTCTGGTTTGCGTAATATTTTCGGCAAGAAGAATAAAAAACGTTAAAAACCCTATTCTTTGATTATTGCTTATATATTATAACGGCGCAGGCAAATTGCCTGCGCCGTTTAATTTTAATCTGCTGAAATTGCGTTTACAACGTATTTAAGTTCGGCTTCGTCCTTTGTCGCGCTCCATTGCGCCGGAGCCAAACGGCAGCCGTCGGTTTCGGTAAGTCCCACTTCGTGTATGCATTTGCCGTTAGCCCAATAAATTTTTGCCGTTGTAAGCTTTATTGCTTCTCCCGTAAATATATTGGTAAACGTAGACTGCATTATTCCCTTTCCGTAAGATTGCTTGGTTTTTGCTCCAGTACCCGCAAAATTAAGATAATCTTTTGAAAAATCCGATAAAAATATGTTTTTATAATCCAAAACGCCGTAACTTACCAAAACGCCTATAAGCGCTTCCGAAGCGCTTGCGGTACCGGAGTTTGCTAGCACGTACACTTTCGTATCCGAAGGCACGGATTTTTCGGCGGGATATTTTGCGCAATACTCCGTTTGCTCTTTTCCGTTTTTATATTTTGCGGTCATTGCCACGTGTTTTTTATCGGAAAGCGCAGAAGTAAAATAACCGGCTATATCCTGCATTACCGAAACGTAGCCGCCGCCGTTATTACGCAAATCCAATATAAGCGTTTTACAGTTTTCGGCGTTGAATTTTTCTACGAGATAACCGAATTCCGCCGCAGCCGAACCGTAAAACTGCGCAAGCGATATATAAGCGGCGTCCTCCGGCAAAAACTTTTTTGCTTCCGCGCCGTTTTCCACAAGCGCAAAGCCGCTGCCGTCCGCGGAAGAAACATACTCCCAAGCGGTATCGCGCGTTGCCATAAAAGTATAGCTTGCGGCGTATTCTTCCTTGCTCATTGTAAAATCCGCCGTGCCGTCCGTAAGCGTAAATTTTTCGCCCGTGACGCGGGCTTCCATAAATTGCGTAAAATCGGAAGCAGTTTTAAATTGATATTTTACGCCGTTGCCGTCGGTTGCGCCCGTTACGGTATCTCCGCTGCGAAGCCCGGCTTTATAAGCGGGAGAATTGCCGAAAACCGTAACCATTCTGGCGCCTTCGCCTTCTATAAAGCCGTAGGAAACGCCTATGCCGCTTTTTACGCCAGCGTTGTCTTTTTTAATCTGCGCATACTCCTCGGCTGTGTAATATTCCGAATAAGGGTCGAGCTGGGCCGCTATGGCTTTAAGCGAAAGACCGGCAGCCGCGTCTTCGTCGAATTCGCCGAAGTAATTATTATTTATGGTTTCCAACACCCATTTGTAAGAATTGACTTTGCCGCCGTTTAAAAGCGAACGGGTAAGATATCCGCCGCCGAAAGCTGCAAGCGCTATTATTACGGCAACAACCGCCGTAATAATTTTTTTTAACGTAGAAGATTTCAAACAAAACTCCTTAAAAATTAAAATTTATTTTAAAACGTATAGGTAATGCAGAATGCAAAACGTAACCGCCATATCGAAATTGCGTATATCCAATCCCGTTTTTTTATATACTGAGTTAAGCCTGTAAATCAGCGTATTGCGGTGCATATACAGCTTTCGCGCGGTAAGCGATACGTTCATACCGTTTTCCAAAAAAGCGGTTATCGTAAGCATCATATTTTCGTCTTCGAAAATTTTTGCAAATCTCTTTAAATCAAACCCCGACGAAAGATTTTCACGCGCAGGTTTTTCCAAACCCGTTAAAATGTCCGACAGAGAAATAAGCTTGGTTTTTTCCGCGTTTAAACCGCTTAACTTCGGCATATTAGGCACTCTTTCATAGTTTTCGGCAGCAATGCGCCTATCGTTTTTATCGGTTATGTCTCCGTACATTACTTTACCTCGCCGCATATATTATATCAATACATCATAATTTTTGCAATTAGTTTTTAACATATACGCATAAAGCGGTATTAATTCTTATTAAAACGCACACAATTAGTTTATATTTTATAGACTTTACACCCAGGAATATGCTTTGTCTTTTTTAAATTCATTGCATAATATCATAAAAAAACCGCATTTTAAGACAAAAATTTATATTTTATTCTTGACATATGTTTGCTTTTGATATAAAATAAGCAGTGTACAAGCCGTACTATCATATAGATAAACTATGCTTTATCCGCCAAAAGGCGTCTTAAATAAACTAACTTTATGGAGATTTGCAAAATGGGAAAAAATAAGGTAAAACCCAACAACAAAAAGATTGCAGCTTTAATAACTTATGCGCTTGCTCTCGTATGCCTGATACTGGGTTTGGTTTTGCCCCTCGGAAACAACACGGAAGTTACCGGTGCCGGAAGCATTATGGTAGTCCAGCTTCCCAGGGCGCTAGGAATTCTTTTAAATAAAAATTGGGGAGCAAATAATGCTTTTACCTATTCTTATACCGTAAGTTTCTTCGGCACAAAGGCGTTTGATTTGGGCGTTATTTTGGTGCTTTTGTACACGCTGTTTACGGCAATGGGCATTTTTGCGCTTATTCCCGCGCTTATCAGCAAAAAAGCTTCCACGTCAATTAAAGCCGCTTCTTTTATAGAAGCTATTGCGCTTATTCCTCTTGCGGCTCTTATGATAATTCATTTGGAAGCTAAAATAGGTTTGGCGGGTCAGCTTACATCGTTTAAATGGTGCTACGCGCTTATAATTGCTTTCGGCGGCACTTTGCTTTTCCTGATAGTTCAAAGCTTTATATTTAAAAAAGGTTCAGGACTCGTCAAATTTTTACTGCTTCTTCTTTCTGCGGTTGCGGTATTCCTTATGTTCCCCGTAAGTTCGCTTATTCCCAAGCTTTCCCAAATTTTCGGCGGCAAGCTTGCAACCGGAATTTACAGCGACCAGGGCGGCGAAGGTTTAGCTTACGTTTTGATGATGTTCTTATCCAACCCTTTCAAAACCGATGCTTTCACTATGCTCGACGCTAAGCAGAAGACAATGTTTATAGCAACTTTGATACTCGGTTCGCTCGTATTCATAAACTTTGTATTAGATATGATAGGGCTTGCAAAGAGAACCAACAAAGCAATGCTTATTACAAACGTTATAAGATACGCGTTGGAAACAATCGCCGTTATCATTGTTATAGTAATGGCGTTCTTAATCGACGGATACTCGGTTAAACTGCTCGGATATGTTCTTGCAGGCGTTGTTTTGCTTGCGTTTATTATCAATATTATAAGACTTGTAGCTTATAAATCCGGTAAGAAAAAGGCAGCTAAAAAAGCCAAAAAGCAACAGGCAGCACCCGCTGTAATTGCTTACAGCGCTCCCGCAACGGTTTCGGCAACAGACGGCACAACTGCTTCTTCAACCGCAGCTTCCGATAAGAAAACGGACAAAAAGGCAGAAAAGCGCGCAGCTAAACAGGCGGCAAAAGACGCCAAGGCAGCGGAAAAAGCAGCGGCTCGCGACGCAAAGAACGCAGAAGCGGCTGCAAAGCAAGCCGAAAAAGACGCTAAGGAAGCGGAAAGAGCTGCTTCTTTTGCTCCTCTCGCTTCCAGAAAAGAAAAAGAAGAAACGGTATATAACGTTGAAACGCTTTACAACGGACCTACCGACGACTTTATTAAAAAGCTTTCCAATGCAGAAAAAATTGAGTTTGCCCAGGTATTCTTAGAGCGCAGCAAAGTAGCGCTGAATAACGTGCCCGATTACGTGGTAGGCGGAAACAACTCCAAATTCTTCTCACAGGTATTTATTTACTACGGACGCATACGCGATTACGTTTCCGACGGTCTTATGAACAGACTTTACGAAGAAGCAAGAATGATGGATTAATCAAAACAAATTAAAACCGCTTCGGCTGTTGCCGAAGCGGCTTTTTTATTTATAAATTTATAAATGGCGCTTAATGCAAACGCGCAATCCGCCCTGTTCGCAGTTTTCTATTTCTCCGAAGCAGCGTACTATATACAGCCCTCTCCCGCTCTCGGCAAAAACATCGGGAATTTCGTTTGGAAATTCCAACGCTTTAAAACTGTCTGAACAAACGGTTATGGTTATAACTTCTTCCGATAATTCGCCTGTAAACGTAGCCGATTCTCCGCAATGCCTTATAACGTTTGTAATAAGCTCGCACGAAACAAGTCGGCTTGCAAAAATATCTTCGTCGGCAATATTCCTCTCGCGAAGAAAATCGGCAAACGCCCTAAGTTCGGAATTCATATTTATTAAGTTGTCAACTTTGAATTTAACCATATATCAAGAGAGAGCGTTTTTCAGCTTTTCTACAATCTTTCTTTCCGCGCGCGATACAAACATTTGACTTACGCCCAAAAGCCTACCTACCTCCGCCTGCGACTTTCCGTGCAAAAACCTTAACGCCACAACCTGCCTTTCCGTAGGGTCAAGTTTATTAATTTCGGTTTTAAGCGACTCGCTGTCTTCAAAATCTTCAAACGTTTTGCTGTCGTCGGCTATTATTTCGTAAAGCGGCGCGTCGGACTCGCCGTCTTCTCCTCTTACGCGCATATCCAAACTTACGGGAGCCTTGCACTCCAAAGCTTCCATAATAAGTTCTTCCGAATAACCCAGCTTTTTAGAAAGCTGTTTTATAGTGGGTTTTACCCCGTGTTCTTTAAAATACTCGTTTGTTTCTTCGCGTACTTTTGCGGCAACCGCATATACGCGTCTGGGCAGTCTTACCGTACGCGAATAATCGCGAAAGTAATTTTTAATTATACCCGTAACAGTAGGAGTTATATAAGTTGTAAATTGGTTGCCCAAATCGGGGTCGAATTTTTCAACCCCGGAAATAAGCGCTTCCGACGCCACTTGATACAAATCGTCGTACTCAACGCCTCTGCCTGAAAACTTTTTTGCAAGAATTTCGGCTATGTACAGGTAATTCTCAACAAGCCTGTTCCTTAATTTAGTATCGCCGGTTCGGCGGTATTCGCGGAACAGCTCGTTTGCTTCGCCGTTTGAAATCATATTCTTAATATCACTTCTTCTATTATCTCGCCTTTTCGCACAATGTCGCATTCGCCTACGAGAGCGGAAATAAGCGCAAGCGAAAGTTCGTTTTCGCCCTCGCAGGGGGTACCGCCCTTACCGGAAAGTTTACAGCAAACGCCGTTAACGCCGCTGAAACATATTTCGGCGCGTTCAAATCCGCAATTTTTTAAAATAATTGCGCTTTCCGTTACGCACACTTTAAAATCTTCCAAAGTGTCCAAATCTATATCGTGCGCCGAACAAACAGCGCCCGTCACCAAACGCAGCGCCGTTAAATATTCGCTGTCTGCAAGATAAAACTGCAAATTGAAATCTTTCATTCGCGTATCTCCATAATTGTGTTAAGCGCGCAAATATCAAACAGCTTTTTAACGTTGGGGCGAACGTGCTCCAAAACCATATTAAAGCCATGCGATTTAACTTTTTTAAGAATTTTAACAAACGTACCGAGCGTTGTGCTGTCAATAAACGTTAAAGCAGAACAATCGAAAACAACGTCTTTTTTATCGTGCTCGAACGCGCACTGCACCTGCGCGTAAAAATCGTCGCTGGTAGCGGAATCGATTTCGCCGGAAAGCGAAAATACAAGTTTTTCGTCAGCTTCCGTTAATTTTACCTGTTGCATACATTTTACCTCTTATATTATTTATAACCCGCAAACCTGCGCAGAAAACATTGTATAACGCTTTTAATCGGTTGTCAAGTACGCCGTGTTTGACAAAATTGCGTATTTATGATATTATTTACAAAATACAAATTTAAAGGAGCGGCAAAAGCCGCTGAAAACGGAGATTAATGGATTTTAACGAAGCAGATTTAATTATAAAATACTCGCACAAAATTTCTTCGCTTGCAAAAATTACCGCGGAAAACAACAATATTGAAAACTATATGTACGAAAAGTACGACGTTAAGCGCGGACTTAGAGATAAAAACGGCAGGGGCGTTTTATGCGGATTAACGGAGATTTCGGAAGTAACCTCTTGGCAAACGCAAAACGGCGAGCGCACTCCTATCCCCGGCGTACTTTGCTACCGCGGATACAACATTAAAGATTTGGTGCGTAATTGCATAGAAGAAAACCGCTTCGGCTTTGAAGAAACCGCTTATCTTCTTTTATTCGGAAAACTGCCGACGGGCGGAGAACTTGCGGACTTTTGCGAAATGCTTGCCGAATTCAGAACGCTTCCGCGCAATTTTGTAAGAGACGTTGTAATGAAATCGCCGAGCAAAGATATGATGAATATGCTTGCACGCTGCGTTTTGAACTTATACAGTTACGACCCCGACCCTGACAACGTATCGCTTCCCAACGTTTTAAGACAGTGCATTCAGCTAATTGCCGAATTGCCTATGATAGCCGCATATTCTTACCGCGCTTACCGCTACTACAACACCAACGACGGGTCTTTGATTATACATAAATCTGTGCCCGAATATTCCACGGCTCAGAACATTTTACACGTTATAAGAAAAGACAGCGCTTTTTCCGATTTGGAAGCCAAAGTTTTAGACGTTTGCTTAATGCTTCACGCCGACCACGGCGGCGGAAACGCATCCACGTTTACAACGCATCTTGCAACGTCTACGGGCACCGACACCTACTCCTCCATAGCCGCTTCGCTTGGCTCGCTGAAAGGTCCGAAACACGGCGGCGCAAACATTAAAGTTATGCAGATGCTTGAAAACATTCGCGAAAACGTTAAAAACACCAATGAGAAAAACGTTTACGACTATGTTGAAAAAATAATCAATAAAACGGCTTTTGACAAAAGCGGTTTGGTTTACGGCATAGGACACGCCGTTTACACCGTATCGGACCCCCGCGCGGAAGTGCTTAAAGTTTACGCAGGCAAACTTGCCGCAGCCAAGGGACGCGAAGAAGAATTTAATTTGTACAACACAGTAGCCAAAGCGGCTTCGGAAATAATTTGCCAAAAGAAAAATCTTGATAAACCCGTAACGCCCAACGTGGACTTTTATTCGGGATTTGTGTATTCTATGCTCAATCTGCCTCTTGCTTTATACACGCCTCTTTTTGCTATAGCAAGAATTACGGGATGGAGCGCCCACCGTATGGAAGAACTTGTTTGCGGCGGCAGAATTATTCGCCCTGCATACGAATGCGTTATAGACAGGCGCGAATACGTGCCGATAGATAAAAGATAAATTAAAACGCCTATGGCTTAAATTAAGCCATAGGCGTTAAATCTTGAAATACATTTTCCGCAAAACTGCTTTTAAACAAAAACTCGTTTAAATATTGAAATTTACCGTTAAGCATAAATTTTAAACTTGCAGCAACAAGCTTCTGCCGCTTTACGCGGTATTTTTTGTTTAATGCTCTGTCGCCGTATTTTTCGTCGCCCAAAACCGGACAGCCGATATGCGCCGTGTGTGCTCGTATTTGATGGGTTTTGCCCGTATGCAGCGTAATTTCCGCAAGCGCTAAATCTTGTTTGCGCTTTAAAACGCTATATTCCGTTACAATTTTTACTGCGCCGTTAATTTCTTTATCCGAAATTTTTACAACCGAATTTTTATCGTCTTTTAAAAGAAAAGCCGTTAAAATTCCGCTGTCACGCACAAAGTTGTTTTTGCACACCGCCAAATACTTTTTTTCTACCGACCGTTCTTTAAAAGCCTGCAAAAGCACATTATAAACTTCTTTATTTTTAGCAAACGCCATAAGCCCCTGCGTGTTTCTGTCAAGACGGTGCACCGCGTAAAATTCTCCGCTTGCGCAAAGTTCGGACAAAAGCGCTTCGCTTGTAACGCCGGAAAGCTTGTCCGCAATATATACGTTGCCGTCCGAGTAAACTGTAACGTGGCTTTGCATTGACTCCTGCTTCGGCGTTGTGTAATAGGTTACCGTATCGCCTGTTTTAAGCTGAACATCCGCGTTTACACGCGCGCCGTTAACCTTAATATCCTTGTTTTTAATAAGAATATCATAGCAGAACGAACCTTGCGGATAATTGAAATCCGTAAAATCTTTTAAACTGCAATTTTTTGTTACTTTAAAATTTTTCATAAAAATCCGAAAACGAGATTTACCGCATAGCCGCCCGCAAACGCCGCCGTCAACTGTACAAGTATACATTTAAGCGTAAACTTCAACCCCACTTCTTTTACCGAAGCCGACATTGCGGAAATACACGCAGGGCATAAAAGCACAAATGCGCACATTGCAAGCGCGGCGCTTAAATCAAGCCCAGTGCCCGACGGCATTAAAAGCCCTACCGTTGCCGCAACGTTTTCTTTGGCAATAAATCCGCACAGCGCGGCGTAGCAAAGCCGCCAATCGGTTATACCCATAGGATAAAACACGGGAGTTACCGCGCGGGAAACCGCCGCAAGCATACTGTCGTTTACCGGCACGTACGCAAGCGTAAACGAATAGTGCGATAAAAACCAGGAAATAACGCAAAAAAGCGTAACCGTTCCCGCTACTTTTATTATAAAACTTTTAAGCTGAAAATACAACTTTATTGCAACGGTTTTAATTTGCGGAAGCATTACGGGAGTAACTTCCGAAAGCATACCCTCTCCGCCGCCTTTTATTAAATATGAAATCAACAGCGCAAACGCAACGCCTGCAAAATAAAAGCAGGTTACTACGGGAAACGGGTTTTTGAATATAGGCGCTAAAAACGTTAAAAATACAGGCAATTTTGCGCCGCAAGGCACAAACGGAAGAATTGCAACCGTGCGCTTCTGCGCGCTTACGGTGGAATATCCGCGCGTTGTAAGTATTGCCGCCGTAGTGCAGCCGAACCCCGTTATAAGCGAAAAAGCCGCGCGCCCCGACAGCCGCACCTTTTCGAAAAGTCCGTCGGTTGCAAACGCCAATGCGGAAGTTATACCGCTTTCGTCCAAAAGCGTTAAAACCAAATACAAAATAAAAAGCTGCGGCAAAAACGATATAACGCTGCCTGCGCCGCCCAAAATCCCTTCCGACACAAGCGAAATCAACGCTTTACTCTGCATTTTTGATGTTATCGCCGCAGAAAAATCTTCGCATATTAGCTTTTCCGTCCAACCTTTTAACAACGCGCCCGGCATAACAGGATGAAAAGCAAGAAAAAACATTGCCGTTACCGAAAAAATGAAAAAAGCCAAAGCAAAAAAACGGTTGTAAAACAGCTTATCCGCTTTGGAAATTCTGCTGTTTCCGCCGCAATAGCAATCGGAAAGTTTCAAATCCGATTTTTTCCGCACGGTCGGAATGTTTCCGCTTTGAATAATTTTATTAAGTTTTTTTGCCGAACAGTACAAAACGGGCACGCCCAGATATTCCGAAAGTTTTTTTAAGTCCGCAAAACCGCCCCTGCGCTTTAAATGTGCAAGCTTGGTCAAATATACAACCGTTTGTTTACCGGTAGCCAAAAGTCCGCGCGTAAGGTTAAGCGAATTTTCAAGCGTTGTTGCATCAACAACGTTTATTATTAAATCCGCGCCGTTAACCGCGTCTATTGCAGACTGTTCCTCCATTGAATACGGCGTAAAAGCATAAGCGCCGGGAACGTCGGCAAAAGTAATGCCGCCGCGCGTTTTATAGTACGGCGAAGTGGTAACGCCGTGAAAGTTGCCCGTACGCAAACTGCTTTTGGTAAGCGCGTTAAAAAGCGTGGTTTTACCTGCGTTTGGATTGCCTGCAAGCACCACCGTCATTTTTACGTCGCTTTGCGCCGCGGCTTTTTTAACAGCGGCTTTCAAAGCTGAACCTCTATTTTTTGCGCTATGGACTTTCTCAATCCCACGCGCACCGCAGAACAGGATATAAGAACGCTGCTTTTAAAAAGCGAAAAACTTAAAACTTCCACAAGTCCGCCTTCTTTTATTCCAAGTGAATTAAGTCTGGCTTTTGCCGCGCCCGTAACATTTATCGACGAAATTTTACCCGTTTCGCCCATTTGCAAATCAAAAACGCTCATAGAATAACCTATGAGCGTTTTTTGAAATTAATGTCGAATTTATTGTTTTATAAGCGTTAAAACAACTGTTTCGCCGTTTACGTTCTGTTCGCGCGTAAATCCGTCCGCACTGCCTTCGCAAATTTTATTTGCAAGCACGTCGCCGGCAAACGCGCCCTTTGCCAAAACTTCTTTAGCTTTGCCGCAAGCTTTAAAATAAACCTCTATTCTGTCGGTTACTTCAAATCCCGCTTCTTTGCGCATATTCTGTATTCTTGAAATAAGTTCGCGCTCAAAGCCCTCTAAAACAAGTTCTTCCGTCAAAGCGGTGTTAAGCGCAACGGTAATTCCTTTATCCGCAGCGGCTACATAGCCGCCTGCGCTTTCGGAAAACACCTGCAAATCTTCCTGTCGCAAAGTTACGTCAAGGTCCGCAATTTTATATTCGCCGCCGTTTCTGGTTGCGTCTATAACTTCTTTTGCATTGCAGTTTGCAAAAAACTTGGATATATCGCCTAATTTTTTGCCGTATTTTGGACCGAGAGTTTTAAGTTGGGGCTTTATTTTATAGCTTATATATTTTTCCGCGTCCTTGGCAACCTTAAACTCTTTAACGTTAAGTTCGTCTAAAACTATACTCTTTTCTTCATTGGAAAGTTCGGCAAGTTTATCAGACACAACAAACATTTCCCCAAGCGGCTGTCTGTTTTTAACGTTGCCTGCGTTTCGCGCCGCTCTGCCCAAAATTACTATATCCAAAACCTGAGCCATTCCGTCTTCAAGTTTTTTGTCTATAAATTTTTCGTCGGCTACAGGGAAACGGCATAGATGCACCGACTTAGGCGCGTTTTTATTAAACTGCGGCACCAAATTCAAATACATCATTTCTGCAATAAACGGCGTATAAGGCGCGGTAAGCTTTGCAATCGTAACCAAAACCGTGTACAGTGTTGTATACGCCGCCGCCTTATCTTGAGTCATCTCGGCGCCCCAATACCTGTCTCTGCCGCGGCGTACGTACCAATTTGACAGCACGTCGCAAAAATCCTGCAAAGCGCGGGCGCTTTCAAAAATTTCGTATCGCGCAAGACATTCGTCCGTAAACTTAACAAGCGTGTTAAGCTTTGAAAGTATCCATTTATCCAAAAGCGAAAGCCTGCACTTTTTTAAATCGTATTCGGAAGGGTCGTATTTATCTATTTCCGCATACAAGGTAAAAAACGCATAGGTATTCCACAGCGTGCCTATATATTTTCTCTGCGCTTCGGAAACCGTTTCTTCGGCAAATCTCGAAGGCAGCCAAGGCGCCGAGGCGGTATAAAAATACCAACGCACAGCATCCGCGCCCTGCTTATCCAAAACGCTCCACGGGTCTACTACGTTACCCTTGTGCTTAGACATTTTTATGCCGTTTTTATCGTTAACGTGCCCCAAAACAATGCAGTTTTTAAACGGCGCTTTACCGAACAGCACGGTATTTATTACAAGCAGCGTATAAAACCAGCCGCGCGTTTGGTCAACCGCTTCGGAAATGAAGTCGGCAGGGAAAGTGCTTTTAAAAAGCTTTTCGTTTTCAAACGGGTAATGATATTGCGCAAACGGCATAGACCCCGAATCGAACCAGCAATCTATAACTTCGGGCGTGCGCTTCATTGCGCCGCCGCACTTGGGGCATTTGCAAATAAGATTGTCCAAATACGGACGGTGCAGTTCTATATCTTCATTCTTAGGTATTCCGCACTTTTCTTTAAGTTCGTTTTTGCTGCCTATAACCTCTATTTCGCCGCAATCTGGGCAAACCCAAACAGGCAGCGGCGTTCCCCAATATCTGTCGCGCGAAAGTCCCCAATCTATAACGTTTTCAAGGAAATTGCCCATTCTGCCCTCTTTAATATTTTCGGGCATCCAATTTACGGAACGGTTTGCGGCGATTATTTGTTCTTTAACCTTAGTTACCTCTATAAACCAACTTGACTTTGCATAATACAAAAGCGGAGTATCGCAGCGCCAGCAATGAGGATAATCGTGTTCAAACGGAATAACTTTAAATAAAAGTCCGCTGTTTTCAAGCATATCCAAAACGCGTTTGTCGGCTTTTTTTGCAAACAGCCCTTCAAGTTCTTTAAAACGTCCGTCAAAACAGCCGCGCTCGTTTATAAGCTGCACAACGGGCAGATTATAACGCTTGCCTACTTTATAGTCGTCCTCGCCGAAAGCAGGAGCAATATGCACCACGCCCGTGCCGTCGCCCATAGTTACGTAGGTATCGCAAACTATAAAGTGCGCTTTAACCTGCGCATTTGCGGGAGAAATGCGTTTTATTTCCTCGCTCGTCTGACTGAAAAGCGGTTCGTATTCAAGCCCCTCCCATTCGCGTCCCAGCTTTTTATCAACAACCGTAAACATTTCAAAAAATTTAGGTGCAAGCGTTTCCGCAAGAATATAGCGCACGCCTTCGGATTCTATCTCAACGTAAGCTTCGTTGGGGTTCATACACAGCGCAACGTTGGAAGGAAGCGTCCAAGGCGTTGTTGTCCACGCCAAAATATAGCGGTTTTCAAAGCCTTTAACCTTAAAACGCGCAACCGCGGAATTCTCTTTAACGGATTTATATCCCTGCGCCACTTCGTGAGAAGAAAGCGCCGTACCGCACCTGGGGCAATAGGGTACAATTTTATGCCCCTTATACAAAAGCCCTTTTTTGTGCATTTCTTTAAGCGCCCACCACTCCGATTCTATATAATTATCGTTATAGGTTACGTAGGGGTTGTCCATATCCACCCAATAGCCAACCCTGTCGCTCATTTTTTCCCATTCGGTTTTGTATTTCCAAACCGATTGCTTACAGCTTTTAATAAACGGCTCTATTCCGTAGCTTTCTATCTGCTGCTTTCCGTCTAAACCAAGCGATTTTTCAACTTCCAATTCAACAGGAAGCCCGTGCGTATCCCAACCCGCTTTTCTTAAAACGTGCTTACCCTTCATAGTTTGATAGCGCGGAATAATATCTTTCATAACGCGCGTTAAAATATGCCCTATGTGCGGCTTGCCGTTTGCTGTGGGCGGACCGTCGTAAAACGAAAATTCCGCGCCGCCTTCGTTAGAAGATACGCTTTGTTCGAAAACTTTGTTTTCTTTCCAAAAGTTTATAATTTCTTTTTCTCTTTCCACAAAATCCAGCGACGTGTCTACTTTCTTGTACATAAATTCTCCGAAAAATATGTTTTAAAATTTTTATGCAAGAGTGTAAAACGATACAAAAAAAGCGTTCCGTGCTTCGGAACGCTTTACACGCGTTTTTTATACCACCAAAACAAACCTGCATTTGCCGTAACTTGTAACGGGTTACGAAACCGTACTCTCTTAAAAGCAAAAAGCGTTAGGAAAGTAAGCTGAAAGGGGATATCCGTAAAACCCGCTTGCTCCCTTGCACCGAACGGAAGCTCTCTTTAAAGCAATAAGTTTTAAGGCGTTGTCCTTTGTCATAGCTTTTAATAAAGTTGTGCATTAATTATATAAAACACCGATTAAAAAGTAAAGCAAATTTTAACTTGTTTTTATTTGTTATTTTTATGCTTGCTTTTAATGAGCTTGTCTTAATTAAACTCCGCCGTACTCAAGCCAAAAAGTATTTATGCGCAAATATTCAACAGCACACATTTGCACATTTACATATATAAATTTATTATTTTAACGTTTTTGCGAAAGCAGCTGCGCCGCATTTAAAACAGAGTCTTGCGTTTGGGTAGACAATTTTTAAAAACATAGAGCAACATTTTTCTTTTTCGTTTTTCTGAATTTTCATCGCCGTCCGCTTTGCTTATATTTGCAAACTCTTTTTGAGTAAGCCAGCATTATTCGCGTAAATATTTTAATCTTTCGGCAAATCCGTTCATAAGTAAATATTAAAATGTTTTGTAAAAGCTGACCGCTCGGCAACAGGCTTTTATATACGGCGTTATTTAAGCGGTATTTGCGCCTGTGCGTTTATGTTCATATCTGCAAAGTTACAAGCGTTATACTGTATTAAACCTTCGGCGGCAATCATAGCCGCGTTATCGGTGCAATATCTTTTTTCGGGCAAAACAAGTTTTAATCCGGCGGCGGCACAGGCTTCGCTTAAAGAGGAGCGCAAATAACCGTTTGCAATAACTCCGCCGCCTGCGGTTACCGTTTTTACGCCTGCTTTCAAGGCGCATTCTACGGTTTTTTTTACAAGCGGGTCAACAGCGGAGCGCTGAAACGCGTAAGCAACGTCGGCAGGATTGATTTTTTCGCCCTTTTGTTCGGCATTGTGGCAGTAGTTAATTACCGAAGTTTTAAGTCCGCTGTACGAAAACTTTAAATTTCCTCCGCTGACAAGCGCCTGCGGAAATTTAATGCTGCCGCTGCCGCCTGCCGCAAGCCGTTCAACGTTTACGCCGCCGGGATAAGGCAGCGACAAAACGCGCGCAACTTTATCAAACGCTTCGCCCGCCGCGTCGTCGCAAGTGGACCCCAACATAGAAAAAGAGGTGTAGCTTTCTGTATGCAGAATTGCGGTATGTCCGCCGCTTGCAAGCAGGGTAATAAACGGAGGTTTTAAATTTACGTCTACAAGATAAGCCGCCGCAAGATGACCGCGGATATGGTTTACCGCTATAAGAGGAATATTAAGCGTGTACGCCAAAGCTTTGGCAAACGACAAACCGACCAAAAGCGCCCCCAAAAGCCCTGCGCCGTAGGTTACCGCAACCGCATCCAAATCTTTAACAGTAACTCCGGCTTTTTTAAGCGCGCGACAAACAACTTCGTCAACCGCTTCGGTATGCGCCCTTGATGCGATTTCGGGAACGACGCCGCCGTATTTAGCCTGCTCGGTTGCAGAAGATATAATTTCGTCGGACAAAAGCCGCCTGCCGCAGATTACGGCGGCGGCAGTTTCGTCGCAGCTGGATTCCAACCCCAAAATTATGGGGTCTTTTTTTATTTTAAAAGTTGATTTTTGATACATATGTTAAAAAACAAACTTGCTTTGCGGCGCATATTTATTTAGGCAAATATGCGTTTTTATTAAACTGTTTTTTTAAGATAGTCTATAATAAATCCCTGAATATCTCCGTCCATAACCGCTTGAACGTTTGTGTTTTCAAAACCCGTTCTGTGGTCTTTTACAAGAGTGTACGGACAGAAAACGTAAGAACGGATTTGACTGCCCCATTCTATTTTTTTTATTTCGCCTTTAATTTCGGCGTCGGCGGCTTCTCTGTCTGCAATTTTGCGCTCAACAAGTTTTGCGCGCAGATATTCAAAAGCCATAGCTTTATTTTGAAGCTGACTTCTTTCGTTTTGGCAGGTAACCACTATACCCGTAGGATAGTGAGTTATGCGAATTGCGGTTTCGGTTTTATTTACCTTTTGTCCGCCGGCTCCGCTTGCGCGGTAAACGTCAATTCTTATGTCCTCGTCCTTTATTTCAACTTCGTTCTCGTCGTCTACCTCAGGCATAACTTCAAGCGAAGCAAACGAAGTATGCCTGCGTTTGTTGGAATCGAACGGGGAAATGCGCACAAGTCTGTGCACGCCCTTTTCCGCCTTTAAAAACCCGTATGCGTTTTCGCCTTCTATTTTGAAACTTACGGATTTCAAACCGGCTTCGTCGCCGTCTTCAAAGTCTAATTCAGTAACTTTAAATCCCTGCTTTTCGCAATAGCGGCAGTACATTCTGTAAAGCATTTGCGTCCAATCGCACGCTTCGGTGCCGCCCGCGCCGGAATGAAGGTTTAAAATTGCGTTGTTTGCGTCGTAATCGCCGCGCAAAAGTGCGCGGATACGCATATTTTCAATATCTTCTTCGGCGGCGGAAATCATAGTTTCAAGCTCTGGTATTAAACTTTCGTCGTCGGCTTCCTCTATTAAATCTATAAAAGCGTTTGCGTCTGCAATGGCGCCTTCGCCCGTTTTATAAGAATTTATTTTGCCTTCTACCAAAGCGACTTCTCTGCCTATTTTTTTGGATTTCTCCAAGTCCTGCCACACTTCCGGCTTTTCCTGCTCGCTTTTAAGTTCGGCAAGGCGCACGCCTAAATTATCTATATCAAGCGCGTATTTCGCCTCCGACAAAGTTACTTCCAAGGCCTTTAATTTTAATCTGTAATCGTCTGCTTTAAACATAATTTCCGTTTATAGGTTTTTAATTGTTTTATTAACGCTTTAATATTGCAGGCAATGCCTGCGGCGTATTAATTATGGTCTTTCCAATAACAGCAGTCTTTATACTTTTTGCCGCTTCCGCAAGGGCAAGGGTCGTTTCTGCCTACTTTTGCCGATTTGGGCGCAACTTTGGGCTGCTGCTTGCCGCCTATATTGGTTGCCAAATCTTTAGGAGCTTGCGGAGCTTCGCCTATAACGGGTGCCGCTGAAGGTATCTGCGCTGCGTTTTGAGCTTGGCTCTGCTTTGCCTTTTCTTCGTTTTCTTTGGCGCGCTGTTCCATAATTTCGCGTGCTCGTGCCGCTACTGCGGGATTTACAGGCGATATATCTTCTTTTGCACCCATTCTCTGTACGGGAACGGGTCTGTTGCTCTGCACGCGGACGATTCTGCCCTTTAACAGCCTTGAAATGGTAGTCGTCTGAACGCGCCCTATCATTTCTTCAAACATTTCATAGCCTTCCTGCTTGTAGGCAATAACGGGGTCTTGCTGTGCGTATCCGCGCAGACCGATACCTTTTCTTAATTGGTCCATAGCGTCTATATGATCAATCCAGTTTCTGTCAACGCCCCTTAAAAGTTCGTTGCGCTCAACTTGGCGGTAATCCACCTGTCCGTCGGTTTCTTCGCTTATATTAAAAATTTTCTGTTCGTAAGCTTTTATAACTTCTTTCGAAATTTTCTTTATAGCGTGTTCGTAATCCCAACGCTCAAGCATATCGCGCGTAATTTCAAAATCGCACTCGTCGGGATAAACTTTTTGTTTAAGCGCTTCGTTAAGAGCGTTTTCATCCCACTTTTCGGGCATTTCGTCGGTATTAACGGCTTCCGCAACAACCTTTTCTATATAATCGGGAATATATTTCAGCATTTGCTCGTGCACGTCTTCGCCCTTTAAAACCTTCATACGCTCGCCGTATATGGTTTTACGCTGTTCGTTCATAACTTCGTCATACTGCAAAGTATGCTTTCTTATTCCGAAGTTTCTGCCCTCTATTGCTTTTTGGGCGTTTTCGATACTGCGCGTAAGCATTTTAGACTGCAAACACTGGTCGTCGTCAATTTTGAAAACGTTGTACAACTTTTTCATACTTTCGCCGCCGAAACGCTTTGCAAGGTCGTCTTCAAGCGAAATAAAGAATATAGAATCTCCGGGGTCGCCCTGACGTCCGGCACGTCCGCGGAGCTGGTTGTCTATACGGCGCGATTCGTGGCGTTCGGTACCCAAAATACAAAGTCCGCCCGCTTTTATAACCTGCTGCTTTTCTTCGTCGGTTTCCTTTTTATATCCTGCGTACAGCTCGGCGTATCTGGCGCGGGCCTTCTGCTCGTCTTCGGTAAACTCTCTGTCCGCGTAAGAAATTGCAACTTCAACCATTTCGTGGTCGAAGCCTTCTTCTCGCATACGTTTTTTTGCAAGGTATTCGGGGTTGCCGCCAAGCAGAATATCCGTTCCGCGTCCTGCCATATTGGTTGCAATGGTAACTGCGTTTAATCTGCCTGCCTGCGCAACTATCTCGGCTTCGCGTTCGTGGTTTTTAGCGTTTAGTATATTATGCTTAACACCGTTACGGCGCAAAAGCCTTGAAATTTCTTCCGACTTGTCTACTGTAACCGTACCTATAAGAATAGGCTGACCCTTGGCGTGGCGTTCTACAACTTCGTTTACAATAGCTTTCTTTTTGCCTTCTTCGGTGGAATAAATCATATCCGCATAGTCCACTCTCTGCACGGGACGGTTGGTGGGAATAGGCACAACGTCAAGCGAATAAATTGTTCTGAATTCGTCTTCTTCGGTCATTGCCGTACCCGTCATACCGGCAAGTTTGTTGTAAAGCCTGAAATAGTTTTGGAAGGTTACTGTTGCGTGCGTTTTGTTTTCTTCCTTAACTTTTACCTTTTCTTTGGCTTCTATTGCCTGATGCAGTCCGTCGGAATAGCGTCTGCCGTTCAAAACACGGCCAGTAAATTCGTCTACGATTAAAATTTCGCCGTCGGCGGAAACTATATATTCCTCGCCGTTATGGAACAATTCGTGCGCTTTTAAAGCCTGTTGGATGTGATGGTTTAATTCGGCGTTTTCTATATCGCCCAAGTTTTTTATATTGAAAAATCTTTCGGCTTTTTCCGCGCCTTTTTCGGTAATGGTTACAGACTTATCCTTTCTGTCTATAATGTAATCCCAATTTTCCATTTCTTGTAGAACACGCGCAAGCTTGTCCTGCGCCTGCTGCTCGGCTTCGCTTAAATCTTTTTTGCGGCGTGAAGGCGCTTTCTTTTCCGCGTCCTTTTTATCGTCGTCAAATCCGCCGGAAAGCGTGCGGACAAACCTGTCCACGTCCTCGTAAAGTTTGGAACTTTCTCCGCCCCTGCCTGAAATAATAAGCGGCGTTCTCGCTTCGTCTATCAAAATAGAGTCAACTTCGTCGATTATGCAATAATTAAGTTCGCGCTGAACCATAGAAGGAATGTTTGTTTTAAGATTATCCCTCAAATAGTCGAAACCGAGTTCGTTATTGGTTGCGTAAATAATGTCGCAGGCGTACGACCTTTTTTTATCCTCGTCGTCCATACCGGGAACTACTACGCCTACGGTAAGCCCCATAAATTTATGAACTTTGCCCATCCACTCTGCGTCGCGCTTTGCAAGATAGTCGTTTACGGTAACTATGTGAACGCCTTTTCCGGATAACGCGTTTAAATATGCGGGAAGCGTTGAAACAAGCGTTTTGCCTTCGCCCGTTTTCATTTCGGCAATACGCCCCTGATGCAAACATATGCCGCCGACAATCTGCACGTGGAAATGCTTCATTTTAAGAACGCGCCAACTTGCTTCGCGCAGAGCGGCAAACGCGTCGAACATTATATCGTCAAGCGTTTCGCCCGCCGCAAGCCTGCCTTTGAGTACCTGAGTTTGATTTTTTAACTCGTCGTCGGACATAGCCGAATACTTAGGCTCTAATTCTTCAACCTTGTTTGCAAGTTTATTTAATCTTTTCAGCGCGCTTCTGGAATCGGCGCCGAGAATAAATTTTATAAGACCCATAATAATTTTCCTTAAAATACAATTATCTATATTAATTGTACTATATTCGGTTAAATAAGTAAAATTGTTTTTTGTTAAATATTGCAATTTAACCGCAAAAAAACTCTAATTATTTATAAACCTAATAAAAAAGTTTAACTCCGTCCCGACATTTCAGCGGACGGAGTTATTAAATGCCGAATTTTTTATATAATTTAAGCGTTTATATCTGTAAACGAAAATTTTTCAACGTCGAAAAGCCCTGTATCCAAAAGCTTTAATTTGGGGATTACCGCAAGCGATAAAAACGCAAGCGACATAAACGCTTCGTAGTCGCGCTTAACGCCCATTCCGTATGCCCGTTCGATTAAAGCGCGACTGTCTCTTTGCAGACTTTCGGCGTCGCGCGAAGACATAAGTCCGGCAATATCCAGCGTAAGCGAATGCACTTCGCCCGTTTTTCTGTCAACTATAACCATACCGCCGCCAATGTCTTTTAAACAATTTGCCGCCTTTGCCATACTCTCGTTATCGTCGCCCATTAAAATGATATTATGCGAATCGTGCGCTATGGTAATACCAAGCGCGCCGCCTTTAAAGCCGTAACCTTTAAAAAGCGCCTTACCTATATTGCCCGTCATTTTATGGCGTTCCACAACGGCAAGTTTCAACAAATCGGTTCCTTCCAAAACCACGTCGCCGTTACGGCTTTGCACTTCTGCAATTTCGCATCCCGTAACAACTCCGCCCGGCAAAATAGTCATTGTTTTTGCCTTGCTGCCTTTAAGCTCCAAAACAAAATCTTCCGCTTTCATTTTTTTGAGATGCACGGTATTCAAAACGTTTGCGGGTAGGTACCGCTTTGAAGTATCGAACAGCGCTTTGCCGTTTTCCGCAACCAATTTGCCGTTTTTAATAACGTATTGCGCATTAAAATTTTTAAGGTTGTCCACCGCAACAAGGTCGGCAAGATAATACGGGGCTATTGCTCCGCGGAATTTTAGATTATAACACTCCGCAGCGTTTAAAGTAGCGCATATTACGGCACGTATGGGGTCTGTACCGTTTGCTACCAACTTTCTCAAAGCGTCGTCCAAGTGCCCCTTAGACTTTAAGTCGGCTGCGTGTCTGTCGTCCGTGCAAAGTATAAAACGGCGCATATTTGCGTCGGTCATATACTCGGCGTTGCCGAGATTTTGCGTTGACGAACCGTGCCTAATATGCACGTACATACCCTTTGAAATTTTTTCGTCTATCTCGTCTTTATAAACGCACTCGTGGTCGGTGGAAATTCCGGCGCAGAGATATCCGTTAAGCTCGTAACCGTAAACGGCGGGCGCATGTCCATCTATAATTTTACCTGCGGAATGCGCCGCCTCAGCTTTTTTGAGAACGTCGGGGTCGCAGTTGATTATACCTGGGTAATTCATAAATTCGCCCAAGCCGAATATATAATCGTTTACTATATTTTTTTGTATATCTTTACCTGCAAGTACGGCTCCGCTGGTTTCAAACGGCGTTGCAGGCACGCACGAAGGCAGTTGAAGCAATACGTCAAGAGGTACGTTTTGGGAAGCTTTTGCAATGTATTCGCAGCCCGCCATACCGCAAACGTTTGTAATTTCGTGAGGGTCGGCAATAATAGTTGTGGTGCCGCGCGGAACAATTAAAGAAGCAAACTCCTCTGGAGAGAGCTGAGAACTTTCTATATGAACGTGCCCGTCTATGTACCCCGGAACTACGGTTAATCCTTTGCAGTCAATTTCTTTTTCGCCCTGATACTCTCCGGTACCTACAATTTTTTCGCCTACCACGGCAATATCGCCCTTGCGTAAAACGCCCGTAAAAACGTCTACGAAAGTAGTGTTTTTAAGCACCAAATCGGCTTTTACTTTGCGTGTTGCCGCCAAAATATATTTTTCAAGCATAAAAAACCTCTGTGTATTTTTATACAGTATAACATAAAGCCGCCGCTTTTTCAAGCGGCGGCTTTAAAATAATTTTATTTATCAGTGAGTTAATACAAACGTTGCAAGGAAGAACGCCGCAATAAGCCAAGTTACAACGGAAATGCTCTTTACTTTGCCCGTGCAAACTCTTACGATTACGCTTGATATTATACCTATGCCGATACCGTAGGAAATTTCGTAACCGAACGCCATAACCGCGATTGTAAGGAATGCGGGAAGCGCTGCGGCAGGGTCTTTCCAATCAATGTTGGTAACCGAAGTCATCATAAGAACGCCTACCCAGATAAGCGCGGTTGCAGTAGCTGCAGAGGGAATAAGCTTTGCAATAGGCGATAAGAACATTGCAACTATAAAGCAAAGACCGGTTACAAGCGCCGTAAAGCCCGTTTTGCCGCCTGCGGCAACGCCGGCAGAAGATTCAACGAACGTGGTAACGGTAGAAGTACCGAAGATTGCGCCAGACGTGGTTGCTATAGCGTCGGCAAGCATACATCTGTTCATATTGAGAGGATTGCCCTCTTTATCGAGAAGATTCCCCTTAGAACAAGCGCCGTAAAGCGTGCCGAGAGTATCGAACATATCAAGCATACAAAGCGAAAGCGCGGAAGTTACTATAAGCATAACCAACGAACCTACGGAATTGCCTGCGTTGAGATACTCCGAGAAGTCAAAGCCGTTTACAAATACCTGACCTACGGATTCTTTACCCCACAAAGCAAACGCTTTAAACGGGTTGTCCATCTTTATGTTGGAGAAAATCTGTTTGCAGGCTTCGCTGCCCATATAAGTTACTGTGCCGTCTTCTGCTGTAACAGAACCGCCCCAGCCTATGCAGCCGAAACCGGCAAGAATATAATAGAGCACGGCCGAGCCCAATACGCCCCACAAAATGTAGCCCTTTACGTTTTTCTTTGCAAGAACAGCCATTGCTATTACGCCGAAAATAGCAACTATTGCAGGAAGCATACCGCCTACGGTACCGCTTTTATATGTTGCAAAGTGTTGCACGTGTTTAATAGCGTCTAAAATATTGAAAGAGGTAAGATTTACAAGCGTTGAGCTGTTGTCTACTATAACGCCTGCGTTCTGCAAACCGATGAACGCAATAAACAGACCCAAACCTACGTTAATAGCCTTTCTTACTTCGTCTGGAATTGCGGTAAATATGTATTTTCTTAATCCCGTTACGGTAAGAATAATAAATATAACGCCGTCTAAAAGCGTAAATACCATTGCGTTTGCATACGTTAACCCGCCGAATTTTACAAGATTGAATACTACGAATGCGTTTACGCCCATACCGGAAGCCTGCGCAAGCGGCATTTTGGCAAGAAACGCCATAAGCAAAGTACCCACTATTGCGCCAAGCGCTGTTGCAATGTACATACCGCCGAACGAAACCGCTTCGAGATTGTAGCCGAACATAGAGGGATTTACAATAAGTATGTAAACCATTGCCATAAACGTTGTAAGTCCCGCAAAAATTTCGGTTTTATAGTTGGACTTAGCTTTGGTTATTCCGAAAAACTTGTCCACCTTGCCGAAAAATCCTTTGTAGGGGCTTTCAACAACCGCTTCCGCCGCCGCTTCGGAGTTCGCCTCTGCGGGCTGTTCCTGCGTTTCGGGTTCGGAAACTACTTCTTCTTTTGTTTCTTCGCTCATAAAAGTTACCTCCATAAAAAATCTTTTTTCTTTTAAGCTAATCGTTTAACGTTTTAAACGTTAAACAGCCCCTGCAGGGGCTTGCGATTTCACTTGTTTATCACATTATATCATATAAAAATCAAATTCGGCAAACGTTTGAAACGCGTTTGCCGAATTTTGCAGAAAAATATTTTACACAGTTTAAAACTCCGTTTATTTTATAAGCGCGGTACGCATTGCGTTTATAACCGCAACAAGCATAACCCCTACGTCCGCAACAACTGAAATAATAAGCGGAAATCCCGCAATAGCTATACTTAGCGCCATAATCGCCGCTTTAACCAAAAGCGAACCTATTATATTTTGAATAACAATGGAGCGCGTGCCTTTGGCAATTTTTCTGCCTTTGGATATAAGCGACAAGTTATCGGAAACAAGCACCACGTCGCTTGCCTCTATTGCGGCGTCGGACCCAACCTTGCCCATAGATATTGCACAGTCTGCCGCCGTCATAACGGGCGCGTCGTTAATCCCGTCGCCCACGTAAATTAATTTGCCTCTCTGTTTAAGCGCTACGGCTTCTTCCAGCTTCATATCCGGCAGCAGCGCCGCTTTATAACCGTCTACTCCTGCCGCTTGCGCAATAATTCCTGCGCGCTCCGGCAAATCGCCGGTAAGCATTTCCGTATAGGTAATTCCCGATTGTTTAAGCTGCTTTAACGCCTCCGCACAGCCCTGCTTAATTTTATCGTCAATTTCGATAACTCCTACATATTCCCCACCCAACGCAACGTAAACTGCCGTAGAAGCGCTTTGTACAGGCTTAAATTTAATTCCGTTTTCTTTTAAAAGTTCTGCGTTGCCGCATAGCAGCGCTTTGCCTTGCGAATAACATTTAACACCCTTGCCCGCAACTTCTTCGGCGCGTTCGGCAACAACGTCGGTTTCTACGTTTTTAAACGCGGCGGCTATGGGATGCGAAGAAAATTTTTCCGCAGCAGCGGCAAGTTTAAGCGCCCTGTCGGAAGAACTTTTAACTACTTCGAAAGTGCCTTCCGTAAGCGTGCCCGTTTTATCGAACGCGGCAATTTTTGCAAGCGCAAGCTCGTCTAAACAGGTTGAACCTTTTATAAGTATTCCAAACTTTGCACAGCGTCCTATACCGCCGAAGTAGGAAAGCGGAACGGAAATAACCAAAGCGCAGGGACAGGAAATAACCAAAAAGTTTAAAGCTTTATAAATCCAATCTTTATAAACGCTCCATACAAAAGACGCTTGAACGGCGCATATTACGGTGGGAACCAACGCGCCTACAATAAGCGCGGCAAGGCAGACCGCCGGAGTGTAATACTTTGCAAACTTGGTTATAAACTTTTCGGGTTTGGATTTTTTTGCCGTTGAGTTTTCTACAAGTTCAAGTATTTTGGAAACCGCCGAATCTTTATATTCGCGCATAACTTCGGCTTCTATTACCTTGGCAACGTTTATACTGCCGGATAAAATTTCTTCTCCGCATTTAACGTCTTTCGGCAGCGGTTCGCCGTTTAAACTTTTCATATCAAGCGAAGTTTCGCCTTTTACTATACGGCAGTCAACGGGCACTTTTTCCCCTGCCTTAATCAAAATTATATCGCCTATTTGCAATTCGTCCGGAGATATGGTGCGTTGAACGCCGTTTTCAAGCAGCGTTGCCGTTTGACTTTTCATATCCATTAGAGCTGCGATAGAACGCCGCGAAGACCCTACCGCAACCGATTGAAGCAGTTCGCCTATTTGATACAGCAGCATAACCGCAACGCCTTCGGCAAAGCCGTCGCCTGCAAATATTCCAAGCAAAATCGCGCCTACAGAAGCGATAGTCATTAAGAAGTTTTCGTCGAAAATTTTACCTTTTACAATATTTTTACCCGTATTTATAAGTACGGGGTGCCCTACCGCCAAATATGCCAAACCGAACAAAACGTACGCAATGATTTTTACCGCCGTATTATTTTGAGTTAACCCCGTTAAATCCAATACAAGCGCAGGTATAAACAGCAGCGCTGCCGCAGCAATGCAGATTACATCTTTTAAATGCTGTTTAAAAACGCTCTTTTTCTGTACGCCGTCCGTAACGATTTTTACGTCCTCGAAATGCGAAACGGTATAAATGGCTTTTTCCCTCGCCTCCGCCGAAACGGCGTTTAAAATAACGCGCATATTCATAAAATCCACGGTTGCTTCAACGCCTTCTATATTATTTAATTCTTCCTCCAATTCACGCGCGCAGTTGGCGCAGCACAGATTGGAAATTTTTATTTTTTCTCCGTATATGCGCGTATGCTTATTTTGCGGACTCTCGCATATGTCGCATACAACTTTAACGTCTTCGAAAGCGTTGCAATGCTCTTTAACTTTTAAAAGCGTTTCCAAGTCGCATTCGGCAATTACTTTCATTGCCATAAAATCCACGGTTGCGCTTTTTACTCCATCTATTTTATTAAGTTCTTCTTCAAGCTCGCGCGCACAGTTGGCGCAGTCAAGTCCTTCGATTTTAAATTTATTAATCATTACAGTTCAAATGCTCCTTTGCCATAGTAATCATTGTAAGCACGTGCCCGTCCGCAACCGAATAAAGTATTTTTTTGCCTACCCTGCGGCACTTTACTATTTTATTGTCTTTTAAAGTTTTTAACTGGTGCGACACCGCGCTTTGGTTGCCGCCTACCGCCTCGGTAATGTGATCTACGCACAGTTCCCCCACGGAAAGCGCCAAAAGTATTTTTAAACGCGAAGGTTCCGCAAGCGTTTTAAATCTTGCGCCCATCTCCTCTATCTTTTCGTCGGAAGGCATAGAAGAAAGCGCGGATTTTATTCTTGCTTGGTGCAATTCTTCGTCTTTACAAGTTTCTTTCATAACATTTCCTCTGTTTTATTATATGTTTTAATATGAATGTTTATTCATATGATAATAACATAATAATACTTTGTCAAGCAATTTGTTATAAAATTTATAAAAAAATTTTTATATGAAAAACCCGTCTGCAAAATTGCAGACGGGTAAACGTTATTTTTAATTATTTACTTTTTTTAATTTTTTCTTTTTTGGAAGATTTTTCAAACTCCTCGTCCAAGTCGCCCTTGTTTTTGGGTTTGATTACCAACAGCAGAATTATACCTATAAGCGAAGCGCCTGCAATACTTAAAAGAATTACCGACGTCATATTGTCTTGAAGCCAAGTGTCTTCGCCTTTTAAAGCGCGCACTTTTTGCGAAGCGCTTATGCCCATATAAGCTTTTTCGGCTTGCTTGCCGTTTTCGGTGCTGGTTGCGGTACACTCAATAAGATAGAATGCGTTTGCATCCTGCGGCACAAAGCTCAGCGAAGAATCGTCCCAAGCGTAATCTTTAAACTCCTCGTACTCCTCGTCGCCTTCCTGCATTTTGTTCGTAGAATAAATGTAGGTAAACCATTCTCTGTGATTTTTTATAAGGTCTTGCTTTTGCGCCATAAACTCGTCATAGGTAAGCGCACCGCCGTTTGCGGCAAAGTACAAATCGTTACGGAAAAGATAAAGTCTGTAAGACGTTTCGTAAGAAACTCCGTTTATTTCGAAAGAAATGGACGAATACGTTGTTCCTACGTATGCGGTATCCTGTTCGCCGGGATCGGTAATTTCTATAGTAGAAGTAGCAACGTCAAATTCAAACCAAGGCAGATATTTTTTGGTATCTTCAAACTCGGTGCCTTTTTTCTGTTCGTACATTTTTAAAATGTCGGCAGTATTGGTGGAAATTTCAACTTTTTCGGGCTTTCCGTCCTTTATAATTACGTTGCCCTTTTCATCGGTCTTATAATAATACGCAGCGTTGCCGGCAGAGTCTGTTGCAACAACGGTAAATACATATTTACCGGCTTTATTCAAATTTATTGAAAGCGCGTTTGCAGCCCTTCCGGATACGGACTGGAAGCTTCCGCTGCCGTCCGCCATATAAAATACGGTAAAAGTTAAATCTTGATATTCGGTAGCGTTGTCGGCAATCAAGTCTACAAGCGAAGGCAAACAGAATTTGTTTTTACTGCCCGCTTTTAAATCCTGCTCCTCTGCCGCTTTTAAAACCGCTTGCTGATATTCTTCCGTTACGGTATCCCAATTATCTTTATCGCGCATATATTCGAATGTTGCGCCTATTTCGTCTTTTGCAACCGCAATATATTCGGTACCGTTAATTTTAAGCAGGTATTTGTTTTCTACATACCAATCAAGCAATACGTAAGCAGACTGACCGCCCGTTGCGGTTGTGTCGGTAAGTTTAAGATAAACTTTAACTGCCGCCGAAACGCCGAAATCTTCGTTAAATACGGAGTTATCGTAATCGTTTACGTCGCTTACAGCGCCGCTGCTTACGGGAACGTAGTGATTAACGTGCGGTATCATACGCTGTTCTTCGTCGGATTTTACAACTCTGAACGGACCGTCTTCCGAACAGTCGGTCGCATTGAACTCCGCGCCCTGGGAATGCTGGTTTTTTGTAAGCATATAGTATGCCGTAGTTGTGCTGGGCGAAGAAGCAAGCACGTCTATTACAGTATAATTAAAACTTATTTCGCCGCCGTTTTCAATATAAGTTAAGCCCTTGTCAAGACAAAGTACGGGAGGCGTATCGTCGTTTACGGTTCCGCCGGAAAGATGTCCTTCGGTTTCGGTAGCGCCCTTAACTTCGAAACTCTGTCCGTTGAGGTTATAAAGCGCCATTCTTGCATATGCGCTTTGACCTTCGCCTTCCGCATCTTCTTTAAACTTTGCTTTAAACGAAAGCGGCGTTACGGGCGTTGTACTCGAAGACGAATATTTTGCGTAGTTGCCGCCCACATTTTCAAACTTGCCTGCTTCGAAATCGTTGATTTTAAGATAGCAGTCGCCGTTGACTTTATTTGTTATTGCAATTTTAATATGGTCTTGAGGAACGTTTGCAACGGCTTCGCCTGCGTGTTCAAACGCTTCGTCCGCATCCTTATCGTCAACCGCCTTTAACGCAACGTAAACGTTTACGTTGTTATTATCGGAAGGAACAAAATAAATATAGTTTACCGTTTTGCCGTCTTTGGTTTCGCTGTACTGCTGACTTTCGAAAGTAATTACAAATCTCTCGAAACCGAGTTCTTCAAAACCTATTTCCATATTGAAAAAGCCTTCGGTTTTATCAAGCGTTTCGGGAGCTTTTTCTTTATCTTCCCAAGCGGCGCCGTTTGCATACCACTTTAATGCAAGATTTTTTCTGTAATTTATTCCGTCGTCCGCGCTTTTCAATACAAACATTGAATAAACGGGGCTGTCTTCCGCCGCTCCGTCTTTATGCGCCCAAACTTCCGCATTGCCCGCAGTTGTAAATATACTTGAACCGCTTACGGTAACGTTTCTGTCCGCGTTAGCGAACATAAGAGTAAACGAACTTAAAAGCGTAACCGCAAGAGCAAGCGCAAGCGCTAAAATCAAACAAACTTTAAATTTTAATGCCTTCATAAATTTATCTCACATTTTGCGCCGCACGGGCGCATTCCGTTAATTTTTGAGTATAAAAGCGCGCAATGACGCTTGTACTTTGCTATTTTACTATAAATAAATATAGCTTGTCAATGAATTTTGGCGAACGTTGCAAAAAGATTTGGATGCGAATCGCTTAATTTTTAAATGAATTTAAAGTTAAAAACTCTTTACTTTTATTTGCGGTTATGATATTATTTTTTTGCATTCAGAGGAGCGGACGGGCAATAGTACCCGCAAACAGGAGTTTTTAGGCAAATTCCGTTTTAAGTTGCGGCAAAAGGGCGCCTCCGCCGAGATGCGGATTTGCCTTATCCGCGTCGGGCGCACGGGTTAACACCTATGCGACTGACACTTTTTGTGTTGCGCTAATGCCCTTTTGTTTTTTTGTGGCAGTGCGCAGGCATTGCTTATTTTATTTTTTAGGAGTTCTTAATGAAAAAATACAACGTCGGAATTATAGGCGCAACGGGTATGGTCGGTCAAAGATTTTTGCTTATTTTAAAAGACCACCCTCAATTCAACGTAGTATGTCTTGCCGCATCCTCCGCTTCTGCCGGAAAAAAATACCGCGACGCGCTTAAACGCTGGCACCTTTCCGAGCCGATGCCGCAAAAATTTGCCGATATGACGGTTTTGGACGCCGAACGCGACAGAGAAAAAATTGCGGCGCAAGTTGATTTTTGCTTTTGCGCGGTTAATATGCCCAAGGAACAGATAAGAGAACTTGAATATTCTTATGCAAAAGCCGAATGCCCCGTTGTTTCAAACAATTCGGCGCACAGGTTTACCGACGACGTACCTATGATTATACCCGAAATAAACGCCGAACACCTTGAAGTTATATCCGCTCAAAAAAAGCGGCTTAACACAAAACGCGGATTTATTGCAGTTAAAAGCAACTGTTCGCTGCAATCTTACGTTCCTCTTTTACACCCGTTAAAAAAATTCAACATAAAAAAAGCAGCGGTTTGCACCTATCAGGCAATATCCGGCGCAGGCAAAACTTTTGAAACTATGCCTGAAATTTGCGACAACGTTATACCGTATATCGGCGGCGAAGAAGAAAAAAGCGAAAAAGAACCTTTAAAAATTTGGGGCAAGGTTGAAAACGGCAAAATTATATGCGCAAAAGAACCCGTTATTACGGCGCAGTGTCTGCGCGTGCCTGTTACCGACGGACATACCGCAGCTTGCTTTGTAAAATTTGAAAACAAGCCGAAAATCGAGGATATATTGGGGGCTTGGGAAAATTTTGCAGGCGAACCGCAAAAATTGAACCTCCCCTCCGCGCCCAAAAAATTTATACATTACTTTACCGAAAGCGACAGACCTCAGCCCAAACTCGACAGATATACGGAAGGCGGTATGGCGGTTTGCGCCGGAAGACTTAGAGAAGACAATTTATTCGATTATAAGTTTATAGGCTTTTCGCATAACACCTTGCGCGGCGCGGCAGGCGGCGCGGTGCTGCTTGCCGAACTGCTTGCGGCAAAAGGATACTTTGACTGAAATTAACGTTTAGTATAACCAAAGAATAAAATAAAAAAAACGGACGGTGAATATGACAGGTTGTTTTGACGGTATTATAACCGCAATGATTACTCCGTTTAACGAAAACGGCGTAAATTTAGAAGAATTCGGCAAAATGATAGAATACCAAATCGAAGGCGGAACCGACGCTTTGGTAATTTTAGGGACCACGGGCGAACCCGCAACTATGACCGAAAGCGAAAAAACCGAAACTATTAAGTATGCGGTGGAAAAAGCGCGGGGAAGAATTAAAATAATCGTAGGCACGGGAAGCAACGATACGGCAAAAGCCGTTGCCGCATCTTTAAAAGCGCAGCAAATGGGCGCAGACGGCGTGCTTGCCGTTACGCCGTATTACAATAAATGCACGCAAACGGGATTATACGAATATTACAAAGCTATTTGCAGCGCCGTAACAATACCCGTTATAGCTTACAACGTACCTTCGCGCACGGCGGTAAACATACTGCCCGAAACCGCGGAAAAAATTGCTATGCTGCCCAATATGGCAGGAATAAAAGAAGCCAGCGGCAATATGGCGCAGGTTTGCGAAACTATGCGCAGAATACGCGGAAAAATGGATTTGTTTTCCGGCGAGGACTTTTTAAATCTTCCTATGCTTGCCATAGGCGGAGCCGGATTGATTTCGGTAACTTCAAACATAGCTCCCGCTCTTGTTAAAAAAATGTATAACTTGGTTAAAGAAAACAAGCTTGACCAGGCAAACGCCGTACAGGATTTTTTACTGCCTTTGGAAGACGCTTGCTTTTTGGAAGTTAACCCCATACCAATTAAAGCGGCGTATAATATGATTGGCTTCAACGCAGGCGTACCGCGCTCGCCGCTGACCGAACTTGAAGAAAAAAACAAACAGATACTTTTGGAAAAAATAAAAGCAGCGGGGTTGAAAACGTATGATTAATATTTTAATTTGCGGCATCCGCGGCAAAATGGGCGCAAATCTTATATCGCTTCTTGAAAACGACGCCGAAGCGCAAGCTGTATGCGGAATAGACAAAACAAGCGGAATGTGCGGAAAGACCCCCGTATATGCTTCGTTTAACGACGTAAAAGAGCGCGTTGACGTAATTGTGGACTTCTCCTCCCCCGCCGTTTTAAAACAGGAAACCGATTGGGCTGTAAAGCACGGCTGCCCCGTAGTTTTGGCAACTACCGGATACGGCGAAGACGATTTGAAGATTATTGAAAACTGTTCAAAAAAGATTGCCGTATTTAAAACCGCCAATTTTTCGTTGGGTATAAATTTGCTTGTAAAGCTTGTAAAGCAAGCGGCTGCGGTTTTAGGCGAAGATTTCGATATAGAAATAATAGAAAAACACCACAACCAAAAGACAGACGCTCCTTCCGGCACCGCGTTAATGCTTGCCGAAAGCGCCAATTCGGCTTTCGACAATAAAAAGCCCCTGCTTTACGGCAGGGAAGGCGCGGTAGGCAAGCGCGGCAACGAAATAGGTTTGCACGCTGTTCGCGGCGGAACTATAGTTGGAGAACACGAAGTCGTTTTTGCGGGAGAAGACGAAGTTATTTCCGTATCACACAGCGCCGCTTCAAAAAAAGTATTTGCGGCCGGCGCAATAAAAGCGGCAAAATTCATTTTCGGTAAACCTGCAGGCAAATACGATATGACCGACGTTTTAAAAAATTTATAAAAAACAAATAAAAAGCGGAGCAAGAACAACTTGCTCCGCTTTTTTATATAGCGCAACACAAATATATATTGTTTAAAATGGGTACTAAAACCGCCCCGAAAATAAAGCCGAGTACAAAATAGACTATTGGAATAATTATACCGGCTATTGCAAACCCTTTGTTTTTACCGTTGAAATCGTTGCACTTTGCCAAAGCAACTATTGACACTATAAAGCCCACAAAAGAAAAGCTTGGAAGTATGGAAAGCACAAAACCGATTATAGGTAAATTATTGCTTTGGTTTTTATTGGGACTTGCTTGATTTACGGCAGTATTCCCGGGAGCAACATATTTCGGATAAGCGCCTGCGGAATTATTAAGTTTTTTTTCAACTCCCAAATACGGCAAATTATTGGGCTCGCTGAGTTTTGTATGCTTTGTTTTCCATTTTAAAATGTTTACCGCCATCCAGAAAGAATAAATTCCGAACGTTATTAAAGACAAAAATCCCCAAAGCAGACATTTACCGAAGTACTGTCCCGCTCTGCCGTCGAAATAAAGCGAATGCCCGTCTATTATTTTATGCTTTGCAAACCATCTCTGCTTATAGCAGTACGCCCAATACAAACCTAAAGACAAGGTTATTACCGTTACAAAACAAGTTAACAGATTCACGCCCAAAAGCTGCAGCGAATTGCCTGTAAATTTTGACTTTTTATCTTCGTCGCCGCAAGGCTCCACTCCTTCGAAATGCGAATGCTTGGTTTGCCAGGCAATCATATTTACCCTAGCTGCAAAAATATAGTACAGCCCCAAGGTAATTAACGAAAGCACGCACCAAAGTATGTATTTACCGAAAAGCTGCCCTCCCGTTCCGTCGAAAACAAGCTTCCTGCCGTTTATATACGTTTTAGAACTCTGCCAGCGCAAAAACCAACAAAACATAGCCGGATACGCAAACCCCAAGGTAATTAAAGTTACAAATCCTACGGCAAACAGTCTGAAAGCTCTGGATAAGGCTCCGCCTTTAAATACCGACGGGTAAGTTTCCGAAGTTTCCATAGGAGCGGCTGCGCGCGGAGGGATTTCCGTATGCTCGGCATTCTCAATTCTCTCTGACGCGCTCAAAGAACGAGCACCGTTTTCAGCCAAACGGTTTTCTTCTTCCGTACGGGCTCTTATTTCTTCAACCGGACGGTTATTAAACGTATCCCGCGATTTATTAACGTAAGCCGCGCTTCCGTTTGTTAATACGGTTCCGCAATTCGAACAAAATTTACTTTCGTTTTCGGTTTCCGCTCCGCAGTTCGGACAAAATTTCTTTGCTTTTTCTCCGCAGTTCGGACAAAAATTACCGTCGAACGAAGCGCCGCAATTTCTGCAAAACGCCATTGCTGTTACCCTCCCTGTAATTTTGGGTTATAATTATATTTATTCTACTCCCTATCTTAAAAATTTGTCAAGCGTTTAAAAAAAATGCTTATGCGCAAAATTAAGATAAAATAGCGTATTAAATCGATTATTAAAAGACGGACCGATAAAAGTCCGTCTTTTAATAAATTTATGCAAGCGAAATTCTGTCCGATACCGACCTTATACATATTCCTCTGCGCACCGCTTCGTCTATGCACGCGGATACCATTGAAGTAAGTTTTTCGGACGACCTAGGCACTTTTAATTCTTTTAAAACCGCCGGTATAAGTTCGTCGGCATAAATAGAAACTTTGCTTAACAGTATGCCTTTTATAAGCGAAATTACGTCGTACGGCGTATAATCGCAATCGGCGGAGCGCAAAGCCGTTTCTTCCTCTACGCGGTATTTATCGAATGATGAAAACTTATCGGATTTAAAGTAATACACGCTGCCGAGTATTTCGTCGCTTTCAAACGCGCACTTGTCTATAAGCGAACGGAGTTTGCTTTCTAATTTTATACCGTATTTTGTTATGCCGAAGACCGAAAGCGTGCGTTTTATTAAAAATTGCATAGAGATAGGTTCTTCCGCCGCAACCACGGTTTTTAAAATCCGCATAATTTCCGCGTCGTTTTCTCCGCTTAAAATATAATTTGCGTCCGCTTCTTTATTTTCGGTTTTGGCAACGCGGTAAGGTTTTTTAAAATTGACAACAATGGGTTTTCCGTCTGCCGTAAGCTTATCTAAATATTCTTTGAGTTTTTTGATTTCGCGCTTGGGATTATTAAAAAAGTTTATAGCGTATAGCCTGTAAACGTTCCAATTATTGCGCTTTAACGTTTGCACCTGCATTACCAAACGGTCTTTTACGGAAAACTGCCTTGTTCCGTCGCAAAGAACTGCAAGTATAAAGCTGTGCTTGTTTTTGGGGTCGGCAACGGCAACGTCGAGTTTAAAATCCGAAACGCCTACGTTACAGCGGCAGTCGTAACCGTAATTAGACAGCTCCGCCGCGATAAATCTGCCTATGCCCTGTTTATTTAAAATAAGTTCGTCGCTTTTAACGGAGATATTCATTCTGCCCTTTTCGGCAAATTCCAAAAACGCCTTTAATCCGGCAACGCCGCGCGAAGTCGTACGCGACAAATCAATCATAGAATAACGCATAGAGGTAAAAACCACCATTTCCTCTCTTGCGCGCGATACCGCAACGTTAAGCCGACGCCAGCCGCCGAATTGGTTTAGCGGACCGAAGTTTAAAGAAATTTTCCCCAATTTATCGGGTCCGTAGCATACCGAAAACAGTATAACGTCGCGTTCGTCGCCCTGTACGTTTTCCAAATTTTTAACAAAAAGCGGTTCTTCCCGTTCATACGCCCGTTCGTCAAGACCGTGTTTTGAAAGTTCTTTGTTTAAAAGTCTTTCTATATACAGTTGCTGAGGAGTGCTGAACGTAACTATACCTATGCTGGAACGGCTTAACCTGTCGTCCTTTAATCTGCGAACCACTTCCGCAACAAGCGCCTCCGCCTCCTCTTTATTGCATTTGGTAAGCCCTCTGTCGTATATACCCTGTTCAAGATATTTCAAACTTACTTTGCTGTCCAGCGCGTCAGGCGAAGGGAAAGTGCAAAGCTTTGACGAATAATACGTTAAATTGGAAAAAGCAATCAAGCTTTCGTGCTTAGACCTATAATGCCAAATAAGATGCTTTTCTGGAATTCCCAGCGCAAGGCAGTCGTCCAAAACCGATTCCAAATCTTCGGCTTCGGGATGTTCTTCATCCTGACCTGCCCCCATAAAGAACGAAGTGGGCGGCATTTGCTTAGGGTCGCCTACTATAACCGCGCTCTTTGCCCTTGCAAGCGAAGGCACAGCCTCGCACGTGGGCATCTGAGAAGCCTCGTCGAATATGACCAAATCGAATAGTTCCGCATCGGCAGGAAGATACTGCGATACAGTTATAGGGCTCATAAGCATACAAGGAGCAACCACGCGCATAAGCGAAGGTATTTCGGTAAACAGCGCTCTTAAATTCAATCCGCGCAGATTTCCTTTTATACTGCGCTGAAAGCTCATAAGTTCCAGCGCAAGCGGTCCTTCGGTTTCTTTTGCAGGCAAACGCGAAATAAGCTCGGTTCGGATTGTTTCGCGCGTGAGGGAAGTAAACTCTTCTAACATCTGCGAAAAACTTGCAGCGTTTTCGTCCAATACGTTAGCCGAAAATGCGGAAAGACACTCGTCCGCCGGTATATTTGTTTGAATAAAATTTCTGTAAACGTTCTTTCGGAACGCGGCAAGTATCTGCCTGCCGTTTATTTTACCACTCTCCATTGCGTCGGTCATAAAAGTCAAACCGTATTCGTTTAACTTTTTGGCGGTAGCCTTATACATTGCCCAGGCAGGCAGCATATCTATATTGTCAATAAGTGCGGAACACTTTTTATTATAGAGTTCAAAAATATCTTCGTCGGCAAACACCGATTTATCGGTTTTAACGGTTTTTAAATAGCTGTCGGCGCTTTTAACAAACGAAACAGCCGCAGAAATCAAACCCGTAACCAACGGTTTAAGCACTCCGCCCTGCGCCGCAACGCAAACGCTGTTAAACGCGTCGGCATTGTAATCCATAAACGTTGACGCGCAAAGCGCGTGAAAATCGTATAAGGGTTTTAAAAATTCTTCGCGCTTTTTATCGTTTATTCCGCCGAAGCCCATAAACGCGGCGGATAAGTTTGTGTTGTCGGTAATTCTTGAACGCGCCTGTTCTATTTCGTAAGCGCGTTTTATCCACTCAAGTTCGTCCTTTTCTTTAACGGGCTCTTTTGCGCAACGGTTTATGCGCTTTATAACCGCAAGCAGCGTGCGCGAAGAACGGTAATTTTCGCCCCAATTATCTATCTCTTTTTCTATTTCGGGGGCAAATTTAGAAATATCCGGCAAAGTTTTAAAGTTTTTAAGCCAATGCTTAACTTCGCTGTCGTAGCGGAGATTTGCGTTGTAAAACTTATAAAGCGCTTCTTCTTCGCATTCGAAAAACGCTTTAAGTCCGTCTTCTTTAAGCACCGCGGCAATTTGTATTAAATTTTCTAATTTTTTATAAGTGAATTTACTTATTTTTTGGTTGAACGTATCAAGGAAAATACCCAAGTAATTTTTGAGATGTTTCAATTCGGCCAAAACCACTTCCGCCGAACAAAGCACAGCCGATTTTGTACGTTCGCCGCATTCCGAAATATTAATTTGGTCAAACGGCGAACGGTACACGCCGCCGCATTCCTTTGCCGCAGCCTGCGCCGTAGTTATCATACTTTCGCACTCCTCAAGTTTTTTTGGAGTAAGCGAATCGTAAAAAGTGCTTTCTATATTCAAAAGTTCGGGCGCGTCTTTGTTTTGCAAATAATAAACTATGCCCTCGTAAACGGAAACACCCAAACGGCGTTTTTTATGCAGGGCGTCAAGCGGCGCGCGCAACGTTTGCCGCGTTTCTTTAATTTTATCACCCGCCGCTCTGAATTTTTCGCCGTCGCGCTCGGCTGTAAGCTGCAAAGTATTTTCTATACCGCGGATAATTTCACTTTTGTCTGCGGTTTTGCCCGAATGCAATTCCAAACAGAATTCGCCTATGCCTATTTCGCAAAGCCGTTTTTTAACAACCTGCAAAGCCGCCTGTTTTTCGGCAACGAAAAGCACGCGCTTCCCGCTGTAAACGGCGTTGGCGATAATGTTTGTTATAGTTTGGCTTTTACCCGTTCCGGGAGGCCCGTGCAAAACGAACGTAGTGCCCTTTGCAGATTCGGCAACAGCCGCGTACTGCGTACTGTCGCAAGGCAGCGGAACCAATATTTCACACGGGTCGCAGTCGTCTTCCGCAACGCCTGAAATTTTATTTTCCGAAAGTTTGTTAGAATTAGTTAAAAGACTTGATATAAGCTTGTTTTTTGAGTACAGCTTTATATTGTTTTTAACGTCCGCCCACATAGCGTAACGCGCAAAAGTAAACTGTGCAATATAAACGTCTTCGTAAACCATCCACCCGCGCATATTAGCCGTTTTAGCACGGAAAAACGCTATAAGTTCCTTAGGAGAAAGCCCCTTCCCTTCCACTCCGCGTACGTCTATTCCGAAGTCCTGTTTTAAAAATTCCAACAAAGTCGTGTTAACTTCGTAACCGTCGCCGGCTTCAAGCAAAACGCCTTGCGATTTTAAACGTTTTAAGTTTACGGGCAGCAAAGCTATGGGCGCGTACTTTTCTTCCTTTTCGTCGTCGCGCTTCCATTTTAAAAAGCCCAGCGCAAGATAAAGCGTTTTGGCTCCGGCTTCTTCCGCCGCCGCGCGCGATTTTCTTATTAAATTCTGCGCGGTTTCCTGTAACGTTTCCGAAGAACAAAGCGTGCGTATTTTACCGGATTTCAATTCGATATTTATAAGCTCTCCCATACTTTTAACGCCCTTGCTTTCGCCGAAGTAAACGGCGTCCTGTATGGGAGTTTGGTTGGGAAGCAAAGTAAATTTTTCTTTTTCTTCTATCTTTTGGCAGAATTGCTGTAAGTCGGCGCAAAGCACGTGCAGGCAGTCGCGCCTAAAACGGAAATTCAAAAGATTGTTTTTCTGCGACAAATCCAAAAGACGGCGCTGCCAGGTAGTTTCTTTTGAAATGTTATGGTCGTAATCGTATTTATCCGCGTCGAAAAGCTCCTGCGGTTTTTCGTCGAACGAAAACTGATTATCCGCAAGCAGTTCGTATCCGCCCGAAACTTTAACTTTAAGGGGCATAGGGAAAATTCCGCCTATGCGGCAACGTTTTATATCAAGACATATTTCAAAAACGCCGCTCTGCAAAAACGCCGAAGCGTGCGCTTCGCTCGTGGTGTAGCTTGCGTTGCGATGCGCAAACAAATCGTCGGCGTCGAACACCGTAAGGTTGTTTATGCCCTCGGTAATATACTTTTCAATCAACTGCATATCGTCTTGCAGCGGCGACGAAAAACAGCTTTCGTAAAGCCATACTCCCACACCAACCTTGTTTTTACCCAAAAGTAAAACGGGATTTAACTTGGTTGCTTCAAAGCAGCTTGCCGCAAACAAAGCAATTTCCAACGGAGTTGCGCACTTTTGCTGTATAGTTTCCGCCGAGTCGCGTACAGCGGTAACCGAAGAAAGTTCTTCCCCGTCCTCGCGCTCTATATTAAGCCTGCGCACCGCAGCAAAAACAGCCGCCGCCGCTTGTCTTACTGCATTTTTACCGTTTGCCGCATAGCCAGAAAACTCCGAAGAATAACCCCAAGTTTTAAGCTGCAGACCGGCTTCCGCCAAAATCTTTTGGCAATCGGCAATCTTGGGGCGGACAAATGCCGAAAGCATTTCAACATTGCCCGAAAGTCCGCTCCAACAATTTATGGGCAAAGCGCATACGTCGGCGTTCAATTCGCAAATTACCGTTTTACCCACGGTAAGTTTAACTTCTACGTTGCATACCGCAGGTTCAGACAGTTCCGCAAGATATTTGGGGTTTAAAAGATTTTGAGGAATTGCCTCAACGCTGGACTCGTGCGGAATTTCGTCCAAGTGCATTTCGGCAGGCAAAATAAGCGGAGTAGAACCGCGCACCGAAAGATTTATATCATAAGCGTTTTCAACGTCGTTATTAAAAATTTTAAACGAAGTAAAAAGCGGCATACGGCAGTAATATACGGCGTAGCTTACGGTATTTAAAAGTTCGCCCTCTATTTCAATGGTTTCTATCGTTTTTTTATTTTTAGTAGCCATATATGCCCCTTTTAACACCCGTTAGGGCATTTTTATTTTATATAGACAATTTTACCACATTCGGCAAAATTCGGCAAGCGTACAAGCCGCTTTTGCACGCTTTTTATTATTGACTTTTAATTATTTTTAAAACAGCATTAATTTTTACAGCCTCCGCAGTATTTTAAAACGCGGAGGCTGTAAGTTGGGTTATTTAATTATTGCAAGTTCTTTCAACGCACGGGTATATGCAATATATTTTTCATTGTCGGTCATATCCCCGTCAGCTACCGCAACGGCTGTAAATTCCAAACCTTTGCTTTCGTAAACGGTCATATAATTTATTTTTGTTTTGGAAAGCTTCCCTGTTTTTCTAAGTAAATTATAACTCTTTTTATAGTACTTTTCAAACGATTGCTCCCCGCATATCACGGCTTTAAGCCCGTTTTTATCAGAAAGCCAACCTGTAACCGAACGCGCGGAAATTTCCTCTACAGCGCAGCCTTCAAAACCTATGGAGCGCATTTCTATGCCCAATTTTTGCGACACGTAAGATACTATTTGATTTGTGTTTCTGTAATTAAGCGACAAGTTATAAATTTTTAAGTTTAAAGCCGACCAATCCTTTATGCCGCGATTGGCTGTAATATTTTGCTGTAAATCTCCGAATATGTTAAAAACAGCTCTGTCGTTTACCTTGCGCAACACCTCGTATTCCGCCGCAGAAATATCCTGCGCTTCGTCAACGAATACAAACGAGTATTTAGGCGACAGATTAAAGCCCAATTTAGTAAGAATAAGACAAAGCGCAAAAGCGTCGCACTTTAAAAGCGGCTTGGTTTCCATACCCAATCTTTTTTTAACTTTTTTTATTGTTTCCCTGTTAAAAAATCTTAAAATATCGTAAACGCCGGCGCATTTGCCTATTGCGGTAAAATACCCGTCTCCGCGCAGAACGTCGGCAAAATCGTATATGGTATAAAAGCCTGTTAAAATACTTTCAATGCGGCATATTGCGGCAGCAATCTCCGCTATAAGCTGCTGCCTTTTCTCTATTCCTTCCGCATAGGTAAGCACTTCTTTTTCGCCTATTTTCATTTTATAACGCTTTAAATCATAGCATTCTTTTTCAACCGAAGTTTTAAGCGCGTTTAAATCGGCAACAGCTTCAAGGCAGATTTTCTGAGAATATTTGCGCAAAAACTTCAATGATTTATAAAACGATAAAAGCTGTTTGTAAAAATAATGGTAGTCGCGCATACGCTCGTCCGAAAATACAAGCGACAAAAATTCTTTTACGTCCAAAACGCAGTTAAACATATACCTGAACTGCTTTGTATAATACAGTCCGCCGTCGGGTTTTTCTTTTATTTCGCCAAGCACGCACCGCCTTATTCTTAAACTTGAATTTTTAAGCTTTTCGTATTCTTCGCATTGAGCGCCGCAAACCGATACAACTTTTTCAACGGTTTCTTTACACTCCTGCGAAGAAAAAAGCCCGTACACCGAATCGAATATTTTTAAAAGTTTTTTATCTACGTCGTTTACAAATTTTTCCGAATAAATATACTCGGTATATTCCGCTGGAGTCGGCAGCGAAAAATCTATTTTATTCGAAATATCCGCTCCGGCGTTTTTTAATATGTTTAAAAAATAGTTATCCAACGTACTTGTTTTTACCTTTTCAAGTTCCAGCACGGCGGAAAGTTCGTCTATAAACGCATTAAAAGAATCCGAAGGAGTAATTACCATTACGTCGGCAGGGCGCACGGTTTCGTTATTGTACATAATGTACGAAAGCCTGTGCAGTAAAATCATAGTTTTGCCGCTCCCCGCTACTCCCTGCAACACAAATTCGTCTCTTTCTGGTAAAGTTATAATTTCGAATTGCTTTTCCTGTATGGTTTCTATAATGTCGCAGATTTCCTGCTTTTCTTTTCTTGTTTTTAATATCTCTTTTAAAAACGGGTCGAAAACCAGCGATTCGTCGCGTCCGCCGATTTCCTCTTTGGTAAGATAATCGGAAAGCGAAAGATATTCGTTTTTTAAGTCGGAAAGTTTGCCGTTAGCCGTTCTCAAAGCTCTGCGCAGCACCAACTTGTAGTCGTAATCGTTTATTTTAAACGACGTTCGGCTTTTTTGATAATATTTTTGCGCCAGCGGTGCGCGCCAATCCAAAATTTCCAGCCCCTCGTCGCCGCGCTTGCCTATATAATAGCTGTTATAACCTTCCTTGGGGTCGGTAACGTCCATTCTGGCAAAATACGGTTCCGAAAAAAACGGACGGTATTCGTTTATTTTAGCTTTTACCGAAGCAATGCAAGCATTAATTTCAAGTACGCGCTTATAATTTTCTGCAGAATATTCGCCGTCGCTTTTAATGCGCTCTTTTTCCGCTCTGAACAAACTTATTTTAGCTTTTAACTTTGCAATGTACGCAGCTTTAAGCATAAGCATAACCGCGTTAATATGGTCCGCTTCGTAATTCCACTGCTTTTCGCCGTCCAGCAAATCCAAAAAAAAGCTTTTGTCCGGCTCTTTATGCGGATTTATTGAATTTTTAAGCTTTTTGTAATCTGCCATTGAAATACCTATTGAAAATTAAGTATATCACTGCGCAAGAAAAATTGCAACAGAAAAATTCCTCGAAAAAAGTCGTCCCTGCGGCGCATTACGCCGCAGGGCTTTAAAAACAATAAAATTAAACTTTACAGTTAATATTATTCCCACTCTATAGTCGCGGGCGGCTTTGAAGTAATATCGTAAACAATGCGGTTTATGTGTTTAACTTCGTTTACTATACGCCTTGAAACGGTTTCCAAAACATCGTAAGGAATACGCGAAAAATCCGCCGTCATAAAGTCGGTTGTGGAAACGCCGCGAAGCGCCAACGTATAGTCGTACGTTCTGCCGTCACCCATAACGCCCACGGAACGCATATTGGTAAGCACGGCAAAATACTGATTTATTTCGCGGTCAAGACGAGCTTTGGCTATTTCCTCGCGGAAAACTGCGTCGGCATCTTGAAGTATAGCTATCTTTTCGGGCGTAATTTCGCCTATTATTCTTATTGCAAGTCCGGGTCCGGGGAACGGCTGCCGCCATACAAGTTTTTCGTCAAGCCCGAGCGCCAAGCCTAAAACGCGCACTTCGTCTTTAAAAAGCATTCTAAGCGGTTCTATAATTTCTTTAAAATCAACGTAATCGGGAAGTCCGCCCACATTGTGATGCGATTTTATAACCGCGGCGTCGCCTGCCCCCGATTCTATTACGTCGGGATAAATTGTTCCCTGAACAAGATAGTCAACTTTGCCTATTTTTTTGGCTTCTTCCTCGAAAACCCTTATAAACTCCTCGCCTATAATTTTACGCTTGGCTTCCGGCTCGGCTACGCCTTTAAGTTTTGAAATAAATCTTTCGCCTGCGTTTACTCTTACAAAGTTAACTCCGCTGTCCGCAAACGCCGCCTCAACTTCGTCGCCTTCGTTTTTACGCATAAGTCCGTGGTCAACGAATATGCAAGTAAGCTGGCTGCCTATTGCTTTTGCAAGCAGTTTGCAGGCAACCGAGCTGTCCACGCCGCCAGAAAGCGCCAAAAGAGCCTTGCCGCTTCCCACTTTAGCGCGGATATCGCGTATTGCCGTTTGGGCGTATTCTTCCATAGTCCAATCGCCTACGCAGCCGCATACGTTATAAAGAAAGTTACCCAACATATCAAAACCCTGTTCGGTGTGGTTAACTTCTGGATGGAACTGTGTTCCGTATAATTTTTTCTGCGCATTTTCAATAGCGCCGTAAGGGCATTTATCGCTATGACATATAGCTTTAAAACCTTCGGGAAGGGTTGCTATATGGTCGTTATGACTCATCCAAACCACAGACTTTTTCTTTAAGCCCTTAAAAAGCAAAGATTTTGTATCGAATTGACAGTCCGTTCTGCCGAACTCCGCAACCGCGGTATCGTTTGCCTTTTCTATTTTGCCGCCCAGCCCGTAAACCATAAACTGCGCGCCGTAGCAAATTCCCAAAATCGGCACGCCGAGTTCGAAAATTTCTTTATCCATTTTAGGGGAACTGTCAAGATATACCGAATTAGGTCCGCCCGTAAAAATAATACCCTGCGGATTCATTTGCCGAATTTCATCAATCGGCGTTTTATATGATTTTACTTCACAGTAAATTTTATGTTCGCGTACGCGCCTTGCAATAAGCTGGTTGTACTGCCCGCCGAAGTCCAAAATCAAAACTTTTTGGTGTTTCATAAATCTTCCTTATCTTCAGTTTTTGGGGGAATAGTTGGGAGCTTCTTTCGTAATTGAAATATCGTGAGGATGGCTTTCCGCAAGCGACGCCGCCGTCATTTTAACAAATTTTCCGTTCTTTCTGAGTTCCTCTATATTTGCACAGCCGGTGTAACCCATACCTGCGCGCAAACCGCCCAAAAGCTGGAAAATAATTTCCGCAAGAGCGCCGCGGTAAGGCACCCTGCCTTCCACGCCTTCGGGAACGAATTTTTTTGCATCGGTCTGGAAATATCTTTCCTTGCCGCCTTTTGCCATTGCAGGCAGAGAACCCATTCCTCGATAGGTTTTAAAGCTTCTGCCCTGATATATCTCAAGCTCTCCGGGAGATTCTGCAGTACCCGCAAACAGCGAGCCGAGCATAACCGCGCTTCCGCCTGCGGCTATTGCTTTTACTATGTCGCCGGAATACTTAATACCGCCGTCGGCAATAACGCGCTTACCCATTTTATCCGCCTGTTCCGCGCAGTCTATAACGGCCGTAAGCTGCGGCATACCTATGCCGGCTACAACACGCGTTGTGCATATAGAACCCGGACCTATACCTACTTTAACTACGTCTGCGCCTGCGTCTACAAGGTCGCGTACGGCGTCTGCCGTAACCACGTTGCCTGCAACAAGCGGAAGATTGGGATATGCCTTTTTAACCTTTGCCACGGCGTTTATAATTCCTTTTGAATGACCGTGAGCCGAATCCAATACAACCAAATCCACTTTGGATTTAACAAGTTCAGCAACGCGCTCCAATACATCGGGAGAACCGCCTATTGCCGCGCCTGCCAAAAGCCTGCCGTTTTTATCTCTTGCGCTGGCGGGATACTGTATGGATTTTTCTATATCTTTTATAGTGATAAGCCCTTTTAAGTTGCCCTGTTTATCCACTATGGGCAATTTTTCTATTCTGTGCTTGCCTAAAATTTTTGCCGCCGCTTCCAAAGAGGTGCCTTCGGGCGCGGTAACAAGCCCGTCTTTTGTCATTACGTCGGCAATGGGCTGAGCAAAATCCGTTTCAAATCTCAAATCGCGGTTTGTAAGTATGCCTACAAGCTTACCTTCGCGAGTTATGGGCACGCCGCTTATTTTGTATTTAGCCATAAGCTCGCAAGCCGCGGATACAGGCTGTTCGGGGCTTAAATGGAAGGGGTCGGTAATAACGCCGTGCTCGCTGCGCTTAACTTTGTCAACCTGCATAGCCTGTTCTTCAATAGTCATATTTTTATGGATTATACCTATTCCGCCTTCACGCGCCATTGCGATTGCAAGCTTACTTTCGGTAACTGTATCCATAGCCGCGCTTATAAGCGGTATGTTCAGATTAATGCCTTTGCAAAGCGTAGTATGCAAATCCACGGTTGCGGGAAGAACCTCCGACGCCGCAGGAATAAGCAATACGTCGTCGAAAGTTAAAGCCTCTTTAACAATTTTGCTCATTTTTTATCTCCTCTAAAATTATGTATTTCCTTAAAATTTTCAAATAATGTAATATACAAAAAAGCGGGCTTTGTTTACCCGTTTATTTGCAAGCGCTTTTGCGCCGCATTAAGGTTGTTTTCTATAAACTGTTTATAGTTTATTTCAACCTTAATTTCGCCCAAATTTTTTATACCGCTTCTTTCCGCAGCAAACTCTCCGAAGCGCTCGTCTTCCAAAAGCTGTTTGCAGTATTTAACTATGTTTTCGTCATTTTCCGATAATATACTGTCTTCGGCGCATCTTGCAAGGTCTTCTATAGCCCCTGAATATGTATATTGAATAGAAGCAAACGCAACCGCCATACCGTAATTACCGCTTTTTTCGCCTATGCTTGCCATAGTTTTAGGAAATCCGAAACACAGAATTCCGGCAGCTACAGCCAAGGCAACTATTATAGCAATCAACGTTTTAATTGCGGTTTTTATAATAACTTTACTCAATCCCTGTAAACCTCAAAACAAGCGTTCGCATAAGCCGAAAGCGAATTTTAAAAATTTTTTCTATTTTAGCATAACAACCGAAAAAACGCAACTGTTTGAAAATAAATTTTTATCATAGTAAAATATGTAAATTAATATAATTTAATATGAGAAAATTACCAATAACAGTTTTTATACTCGCAGCGCTTTGCTGCTTAGCGTGCCTGTTTGCCGCTTGCGCAAAAAAAGCCGATTACAGCGATTTTATCTCCGAAAAGCGAACTAACGTTTACATTTATCAAGACGACGGTATAAATATAAAAATATACTGTTCTCAAAAAGAGCAGCCGTATGCCGCCGACGGAATTAAAGGCGACGTTTCGCCCCTTTGCGAAGCTTTTGTTTCTTTACCTAAAACCTACGAAACGGTTTTGATAAGTTTTTGCGGCAACGAAGGCGAAATGAATTATCAAGCGGTTTACAGACATTTTTATTTAAGCTTTTCTGCGGAAGACTTTAAAAGCGACGAAATCTCCGTTACGCTGACTTTCGGCGGAGAAAGCAAAACTTATACCGCGCTGAGCGTTAAACATTCCGGCGTTATGAGCTGTGAAGAAGCCGTTAAATGCGTAACCGAACACGACAAAGAACTTTTTGCCTCGCTAAGCGAAGGCGGCGTTTTCCGCGGAGAAATTTTCGTAAGGCTTTTGTACGACGAAGGATGTTATTATTACGTAGGCGTATGCGACCAAGAAAAACATATTACCGCATACCTGCTTGACGGCGAGCGCGGAATAATTATAGCTACAAAACAACTTCAGGGATAAAATAAGATTATAAAAGGCTGTGCGCGGCATAACTGCCGCGCACAGCCTTTTAAGGTTTAAATAATTTTTTCAAAAGCTATACGAACGCTTCCGTCGCGTATCAAAGTTATTTTGCCGCATTCGGTAAATCCGTTGGACGACAGCAAAGCGCGCATAGCGGCGTTTTTTTCGTGCGTGTCCATTCTTATACTAAGCCGTCCGCGCTGTTTGGCGAGTTCCAAAGCCGCGAAATTAACTATAAATTTAGCCGCGCCTTTGTTGCGGAATTTATCCGAAACCGCAACCCTGTGCACCGCAAGATAGCTTCCTTCGGTAAGCCAATTACCTTCTATAACATTGTAATCGCAATCGTAATTTACAGCCGAAAAAACCGCGGCAATTCCCCCGTTTTCTTCGGTTACCGCGTACAAAAGCCCCCCTAATATGCTCCATTCAACGTCGTTTTTATAGGGAAAGCCTTTGGGCCATTGCGGATTGGAATTTGCTTCCATAAAGTTTTGCGCTTCAACAAAAATACGCATTACGGCGTCGAGTTCTTCAATTTTTGCCCGTCTGTATTTATACTGCATCTTTATATTCCAAAAATTCTATTATTACGGAATTCTGCACAAACAGATATTCTTGTTTAATTCTTACAAAATTTTCAAAAACTTCAATATATTGCCGCATCTTCTGCAAAACCGCGGAGTACTTTTTTATAAAATTTTCATTAAAAAGCCTGTTGTATTCTTCAACGTTAAGCCCCTTAGATGTTCTCAGCGCAAGCATAATAAATTCGTCTTTCTGCCCGTCATCGTCTATTTTTTCGCTGTCTATTACAGCCAGTCTGCCGGAAAGAATACACTTAAAATATTCGTCTAAATCAAAAGTATTGGTAAAGCGCACGTTATTAATACAGGACGAAGCCGAAACGCCGAACCCTATATATTCTCCGCGCCGCCAATAATTTAAATTGTGTTTGCTTTCAAATCCTCTTTTTGCAAAATTCGAAACTTCGTATCGTTCAAAACCCAAAACTTTAAGTTTTTTTACGCCGCATTCGTACATTTCCGCAACGGTATCGCTGTCGGGCAACTCTCCGTTAAGATAATCTGTATATATAGGCGTACCGTCTTCCGGTGTCAACGCGTACATAGATATATGTTTAGCCCCTGCATATGCCGCAGTTTCAATAGTTTTTTCTATATTTTCCGCAGTTTGCCCTTTAAGCCCAATCATTACGTCAACAGAAAAATTTTTGCCCTTTAAAAGCTTTGCGCACTGTAAAAAATCTTTTAAATTGTGTATTCTGCCCAATTCTTTAAGCTGGCTGTCTTCCGCAGTCTGCAAGCCTACGGAAAAGCGGTTTATTCCGCATTTTTCGTAAACCGACATTTTTGCGGCGCTTACCGTACCGGGATTCATTTCAATGGTTATTTCCGCATTTTCCGCAATCTTGAAATTCTTTTTTGCCGCAACCACAAGCATTGCAATATAGTTTTCGTCAATAACCGAAGGAGTGCCTCCGCCTATATATATAGTATCGAATAAATAATTTTTAAGTTCCTCTCTGCGCATTGCCATTTCGCGGTAAACGCACGCCATATAGCTTTCGGCAAAACACAGTTTATCGGGGAAAGACGTAAAATCGCAATACGAACATTTTGATTTGCAAAACGGAATATGCACGTAAATTCCGGCCATTATCCCTCCTCCTTATAACGGCATTTTTTCATATCGATTTTATAGTCTTCCGAAAAAATCACGCCCTCTTTTAAAAGCAGTTCTTTTTGAACTTCCCTGCCGCCGAAAGCAAACCCGTCGCAAATTCTTCCGTCCGCAAAAACAACTCTATGACACGGCACAACTCCGGGATAAGGATTTGAATGAAGCGCCCAGCCGACTTGACGGGACGCACGCGGCAAACCGATTGCACGGGCTACGTCGCCGTAACTTGCAACCTTACCTATTGGAATTGTTTTAACGTATTCGTAAACTCTTTCAAAAAAACTCATAAATGTTTTTAAAATTAAAAACTCTCGAAAAATTTAATCTTTGTTGGTTTTGAGTATTTGCATAAATACTTCGGAAGGCACTTCAACCGAGCCTATAGAACGCATACGCTTTTTACCTTCTTTCTGCTTTTCCAAAAGTTTTTTCTTTCTGGTTATGTCGCCGCCGTAGCATTTTGCAAGCACGTCTTTTCTTACGGCTTTAACGGTTTCCCGCGCAATAATCTTTCCGCCTATTGCCGCTTGAACGGGCACTTCGAAAAGCTGACGCGGTATAGCTTCTTTAAGATTTTCGCAAAGCGTTCTGCCGCGCGTATATGCGCTGTCTTCGTGAACAATCATAGAAAGCGCGTCGCAAACCTCGCCGTTCAGCATAATATCAAGCTTTACGAGTTTGCTTCTTTCGTAACCTATAAGTTCGTAATCAAAGCTTGCATAACCGCGCGTACGCGATTTTATAGAATCGAAAAAATCAAAAATTATTTCGTTTAACGGCAAATTATATTCCAAACGCACGCGGCTTTTGTCAAGGTAAGTCATCTGTAAAAACACGCCGCGTTTTTCGCGGCACAAATCCATTATCTGCCCCAAATAATCGGGCGGAGAATAAATATCAGCCTTAACTATGGGTTCTTCCATATGCTCTATTTCAGAAACGTTAGGCAGGTGCGAAGGATTATCCACAAAAATTTCCTCGCCGTCGGTCTTTATAACTTTGTAACTTACCGAAGGCGCGGTTGTAATTATTTCAAGTCCGAACTCACGCTCTATTCGCTCTTGTATAATTTCCATATGCAAAAGTCCTAAAAATCCGCAGCGGAATCCGAAACCGAGCGCAACCGAGCTGTCCGGTTCGAAAATAAGCGACGCGTCGTTTAACTGTAATTTTAAAATAGCGTCTTTCAAATCGTTGAATTTACTGCCGTCAAGCGGATAAATTCCGCAAAAAACCACGCTTTGCACGGTTTTATAGCCGGGCAGCGGTTCATCTGCGGGATTTTCGGCGTTGATAACGGTATCCCCCACAGCCACGTCCTGAATGGATTTGATTGAGGCGGCAATGTAACCTACTTCGCCTGCAGACAAACTGCTCTTAGGCGACAGGTTGGGACTGAACACACCCGTTTCTACAACTTCGTAAATTTTATCAGATCGGAAAGTTTTTATTTTATCTCCAGCTTTTACCGCGCCGTCTTTTATTCTTACAAACAAAATTACGCCCTTATAATTATCGTAATAGCTATCGAAAATCAGCGCTTTAAGCGGCGCGTTTTCGTCGCCGCCGGGCGCGGGGAAATAATTAGCCACAGCTTCCAAAACTTCGTCAATGCCTATTCCTTCCTTAGCCGAAACAAGCGGAGCAAACGAAGCGTCAAGCCCTATAACGTCCTCTATCTCTTTTTTAGCCTCGTCGGGTCTTGCCGACGGCAAATCTATTTTATTGATTACGGGCAGAATTTCCAAATTGTTTTCAAGCGCCAAATAAACGTTTGCAAGCGTTTGCGCTTCTACGCCCTGAGATGCGTCTACAATAAGTATTGCGCCTTCGCAGGCGGCAAGCGAACGCGAAACTTCGTAAGTAAAGTCTACGTGCCCAGGCGTGTCTATTAAATTGAATTCGTACTCGGCGCCGTCCTTGGCTTTATAAAACATTCTTACGGGAGTAAGCTTTATTGTTATACCGCGCTCACGCTCTATATCCATAGAATCCAAAAGCTGGGCTTCCATATCGCGTTCGGAAACCTGACCGGTGCGTTCCATAAGTCTGTCTGCAAGCGTGGATTTACCGTGGTCTATGTGCGCTATTATACAAAAATTCCGTATATTGTTTTTGTTGTTCATAATCCGCCGAAAGTTTTTCTTTTATTATATAAAATTTACCCGTGATACGCAACAATTAACAAGTGAAAGATAAGTTAAATTTTAAAAACAGTCTTTGAAGCCGCATCGGTTCAAAGACTGTTAATTTAAATTTTATTCTACGGTGGCAAAGCAGTCCAACAAATCTTCGTTTGCAAGTATCGCGCCGCCGCCTATAACCGCCGCAAGCTGCGCTTCTTCCGGTAAATTCACAGGAATGGAAAGTTTTTTTTCTATATATTCGGCAAGTCCGTCCAGCTTCATAAGTCCGCCGGAAAGATAAACTCCGCCGTGCATAACTCCCGACGTAACCTCTGCGGGAAGTTTGGTAAGCGCCAAAGTTACGTATTCCAATATTTTATCTATATAAGTTTGAATAACCTCATATATCTGCTCGGAATTAACCGCAAGCGATGCGGGCGCCCCCGTAGCAACGTCCCTGCCTTCAACAACGTTCATTTTGTTATCGTCGTCAAGCAGGCTGCCCACGGTGTTTTTAAGCCGTTCCGCCGTAAGCGAGCCTATTTTCAAATTGAAATTTTCGGCTAATTCGTCAATAAGCTGCACGTCTATATTTCCGCCGCCGAGATTTACCGTAAGCCCGTAAATTATGCCGTCTTGCGAAAGCGCGGCAATATTGGTTATAGAATAACCTATATCCAGCACAAACATCGGATTGCTTTCGTTTATTGTAACGTTGTGCCCCAGCACGGCGGCAAACGGAGTAAGCGTAAAATATACTGCACCTATTCCGCATTCTTTTGCAATCCGCAAATACTTAGCGCGAACTTCCGCGTTTGCTCCGCAAGGCAAAATAAAAACCGCTTCCGTGCGCTTGGCTTTTTTATAAGGAATTTCTATTTTTTCCAAAAAGTATTCCAAAAGACGGGCCGCAAGATGTTCGTGAACAACGTTGCCTTCGAAAATCGGATTTACTATGTGCGTATTTAAAGCGGCTCTGCCGGAAAGCGCGCGGGCTTTATCGCCGAACGCTTTAAAGCTTATTTTCTTTTCGCCGTTTTCAACCCGTTCTTCCACGGCAACGCAGGTTGCCTCCGTAAGCACCACCCCGCACCCGGGCATATATATTTTGGTTATGCCAGAGCCCATATCGATGGCTATTTTTTTCATACCGTTAAAGTACCTCGTCAATAAGTTTTTTCGTAAGTGTAACAGGCAATCCCACAACGTTTGTATAACTGCCGAAATATTCTTTTACTATTCCGCCGTCCTGTATTCCGTAACTGCCGGCTTTATCCATAGGCGAGCCGCCGTCTACGTATTGTTTTATAAATTCGTCCGTGAGTATATTGAATTTAACCTCTGTTTTGTCAAATCCCGTAACCTTTTTAAATCTGTTTTTTACGCACACTCCCGTAATTACGAAATGCGTTTTACCCGAAAGTTTTTTAAGCGTTGAAACGGCGTCGTCTTTATTTTTGGGCTTACCTAAAACCTCTCCGCCGAAAACAACTATTGTATCCAAGCCGATTACCGTTTTTTTATCGTTCTTAAAAAAAACTTCTTCGCACTTATGTTCGGCAAGTTCAACCGCCATCTGTTCCGGAAAAAGCGAAATATTAACTTTTTCTTCCGCCACCGCCGGCACAACTTCGAACTTAGAAAGTATTTGCGAAAGCAGCTCTCTGCGCCTGGGCGAAGCGCTTGCCAATATAAAATCCATATAGCTTTAAAACCTACCGTCAAATAATAATGCCGCCATTATAGCGGCATCGGCTTTTATTACAGAATTTCAAGATTTTTGTGGAAAGATTTTCTGAATTCTACCGAAGAAGTGAGCGCGTCGCGTATTTCAAGCGAAGCTTCTCCGTCGGTTTCGGTTTTCATAATAACGGAATCGCCTAAAATATCGCAGTTTATACTTTTTATGGAATCGAAATGAGACCTGTCCAAGCTTTCGGCAATTCTGAGCATAACGCCAAGCTTTTTAACAATTTCCAAATCGTCTTCGGTAATTATATCGCGGTAACGCGCCCAATCGTACGCGTTAATATCCTCTCTTTTATGACAGCACGCAGTAAACGCGGCAAGCACTATTTCGCGATGCGTAACTCCGTATAACGTAGCGTTCATTATCATATACCAGCTATGGCGCTGATGATTATAATATTTTATACGCATACCGCAATCGTGCAGCATAGCCGCAACCTTTAAAACTCTAAGATACTGACGGGGGAATTTATGCAATACGCGTAATTGCTTAAACAGCTGAACGCTTAAATTAACAACGTGTTCAATGTGTTTTTCATCGCAGTCATAATATTTTACAAGCGTAGATAATGAATAATTCAAAACGTCGGCAACGGGCTTTTCAACGGTAAGCGGCAGCGCCTGATTAAACATAATGCCCTCTCTGAGCCCTGCGCCGGAAAAAGTGAAATTTTCAAAATTAAAGTATTTTACAAACGCGTTAATAACCGCAAGAGCGGCAGGCAGAATATCGGCGCGTTCTGCCGAAAGCCCTTTTATTTTTTTCTTTTTGTCAAGGTCCAAAACCTTAATCATATCGTAAATTGGCGTAAAGTCGTCAACCATCATTTTATAGTTATGAACGTTATCAATAGGATATTTATGCACCATTTTGCTTATTTTGAAAAGATTTCTGAAAGAACCGCCTACGCCTATCATCTGCACTTCGGGGTCCACTTCAGAAAGCCAATCAACCTGTTTAAGCTGCTGCGTAAAAAATTCTTCTATTTTTGCCGCCTGTTCTTCGGGTTTAAGCCCGTCGGAAGCAAACAAACCCGTCAGCGTAACCGCGCCGAACGGCAGGGTTACGTAATTTAACATATTTCTTCTGTTGTAGTAAACAATCTTTGTGGAACCGCCGCCGATTTCAAGTATGATTCCCTTGGGCACGTCCATAGTGTTTATAACACCGCGGTAAACCAAAACAGCTTCTTCTTCCGCGCTTAAAACGCGGAGTTTAATGCCGCAGTTAGCCTGAATTTCGTCCATAAAACTGCGTTGGTTTTTTGCGCGGCGCACGGCTTCGGTTGCAACCGCAATAATCCGCGTAACGCCGCTTGAATCGCAAAGCTTACGAAACATTTTAATCGTTTTAATTGTTTCCGCAACGCGGGCGGGCTTTAAAAAGCCGTCGCGCTCCATATCCTGTCCAAGCCTTACGCTTTCTTTAAGCTCGTCCACAACCATAAAATAACCGTCTGCGAAGAGGTTTACTATAACAAGCCTTGCCGAATTCGAGCCCAAATCTATAATGCCTATTTTTTCCATTTTAAACAATCTCCCCGCGGCGGAAAATTTCAACTCGCCGCAATTTTGAAAATTTCGTCAATTTAATTATTATCGTTGTGAATTATACCATATTAATTAATATTTGTACATATTTATTAAAAAAATTTATGCAATTTGCACAAAAAAATTTTATGAGGTTAAATTATAAGCGCCGCTGCGAAAAGCAGCGGCGACTACACTTAAAGATGCTTTATTTTTTTATTTTGTACGGGGCAGTAAAATTCGGGAGCTATTTCTCTTAACGGAGCAAGCACAAAATCCCTGCGGAAATAGTCGGGATGAGGAATTGTCAAATCGTCTTCGTAAATTACTTTTCTGCCGAAAAATATAATATCTATATCCAGCGTTCTGTCGTCCCAGCGCACCGAACGCACTCTGCCGCACTCCGCCTCTATTCTGTTTATTTCTTCAAGCAGCTGTCGCGGAGAAAGATATGTTTCTATTTCCGCGGCGCAATTCAAAAATTCATTTTTCGCAACGCCGCCGTACGGTTGGGTTTTTAAATACGCGGAAACTTTTGTTACTTTGATACCGCGCGTTTTTCCCAATTTTTCTATTGCCGAATCCAAATATTTTTTTCTGTCGCCTACGCTTGAACCAAGCGAAAGATATGCACGCTCGCGCGAAGTTTCAACGGTTACTCCTACTGTTCCGAATTTATGTTTTATTGGAGCGTCGGGCTTGTACACCGAAAGTTTAACGCGTTTTACGGGCGCGTTTTCCAAAATTGCAAACGCGCACTCGTAGGCGAGTTTTTCTATTAAATTAAACGTATTGTGTTTTGCTATTCCTGCAATCAAATTGCATAAAGCCGAGTAATTTACGGTGCGGCGCAAATCGTCGCTTTCAGCCGCCCTGTAAAAGTCGGTTTCTATATCCGCGTCAAACACAAACCTCTGCGCTTCAATCTTTTCGTAATCGTGTACGCCGTGACAGGCAGAAACCTCCAAACCGCGTATTTCAATTAAATTCATCCGTTTAATTCCTCTTTAATAACGCGTACGTTTTCCTTTACGTCGTGCACACGCACAAACGTTACGCCTTTGCGTACGGCAAGCCGCGTACTTTGCAGCGTGGGCTCCAACCTTTCTTCCGGCAAACCTCCGAAAAGCGACTTGCGGCTTGTGCCCAATAGCAGCGGATAACCTATATCCGAAAGTTTTTCATACCCGTTTAACAACTCTATATTCTGCTCTCTGTTTTTTGCAAAACCTATTCCGCCGTCAATGCAAATTTTGTTTTTGTCAACTCCGGCATTCAAAGCTTTTTGCACGCTTTTTTGCAAAAAATCTTTAATTGGGTGCCATATATCCCCTGACAACGGCTGTTTTGCGTTATGCATTATACATACTGCCGCTCCGTAAGCCGCAACGGTTTGCGCCATTTTTTCATCGTGCGTCAAGCCCCAAACGTCGTTTATCATATCAGCGCCCAAGCAAAGCGCCGACTCTGCCGTTTTTTGAAAATACGTATCCACGGAAACGGGAACGTCAAATCTCGACTTTATCATTTCAAGCGGTTTTTCAAGCCGCAAAATCTCCTCGTCCGCGCTCACTTCGGTATAATTTGGACGCGTTGACTGCGCTCCCAAATCAATTATAGAAGCGCCGTCAGCAAGCGCGCGTTCCACTGCAAACAAAACGTTATCGGCGTTTTTTCTGCTTTCCGTCCAAAAGCTGTCGGGCGTAAGATTTATTATTGCCATAACGAAAGTTGAATTTTCAAAAACCTTGCTGCCTATTATCATTTTAAAAAAGTTAAAACTTCCTCTCTTTTATTTTCGGGAACCAAGCGCTTTAAGCAACTGCTCCGCCGTCTTTATAACATTTTCTCTATCCACTGCTTAGCTTCCCATAAAATCGTAAAACTACCGCATACGATAATATTTTTATATTTACCGGCCAGTTTTATAAGCGCTTCGGATACACTTCCGCATAAAACCGCATTTTCAAAATTTGCGCGGCACGCCTTAATAATTTGTTCTTCGTCCATACCGCGCGCATTGTCGGGGCGCACCGCCGTAATTGTCCGTGCAAGATGCGCCAAACTTTTAACGCAGCCGAAAACGTCTTTATCCGATAAACATCCGTATATTACCGCCGTATGCCGCGCGTCGAAATTATTTTTTAAAAAGTCCGCAAGCGGAATAAAAGAAGCAGGGTTATGCGCGCCGTCAAGCAGAAACGTAACGCCGTCGGAGCGCAAAACTTCCAACCTTCCGCCCAACTTTGATGTTTTGACCCCCGTATATATCGCACTTTCGTCTGTTTTTAAAAGCCTTGCCGCATCTATTGCCGCAGCAGCGTTATAAGGCTGAGCACATCCCGGCATTTTTGTTTCAAACACTTTTCCGCCGTATAAAAACGTTTGTCCGTTTAACCCTTTTCTGCAAATTTCAGTCGGTTCCCCCGTGAATATAGCGGACTTTCCGCAAAAATACTCCTTTACTTCTTCCGTTTGCAAAGCGCTTATTATCGCAGGGCAGTTTTTAATAATTTCTGCCTTGTTTTGCGCGATTGCCCCCAATGTATCCCCCAAATACCGCGTATGCTCCAATCCTATTGAAGTAATAACGGCAAGCTCTTTTGTGCATACGGCGTTTGTTGCGTCGTCCCTGCCGCCCATTCCGCATTCAATAACGGCGTACTCGCATCCGCTCTCGGCAAAAGCCAGCAATGCGCCGGCTGTTTCCACTTCGAAACCGGAAGCGTCAAGTCCGCTTGCGGCATCCGCCGCAATTTCAAAATATTTTTTAAGCGTTAAATCGTCAAACGGTTTTCCGTTAAGTTTAAATTGTTCCAAATAGCTGTAAACCGCGGGCGTTTGAAACGTGCCCGTGCGCTTTCCTGCGGCAACTAAAATTTGAGTTAAATATTCGCATACAGAACCTTTTCCGTTAGTGCCGGCAACGTGAATTATTTTTAAACGTTTTTCGGGAAAGCTCAGCCGTTTTAAAATTTCCCTTTCTCGCTCCAATCCCGGCTTAATACCGTTTTTATAAAATTTTTGCACCGCGCCGAAGGCGCCGCCGCTGTAAATCATACTGCCAAAACCGCAAAATAAGTTAATTTTTAAGTTTAAATATTATAGCACACCGCGCGGCGCAAATCAAGAATATTGAAAATTTTTTTGCCAATACTTATTTTATGGCATTGTTATTTATACGCACAACAATAATTTTTATAACACTGTTGTTTTTAATGCGGCTTATGGGCAAAAGTCAAATAGGCGAAATGCAGCCGTTTGAGTTTGTAATAACCCTGCTGATAGCCGACCTTGCGTGCATACCTATGGCAGACACCTCCATACCGCTGTTATACGGTATTATTGCGGTTGTCACTATATTTATACTCCACCAGGTTATGTGGCTTTTAAACTTATGGTTTAAGCCTATGCGCAGCGTGATAAGCGGCAAACCTTCGGTAGTAATAAATAAAAACGGCATAGACGAATTTCAGTTAAAGAAAAATAATTTAGACGTAAGCGATTTAATTGAAAGTATGCGCGGCGCAGGCTATTTTAATCTTGACGACGTATATTACGGATTATACGAATCAAACGGTTCGTTTACTGCGCTGGCAAAGCCGGAAAAAACCTCTTATTCCCTTTCGCTTACTCTTATAGACAGAGGCAAAGCCGATACAAAAAATCTTGAACGCTGCGGTTTTGACAGAGAAAGACTGCATAAATTTTTAAAAGAACAAAAGGCAAAAGAACATCAAGTGGTTGTTATGACCGTAAACGGCGACGGACGAGTTTATTTTCAAAAGCGCGGAGAAAAATACAAAATTTTGAACGTTGAGGTAAACGGCAAATGGTAAAAGCAATAATTTACACTTTGGTTGCCGCGCTTGTTTGCATTGGTATTTTCATTTTTACCGAACTGTATTTAAGCAAACAGTTTTCGGATTTTTCCGCCGCGCTTGATACGCTTTACGAAAAAATAGACAGCGAAACGGCAACCGTAGACGACGGTTACGCGGTTAAAAAACTTTGGAACGACAAAAAAAGCAAACTACACGTTTTGGTACCGCACAACGACATATCTTACGTTGACTATTGGTTAAACGAAGCGTGCGGACTGCTTATTAACGGTCATTACGAGCTTGCATTGGGTAAAATAGAAGTTTTAAAAGAAATAAGCAAAGCGCTGCCCGACGCATACAAACTTAAATTGGAAAATATTTTTTAAATTTTACTGCCGCCTATATTTAAGTACAGCAAAAAGCGGCGGCTGTTTGCGGAAAGCCGCCGCAATTTACTGCGGCTGTTTATTCATATTCGTCCAAACTGCGCCTGTTTTGAGGGAATCCGTTGGGCGGCGAAGAATAGTTTTCGCCTTGCGCGTACCCTCCGTTATAACCGTGCGGCGGACAGCAATTATTGGGCGCCGGCGGACAGTTTGAAATCTTTTTGGGCGGACGCGGAGGATTGGGCGGCTGAGGTCCGCCGTTTTCTAATTTTACAAGCACTGCGTCTTTGCCGATTTTCTGTACGCAGTTCATAGGCAGAAAAATATCCTGTCTGGAAAAACGGAAACCTTTGCAGCCCGTTACCGTTATGCCGCAAACTTCGTTTTCGGGAAAATTGAAAGTTATATCGCACACCCTTCCCAAATTTCTGCCGTCTATAACGTTTATTACGTCTTTTTGTTTTAGTTCGGAAAATTTAACTTGCATTGTATATAAATATATGCGGCGGACAATTAAAAGTTGCCCGCCGCATATATTTATGTTTATTTAACAATTAAAAATCAAATTAAATATAGCAAAACTTTCTCCGTCGCCGCCCGTTTCGGTTTTAAAATATTCCCAAAGCCCTGCCACGGGATTATTGCGGTACATAGCGCCGAGGAAGTTACTGCCTGAAAGATAGGTATCAACCTGCTGCGCCGTAGAACCGCCTACCCAGCTTATTACGTAAAGCGCAAAAAGCCCTAAAAGGAACAGCATTGCAACAAAAAGCAAAGCGCCGAAAACCTTGTTTATTATTTTCATAGGCTTATTGTCCATTTCGAAAAAGCTTTGAATAAACTTGGTTACGAGCAATCTCACAATTTGCGCCACTGCAAACAATATTAAATAAAAAATAACAGTTTCCGCTTTGATTTTAGCAAGCAGCTCGCACCAAAAATTTTCTTTACCTACCCAAAGAGAAGAAATTTTTGCAAGCAAACTTTGAACAAAGCCCAAAGACATTATCATTCCGCCGAAGCAGAAACACAAAAAAACGGAAATAATAATTCCGAATATGCCTTTGGTAAAAAATCTGAGCCCTTTGCCGAACCCCACAAGCACGCCCAAAAGCGCAAAAGCGGCTATTACCGCAAGAGAAATCCAATCTGCCGTAATCATAATTTATCCTTTTAAAAGTAAAGTATAATTTATTATAACGGCAAAAAGCCAAAAAGTAAACCTCATTTTTAAAAATTTTAATTATATTTGCAAAATTTCATTAGTTTTTCTCTGCAAATACAATTCCCGCGGCGCCCTCTCCTATGTGCACGCCTATTACGGGGCAAATATTATCTTGGGTTTTAACATCTATTTTCAGCTTGCTTTCAAGCGTTTTTAAGTTTTTGTCGTTACCCGTATAAATAAAGTATACAGGTTTGGAAAAATCTATATTTTCTTTATTGACCGATTCCGCTACGTATCCCAATCCCTTTGCAATGCCAAACTGTTTTGAAATAAGCTCCACTTTACCTTCTGTGCTTATGGTAATAACGGGCTTTATTTTAAGCATTGAACCTATAAATGCGCTTGCGCCGGAAAGCCTGCCGCCCTTTCGCAAATTTTCCAAAGTGTCCAACGCCGCAAAAATTTTTATGCGCGGACGCAGTTCATCTAATATCTTTATTACTTCCGCCGCGCTTTTATTTGCATTTTCAACAGCTTCCGCCACAAGCATTTTAAGCATTACGGTTGTGCACTTAGTATCGTAAGCGTAAACGTTTTTATACCTTGAAGCTACTGCTGCGCAACGTTCGAAGCTTGCCGACAGCGCCGAAGCTATGGGCATTATCAAAACTTCGCCGCCCTCCTCCAACGCCGCTTTAACCGCGGTTTCTATCTGTTCTTCGGTAAGTTGCGCAGTATGCGGCAAATCTTTTTCTTCCGCCATTTTTTTGTAAAACGACGCGCAATCTATGTCTACTCCGTCGGCGTATTGCTCGTTACCGAAAATAATAGTAAGCGGCAAAACCGTAACACCCAACGCTTTTGCCTCCTCCTGAGTTATGTTGCTTGACGAATCGGTTATAATTTTAATCATTTTAAACTCCTTGCCTTGCGTTTATTAGGCAATTTATAAGGCATTTTAAATCTTTTAGACTTAAAATGCCCTTATAGTTAAAATAATTTTATCATATTAAGTTGTAAAAATCAACATTTTTAAGGCGTTTGTTGATTATTGTTTTGCAAAACCTCTGCACTGCTGCATTCCGGCAAATTAATAATTTGGCTGTCGCAAGCGGTTTGCCTTCCAAAAAGTTTTTTTACGGTATTTATTTCGGCAGCCGTAAGCACGTTTTTATCTATTGGATAAGCTATATTTCTGAGACGGTAAAAAAAGAAAACATAATTAGCCGTTTCTTTAACTTTTACTATATCGTTGTAATTTACCCTTACAACAGCAATTTCCATTCCGCCGCGCGCTTCGCGCATAATTAAGCAGTCGGAAAAAAATTCATATATATTTGTTGAACCTACGTTTTTATATGATTGTTTTATTAACGAGCGGCGCGAAAGCAAAAATACAAGTCCTATTGCAAGCGGCACGCAGAATACAAGCAATACTTCCACCCATCGGGCGTCCTCTAAAATTGTTCCCAGAACTATATACGCCAAAGTGCCTACAATTCCTATAATAAGCGCAACCAAAGAAAAATAAAAAAGTTTTGCCGAAAATTCTTTTTGCACTTTAACAAAATCCGAAACTTCGCATTTTATCGTATTATTTTGAGTAACCATATTTAAATTATATCATAAACACTTAATTTTGTCTATACGTTGATTTAAATTTCAATTTGTTGTTGACTTTTTTTGATATTTTTATTAAAATAAAACCGTTGCATAAACAAATGCGGCTTAATGCGGATATGGC
>CATLBN010000005.1 GCA_949878885.1 uncultured Clostridia bacterium | reverse complement strand
TTTTTATTATAAAAACGATTTTAATTTTTCTTCGAATTTTTCTTCAACGTCTATAAGTTCGCATAAAAGCGTTTTAACTTCTTCGTCCATAACGCGTTCGCTTTCTGAAAGCGAGGTTTTAAGCGAGGTTATTCCCTGAACCGTTCCTTTAATCATCATCTGCGCGATGTTAGAAGGGGAGTTGTCGGAAGCCGTTCCCATTTTTATAGCGCTCCACATCATAGCTTTTTTAACGGGGTTGGGCTCTTTTAGTTCCAAATCGTATTTACGCGCAAGCGACGCCGCACGGCTGCATATTTTTTCGTATTCCTCGTGTTCGCGCAAAACTTCTTCTTTAATTGCTTCATCCTCTATTTCAGGTAAAATATCGGAAATGCTGGTAATGCCGAGCTGTGCATTGCGATAAATTTCGGCAAGTATTTCGCTGTCTTTTTTAATTTCTTCCATAAATCTCCTTGTCTTGCGCTGAACTTTAAGCGCTTAATGTCATTTTGTGCTTAAATACGCAAATTATGCCTGCAATGCGCTTTAATTCGTTTAAAAATTGCTTGACTTACGGTTAAGTATATGATAAATTTGATAACGAGCCGCTCGGGACGGGCTTTTTAAGCGCGCTTTTTGCGCCGCCTATGCCATTGGCAGACAGTATCCGGCGAGACTGGTTTGAGGAGGTATTATTTTAAATGTACGCAATTTTTGAAAACGGCGGCAAGCAATACAAGGCTTGCGTTGGCGAAACGGTTAAACTTGAAAAGCTTAATGCGCAGGTAGGCGCTTCCGTTCGGTTCCCCGTTCTGCTTACCGCGGACGAAAGCGGAGCAAAAGCAGGTGCGGAGGTTTCTGCGCTTAAAGTATCGGCAGAGGTGCTGTCGCACGGCAAGGACAAGAAGATTATCGTCTTCAAGTACAAATCTAAAAAGAACGAGAGGAAAAAGCAGGGACACAGACAGCCCTATACTCTTGTTAAAGTTACTGCGATAGGCGCGGAAGAAGAAAAACCCGCGGCTAAAACAGCGGCAAAAAAACCTGCGGCAAAAAAGCCTGCAGCTAAAAAAACCGCAACCGCAAAAGCCGAAGCAACCGAAGCTAAGGCGGAATAATTAGGAGGATTGATTTATGATTTTTTTAAGATTATTCGCTCATAAAAAAGGTACCGGTTCTTCGCACAACGGCAGAGACAGCAATCCCAAAATGCTTGGCATCAAGCGCGCGGACGGACAATTCGTTCTTGCGGGCAACATTTTGGTAAGACAGCGCGGTTCCAAAATCAAAGCCGGAGCCAATGTAGGAATGGGCAAGGACGATACTTTGTTTGCGCTTGTAGACGGTACCGTAAGATATGAAAGAGCAGGCAGGGACGGGAAACAGGTTTCCATTTACCCCGTTGCCGAATAATTAAAATTTTAAAGCGAGGGTTTTAATTGCTCTCGCTTTTTTTGTTTTGGAGATAATATGTACTGTGTGGCGCCGCTCCGCGACGATAAGCGTGAAATTTTTACAAAACTTTTTAAAGCCTATTATGCCGAGCTCGGCTGCGAAGACGATGCCTGCGGCCTTGTGGAAGACTGCGTTTTACCCGACTTGCTTGCAGGACTTATAAAAGCCGACGTTATTTGCGAGGGCGAAATTTGCGTAGGGTTTGTAATATATCAAAAAGACGATATAGACAACGAATGGAACTTTAAAGAGGGCTGGGGAGATATCCGCGAAATTTATATTGTGCCGGCAATGCGCGGCAAGGGCTTGGGCAGGTTTTTGCTGTACACTGCGGAAATGAAATTAAAAGAAAGCGGCGTAACAAAAGCTTATGCGCTGCCTTCGGAGAGCGCGGAAGGATTTTTTGCCGGCTGCGGATATAAAAAAACAACCGATTATTGTTCGGAACTCGATTGCCCAGTGTATGAAAAAACAGATTTAAACAACTGCGGCTGTAAAGTTAAATAAAACGTTAAAATATTAAAAGCCGCCGCGCATTTTTCAGCGCGGCGGCTTTTAAAAACAATTATAATTGCGTTGCGGATTGCGGAATGTCTTCGGGGTAAGCGCGGACGGACAGCTGTTCTTCGCCTAAACTGCGGCGCGGTACAAAATATATTTTTGCGCCGTTTGCCCGCTTCTTTATATCGTTTACGCATTCCCGCCAATTTTTAAAATATTCGAATACGTCTTTATTGATATCTATTCTAAGTAAATTTACGCCTTGCGACAAAGCTTTTAAAATTCGGGCGCGCATACCGAAAATAATAAATTCTTCTTTTAATACTGTTCCGTTTTTGCAGTGTTTACAGGGTTTTGTCATAAGCGAAGAAAGCGAAGACCCCGTGCGCTTTCTGGTAAATTCCACAAGCCCGAAGCGCGACATTGCGGCAACGCGGCAGTTGGATTTATCTCCCAGCGCGCGTTCCAATTCTTCGCATATCGCTTTTTTATGCGCGGCGCCAGACATATCTATAAAATCCACTACTATTATTCCGCCTATGTTTCTCAGTTTTACCTGCCGCGCAATTTCGCGTGCGGCAAGCACGTTTGTATAGTAAACGGTGTGTTCAAAGCTGTCGTCTCCCGTATATTTTCCTGTATTTACGTCAATAACGGTAAGCGCTTCGCATTTATCTATAATAAGATACGCTCCGTTATCAAGTTCTATGCGGCTGTCCGCCAAAGCCGTTATTTGTTCGGAAATGCCGGCTTCGTCAAATAAATCCAAGTCGGAATTATGCAATTTTACGGGAATTGGGCGTTGCGTGGGATAAATTTTAACAATTTTTTCAATTTGGTCGTTAATCGACTTTTCGCCTATATGCACACAGTCTACGTCTGTAGAAAGCGTGTCGCGCAAAACACGCACGGGCAGAGAGAAGTCGGTATGCAGAACGTCGCCCACGTTTGCCGTTTTAAAAGTTTTTTTAATTTCTTCGTACAGGTTTTTAAGATAAGCGTATTCGGTTTTAAGCTGCGTCCGCGTAGCGTAAGGCGCTGCGGTGCGTACCACAAGCCCTTCGCCCGCGTTTTTAATGCTTTCTGCGCAGAAAGCCAAATTTTTTCTGAGTTCGTCGTCGGAAATTTTTCGCGATACGCCTACAAACGGGGTTTCGGGCAGGTAAATAAACAGTTTGCCCACAAATGCGGGGTGCATAGTTACCTTTGCGCCTTTTTTGCCTACGGGCGGCTTAACTACCTGAACCAAAATTTCGTCGCCTTCTTTAAGTTCGCTTAACGTGCTTTCGTTAGGGTAGTCTCCGTAACGGTCGCAATCCGGCAAATCCTCGGCGGATAGAAAGCAGTTGCGTTCCAAACCGCAGTTAATAAACGCCGCCTGCATACCGTGAAGCACAGTTTCCACTCTGCCCTTGTAAACGTTTCCGACTATACTGCCGTCGGAGAGTTTTTCGTAAGCAAATTCGGTAAGTTTGCCGTGTTCGGTTACGGCTGACATTATATAGCCGCTATGACTGTCGAAATACAGCGTTTTTTTAGACATAACATTCCCTGCCAGGCGCGTATGATTAATAAAATTTACCGCACCGTAACACATTATAATATACTAAGGTAAATTTTTCAAATAAAAACACCGCAAAATACCGAGGTTTGTTGACAATGCCGCCGGAGCATTGTATAATTAATACATATTTTTAAGGAGTTAATAATTATGAAATATGAATTTAAGGGTATAACGGGAGAGGAAATTTCTTTTAAACTCAACCGCGTTAAACTCAATCCCGAAGACAAGCTTGATATAAAGCCGCAGTTTTCCCGTCAGGTGCGCAAAGTTAACGGCAACGAAAAACTTAACTTTGTTGCGCTTTCGGTTAAAATAGAGAGCACAGAAGCGGAACCCAAGCCGTTTGACGTTAACGTTACTATCGTGGGTATTTTCGAAGCGGAAGACATTAAGGACGACAGCGACGAAAGACGCTTTGTTATAGAAGCTACCAAGCTTATTTATCCTTATCTTCGCGCTGCGGTTACCAATCTTACGGCAAGCGCTTATATCGCGCCCTTAAATCTGCCCGTTATTTCAGGACCCATTTTCCCCGAAGACAGAGACCGTTATGCGTTTTCGGTAGGCGGCGACAATCTCAACTGAACACAAAAATCTTAAATAATCAAAATTAATAAAAAAACGGTTGACAAGCCCCCGTTTTGTGTGTTAAACTCAGTTAGCACTCGAATGGGGGTGTAATTTTTTTGTACGGAGTTTTTCCAAATGGCTAAGAAAGCAGACGTAAGAACCAAGATTACTCTTGAATGTACCGAATGCAAGCACCGCAATTACGACAGTTATAAAAATAAGCGTAACGACCCCGACAGGCTTACGTTTTCGAAGTATTGCCCTTTCTGCAAAAAGCATACCGAGCATAAAGAGAGCAAATAATTTTTAAGCGCGCATTAAGTGTGCGCCGACGCGGGGGACGCCCCCGCAATTCGCAAAAGTCCGAGTTATTTTTGCGGGCGTTTTGCGAGGAGGATATTTTTATGGCTAATCAAGCGGATAAAAACGCAAAAAAGCCCAACATTTTTGTAAGAATGGGCAGAAAACTTAAAGAAACTTTTTCCGAACTGAAAAGAGTTACTTGGCCGTCGTTCCCCAAAGTAGTAAGGGGTACGTGCGTAGTTTTGGTCGTAGTTTTGGTTTTTACCGTTATAGTTACGGGCATTAACTACGGCTTGCAGGAGCTGTTGAATTTAATTACCAAAATCGGAGCGTAAACTATGGCAACTATGGTGGCAGATACCGAAAATCCTTGCTGGTATATTCTCCATACCTACTCCGGATACGAGTCAATGGTAAAGGACAGCTTGGAAAGACTTATAGAAAACAACAATTTGCAGGATATGATTTTCGATGTGAAAATTCCTATGGAACAGACCATCGAAGAAAAAAACGGCAAGCGCAAAGTTGTGGAGCGCAAGCTGCTGCCCTGCTATGTGTTTATAAAAATGATATATTCCAACCAGCTTTGGTATTGGGTAACCAATACGCGCGGCGTTACGGGTTTTGTAGGTCCTCAGGGCAGACCAATTCCTATGAAGCAGGACGAAATACGCAAAATGCGCCTTGAAGAAGTGGTTGTAGAAGCCGGCGCGTTTGCGGTGGGCGATAAAGTAGGCGTTGATTCAGGTCCCCTTGAAGGCTTTGAAGGTATTATTACCGAATTGAACGAGGCGGGACAGAAAGCCAAAGTAAATATTCAGATGTTCGGCAGAAATACCGACGTAGAAGTGGAATTTATACAAATTCGTAAAATCGAAGAATAATATCTTCGTGCCCTTGCGGAAACTTTAGTCCGCAATTTAAAATTATTAACAAAGTGGGAGATTGCGTTAAATCTTTTATGGCGCATTCGCTTGACCACTCGGAGGATATAAAAAATGGCAAAAAAGATTACTGCGGTAGTTAAATTGCAGCTTCCTGCCGGAAAAGCTACCCCCGCGCCCCCCGTAGGTTCTACGCTGGGCCCTCACGGTATCAATATTCCCGGTTTCACTAAGGAATTCAATGCAAAAACCGCTGCGCAGGCGGGTCTTATTATCCCTTGCGTTGTAACCATCTATCAGGACAGAAGCTTCACTTTCGAGCTTAAAACGCCCCCTACGCCCGTGCTTATTAAAAAAGCGCTCGGTTTGGAAACGGCAAGCGCACGTCCCAACAGGGATAAGGTAGGCAAGCTTACCAAGGCTCAGGTCGAAGAAATCGCAAAAACCAAAATGCCCGATTTAAACTGCACCGATTTGGATGCGGCTAAATCTATGGTTAAAGGCACTGCGCGCTCTATGGGCGTTACGGTAGAGGAGTAAGGAGGACACATATGAAACTTGCGAAAAAGTATGCGGAAAGCATTAAATCGTACGACCGTTCCAAAGCTTACGACCTCAACGAAGCGGCTAAAATAGTATTAGACACGGCAAAGGCAAAGTTTGACGAAACTATAGAATTGCACGTACGTTTGGGCGTTGACCCCAGACAGGCTGACCAGCAGGTGCGCGGCGTGCTCGTTCTTCCCAACGGCACCGGTAAAACCAAGAAAGTTCTTGTTGTGGCAAAAGGCGACAAGGCGGACGCGGCAACGGCTGCCGGCGCAGATTACGTAGGCGCGGAAGAAATGATACAGCGTATTCAAAAAGACAACTGGTTTGATTTCGACGTTATGATAACAACTCCCGATATGATGGGCGTTGTCGGCAGAATAGGCCGTATTCTCGGACCCAAAGGCTTAATGCCCAACCCCAAGAGCGGCACCGTTACAATGGACGTTGCAAAAGCAGTTAAAGAAGTTAAGGCAGGTAAAGTGGAATACCGTCTTGACAAAACGGCTATTATTCACGTAGGTATCGGCAAAAAGTCGTTCGGAGCCGAAAAGATTATAGAAAACTTCAACGCGCTTATGGACGCGGTGGTTAAGGCTAAGCCCGCAACCGCAAAGGGTCAGTATATTAAGAGCGTTACTTTAACGGCTACTATGGGCCCCGGAGTAAGAGTAAGCTATAATAAAGGTTAAGCTTAAAAAAAAGTATATTTTTGCAATAAGTTGAAATTTTTGTTTGACTTTGCAAAACTTAAAAGCTATACTGTAAAAGTAAATTTAATTTGTTGCCGTAGATAGCGGGCGCCTTAACGGCTTAATTCCCCGCCGAGGTTGCAGGAAAAAGTATTTTTGCGCGTTTGCGCTTTATAACTGCCTGCTGCCGAACGGCAGCAGGCAGTTTTTCGCATTATGCGGAAAAGGAGGTAAAGATTTGTCGGCTAATTTTGAAGCGAAAAAAGTAGTAGTACAGGAAATAACGGATAAAATCAATTCTTCAAAGTCGGTTGTGTTGGTTGATTACAACAAACTTACGGTTAAGGAAGTATCCGAACTTCGTAACAAGTGCAAACAGGCTGGATGCGAATACAAAGTTTATAAAAACACTCTTGTAAGAAAAGCTTTCAACGATTTGGGACACAGCGATTTCGATTCCGATTTAAACGGACCTACGGCGGTTGTGTTCGGCAGCGACGAAACGGCTGCGGCTAAGGTTATGCTTGCCGCGTCTAAGGAGCTTGAAGATAAAATCGTTTTAAAGAGCGCATACGTTGACGGCGCATACGTTGATAAAGCAGGCGTTAAAGCATTGGCTTCTATGCCTTCCAGAGAGGAATTGGTTGCCAAGATGCTCGGTTCTATGCAGGCACCGCTCTCCAACTTTGTGGGAGTGCTCAACAACCTTGTTGCAGGCGTTGTGCGCGTGCTGAACGGTATTGCACAGCAAAAGCAGGGTTAAGTAATTTAACTTTTAAAAAGACGGACGCAAAACGCGTCGCGGTGTAATGCCGAATAAAGTTTTGCAAACGGCGCGCTTCCGCATAGCGTAAAAATATTTTTAAATTATATATAATTAGGAGATTAATAAAATGGCAGACGTAAAGAAATTTATCGAAGAAATCAAAACTATGACTGTTTTGGAACTTAACGAACTTGTAAAAGCACTTGAAGAAGAATTCGGCGTAAGCGCGGCAGCTCCCGTTGCAGTAGCAGCGGCTCCCGCAGCAGGCGCAGCTCCCGCAGCAGCTGCAGCTGAAGAAAAGACCGAGTTCAACGTTGTTCTTAAAGACGCAGGCGCTAAGAAAATCGACGTAATCAAGGTTGTTCGCGCATTTACCGGTCTTGGACTTGTTGAAGCTAAAACGGCAGTTGAAAAGGGCGGCGTTCTTAAAGAAAACGTTGCTAAGGAAGATGCAGACAAAATTATTGCAGACCTTAAAGCAGCAGGCGCTACCGCAGTTTTGGAGTAATTTAAGTAATTTTCAATCCGTCCGCAGGCTGTGCCTGCGGACGGATTTTTTATTTTGAAATAAAAAAATCAAAAAGAAATGCAAAGCCGCATTTTAAAACGCTTGACGGCGGCGGTTTTTAAAAGTACAATAAAGAAGTATAATTATCAATACAAACGGAATAAAAATATGACTTTAAACAAAATCAAAAAAATAATAGCAGGTACCGCGCTTGCGTCGGTTGTGGCGTTTTCTGCGGCGGCTTCGGCTTGTACTATAGAAACCGCGCATCCCAAGGCGAGAATTACTTTTGAATTCGACAGTAAAGAGTACGTAGTGGATTATACTCTTTACAGAAATATGTATCCGCAGACCGTGCGGCATTTTATAGAACTCTCGCGCGAAGGCTTTTACGACAATACCGTAATTCACGATTACAGTTCGGGCGATTGGTTCACGGGCGGATATTCGTATAATGCCGAGCAATATGCGCAATATTCTTCCGGCGGCGACACAATGGCGGATTATTTTGCGGAAAACAGCAAAGAGAATTTGTATTATTCTCTTTTCAACGACGGCAAACTTACGCCTTCGGTTTATTCCAATACAGATTTCAAAAAAGATAAAAACGGCAATATAGTTTACGAAGATAACAATCCCGTCCGCGTAATCAACAACAAGTTTGCGCTGCCTACGCTTATGGGCGAGTTTACCAATAACATTAAACAGGTTATTACAAACGGCGCTTTAAGCGCAGAAATAGGCTGTTTGAAAATGTTCTATTACAAAAAAGAATCCAAGTCCAAAGTTTACGTTACGCCTACTTCCGACCAAATTATTCAAGCCGATTACAAAAACAACTGCGCAACCTCTGTTTTTTCGGTGCAGGTGGGTACGTCTTCTTATTCGGCAACCGAATACTGCGTGTTTGCACAGGCGGACGATATTGACGATTTAACCGACTTTACCAAAGCGGTAAACGATTATTATGACAATACTTACGGTTCGGATAACAGCGGCTACACCGTGGAATCTACCGTGTTTGTAGACACCAACGAAAGTTTTTCTACAGAGGAAGGCGACAAGAACACCGAAAGAAAGTTTAAAGCGCCCAAAACGCCTATTATTATAAAGAGCGTTAAAATTACCAAAAACTGATATTTTTACGGGGGATGAAGATGAGTTTGCTTTTTTCGTTTGCGGAAATTACCGTAAGACAATGGATAATAGCGGCGTGTATTGCCGTTGCGGCATTGTTGCTTATTGCTATAATAATAGTGCTTGCAGTGAAAGCGGGTAAGAAAAAAACTGAAAAATCCGAAAAGCGCGGACAGGTTGCCGAAGAAAAGTCTTCTGCAAACGGCGACGATGACTCCGCGGAGGAATCTGTAAATAAAACATACGAAGAAAAAAAGCAGGAAGAAACCGAAGAAAAGATAGAGGAAAAAGCCGAACCCCAACCGGAAAACAATAAAGAAGCAAGTCAACCCAAGCCTGCGCCTAAAACCGCAAGCAAGCCTGCTTCCAAACCTGCGGAAAAGGCGGAAGCTAAGCCTGCGGCAAAAACTTCTTCCGTAAAAACTTATCACATATCCAAACGTAAAGACGACAATATGTGGCAAATAAAGGCTGCCGGCGCAAGCAGGGCTATAAAACTGTTTAAAACCCAAAAAGAAGCGATTGACTTCTGTAAAACGCTTGCGGAAAATCAAGACGCCAACGTAATGATACATAAAGAGGACGGTTCTTTCCGTAAGCTCACTTATTAATAAAAAATTTACAACCGCGAGAATACTCGCGGTTGTTGTATAAAGAGGTGTAAATATGACTAAAATAGACGTTTTTTCCGGATTTTTGGGCGCTGGTAAAACAACGCTTATTAAAAAGCTTATAAAAGAAGCTTATAACGGAGAAAAACTTGTATTAATTGAAAACGAGTTCGGCGAAATAGGCGTTGACGGCGGTTTTTTGCAGGATGCGGGAGTTAAAATAAACGAATTGAATTCCGGCTGCATATGCTGCTCGCTTGTGGGCGATTTTGCCAAAGCGTTAAAACAGGTATATGACGAGTATAAGCCCGACAGAATATTGATTGAACCCTCCGGCGTGGGCAAATTATCCGACGTACTGCGCGCCGTAGAAAGCGCAGGGCTTGAAAATTGCAAAATCAACGCATATACCGCAGTTGTAGACGCAAACAAGTGCAAAATTTATATGAAGAATTTCGGAGAATTTTTCAACGACCAAATTAAAACTGCCGCCTGCATAGTTTTCAGTCATACCGACGTTACTTCAGATGAAAAACTGAAAACCGCGGCAGAGCTTGTGCGTGCGCAAAATCCCAATGCAGTTATTGTTACAACGCCTTGGAATATGCTTGAAGGAAAGGCTTTGCTTGAGGCAATAGAATGTTCCAACACCCTCGAAGGCGAACTTGAGGAACTTGAACACGGGCACAACCACGGCTGCGGCTGTCACCACGAGCACGAGCACGAACATAATCATGAGTGCGGCTGTCATCACGAGCACGAACACGAACATAATCATGAGTGCGGCTGTCATCACGAGCACGAGCACGAACATACCCACGAGTGCGGCTGTCATCACGAGCACGAGCACGAACATGCCCACGGCTGCGGCTGTCATCACGAGCACAAACACGAACACGAACATACCCACGGACATCACGACCATTATGCCGACGAAGTTTTTGCAAGCTGGGGCGTTGAAACTAGTAAAAAGTTTAAAAAGGACGAGCTTGAAAAGATGCTCTGCGAGCTTTCCGACGAAAAGCGCTTCGGCGTTGTTTTGCGTGCAAAAGGCATTGTAGAGTGCGAATGCGGTAAATGGCTGCACTTCGATTATGTGCCCGACGGCGTTGACGTGCGCGAAGGGGCGCCTATGTACACGGGCAGACTTTGCGTTATCGGTTCAGGCATAGACGGGGAAAAACTTGCAAAACTGTTCGGTATTTAATTAATATAACAAATTAAAGGATTTTTATGGAAGAAATTTCCGTTTATATGTTTCTCGGTTTTTTGGAGTCCGGGAAAACGCAGTTCATTCAGGAAACGCTTGAAGACCCAAGAATGGAAAACGGCGAAAAAACAATGCTGCTTGTGTGCGAGGAGGGTGAAACAGAGTATTCGCCCGAAAGGTTTGCAGTTAAAAACGTAGCCGTAATAACGCTTGAAAGCGAAAACGAGCTTACTGCCGAAAATCTTTATGCGCTTACAAAAAAACATAAAGTAAACAGAGTTGTGGTTGAGTATAACGGAACGTGGCTGTTGCAGAAGTTTTTTGAGGCAATGCCGGAAAATTGGGTTATTAATCAAATAATGACTTTTTTCGACGCGGCTACGTTTTTGAATTACAATTTAAATATGCGCCAGCTGGTGTTCGATAAAATACAGATGACTCAAATGGTGGTTTTTAACCGCTTTAAAGGAGAATACGATAAACTTGCGTTTCATAAAACGGTGCGCGGAATATCCAGAAGACCCGATATCGTTTACGAATATTTGGGCGGCAAGCCCGAATTCGACGATATAGAAGACCCGCTGCCGTATGACGTTAATGCGCCCGTAATTGAAATCGAGGACAGAGATTTCGCCTGGTTTTACAGGGATATGGCGGAAAATACCGCGCAATACGTGGGTAAAACCGTTAAATTCAAGGGTATGGTTGCAGTTTCGCGCAAAGTGCCCAAAGGTTACGTAGTGCTTGGTAGGCATATTATGACCTGCTGCGAAGCGGATATTGCTTACGACGGATTTGCGGTTAAAACAGGCGAACTTATCAAGGGTTTGCAAACGCGCGATTGGATAATTGTTACGGCAAAAATACAAATAGAATACAATTCGGTTTATAAACAGGAGGGACCCGTAATGATTGCCGAAAAAGCCGAACGGTGCGAACCTCCCGAAGAACAGGTTGCAACTTTTTATTGATTATTTAAATATTTCCGCCCTGCGGCATAGCCGCAGGGCGCTTTTTATACAATTTTGAAATAGAACGGCAGATTGCGGATAGACAGGGAAATTTGGGATTACCTATTGTAATATAAGATTTTATATATTATAATATAAATATCAACCGCGTTTTTGCGGCGATAAGGGGACTTTAAAATGAATATTACTTCAAAAGAGATACGCAACGTTGCCGTTATAGGGCACAGCGGAGAAGGGAAAACTACGCTGTGCGAGGCTATGCTTTTTAACGGCGGAATAATAGACAGAATGGGAAAAGTTGAAGACGGTACAACCGTTATGGACTTTGACGAGCTGGAAAAAAGCAAAAAGCTTTCAATTTATACCGCCGTATCTTATTTGATTTGGAAAGGCGTTAAAATAAATTTGCTTGATTTGCCGGGATTTTACGATTTTGAGGGCGAAAGGCACGAAGGGCTTGCGGCGTGCGGCGCCGCCGTGCTGGTTATAGGCGCTAACGGAGTGCTGCCCGTAGGTGCGGAAAGCGTGGTGGAATATTGTCTTAAACTCGGCAAACCGCTTATAATTTTTATAAACGGTATGGATAAACCAAATGCAGACTATGCCGGAACGGTGCGCGCACTCAAAGAAAAATATGCGGGCAAACTTGCGCCCATTCAGCTGCCCATTACGGCGGACGGCAAAATGACGGGCTATATTAACGCAATTCAGGAGAGAGCTTATAAGTTTTCCACGCAGGGACCGCAGGAAATCGCCGTGCCCGACGCGCTTAAAAACGATTTAACCGAAATGCAGGCTTCGCTTATGGAAACGGCGGCGGAGAATGACGAGCTGCTTTTGGATAAATATTTTGAAGAAGGCAAACTTGCAAAAGACGACGTGGTTCACGGTATAAGGCGCGGAATAGCAACGGGAAACGTTATTCCCGTTATGGCAGGCAGCGCACTGCAAAACAGAGGCGTTATAAATCTTTTGGATGAAATTGTGCGCTATATGCCCACCGCAAACGAAAGAAAAAATTCGCTTGCCACGGATATTGACGCGGACGAACTTATAAACGTTACCTGCGAGGAAGACGGAGCGTTTGCGGCGCAGGTATTCAAAACCGTTCACGACCCGTATTCGGGTAAAATGAATTACATAAAGATTTTTCGCGGAAAACTTAAAACGGGGATGACCGTTTTAAATGCAAATACGGGCTCGGAGGAGCGTATCGGGCAGATTTTTGCGCTTAAAGGCAAAAAAGCCGAACTTGTAAACGAGCTTAGCGCAGGAGATATAGGCGCAGTAAACAAACTTGCCGGAACGGATACGAACCATACGCTTTGCGCGTTGGGAACAAATATAATATTCGACCCTATACGGTTTCCCAAACCTTCTATTTCGCTTGCCGTAAATACCGCCGTTAAAGGCGACGAAGATAAAATGGCTGTCGGCTTTAATAAAATGCGCGAAGAAGATTATACTTTTACGGTTGAAAAACGCGCGGATACGGGAGAATTTGTTTTAAGCGGTCAGGGGGAAGTGCATTTGGAAACGCTTGCAAAAAAGCTTAAAGCCAGATACGGAATAGATGTAAAACTTACCGAGCCTAAAATTCCCTACCGCGAAACAATACGTTCTACATACAACGCAGAAGGCAAGCACAAAAAGCAGTCCGGCGGACACGGACAGTACGGACACTGCAAGGTCAGGTTCGAACCGTGCGAAAGCGAGTTTGAGTTCGGCGACGAAGTTGTTGGCGGAGCTGTGCCCAAACAGTATATTCCGGCGGTTGAAAAGGGCATTAAAGAGTGCTTATGCCGCGGAGTGCTGGCAGGGTATCCCGTAACGGGAGTAAGAGCCGTTTTGTACGACGGAAGCTATCACGACGTGGATTCTTCCGAAATGGCGTTTAAAGCCGCCGCCGCGCTTGCGTATAAAGAAGGTTTGAAGAATGCAAGCCCCGTTATTTTGGAACCTATTATGCGGCTTAAAGTTGCGGTTGACGGAGAATATTTAGGCGGAGTTATGGGCGATATTTCCAAACGGCGCGGCAGGATTTCGGACAGCTATCCGGAAGGCGGTATTACCGTTGTTGCGGCGGAAGTGCCGCTTTCGGAAATTACAAAATACGCAACCGATTTGCGCGGACTTACGCGCGGACAGGGTAAGTTTTCAACCGAATTTTTGCGGTATGAGGAACTGCCTCCGCAGCTTGCCGAAAAGGTAATTGCGGCAAGTAATAACTAAAAATTTATAGCTTTGAAATATTTAATTAAAGCTCCGCGGCGGTATGCCGCGGAGCGATTTTTTGGTTTTATTTAAAAAACTAACATAATTTTTGTAAAAAGTTTACAAAAATTATGTTATATTACATTTTAAAAAGTATATAAGAAAATATAATAGCAAAAATCTGTCGTTTTTTGCATACTTAAAAAACTGCTAAATAGTGAAAAACAGGACGAAAAAAGTCTATATATTGTGTGTTGCGGACTGCGGTAAGCCCAATTTTGCAAAAACAGCGAAAAATAGGCTTAAAACGGCTTAAAAGGTAAAAAAACAGTCAAAAAAGGCGTTAAATTCCGTTGACAAGCTTTATGCGATTATATATAATAGACAGGCGTGTGCAAAAAAGTGCGTATTGGGTTGAGGCGTAAAGTTACTGAAAAATGCGGAAAAAGCTCCCGCAACAGATAATTTGCGCTGACAAATGTAGGGGCGCGACCCCTGCGACTAACCGTAGCTTTACAAAAGCGCCAAGCAGTTGGTGTTTTTTAATACCCAAAGTTGCGATACACACGGTTAAGTTGACACGTTAGAAGAATTTTTTGGTTAGTATAAAGGAGTTAACTATGGCAGGACAGAAAATAAGAATTAAACTTGCAGCTTACGACCACGAGCTTGTGGACCTTGCGGCTCAGCGCATTGTGGAAACAATGAAAAAAAGCGGCGCTAAAATTTCGGGACCCATTCCCCTTCCCACAGAGAGGGAGATAGTTACGATTTTGCGTTCTCCGCACAAATATAAAGACAGCCGCGAACAGTTCGAACAGAGAACTTATAAGAGAATAATAGACATTTACACGCCCAACGCAAAGCTTTTGGACACCGTTCATCTTCCCGCCGGCGTGGATATAAAAATCAAACTCTAAGCTGCTGCATTTATTACAATATATATAATAAGACAATTCGTGATACTTTAGTGTATCCGCAGGCGACGGAAACGGCGGGACGGCGGAACGCGGTATCGGAAAATATAAAAATTAAAACGGAGGAACTTTATCAATGAATAAAGCAATCATCGGCCGTAAAGCGGGAATGACCCAGATATTTACGGCGGAGGGCAAGGTTATACCCGTTACGGTTATCGAAGCAGGTCCCTGCCCCGTAGTGCAAATCAAAACTGTTGAAAAGGACGGCTATGCCGCTTTGAAAATCGGTTTTGACGAAGCAAAGGAAAAGGCGTTAAACAAGCCTGAACTCGGACAGTTCAAAAAAGCCGGCGTTAAGCCCTGCAAAGTGCTTAAAGAATTCCGCTTGGAAGATACGGCTTCTTATCAGGTAGGTCAGGAAATCAAAGCCGACGTATTTGCGGCAGGCGACAAGGTGGACGTTCACGGCGTTTCCAAAGGCCACGGTTTTTCCGGCGTTATCAAAAGATGGAACCAACACAGACTTAAAGAAACTCACGGTGTGGGCCCCGTACACAGAGAACCCGGTTCAATGGGTTCGATAAGCGACCCTTCGCGAGTATTCAAGCATAAGAACTTACCCGGTCATTACGGTCAGGAAGCGACTACCGTTCAGAACTTGGAAATAGTCAGAGTAGACGTTGAAAGGAACTGCCTGCTTATAAAAGGCTCGGTTCCCGGACCCAACGGGGCTGTCGTTACCATAAACGACACCGTTAAATAAGGAGGTACGAAAGTATGCCTAATATCAAAGTGTATAAAATGGACGGCACTGAAGCCGGCACAATGAAATTGAGCGATAAGGTGTTCGGCGCGGAATACAACGAAGCGCTTATACATCAGGCGGTGGTAACCCGTCTTGCAAACGAAAGACAGGGAACAAAATCCACGCTTACCCGTACGGAAGTGCGCGGCGGCGGCAGAAAACCTTGGAGACAGAAGGGCACGGGTAACGCGCGTCAGGGTTCTACAAGGGCTCCGCAGTGGATTAAGGGCGGCGTAGTGTTCGCGCCCAAGAGCCGCGATTTTTCCAAAGATATGAACAAAAAAGCAAAAATCGCAGCGCTTATATCCGCACTTTCCAAAAAAGTTGCCGACGGCGAAGTGGTAGTTGTGGACAGCCTTACCGTTAAAGAAGGTAAAACCAAGGAAATGGCGGCGTTCCAAAAGGCGCTTAAACTTGAAAAAACCGCGGTTATTTATATGGATAACGACGATAAAAACGTTATACTTGCCGCAAGAAACATTCAAGAGCTTTCCACTCTCCCCGTAGCGCAGATTTCGGCTTACGAAGTTGTTGCCAACGCAAAAGTGGTTTTAACCAAAGCTGCGGTTAAGAAAATAGAGGAGGTCTACGGAGAATAATGTTTGCCGAAGATATAATATTGAAACCTCTCCTCACGGAAAAAGGTTACGACGGAATTGCCGATAAAAAATACACGTTCATCGTTAAAAAGTCGGCTAACAAAACACAGATTAAGCAAGCCGTTGAAAAGCTTTTCGGCGTTAAGGTTGCAAGCGTTAACACCGTAAACTGCAAGGGCAAGCTTAAAAGAATGGGAAGAAACGAGGGTTACACCCCCGACTATAAGAAGGCAGTCGTCCAGCTTAAAGCTGACTCCAAGGCGATTGAGTTCTTCAACTCGTTATCGTAAGGAGTAAGGAGGCACTAAAATGGCAGTTAAAAGGTATAAACCTACCTCCCCCGCACGTCGTTTTATGACGGTAAACGCGTACACCGAGCTTACGGGCGACAAGCCCGAAAGAAGCTTGTTGCACGATAAGCGCAAATCGGGCGGCAGGAACAATCAAGGTAAAATATCCGTGCGTCATATAGGCGGCGGCAACAGAATTAAATACAGAATTATAGATTTCAAGCGCAATAAAGACGGCATACCCGCTACGGTTAAGTCCATTCAGTACGATCCCAACCGTTCGGCGCACATAGCTTTGCTTGCTTATGCGGACGGCGAAAAGAGATATATTCTTGCGCCCGTAGGCTTGAATGTGGGCGATAAAGTGCTTTCCGGCAACGGCGCAGACATTAAGAGCGGCAACGCGTTGTGTCTTGCGGACATTCCCGTAGGTACGGTTGTGCACGCTATCGAAATGCAGCCGGGTCGCGGCGCACAAATAGCCAGGTCGGCAGGTATTTCCGCACAGATTATGGCAAAAGAGGGCGCTTATGCAACGATAAAAATGCCTTCCGGCGAAATGAGACTTATTTCGCTTAAATGCAAGGCAACTATCGGTCAGGTAGGCAACCTCGAACACGAAATTATCCGTATAGGTAAAGCGGGCAAGACGAGACACTTCGGTATCCGTCCCACCGTCCGCGGTTCGGTTATGAACCCCAACGACCACCCTCACGGCGGCGGCGAAGGCAAGAGCCCCGTAGGTCATGCGGGTCCTATGACGCCTTGGGGCAAGCCTGCGCTCGGATATAAGACGAGAAAGAAAAAGAACCCTACTTCAAAGTTCATTTTGAAGAGAATTAATTAAGGAGGAATAAACAATGTCAAGAAGCGTTAAGAAAGGACCTTATGCCGAAGAAAGACTTATGGCAAGAATTGAGGCGATGAACGCTGCCGGCGAGAAGAAGGTTGTTAAAACCTGGTCGCGCGCGACAACGATATTCCCCCAGATGGTAGGACATACTATCGCGGTTTACGACGGAAGAAAACACGTTCCCGTGTACGTAACCGAAGATATGGTAGGATGCAAACTCGGCGAGTTCGCGCCCACAAGAACGTTCAAGGGACACGCGGCTAAGACCGCCAAGAAGTAAGGAGTTTACGATATGGCAAGCAATATGAATAAAAAGACTGAAAGAATTGCCGCTATAAAGGACAGCCGTCCCTATGCAACGGCAAAATATCTCAGAATTTCCCCTTACAAAATAAGAACGGTTCTTGCGCTTATTCGCGGCAAGTCGGTTGAAGAAGCGGAAGCTATTTTGACTTATTGCAACAAGGGCGGAAGTTTAGAGGTTAAAAAAGTGCTTATGTCCGCAGCGGCGAACGCAGAGCACAACAAGGGCATGGACAGAGGCGACCTTGTGGTTGCCGAAGCGTTTGCAAACGGCGGTCCTCATTTAAAGAGAATGCAGCCCGTTTCAAAAGGACGCGGCCACGCTATTTTGAAAAGAACCAGCCACGTAACCGTCATACTCGACGCGAAGAAGGTATAAGGAGATAAAATTATGGGACAAAAAGTTAATCCTCACGGTTTGAGAGTCGGCGTTATTTCCGCTTGGGACACACAGTGGTACGCAGACAAGAAAAACTTTTCCGCTTTTATCAAAGAGGACAACGAAATCCGTACCTTCTTGAAAAAGAAGTATTACGACGCGGCTATAAGCAAAATAACCATTATAAGAGCGGCTAACAAAATAGAAGTAGGCATATATACGGGACGTCCCGGAGTGCTTATAGGTAAAGCAGGTTCGGAAATAGAGGTTATTAAAAAGGATTTATCCAAACTTGCCAAGGGCAAGGCCATTATAATCAACGTTAAAAAAGTTGATAAAATCGATCAGGACGCTCAGCTTGTTGCGGAAGCGGTTGCTTCTCAGCTTGAAAAGCGTGTGTCTTACAGAAGGGCTGTTAAGCAGCAAATTGCAAAGGTTGCCAAAGCCGGAGTAAAGGGCGTTAAAATTACCGTAGGCGGCAGACTTGACGGCAGAGAAATTGCGGGAAGCGAAAGCTATCACGAAGGTTCTATTCCCTTGCAGACCATACGTGCGGATATCGATTACGGTTTTGCCGAAGCGCACACAACTTTCGGCGTGCTCGGCATCAAGTGCTGGATATACAAAGGCGAGGTATTGGATACCGCTAAACGCCTTATCATTTCGGAGGGAGGCGAAGACTAATGTTAATCCCCAAGAGAGTAAAAAGAAGAATGCAGCACCGCGGCAAAATCCGCGGCACGGCGCAGAAAGGTAATAAAATCGCTTACGGCGAGTACGGTTTGGTTGCATTGGAGGGCGCAAGAATTACCTCTAACCAAATAGAAGCGGCGCGTATCGCAATGACCAGATTCATTAAGCGCGGCGGTAAAGTTTGGATAGATATTTTCCCTCACAAACCCATAACCAAGCATCCTGCCGAATCCCGTATGGGTTCCGGTAAGGGCTCGGTTGAGTACTGGGTAGCGATAGTAAAGCCCGGCAGAGTTATGTTTGAAATGGCGGGCGTGAGCGAGGAAGTTGCGCGCGAGGCAATGCGTCTTGCAAGCCATAAACTTCCCGTTAAATGCAAGTTCCTCGTAAAGGAACCCGAGCAAGTTGAAGAAGGCGGTGACGCTAATGAAGGCTAAGGAAATAGTAAATCTGAGCGACGAAGAACTTTTGAAGAAACTTCAGGAGTTAAAGAGCGAACTTTTCAATCTGCGCTTTCGCCACGCAAGCGGTCAGCTTGAAAATCCTATGGCGATAAACCTTGTTAAAAAGGACATCGCAAGGGTAAACACGGTTATACGTGCAAGGCAGTTAAAGGCGTAAATAAGGAGAGGTTATGGAAAACAGAACTACACTCAGAAAGGAAAGGGTCGGAATCGTTGTATCCGACAAAATGGACAAGACGGTAGTTGTTGCCGTTACGGAAAAATCCAAGCATCCGCTTTATAAAAAGACTATAACAAGAACCACCCGTTTTAAGGCGCACGACGAAGAAAACGCGTGCGGAGAAGGCGATAAGGTTCGCATTGTGGAAACGCGCAAACTTTCAAAAGATAAGAATTGGCGCGTTGCCGAAATAGTAGAAAAAGCTAAGTAATAAACGGGAGAAATCCCAGATTTGCGTACGGGAAACCGCGCGTAAAAAATACAATTATGCCGTACGATTGCACACCTTATACGGAGTAATCCTCTGCGGCGGTTGTAAGTTATAGCATAAATTCGGTTTTACGGAAAAGTCCGTAAACGGAGAAACTTCCGAAAGGGAGATTTCGCAGTTAAAGCCGTATTCGGCGGTGCCGCATACGGGCACAATTAAAAAAAGCGCAAACCGTTTATCCGGTTGCGCTGCAAGGAGAATTTATATGATACAACCTCAGACAAGGCTCAAAGCCGCAGATAACAGCGGCGCTAAAGAGCTTATGTGCATTAAGGTTTTGGGCGGTTCGTTCAGAAAGTTTGCCAACATAGGCGACGTTATCGTATGTTCGGTAAAAACGGCAACCCCCGGCGGCGCGGTTAAAAAAGGCGAAGTTGTTAAAGCCGTAATCGTGCGCACAAGAAAAGGTATAAGACGCGACGACGGAACGTACATCACGTTTGACGATAACGCCGCGGTAATAATCAACACAAACAAGGAACCGCGCGGCACGCGTATTTTCGGACCGATTGCAAGGGAACTTCGTGAAAAGAACTATATGAAGATTATTTCCCTCGCTCCCGAAGTGCTGTAATTAAAGGAGAAATGCTATGAACGTAAAAGTAAACGATACGGTAGTCGTTATCACCGGTAAATACGCAGCGCACAAGGATGTTCCGGCAAAGACCGGCAAGGTTATTGCCGTTAATCCCAAGAAAGGAACCGTTACTGTTGAAGGTGTTAACATTCACAAGAAAAGCCAAAAAGCAAGAAAGGCAAACGAAGTTTCCAAAATAACGGAAATACCCGCACCCCTCGACGTTTCAAACGTTATGGTGCTGTGCTCGGCTTGCAATAAAGCGATAAGAGTTAAATATTCCGTTACCGACGGTAAAAAAGTTAGGGTTTGCCCCAAATGCGGAGCTGTTCTCGACGGCTCGTATGCAGGCAAAGCAGGCAAGGCGGCTAAGAAAGAAGCTCCGGCAAAGCGCGTGAGAAAACGCGCCAAAAAAGAGGAGTCCGCAGAAGCTAATACGGACGATAAGGCTGAATAAGGAGGTGCGCAATGGCTACGAAGAAACAGGAAACCAAAGAAAAAGTTTACGCGTCGAGAGTGCTTGAAAACTACGACAAGAACATAAAGCCCGCGCTTACCGAAAAGTTCGGCTATAAAAATCCTATGCAGGTTCCCAAGCTTGTAAAAATTGTTATAAGCTCCGGTTTAGGCGATATAAAAGATAACGCAAAGTCCATTCAGATTGCGCAGAACGAGTTAAAACTTATTACAGGTCAGCAGCCCGTTTTGTGCAAAGCTAAAAAGTCGGTTGCAAACTTTAAAGTGCGCGAAGGTATGACTATCGGTTTGAAAGTTACGCTGCGCGGCAAGATGATGTACGACTTCTACGACAAATTCACTTCGATCGCGCTGCCCAGAGTGCGCGACTTCCGCGGCGTTCCCGCAAACAGCTTTGACGGTAAGGGTAATTATTGTATGGGCATTAAGGAACAGCTTATCTTCCCCGAAATTCAATACGACCAGGTTGAGAAAATAAGGGGTATGGATATATGTTTTGTAACCACGGCAAAGTCGGATGAAGAAGCAAGAGAGCTTTTAAGGGCAATGGGTATGCCCTTTGCGAAGTAAGGAGTAGAAAATGGCAAAGAAATCAATGATAAATAAGCAGCAGAAGCCTGCTAAATACTCTACGAGAGCGTACACCCGTTGCTCGATTTGCGGCAGACCGCACGCAGTTTTGAGAAAATACGGAGTTTGCCGTATTTGCTTTAGAAATCTTGCTTACAAGGGACAGATTCCCGGCGTAAAGAAATCGAGTTGGTAAGAGGAGGAGAATTAAAATGACAGATCCCATAGCAGATATGCTCACACGCGTTAGAAACGCTATACGCGCAAACAAGGATACGGTTGAGGTTCCCTCATCCAATATGAAAAAAGCAATCGCCGATATTATGTTAAACGAAGGCTACGTTTCCGACGTTAAAAACGTTGCCGACGAGCATAACGGCAAAATTGTTTTAACTCTCAAATACATCGGCAAGAAAAAGTCGGTTATAAACGGCTTAAAGCGTGTTTCGCGCCCCGGTCTCCGCGTTTATTCGGACGTAGAGACAATGCCCAAGGTTATGGACGGCTTGGGAGTTGCGATACTTTCAACAAACAAAGGAATTTTGACGGATAAGCAGGCGAAGGCGCAAAACGTTGGCGGCGAAGTGCTTTGCTACATCTGGTAAGGAGGTAATTTTATATGTCAAGAATAGGTAAATTACCCGTTGCCCTGCCTGCAGGCGTAACCGTCTCGTTTGAAAACGGCGTTGTAACCGTTAAAGGCGGCAAGGGTACGCTGACGCAGAAGATTTCCGGCGATATAGATATCAAAGTAAACGGCGCGGAAGCGGAAGTAGTAAAAACGGCGGATACTCAGGAAGCTAACGCAAAACACGGTTTATACCGTGCGCTGCTTCACAATATGGTAGTAGGCGTAACCGAAGGTTATAAAAAGACGCTTAAAGTAAACGGCGTAGGCTGGAAGGTTGCAAAACAGGGCAATAAGCTTGTAATGAACGTAGGTTTTTCTCATCCCGTAGAATTTACGGAACCCGCAGGTATAAAGTTTGAATGCCCTACGCCAAACGAAATAGTCGTTTCGGGTATAGATAAATCCATTGTAGGACAAACGGCTGCAAATATCCGCGAAATAAGAGTTCCAGAACCCTATCACGGTTACGGAATTGCGTATTCGGACGAAGTTATCGAACGCAAGGAAGGTAAAACGGGAGGTAAAGGCAAGAAGTAATTTGGTACGCCGTAACGGCGTAATGCAAAGAATTGCCGCATAGCGGCAGCTTGCTTTAAGGAGATACTATGATTAAAAAAATAGATAAAAACGAAGAACGTTTAAAAAGGCACGCACGCGTCCGCAAAAAGATTTCGGGCACGGCGGAGACCCCCAGAATGTGCGTTTTCCGCAGTTTAAACCATATTTACGTTCAGGTTATCGACGACGTTAAGGGAGTTACTTTATGCGCGTCGTCTACCGCAGAAAAGGACGTTAAGGCAAAAATTGCCAAATTGAACAAAACCGACGCGGCTAAGTTAGTAGGCAAAACGGTTGCAGAAAAGGCTAAAAAGCTTGGCATACAAACCGTTGTATTCGACAGAGGCGGATATATCTACACGGGACGCGTTCAGGCATTGGCAGACGGCGCAAGGGAAGCCGGACTTAATTTCTAAGGAGCGTATTATGGAAGAAAAGAAAGAAAGACCTGCAAGAAGAACAAACGACAGGAGAAGGCAGGAAGACGACGGCTTAATTAAAAAGCTTATTCAGGTAAACAGAGTAACCAAAACCGTTAAAGGCGGCAGAAATATGCGTTTTGCCGCGCTTGTTGTCGTAGGCGACGGAAAGGGCTCGGTAGGTTACGGTATGGGTAAGTCGAAAGAAGTTCCCGAAGCAATAGAAAAAGCCAACGCGCAGGCTAAGAAAAATATGAGGAAAGTAGCGCTTCAAGGCACCTCTATTCCTCACACCGTGCTCGGCGTGTTCGGCAGAGGTTCCGTACTTATGATGCCTGCATCCGAAGGTACCGGCGTTATTGCCGGCGGTCCCGTTCGTGCGGTTATGGAAGCGGCAGGCGTTAAAGACGTGCGTACAAAGTCGCACGGAACGTCAAACCCCATCAACTGCGTAAAAGCGGCAGTTTGCGGACTTTTCGATTTGAAGTCGCCGGAAGAAATTGCGGCGGCGCGCGGTAAGAGCGTTGACGAGCTCAACCGCTAAGGAGGCAAAATATGGTTAAAGTAACGTTGATAAAGAGTACCAACGGCGAAGTTAAGTCGGTTAAGGCTACGATTGCCGCATTGGGACTTTCTAAAATCCGTCAGTCGAAAACTTTTGAAGAAACCCCCGCAAACCTAGGACAGATTAAAAAGGTTGCGCACCTTGTGAAGGTTGAAAAGGTTTAAGGAGTAAACGATGAGAATAGATACTTTATCGCCCGCAGAGGGCGCAAGAAAGCAGTCAAAGCGCCTTGGCAGAGGAATCGGTTCCGGAACGGGCAAAACCTCCGGCAAAGGTCATAAAGGTCAGTGGGCGCGTTCGGGCGGCGGAGTTCGTCCCGGATTCGAAGGCGGTCAGATGCCGCTTGCAAGAAGAATACCCAAGCGCGGATTTCACAATAAGTGGGCAAAAAACTATACAATTATAAATTTGAGTCAGCTTGAAAGCCTGCCTGCAGGTACCGTTGTAGATTTCGGTTACGTAAGATTGAACGGTCTTGCCAAGGAAGTTAAAGATTCCGTAGGTTTAAAAGTGCTGGGCACGGGCGAAGTTAAAGCAGCTTTAACCGTAAAGGCAGCTAAATTTTCGGCTTCGGCTAAAGAAGCTATAGAAAAAGCCGGCGGCAGCTGCGAAATTGTTTAAAACCTTATTAAAACTTTGCAATACGTTATTGAAAATCGCTTTTTATAAGTTTGCTTTCTGTAAGTAAGTTTAGCCTATAAAAGCTTGTTCGTACCGTTTTGCGTTTTTCTTAGGTTTTAACGGAAAGCGCTTGCTTCTATCCGTTTAATTCACGCGATATCCGCTTTTTCGGCGGATGTTTGTGAGGAGATTATTTTATGTTCGAAACAATAAAAAATTGTTTTAAAGTCAAGGAAATACGTAAGAAAATATGGATTACACTGTTGCTTCTTCTCGTATTCAGACTGGGCTGTTATATCCCCGTACCGGGCATTTCCACCGAAATTTTCAGTAAGGAAATAACCGGCAACGACTTTTTGGGAATACTCTCGTCTATAACCGGCGGTTCGCTGCAAAATGCAACGCTGTTTGCTTTGGGTATAAGCCCGTATATTAACGCGTCCATTATTATTCAGCTTTTAACCGTAGGTATTCCCGCTTTGGAAAGGCTTTCCAAACAAGGAGAAGACGGAAGAAAGAAAATTGCGCAGATTACCCGTTATGTTACCATAGCGCTTGCTATAGCGCAGGCAGTGGGTATTATTGTAAACTTCGGTATTCAGGGCGACGCGCTCCGTCTTGAAATGTTCGGCGCCGTTGAAGGCGGTATCAGCGATACTGCGGCAAAGGTTATTGCGGGCATTTTCTTAACGGTTGTGTACACGGCAGGCTCTATGCTCGTTATGTGGATAGGCGAAAGAATTACCGAATACGGCATTTCAAACGGCATTTCGCTTATTATCTTTATAGGTATTCTTTCTACCGCGGGTCTTACAATCGTTGCCAAATTCAAAACGGCGTTCACGGGCGACCCTTCAGTTTTATGGGAAGTTTTGGGCTTTGTGATTCTTACGGTTGTGGAATTTGTTGCAATAGTAACGGTTGACCTGTCGGAAAGGCGCATACCCGTTCAATACGCAAAGCAGGTTAAGGGCAGAAAGATGTACGGCGGACAGTCTTCCGTTATTCCTATGAGAATTGCGGGCTCCGGAGTTATGCCGCTTATATTCGCATTTGCCATAATATCCTTCCCTCAGATGATAATAAGCCTTTTCTGGCCGGGCAGTAGCGCGGAAGCCGGAATAACCCAGTGGTTCTCCGGTTCGTCTACGGCTTGGTACGGTCAGCTTATTTATATGGTTGCGCTGTGTCTTCTTATATTTGCATTCGCATTTTTCTATTCGTCGATGCAGTTCAATCCCGAAGATATTTCCAAAACAATTCAGCAGAACGGCGGTTTTATTCAGGGTATTCGTCCCGGTAAGCCTACCGCTGAATATTTAAAGAAAATTTCCAACAAAATTACGCTTTTCGGAGCTATATATCTTTCGTTGGTTGCGTTCATTCCTTCGATACTTTCAATGGTGCTTACGTCGTTAAACGTTATAAGCGATACTTCGTTGCTTTCGGTATTCTCCACAACGGGTATATTGATTGTCGTTTCGGTTGCTTTGGAGCTGGACAAACAGCTTGAATCGCAGCTTATGATGAAAAATTATAAGGGCTTTTTAAAATAATTAAGGGTTTAATATGAACGTTGTTTTATTGGGCGCGCCCGGCGCCGGCAAAGGCACTCAGGCAAGCAGAATTCAAGAAAAATACAAACTGTTGCATATATCCACGGGCGATATTTTCCGCGCTAACATCAAAGGCGGCACGGAAATAGGAAAGCTTGCCAAGTCTTACATAGACGCGGGCAAGTTGGTACCCGACGAGGTTACCTGCGATATAGTCAAAGACAGACTTACCTGGGACGACGCAAACTGCGGTTATATGTTGGACGGGTTCCCCCGCAACGTTTTTCAAGCCGAAGAATTGGATAAGTTTGCAAAAGTAGATTTGTGTTTAAATATTGCGGTTGACGAAAAACTGCTTATGGACAGAATCTGCGGCAGACGCGTATGCGCTTGCGGCGAAAGTTATCACGTTTCTACATTAAACGGCGCAACCGTTTGCAAAAAGTGCGGAGGCGAACTGTATCAGCGCGCCGACGACAATCCCGAAACTGTTAAGTCGCGTTTGGAAACTTACAATACTCAAACGGCGCCGCTAATCGACTATTACGGGGCGCAGGGCAAACTTAAAACGGTAAACTGCGGAAACGACAGTCCCGACGAAGTGTTTGCCAAAATTTGCGAAATTCTCGATAAATGATTACGATAAAAGGTCAGCGCGAAATAGAATATATGCGCGAAAGCTGCCGCATAGTTAAGGAAACGCTTGATTTTGTTGGCAAAAATATCCGCGCGGGAATGACAACCAAAGAAGTGGACGAGTTGGTATATAAATATATCGTATCCTGTGGAGCTTATCCGTCGGAACTCGGTTACGAAGGCTATCCCGCAAGTTCGTGCGTGTCTGTTAACGAAGTTGTTGTGCACGGTATTCCCGGCGACAGAATTATAGTTGACGGAGATATAGTCAGCGTAGACATAACGGCGGAAAAAAACGGATTTCACGGCGACGCCGCAAGAACCTATTTAATAGGAAACGTTTCGGACGAGAAGCGCAAACTTGTAAAAGTTGCCGAAGAATGTTTTTTTAAAGCCGTTGAAGATTTGCGGCAGGGAACGCCGCTGTTCGATATAGGCTATAAAGTTCAGACTCACGCGGAAGCAAACGGATACGGCGTGGTAAGGGCGCTTACGGGACACGGTATAGGCAGAGAAATGCACGAAGACCCGTCGGTTCCCAATTACGGCAAAAAAGGCACCGGACTTAGATTGAAAGCCGGTATGACGATTTGTATAGAACCTATGATAACTATGGGAACGTACAAAGTTAACTTTAACCGCGAAGACGGTTGGACGGTTACCACTGCAGACGGAAAACCGGCGGCGCATTACGAAAATACCGTGCTCATCTGCGAGGACGGCGTTGAAATACTTACGTTGTAACTTTGTTTGAAAATCGGAGTATTATGAAAGTTAAAACGCCTGCCGTGGGCGGCATTTGCGAAAGCCTTCAAGGCAGAGACAAGGGAAGATTTTATATTATTTCCGCCGTGCTTGATAGCGGAAAAGCGGCTGTCGTAGACGGCAACTTTAAAAAACTTGCCTCGCCCAAGGTTAAAAATTTGAAACACTTAAAACTTTTGCCGGAAAAGGCAGAAAGCATTGCTTTTAAGCTTTCAGAAGGCAAACAGGTTTTCGACAGCGAAATTTATTCGGCGTTGAAAAATTACAATTATCCCAAACCCTCAGAGGGTGAAAAATAAACCGAGATACCTTAAAGGAGACTATTATGAAAGTTAGACCTTCCGTAAAACCTATGTGCGATAAGTGCAAGGTTATTAAAAGAAACGGCAAAGTTATGGTAATTTGCAGTAAAAATAAAAACCACAAGCAGCGTCAAGGCTGAATTAGCGCCGAGTGCCGTACTGCGGTTTAAATGTGTTTAACGCGTAATTTTTGTTTGCGCGCGTATTTAATGCGCTTTTAAAATACGATTTACACGGTATATTTTCGGGTCGCGCGATCCAAAGTGTTTTAAACGCAAGGCGGCGGAAAATTCGAGAGAGAGGAATTTATGTCAAAGGACGACGTTATCGAAACCGAAGGCAAGGTTATAGAGTGCCTGCCCAACGCAAATTTTAAAGTTAAACTTCAAAACGGACACGTTATAAACGCTTATATTTCCGGTAAGTTGCGACTTAACTATATAAGAATTATAGAAGGCGACAACGTTAAGCTTGAAATAAGTCCGTACGATTTGACCAAGGGCAGAATTACCTGGCGCAGCAAAAACTGAAAATTTTTTTCGTGCGCGGTTACGACGCGCGGTTAAGTTTATTATATTCAAAAACGATTCCGTTTGGATTTTTCGCTACATTCCGAATTTTAGGCGCAAAATTCAATACGGCTTATATACATTTAAAACACATAAAAATTTTAACGGAGGAATTAAATCAAAATGGCACGTATTGCCGGTGTAGATTTACCCAGAGAAAAAAGAGTTGAAATAGGACTCACTTATATCTACGGTATCGGTCTTAAAACTTCGCAGAAAATCCTTGCCGAAACGGGCGTTGACCCCAACACGAGAGTTAAGGATTTGGACGAGAATACCGTATCCAAATTAAGAGAATATATAGACCACAATATAAGGGTGGAAGGCGAACTCAGAACCGAAGTTTCGCTTAACATCAAACGGCTTATGGAAATAGGCAGCTATCGCGGAATCCGTCATAGAAAAGGTTTGCCCGTACGCGGACAGTCTACTAAGACGAATGCAAGAACCCGCAAGGGTCCCCGCCGCACGGTGGCAAAGAAGAAGGGCGCTAAGTAAGGAGGTAGTATATGGCACAGCAACAGAAAAAGCAAACCGTTACAAGAAAACGCAGAGAGCTTAAAAAGGTTGACAGAGGTCAGGTACACATTCAGTCCTCCTTCAACAATACGCTCGTAACAGTAACCGACGCGCAGGGCAACGCTATTAGCTGGTCGTCCGCGGGCAGTTTGGGTTTTAAAGGTTCCAGAAAGGGCACGCCGTTTGCCGCTCAGCAGGCAACCGAAACAGCAGTCAGAGCAGCAAAGGAACACGGACTCCGTTCGGTAGAAGTTTACGTTAAAGGTCCCGGCGCGGGCAGAGAATCGGCAATCCGCGCAATAGGCGCGTGCGACGTGGAAATTACTTTGATTTCCGACGTTTCACCCATTCCACACAACGGATGCAGGCCGCCTAAGCGCCGCAGAGTATAAGGAGGTATAAAGGTTTATGGCAACTTACAGAGAAGCAAAATGCCGCCTGTGCAGGAGAGAAGGCGGAAAGTTGTTCTTAAAGGGCGAAAAATGTTATAACGGAAAGTGTCCGTTTGAAAAAAGACCTACGCCTCCCGGAGCGCACGGACTTTCCAGAAAGAAAGTTTCCGAATACGGCAAGCAGCTCAGAGAAAAGCAAAAGGTTAAGAGAATTTACGGCGTACAGGAAGGACAGTTCCGCGCTTATTACGAAAAAGCCGACAGAATGAAGGGCATTACGGGTGAAAATATGCTTTCCTTATTGGAACGCAGACTTGACAACGTAATTTTCCGTATGGGCGTCGGCGGAAGCAGAGCACAGGCAAGACAGTTGGTTAATCACGGTCATTTCCTTGTGAACGGCAAAAAGGTAAACATACCCTCCTATATAGTTAAAGCGGGCGATATAATCACCGTAAAAGAGAGCAAAACTTCCAATAAATATTTCGAGGCTGTTAAAGCAAGCAAAGTTAACACTCCCAAGTGGCTTGAATTCGAACCCGAAAAATTGCAGGGGAAGGTACTTTCGAACCCCGAAAGAGAAGATATTGACAGTCAGATTGCAGAGCATATGATTGTCGAGCTGTACTCCAAGTAACGAGAATAAAAAGGAGGAAGTTTTATGATCGAAATGGATATGCCCAAAATAGAGGTGGAAGAAAACGAAGACCGCGCTTATGCAAAGGTTGTAGTTGAACCTCTTGAAAAGGGTTTCGGTCTTACGATAGGCAACTGCCTTAGAAGAATACTGCTTTCGGCGCTTCCCGGAGCAGCCGCGCAGGGTATAAGATTTTTAGACGGAAGCGTAAAACACGAATTTTCGGCTGTTGCCGGCGTTAAAGAAGACGTTGCGGAAATAATCCTCAATTTAAAAACGCTTGCAATCAAAACCGCGGTTACCGATAAAGATTACGTTAAAGTAGTTCATCTTTATAAGGAAGGTCCTTGCGAAGTAAAAGCATCGGATATAAGCGACGACGCCGAAATAGAAATTATTAACGGCGACCAGCACATCTGCTACGTAGACGCAGGCGGAAAAATAGATATGGAAATAACCATCGGCAGAGGCAGGGGCTATAAGGGCGCAGACCATACCCGCACCGAACTTTTGGATTACATTCCCATAGACAGCATCTATACGCCCGTTAAAAAGGTTAACTATGCCGTTGAAAATACGCGCGTGGGACAGAAAACTGACTTTGACAAACTTACGCTTGAAGTGTGGACAAACGGCGCGTTTTCGGCAAAAGAAATCGTTTCTTTGGCGGCGAAAATTATGCAGGACCACATTTCGCTTTTCGTAGATTTGTCCGAATCTATTAAAGATATGGATATTCTCGTTAAAAGCGAGGACGATAAACAAGCTAAAATACTTGCTATGGCAATTGAGGATATGGATCTTTCGGTTCGTTCCTATAACTGCCTTAAACGCGCAAACATACACACAGTGGAAGACCTTACGAGAAAGACGGAAGACGAAATGCTGAAAGTGCGCAACTTAGGCAGAAAGTCTTTGGACGAAGTAATTTTAAAACTTCAATCTTACGGACTTTCACTTTCAAACAAGGAGGACTAACATATGCCCGGTAAATTGGGAAGAACGGCGCAGCAGAGAAAAGCGCTTTTAAGAAATCAGGCTTCCGAGCTTTTGTGGTACGGCAAAATTACCACTACCAAGGCAAAGGCAAAGGAACTTAAGCCTTATGTTGAAAAAATTATAACCAAAGCAATTAAGGTTTACGACGATAACGTTGAGTTCGAAGTTAAGAAAACCGACGCTAAGGGTAAAGAAATAACCGTGAAAAGCGTAAAGGACAGCCCTAAAAAGCTTGCGGTTCGCCGTGAACTTATAGGTAAACTGCGCGATTTGCAGGAAGTAAAGCCGTTTAGCGAAAAGAAGGCCGATTTCAGAGCGAGAACAGCAGATATTCAGCATCCGCTTATGGAAAAACTTTTTAACGAAATAGCGCCCAAGTATGCGCAGCGTAAAGAGGAACTCGGACAGGGCGGCGGATATACCAGAATTTATCTTTTGGGAGAGCGCCGCGGCGACGCAGCGGAAGAAGCTATTATAGAACTTGTTTAAAAACCGTGTAAACTGCGCGTTATATGCAGGTAAATATAATAATTTAATAAAAATAAAATCGGCGCATTATTGCGCCGATTTTTTGACATTTTTTGTGGAATTGTTGACATATTTTTATATTATGATATAATATAATTAAATAATAATTAAGGAGATTTTTTATATGGCAACAAAAAGAGGCGACTATTTCGGACTCAGCTATCTTGTAAGCTTGATTCTTGCGATTATTCCCATTACCTCGTGGTTCTGCGGCGTAATTACCAGATTCCAAGACGGAAAGATAGTAGCGGCGCTTATCCGTATTTTCTTCGGATTTAACATTATTTGGATTTGCGACCTCGTGCTTATGATTATCAGCAAGCACATTCTTCGTATTTTGCCCGTTTAAGTGCAAAACTAAAAGCTCCGCGAAAAAGCGCGGAGCTTTTTTATTGTAAATTTTCCCAATAAGCCGTTTGTTTATAAATTTCTCCGTTTAAATTTTTAAAATAAAAAATCTTATCGTCGTAAAGAATATAGCCGCGTTCGCTTCCTTCTTTGGGTAAGGAAACCGAGCCGGGGTTTAAATGCAGATAACCTTCCTGTTCGGTAACGCACAGCGGCACGTGCGTGTGCCCCGTTAAATAAACGTCGCCTCTGCGCATAGGCGGCACCTGACGGTGTCCGTGCGATAAATACATATTTATGCCGTCTGAGCAGAAAACCGCGTATTCGGAAAGTATAGGAAAGTTTAAAACCATTTGGTCAACTTCGCTGTCGCAATTACCGCGTACGCAAACTATTTTACCGCGTATATCGTTAAGCATTTCGGCAACCTTGGCGGGCGAATAACCGTTCGGCAGCGGATTTCTCGGTCCGTGATATAAAATATCTCCCAAAAGCAAAAGCTTTTCTGCACTCTCGCGCTTAAAAGCATCAAGTAAAAGTTTGCAGTATTCGGCGGAACCGTGTATGTCGGAAGCTATTAAAAGTTTCATAAATGCTCCTTAATTTTATAAATTACTTTGTATTAGGAATAGAAAAATAAAGTTTTTAAAACGCGCTCAATGCCGTTAAAAGCCGTTTTAAACGGTAAAACATTAAGCTGCAAGTTTATTCTTTACAAATTATAATTTAACGGGTGCATTTTGTCAATTCATTAAATAAGAGGAGCAATCAGCCGCAGAACAAAGCGGTACGATTTTCTTAAAAACGAAATTTTACCTTCGTTAAATTCCGCAGACAGTTCTAAACAGCTGCAAAAGTCGCGTTCGGCTTCTTGGGTCATTTGTCCTTTAAACATAACGCCGCATTCGTAATTCAGCCTTGTGGAGCGGTTGTCAAAGTTATAACTGCCCAAAAATACGCTGTCGTCGCACACCAGACATTTGGCGTGCATAAATCCGGGAGTGAATTCGTAAAACTTTACGCCGCTCGGTTTAAGTTCCGAAGCATAGGTTTTTGAAATTTCAAAAGCATATTTTTTATCTGGAGTGTGCGGTATAATAACTTTAACGTCAACTCCGCGCCGCGCCGCAAACGACAGCGCCGCAGCTGTCTTTTCGCTTAAACAGAAGTACGGTGTCATTATATGCACGCGTTGCGTCGCGGCGTTAACTGCGCAAACGCACGCGTCTTCGAAAAACGCGCGTCCGTGCGGACTGTCGTAAAACGGCAGGCAGCTGTTTTTGCCTTCGGCAGGCGCGTCCATTTGATGTTTTTTATTCCACACCGATAAAAACATACCTTCGAAAATAAGCGCGGCGCCGCCCTTAATGCAAAGCCCGCTGTCCTTCCAATAGCCGAACGGACTTGTAATGTTGGCGTATTCGTCGGCAAGATTTATGCCGCCCGTAAAAGCGGTTAACCCGTCAATACTTACTATTTTACGGTGGTCGCGGAAATTCAGATTGGCGCGAGGATAGGGAGTAAGTTTATGAAACGTTTTAACTTCCGCGCCTGCGTCTTTCAGTTTTTTAACGTCTTTTTTACTCAGTTTTGTAAGCGAGCCTATTCCGTCGAATATAATTTTAATTTCCGCTCCGTTGCGTTTTGCGCTTTTTAAAGCCTGTAAAAGCGAGTTGAACACCTGTCCGCGCGCTATTATGAAAAATTCCATATATACGCTTTTGTGCGCTTTGGAAACAGCTGCGCAAACTTCGTTTAAAAACGTTCTGCCGTCGGAAAAATATTTGGCGCTGTCATAACCTGCGGAAACGGTGCCGCATAAATCTGCCGCCGCCGCGCTAAGCCCCGTTTGGCTGCCGCCGTTAACTTTTAAAATTCCGCAGCTGCGCAGCTTTACTGCGGAAATAATGTAAATTACCGCGCCTACTACGGGTAAAGCGCATATCAGCATAAACCAGGCGCATTTAACTTCCGCAGCGGCGTCTCTTGCAAATAGCACCGCTGCGGTTATAAGGGTTATAACCCATGCCGCCGAAACGGTAAGCGCAACGGGCATCAGTGCCGGTATATACAGGCATAAAAAAATAATTGCGGCAACTTGTGCCGCAATTAACGCTATATAAATAAAGTTTAAAGAAAACAGTAATTTAGGGAAATTGCGCATAAATTAATAAGCGCGCGTCAGATTATCATTTTGAGAACGGTCATTTTATTGCGCTTGGGCGAAGTTACAAACGCCGAATTTTCGTCTAAAAGTTCGGCAGGATTAAATTCCGTAAGCACTTCTTTTTCGAATACGTCTATGTTGACAGCCTTGTGCACAAGCATATTTATTACGGCGTCGGTATAGCCGTATGCGTTGGACACGCCGAACACGGTAAGATTTTTTTCCATTATGTCGTGCATATCCATTACGGTGCTGCCGGAAGATAACGCGCTTAAAACTACGTTTTTGCCGTCGCCTACCAATCTGGGTATAAGCGAAAGGGGCAGGCGCGAAACCGCGCAGTACACGGCGGCGTCGCAAAGATTGCCGCTGGTTGCGTTTTTAATGTTTTCGTCCAGCTCGTCGTCGGCGCCGAAAGCATAGCTTATGCCGCATTTTTTAACCGCTTCCAAATTGACGGGGGAGTTGTCTATTACTATAGGAATAATTTTGTGGTACATAAGCACCTGTGCAATTATATTGCCGGAAAAACTGCCGCCTACAACGGCAACTCTCTGACCCGCTGAAAGATTGAGTTTGTCGTAAATATTTTCGGCAATACCTATTGTTTCTATGCAAAGCGCGTGAAAATCGCTTACGCTATCCGGCAAAAGCGAAATATCGCTGTAATCGCACACAACGAAATCGCGCATAAAACCGTCGAAATCGCGCCCTGCAATAGCTACTTCGGCACAGTCTTTGGCTTTACCGCTTTTACAGGCAAGGCAATTTCCGCACGCGCGGGACGGCTGAAAATAAACTCTTGACCCTTTTTTTACGTCATAACAGTTTTCGCCGGCTTCGGTTACTATACCTACCGCGGCTTTGCCTATTATTCTGGGGTAAGAAGTTTTAATTGCACCGTTATACAAAAGCGCATCGTAATCGGTTAAAAGCAAGTGAGAAACTTTTACTTTAACCTGTGTGGGGGCGGTAATGTTCACGCCCGAGGGTTCGTTAACAAGGTTCTTAACACCTTTTAAAATCCAATTATCCATATATCAACTATTGCTCATTATACGCCTTGCAAAAATGTTTTGCAACTAAAAACGCAGAAAAATAAAAAAACGACTATTTTTGAAAATTAGCGTAAAAATTTTTTGCGGCGTTCTTAAAATTATTTGACTTGCTCAATTTAATTTTATATAATATATGGGAATAAGAAGAAATTACAGCGAGGTGAAACATATGAAGCCCGAAATACATCCCGATTATCACGAAGTAACGGTTGTATGCGCTTGCGGAGCGACGTTCACTACGGGAACTACCAAAAAAGTAGATACGTTGAAAGTGGATATATGCAATAAATGCCATCCTTTTTTTACCGGCAAGCAAAAGCTTGTTGATACAGGCGGCCGTGTAGACAAGTTCAAAAAAAGATACAATATTTAAAATCTACGGCTCCAAAAGAAGATTTTGGAGCTTAAATTTTTAGTGAAGGGCGAAATGTCAAAAAAAATAAAAACCGAAAAAATTAAAAAGCCCAAGCGCTGCGGCACGTACATAGGCGGTCAGGCGGTTTTGGAAGGCGTTATGATGATGGGCAAAACCGGTATGGCCACCGCAGTACGCGATCCGGACGGCGAAGTGCAGATAGAGGCGCAGAGAATTATCAAAAGCGACGCCGCTAAAACTGCCGGCAAAATTCCGTTTGTCCGCGGCGTAGTCAACCTGTTTTCTTCGCTGGTGCGCGGCACAAAAACGCTTATGCGTTCGGCTGCGGTTTACGGCAACGGCGAGGACGACGAGGAGCCCGGTAAAATAGAAAATTGGGTTACGCAGAAATTTAAAATAAGCCTTATGGATATTATTACATACATATCCGTAATTTTGGGCGTTGTTCTTGCTGTGGCGCTTTTTGTTTTTTTGCCCAATTACCTTGTGGGGCTGCTGCAAAAAGCTTTCCCTGGCGCGCTTGTAGAGCACGAGCTGCACGGTCTTTGGACGGGGCTTATTCTCGGCGGAATAAAATTTGTTATTTTTCTTGCGTATTTGGGTATTATTCTTGCGCTTAAAGATATCCGCAGGTTATACCAATATCACGGAGCGGAGCATAAAACCATAAACGCATACGAACACGGCTTGGAACTTACGATAGAAAACGTTGCGCAATGTTCCAGAATACACGACAGGTGCGGAACTTCGTTTCTTTTTATAGTACTGCTTATAAACATAGTCGTTTTTTCGGTTGTGGGCTGGGCTTGCAGAGTTGATTTAATAGGCAACGGCGCACTGAGAACGCTTGCAAGAATAGGGCTTGAAATAGTGCTTTTACCTGTAATTACGGGTATATCTTACGAAATTTTAAAGTTGCTTGCAAAATTCGACAACAAGTTCGTTAACATATTCAAAGCTCCTGGTATGCTGTTGCAAAAATATCTTACCACGCGCGAGCCTACGGAAGATATGTTGGAAGTTGCCATTGCGGCGTTTAACAAGGCGTTGGAAATGGATGCGGACGAAACGAGCGCGCAATCGCAGTTTGTTACGGGCGGAATACTCTCTAAAATGCTTGACGCAACAAAAAAGAAGTTTGCTTCGGAAGACATAGACGAGAGCGACGCCGAATGGATTTACGCGTTGGTACTCAATATAAACCGCAGCGATTTATATACAAGCGAGCGCAAGGTAAAATCTTTCGAAAGCAAAAAAATTGCCGAAATTATCAAAAAACGCCTTACGGGCAGACCGCTTTGGTATATAATGGGCGATACGGAATTTTACGGCTGTAAAATTAAAGTTGACGAAAGGGTGCTTATACCCAGACCCGAAACGGAAACGCTTACGGATATAGTTATAAAGTCGGTTGAAAACGGCGATAAAGTTTTGGATATGTGCACGGGGTCCGGCTGTATTGCGGTTGCCGTTGCAAAAGCCTGTAAAAAACGCGGCGTTTCGGTTACGGCTTCCGACGTTTCCGACGCGGCGATAATGCTTGCAAAAGAAAACGCGTTAAATAATAATGCCGACGTAAATTTTGTTGTGGGCGACTTGTTTGAAAACGTTCACGGCAGGTTTAATATAATAGTTTGCAATCCTCCTTATATAAAGAGCGACGACATACCGTTTTTGCAAAAAGAGGTGCGCGAGCACGAGCCGCGTATTGCTTTGGACGGCGGCGACGACGGACTTGATTTTTATAGGCGACTTTCAAAAAACATTAAAAATTACTTAACGCGCGACGGTATGCTTATTATGGAATGCGGAGAGGAGCAGGCAATAGAAATTCTTAAAATTTTCCCCAAGCGCGACTACGCCATAGTTTTGAAAGACTTGAACGGCGTTGAGAGATTTTTAAAGATAGTCTTTTAATATAATGCAGGATAAAATGATAAAAAAATTAAAGGATATATACGAAAGGTATTTAAGTTTATCGGAAAAGATGAGCGACCCCAAAGTTATATCCGACGCCGCAGAATGGACAAAACTTGCAAAAGCGCAGTCCGAAATTTCGGAAACGGCGGAAAAATATGCGGAATACGCCGAAGCGGAGCGCAGGCTTATTCAGGCCGAAGAAGCGCGAATAAAAGAAAGCGACCCCGAAATGCGCGAACTGTTCTGCGCGGAAATAGAAGAATGCAAAAGCAAATGCGAAAGTCTGCGCGAGGAACTTAAAATTCTGCTTTTGCCCAAGGACAAAAACGACGACAGAAACTGTATTGTTGAAATACGCGGAGGAGCGGGCGGCGAGGAAGCGGCGCTGTTTGCGTTTGAACTCTACCGTATGTACGTATATTACTGCGAGAAGCACCGTCTTAAAGTTGAGGAAGTAGACAAAAACGAAACCGAGCTCGGCGGAATTAAAGAAGTGGTATTGAATGTAAGCGGTAAGGGCGCATATAAGCGTATGAAGTTTGAAAGCGGAGTGCACCGCGTTCAGCGCGTGCCCGAAACCGAATCTCAAGGGCGCGTACATACTTCTACCGCAACGGTTGCGGTGCTTCCCGAAGCGGAGGACGTTGAAGTAGAGATTAAAGAGGAAGATATACGCGTAGACGTGTATAGGTCCAGCGGAGCGGGCGGTCAGAAAGTAAACAAAACCGAAACCGCAATCCGCATAACGCACTATCCCACGGGCATTGTTGTTACCTGTCAGGACGAGCGCAGCCAGCTTAAAAACAAAGACAAGGCTTTTAAGGTTCTGCGTTCCAGATTATACGATTATTACAATACAAAAAATCGCTCGGCTTACGACGAGCACAGAAAATCGCTTGTGGGCACGGGCGACAGAAGCGAGCGTATCCGCACTTATAATTTCCCTCAGGGAAGGGTTACAGACCACAGAATAGGACTTTCGCTGTATTCGCTGGATTCGTTTATGTTAGGCGAAATAGACGGTATGGTAGAGGCGCTGTCCGTTGCCGAAAGGGAAGCCTTACTTGCAGGCGAAGAAGTTTAAAACATAATAAAACCGCGCGGCTTTAATGAGCCGCGCGGTTTTTTATTTTACTCAATAATTATTTCCGTCGCTGTTCTGAATTTCTTCAAAAGGCTGTTGCGCAGGTTCCGAGGGCATTGTCTGTGCGGGAGACTGTTCCGCAATCAGACTTTGGTAGAAAGCAGCGTGCGCAGTCTGCTGATAGGGAGTAACCCAGAATGAAAGCAAACCGAACGTTAAAAGCGTTAAAAGATTCCATCCGATAAAGCTGAAATTAAGACAGAAAAGTCTCCACTTGTTTCCGTGCATAAGTTTCATTGAAGCTTTTCTTGCGTCGTTCGAGTCCATATCGGGGTTGTCGGCAAGTATGTAAACGCTCATACTGTATGAGTAGGACTTAATTATGCCGGGTATTATTAATAAGAGCGACCACAGGAATATGAAAATTCCGTTTACAAGAGAAAGAAGAAAAGCGTTTACGAAATTGTTTTTAAAACCTTCGAAAATGTCTTCTATCTGCGGTCGCCGTTCGCGTACAACGTTTAAGGTCATTATATAATAACCTAAGTCCATAGGTCCTTGCACAATCCAAGCAAACCCGCTGCATACTCCCAGCAAAAGCGAGTATAACAACGTTGCTACCGCTGCGGTTGACCAATTGCCATTGAGTTTGTTCCAGGCTTCCCGCCTGAAATCTTTTGCACATAACATAACATATTCTCCTTTGTATCTTATGCCGCGTTTTTAAGGCATATTCTAAAATATAACTTAATTATAAAGTTTTATGTTGTTTATTGCAAGGGTTTGCAAAAAATTTTTAAAGTTGACATAAAAAAAATAATGTAATATAATAAACTTATGAAACGCAATCAGTCTACCGAAGATTATCTTGAATGTATTTTGTTGTTATCCCGCGAAAACGAGTTTGTGCATAGGGTGGACGTTGCGCGCAGAACAGGCGTTTCGCAGCCCGCGGTTCAAAAGGCTGTAAAACTTTTGCAATCTTCCGGATACGTGGAGTGCGACGGAATGCATATTTACCTTACGCAGACAGGCGCGCGTTATGCCGAGGAAGTTTATACAAGACACTGTACCGTGCGCGATTTTCTTATTTTGCACGGGGTTAACGGCGCGGACGCGGAAGAAGACGCCTGCGAGATAGAACACGTTATATCCGACGCCACGTTTTGCGCAATGAAAAATTACGTTTTAAAAAACACCGACAGGAGAGAGATATGACCAAACGTAAAATTATAATTGCATTATTTACGTTTATAATTTTGCCTATTATTTTGGTTTGCATATTTTCCGCAGGCGCAAAAAACAGTTTAAACGTTAACGCCGAAACGCAAAGCAGTTACAGCTTTAACGAAGTTGACATAAACATTAACGTGCGTGAAGATAAAACGCTTGCCGTGCGCGAAAGCCTTACGGCGGTTTGGGATAACAGCACAAAGAGAAGTTTAATAAGAGATATACAGAAAATCAGCGCCACCACCCGCATTATAGACGGAAAAAAATTAAAAGGCAAAGACTATTTTGCAAAAATTTCCGATATATCCGTAACGCTTGACGGCGGAGAATGCGATTGGCACATTATAGGAAGCGACGACAGCTTTTATTTAAAAGAATTTTTTTCGATTGAAATGATGCGCCCCAACGGCGCAAATCTTACCGCAGGCGTACCTTATAATTTTGTGTTGGAATACGTTTACGATATGAGCGACGACAAGGTAAAAGGGTTTGACGATTTTACGTATGACGTTTTGGGCTACGAAATGGCTGAAGTCAAAAAACTTACGGCAAGCATCACATTTGATAAACCTACAGAAAGCCTTGACGTAAGTTTACGCACAAACGGCAAACGGGATTGGGCGCCCAATCCCGACGTTGGGGAATACGTTAACATAGGCGAAAACAAAATAGAAATATGCGCGTTCGACCGCGAAGAAAACGCAGGTTTGACCGTTCAAACTTTGCTGCCGGACGGTTATTTTAAAGTTACATTAACGTTTTATTGGTATTACGTTATTTTTGCCGCAATAGCCATTGCCGCGGTTATTGCGGGGATTTGGCTGTTCTTTAATGCCGCATCGTCTGAAAAGCCCGTTGTTACGGCGGAATTTTATCCTCCCGAGGGGGTGGATATTATGGAGTTTTCTTCCGTATGGCACCGCGGAGCAAAGTCAAAAGACGCCGCCGCAATTATTTTAAAGTGGGCGGAATCTGGATTTATTAAAATAGAGAAAGACGGAAAAAAAGATTTTATTTTATATACCACGGGTAAAAAACCCGACGATATTGACGAACGCGGAAGAATGTATTGCGAAACCAATGCCGAACAAAACTTTTATAATCAGTTGTTTATGTTCGGTTTAGGCGGCGCAAACAAGTTTTCCACAAGAAAATACAGGCATACTTCTTCTAAAAATAAAACCAAATTTTACGAATCGGTTGAAAAACTTGTTAAAAACGGAGATAAATACAAAATCTCAAAAAGCAAAGCGGAAAAAATGCGCTGCGCTTTGCCGTTTTTGGCGCTTGTGCCAACGCTTTCGGTTATGGTGTATTTTTCCATTGTAAGCCTTGACGCAATGGCGGCGTTTTTTTCGGTGTTTCTTGCGGCGGGTACGCTTATGGGCGTAATATTCCGCAAAATGCCTTCTGTTTTAATTTTGCTGTTTCCGCTGTGTTTTTACGGCGTAGTATATTTTATGTATTTATTTATATTTGCAATGCCGCTATACGATTACGCTTATTTGCACTTGATTGCACCTTCTTGGTGGGCGTTAAACGTGTTTGTTTTACCGTTTTGCATTAAAGATAAACGTACGGAAAACGCAAATAATATTTACGGTAAAATTTTGGGTTTCAAACAGTTTCTGCTTAAAGCCGAACTTCCGCGCATACAGTTATTATTCGATGAAAATCCCGATTATTTTGCGGATATTCTGCCGTATTGCTATATTTTGGGTATAAGTAAAAAGGTTCAAAAACGTTTTGCTTCGCTGGATTTTAAAGTTCCGCAGTTTATAGACGACGGCATAGACGCTTATTTGCTGTGTTCTAATTTTACCAGGTCGAGTTTGCACGCTCCCTTTACAATGGCGGGCGTAGCCGGCGGATTTTCGGGCGGAGGCGGCGGTGGCGGACACGGCGGTTCATCCGGCGGAGGCGGCGGAGGCGGCGGTTCGCGTTCGCGTTGATAGTGTTGACAAAATTTATTATTTGAATTATAATAATATTATTAAAATCAAGGAGTGGAATATGGCAAAAGGAATACGTTATAAACAAATTAAAATCAAACCCGAAAACGAAGCTAAGGCAGAAGGCGTTATACAGCAGTGCGAGTACGCAGGCTATTCGCGCGTGGGCATAGGCTTTTTGGCAAGCGTTACGCTTAATTACAAAGTTTACATAAGCGTAGAAGGCGTTGAAAAACAGCTTGTTGCGGTTGTTAAAGACAAAATAGGCTGGAATTTGGGAATTTTAAGCGATTTGCAGGCTGCAAACAATGCGTTCTTAGAAAAACTTCCGTTCGGTATAGGCGATAAAGTTGTTGTAACTTACGACAAAGTTAAACCCAAAAAATGCAATATCGTAATAGAATAATTAAACCGAATAAAAAAGCGCCGTTTTATCGTAATGCTCATAGGGAATATTAGGTAAACCGCAAGCAAAAACGTATTAGGCGTGGATAATCAGTAATTTAGCTAGGCGTTAAAGAATGAGTAAATATGAGCCGTTATGGAATTATTTAAAAGATAAAAATTACTTAACTGCTATAGTAAAAACCTCTCGAACAAAAGTGTTCGAGAGGTTTTTATAATCGTACGTTTTTAATTCCATATGGTAAGCCCCGTTTTTATACGGGGCATTTTATTTATTCAACGGGGAAAACGTTGCTTATTTTGCTGTTTTCGATATCAACCGCAAAATATTTTACTTCAAAAAGATTGCTTGCTTTGGGGTAAACCAATCCCGCCGCCCGAATATCGCCGTGTACGGCATAAAACTTTTCGGTTGGTACGGTTACGCTTACAAATTCGCCCAAATAACTTTTCATAACGTTTGCTTTTGGTTTCAGCTCGTCGGAAAGATATTCGGCAAAATCGCCGCAGGTAAGCACGCTTTCGAAAAACGCAAAGTGTAAAACGTTTTTTTCGGGCTTGTGGGTTTCTACGGTTCGGCTGGTTTGTAGCACAAGCTTTTCTCCGTCGTAATAATAAGTGCAGTCGGCTTTTGCCGCCGTGCAGGTTTCAAACGCTATGCGAACGTTTAAATCGTTTCCGAACGAAGCGCTTTCAACGTCGTTCAAAAAGATTTTTTTACCGCTGTCCGATAAAATCAGCAGTGAATTTCCGCCGCGGACGGCAAGTACGGGCAAGCCCGAAATAGTTTGTTCTTCAAGCAATGCGGAGCGGAATTTGTTAGACAGAGGATAAAGCTTGTAATCGCCGCCCTCTACGGAAACGTAAACGCCCCCTTGCGAAAACACCGTTACGAGATTGCCGCAAAAGCGCGTTTGGGCAATAACGGAAATATTCAGCGACTTGTTACCGTATTCCCGTATATATATAAGCGCTTCGTTTTCCATTAAATATACGTCCATATATTCCGGCGGTGCAAAAAGCAGGCGTTCGTTTATAAAAAAATTTACGGGCTGCAGGTTTTCTCCCGGTACAATTTCGGCAAGAACACTGTCGGACAGGTCTATTTCTATATGTTTTTCAAAAAGGTCTATGCCGCCTATATAAAGCCCGTTAAGCTTTAAAATGGCGGGCTTGTAAGATAAAAAATAAATTCGCATAATTTAACCCGTAAAATATCTTTTCTATTATTTAATGAATATTAAGATAAAATTATGTCAATAAATTGCCCGTACAGGAGGCATTTATGAATAAAATAAACGGCTATACGGAAGATGAAGCTAAATCGTTGGTGGAATTTGTGGCGGACGGAAAAAAAGACGGCAAAACACTTTCGTCGCTGTTTGCGCAATATGCTCATAAGTCCGGCAGGGCAAAAGGTAGCGTACGCAATTATTATTACGCTCTTTTAAGAAGCACCGGCGACGACAGAGTGCGCAGAATGTTAAAGGATACGGATTTAAAGGCGGAAAAGATTGTGCCGTTTTCGGAATTGGAAACGGATAAAATTTTAAAGGAAATTTTAACACAGAAAAGCCGCGGCATATCGGTGCGCCGCGCGGTTATGAATTTGAGCAAAGGCGACGACAGGCTTATGTTAAGATACCAAAACAAATACCGTAACGTTGCATCTAAACAGCCCGAACGTATCGAAAGGCTTATGCGCGAGTGCGGAATAGAAAACGGTACGGACGAAGCCAGAAAGCGCATAGAAGAAGAAATTAACGGGCTTTACGACAAGTTGGCAACTTCGCTTAAAGAAGAAAACAAAAGGCTTGCAACTCTTATCAAAAGGCTAACGGACGAAAATATGCTTTTGAGATTGCAGGTAAAAAATTTGCAAAACTGATTTGCACGCCGCGTTTAGGCAAATTTTTACATTAATATTTATTGTAACGCCGCTCATACTTGTAATAAGGCATACTTGCCGATACAAGGAGATAAAGTGGAAAAGTTTATTTTTGGACTTGCCGTAGGTATGGCAGGCGGCGCTCTTTTGGTTGCAAATAACTGCAAGCTTTTAAATTTGGTTAAAAAGAACCAAGAAGATATTATGAAAAAAGCAGAACAGTATATTGACAGCAAACTCGAACAGTTGGAAGACGCCGGCGAAAAAGCTGCATCTAACTGATTAAAGCTGCAAGCCCCGCTTATTCAGGCGGGGCTTGCGGTTATTTTCAGCGTAAGTACCGCAATCGCTTGAAAATAGCGCGCACAAGTGCTATAATAAATTTATGGAAAGGTTTATTGCTTTTGACATAGGCGATAAGAGGATAGGAATTGCCGTATCCGACCCGTTTAATACTTACGCGCTGCCATCTGAAACATATTTCAGAAAAGGTTTTGCAAACGATATTGCGGCGCTTGCCGATATTGTAAAGCAAAAGGGCGCAACGGCGGTTGTTTGCGGTTTGCCTGTTAATTTCGACGGTACCGAAGCGGTGCAAACGGTTAAAACACGCAATTTTATAAACGCTTTGAAAGCTGAAATCAATTTGCCCGTTTATTGCGAGGACGAAAGGTTTACAACTATTATGGCGCATCAAACTTTGATTAGCGAAGGTATGCGCAGAGAAAAGCGCAAAAACTGCGTAGACGCTTTGGCTGCCGCAAATATTTTGGACGGATTTTTGGATAAACTGCGAAAAGGAGATAAAAAATGAGCGAGAAAGAACTTGACAACGAGTTGGAAGACGAAAACGAACTTGTGGAACTTGTAGACGAAGAAGGAAAAATAGTAAACTGCAAGCTTTTGGACGTTACGGAATATAAAGGCGTAAAATATGCGCTGCTGCTTGCCGCAGAACCCAACGAAGATATTGCCGAAGACGAAGTTATGATATTTGTTTATAACGAAGAAGCCGGCACTTTGGACACCATAGAAGACGAAAATCTTTTAAACGAAGTTTTCGATTTTTATATTAAAGAAACAGAGGGCGAAGCGGACTTGGACGATAACGGTTTGGAAAACTAAAATTACGGCGCGTAAACAGATTTGCTATATTGGTTTTAAAGAGATAGAAGGTAATTTCTATCTCTTTTATAATTAATAAAAAAATTATTGCAAAAAGCGGCGTTCGGGGGTATAATGTAGCCGTATGGCAATATTTATTTCACGCGGCGCCGCCGACACTCAGGCTTTCGGCGAAAGCTATTCTAAAACGTTGAATGGCGGAGACGTGGTTGTTTTAAAAGGAGAAATGGGAGCCGGCAAAACCGTGTTTTGCAAAGGTTTGGCAAAGGGGTTGGGCATAAAAGACGAAATTTTAAGCCCGACCTACGCGTATATGAACGATTACGGCGGAAAGCTTTTTCACTTTGACTGCTACCGTTTGAAAAACGGCGCTCAGGCGGAAGCTTTGGGATTGACCGATTATTTTTATGCGGACGGAATTTGCGTTATAGAATGGGCGCAGAACATTGCCGAAGTTTTGCCGCCTGATGTAAAAAGCGTTGTTATAGAAAAGACGGGTAAGGAGGAGCGGCGGATAATTTATGAGTAATTTTTTGGGAATAGACACTTCGTCGCGCTATCTTACCGTAGTTGCGCAAAAAGGCGGTAAAACGGTTGTAAGGCACTTGGCGGACTGCGCTATGCGCCATTCCGTAATATTAATGGACGAAATAGACGCGGCGCTTAACGAAGCGTGTTTGCGCGCCGAAGAATGCGATTTTTTTGCGGCGGTCACCGGTCCCGGTTCGTTTACGGGAATAAGGATAGGCATAGCCTCGGCAAAGGGATTTGCGCTTGCCGCAGGCAAGCCGCTTTTAGGCGTAACCTCGTTTGATTTGATTGCATATAATGTGAAGAACGAAAGGTTTGCGGTTGTTATAGACGCGGCGCATTCGTATTATTATGTTTGCGGTTACGGCAAAGATAAAAACGTAATTTCGGAACCTGCGTATTTGAGCGGCGAAGCCGTTAAAAACCTCGGTTTGCCGCTTTACGGTTTTGAAGATTTGCCTTTTGACAATTATTTGAAATTAGATATAAAAAACTGCTTACACCCCGCAATATGCCGCAATGAAAGTAAATTATCCGACAATATAGAGGCGCTTTACGTTAGAAAAAGTCAGGCGGAGGAGGCGCGGCTTGGAAATTAGACTTTGGAAATACGAAGATATTTTAAGCATATCCGAGATGGAAAAAGAATGTTTTCCGCAAGAGCCTTGGAGCTTTAAAATGCTGGCTTCAAGCTTTGAATCGGATAACTTTACGGGCGTGCTTGCGGAAGACGGCGCAGAGATTATAGGTTACGGCGGAATTACTTTTGCCGACGACAGCGCGGATATAGACAATATTGCCGTATCCGAAGCTTACAGGCACAGCGGCGTAGGCACGGCGATTTTAAACGCGCTTATTCAACTTGCAAAAACCAAAAACATTAAAAAAGTTTTTTTGGAAGTGCGCGTTTCAAACGCCGCGGCAATGGAACTTTATTTAAAAAACGGATTTGCGGGCGTTTATGCCCGTACAAGGTACTATTCCGACGGCGAAGACTGTTTGGTAATGGTAAAGGAGCTGTAAAATTTTAATAGACGGTAAATTCGTATCCTATCAAAGAGCAGGATGCGGCGAAGATTTGCTTTTGCTGCACGGCTTCGGCTCGAAAAAGGAAAGCTTTTACTATCAGATTAAAGAGCTGTCGGCGTATTACAGGATAACCGCGCCGGACTTTCCCTCTTTCGGCGCAAGCGAGCCTTGCGATATGCCGTGGTCGGTTGACGATTACGCAGAGTGGCTTGCAAAATTTATAAAAGCGGCGGGACTTAAAAAACCGCACGTTATTGCTCATTCGTTCGGTGCGAGAGTGATTTTAAAACTGCTGGCGAGTAACTGTGCCGCCGCGGAAAAGCTTATAATTACGGGGGGCGCAGGTATTGTAAAACCGCGTTCGCCGGCATATATACGGCGGGTAAAGGCATACAGACGGGTTAAAAAACTGTTCCCTAAGTTTGCGGAAAAGCACTTCGGAAGCGAGGAATACAGAAAGCTTTCGCCTATAATGAAAGAGAGTTATAAAAAAATAGTTAACGAGGATTTAAAAGCCGCTGCGGCAGAAATAAAGAATAAAACGCTTTTGATTTACGGCGAAAACGATACGGTTACGCCGCCGGAAGAAGAAGGAAAAATTTTTAATTCGCTTATAAAAAACAGCCGTTTGCAAATTATGAAAGGCTGCGGGCACTTCTGTTTTTCGGAAAACAGCAGTGCGTTTAATTCTGAAATTACCAAATTTTTATCGGAGTAACAATGGGAATATTTATATCTGTTCCAAAAACAATAGAATGCGTTTTATGCGCCGCTGTCTTTGCTGTTTTGCTTTGCGCGTGTTCGTATAAGTGCGTAGGTATTTTGCAGTCCTGCGGATACGGCGGCGCAAAATTTTTTGCGTGGTGCCGTAAAAAACGCAATCTTGCGTTTACGCGGCACAGCCTGCTTGCGCTGCTTTGCGTATTTTCGTATTCGGTAATCTCGCTTTGCTTTTCTTTTGCAGGCGAATGGTCAGCCGTTATCGGTTTTTCGGCGTATATAATATTTTTTGCTTTATACATTTGGGCGGATAATAAAGTTGCGCTTAAATCGCCCGCTTCGCCTACTCCGAGATTTAAAAGACTTTACGTAGTTTTGTTTTTATGTACCGCAACGTTTGTTTATTTTGCCGTAACGCTTTTAAATTTTGCGGCGGCAGTGTGGGGCAATACCGTATTTTACGTTTTAAGGTACTTTGCACTGTCGGTTTTTCCGCTTTGCATTATTCCGCTTATTCTTCTTGCAAACGCCGTTGCAAAAATTTACGAAGTGCCGCACAACAGAAGTTTTGTTAAAAAGGCTTCGAAAAAACTTGCAAATTCAAACTTAAAAATTATAGGTATTACGGGCAGCTACGGCAAAACAAGTACAAAAATTATTTTATCGCATTTACTTTCACAAAAATTCAGAGTGTTGTCAACGCCGCGTTCGCACAATACGCCGTTGGGGCTTGCGCTTTCTGTAAATTCGGCGGAGCTTGAAAATTACGATATTTTTATAGCCGAAATGGGTGCGCGCAACGTGGGAGATATTGCGGAACTTTGCGAATTTTGTCCGCCCGATTATTCGGTTATAACGGGCATTTGTCCGCAGCATTTGGAAAGTTTTAAAACAGTTGAAAACATTGTTAAAGCAAAGGGAGAAATACTTACCGCAACCAAAGTTAAAGCCGTAATTGCCGAAGATTGTTTTGAGCTGTTTGAGTCGTACGGGGTTGATAAGATTAAGCAGAACTGCTTATCCGAAGTTGAATGCAGCGCGGAAGGCTGCAGCTTTACGCTTACTCTCGGAGGAGCGCGCGTGCGTACGCACACAAAGCTTTTGGGCAGGCACGCGGCGCAAAATATAGCGCTTGCGGCTGAGGTTGCTTATTCTCTTGGTATGACCCCCGGCGAAATAGCTTCGGCAATAAAAGATTTGGAATTTATAGAGCACAGACTGCAGCTTATAAAGGCAGGCGGCGTAAATATATTGGACGACGGTTACAATTCAAATGTAAAAGGCGCTGCGGCTGCGCTGGAAGTTTTAAAAAGCTTTAACGGCAGAAAAATAGCGGTAACGCCTGGGCTTGTGGAACTTGGCGTTTTGGAAGAAAGCGAAAACGCGCTTTTGGGAGCGGAACTCGTAGGCTTTGATTTGGTAATACTCGTAGGCGATACTTTGGTTCAGCCTGTTAAAGAGGGGTATTTGTCCGCAGGCGGCGACGGAGCAAAACTGATTTTAAAACCCACGCTTGCCGCTGCACAGGAAGAATTAAAGGGATATCTTGCCGACGGAGATACCGTTTTGTTTTTGAACGATTTGCCGGATATTTATTAATGTAATAAAATGACGCGCCTGTGCGCAAAACCAAAGAATTAATTTTGAATCACCAAAGCAGAAAATTAAAGCGGAGGTGATTTTTTTATGAGCAGAACTGTGGCGGTTATTTTCGGAGGAGTTTCCAACGAAAACGAAATTTCGGTTATAACGGGCACTATGACGTGCAACGTTTTAAAGAGCGGAGGCGAAAACGTTATTCCTGTTTACATATCGCAAAAGGGCGATATGTATGCGGGGGAATTACTTTTAAACGTTGAAAATTTTAAGGGCGGCGGCTACGAAAAAGCCTGTAAAGCCGCAATAGCCTGCGGTGGAATTTATTTGTTTAACTCGCACGGCAAGGTTAAAAAACACGTTAAAGCAGACGCAGCCGTAAACTGCTGCCACGGCGGTTGGGGCGAAGGCGGAGCGGTTGGAGGTTTGTGCGCGGCGGCAGGCATACCGTTTGCAAGCGCCGGCGCTTTTGAATCGGCGGCGTTTATGGATAAATATCTTACCAAAACAGTGCTTTCCGCATTGGGCGTTAAAACAGCGGATTATGTGTATATTGACGCGCCTATAACGGATACACCCCCAAATATGCCAGATTTTCCCGTTATAGTAAAGCCCGTTAACTTAGGTTCCAGCATAGGCGTTGAAAAAGCCGACGATTTACGGCAGCTGCAAAGCGCTTTGGAATGCGCGCTTATTTACGACAGAGGCGCCATAGTGGAAAAATATTTTGAAAACAGGCGCGAAATCAACTGCGCCGCGTATTTTGCGGACGGCAGAGTAATTACGTCCGAGTGTGAAGAAGCCGTATCCAGCGGAGACATTTTAAGTTTTGAAGACAAGTACGAAGGCGGTGCAAAATCGGTGCTTCCTGCGGATATACCCCAAGATATGTCGCGTTTAATACGCCAAACTACCCAAAACGTATATCAAAAACTCAATATGCGCGGCATTGTCAGGTTCGATTATATAATAAGCGAAGGCGAGGTCTATTTAAGCGAAATCAATACCGTGCCGGGGTCGCTGTCTTATTATTTGCTATCAAAGGGATTTAAGGATTTTTACAGGGTATTAAAAGACGTTTTAAATCAAGCGGAAAAAGATTTTTTATTTTACAAAAACAAAAAACTGCTAACTACCGGAATTTTGGAAAACGTGTCTTCAAAAGGTTGTAAGTTGGGCAGAAAATAGCTTATAATTTACCAAAGAGGACTTTTATGAATAAAATAAAAATGACAACGCCGTTAGTTGAAATGGACGGCGACGAGATGACACGCGTTATTTGGCGGGAAATAAAAAAAATTCTTATAGAGCCGTACGTTGAGCTAAAAAGCGAATATTACGATTTGGGGCTTAAAAACAGGGATGCAACCGACGACAGGGTTACCGTTGAGGCCGCCGAGGCGGCTAAGCGTTTGGGCGTTGCCGTAAAATGCGCTACAATAACGCCCAACGCGCAAAGAGTTGCTGAATATAATCTTAAAAAAATTTGGGCAAGTCCCAACGGTACTATCAGGCGTATTATGGACGGCACCGTATTCCGTGCGCCTATTATAGTAGACGGCATTGCGCCTTACGTGCCGGGCTGGGAAAAACCTATTATTATTGCAAGGCACGCTTACGGCGATATTTACAGCGCCGTCGAAGACAGAGTTGCTGCCGGCGAACGGGCGTATATTGTTATAGAGGACAAAAACGGCGGCGAACTTAGGCGTAAACTTATTTGCGGTTTTGAAGACGGCGGTATAGTGCAGGGCGCGCATAACCTCGACGCGTCTGTTGCGGCGTTTGCACGCAGTTGCTTTAATTACGCGCTGGATAAAAAAGTTGACGTTTGGTTTGGAGCAAAAGATACGGTTTCCAGAATTTACGACCGCAGGTTCAAAGATATATTTGCCGAAATTTACGATAGCGAATTCCGCGGCAAATTCGAAAAAAACAATTTAACCTATTTATACACTCTTATCGACGACGTTGTGGCAAGGGTAATGCGCAGCAAAGGGGGTATGCTTTGGGTTTGTAAAAATTACGACGGCGACGTTATGAGCGATATGGTTGCAACGGCTTACGGGTCGCTGGGAATGATGACGTCGGTTTTGGTTTCCCCCGACGGCAGTTATGAATTTGAAGCGGCGCACGGAACGGTTACAAGGCATTATTATAAATATTTAAACGGAGAAAGCACTTCAACCAATTCGGTTGCAACTATATTCGCTTGGACGGGCGCTCTGAAAAAGCGCGGAGAAATCGACGGCAATAAAGAGCTTTGTTTATTTGCCGAAAAAGTTGAAAAAGCTGCCGTTAAAACCATTGAAAGCGGATTTATGACGGGGGATTTGGTTTTGCAATTCAAAAAAGAGGGAGTTACGCCCAAAAAGCTTGACACGGTTGAGTTTTTGCGCAAAATAGCGGAATTTTATTAATTTGACATTCTGCTTGCCGCCATCGGAAAATTACCGAGGGCGGTTTTTAATATTTTTTGAACGGTAATATTGAAAAACGGCATTTAAAAAGTTATAAAAAGCATAAAAAGCGCTTTACAACGGCACAAAAGTTTGGTAAAATAGCAAAGCTATAAAAATTCACACTCAACGGGCGGGCGCTCCGTGGCGGTAAAATCTTTAATGCCGCTATACGCGCCGTAAAAGCCGCGTCGTTGAGGAGGCAGAACGGAGGAATTAAAATGGCAGTTATATCTATGAAACAGCTGCTCGAAGCGGGAGTACACTTTGGGCACCAAACAAGAAAATGGAACCCCAAAATGTCTAAGTACATTTATGCGGCGCGCAACGATATTCATATTATCGATTTGCAGATTACCGTTGATTTGATTGAAGAAGCGTATAAATTTGTATGCGAATCTGTTAAAGCAGGTAAATCCGTGTTGTTCGTAGGCACAAAAAAGCAGGCACAGGACGCTGTAAAGGAAGAAGCAGAGCGCTGCGGTATGTATTATGTAAATTCGCGTTGGCTCGGCGGTACGCTTACTAACTTTAAAACCATTCGTTCGCGTATCGACAGAATGATTAAAATAGAAAAAATGGAACAGAGCGGAGAGTTCGACCTTCTGCCCAAAAAAGAAGTTGCAAAGCTTAAAGAAGAATTCGATAAGCTGCAGACAAACCTCGGCGGTATAAGGGAGATGAACAAGCTTCCCGGAGTTATGTTTGTTGTTGACCCCCACAACGAGGATATTGCGGTTGCGGAAGCACGCAAACTCAATATCCCCATAGTTGCCATTACCGATACCAACTGCGACCCCGACGTTATAGATTATGTTATCCCCGGCAACGACGACGCTATCCGTGCGGTTAAACTTATTTCTTCGGTTATCGCTAACGCGGTTATCGAAGCTAATCAGGGCGAAACACCCGTGCTTCCCGATTACGGCGACGAGGAGCCCGAGTCGATAGAAGAAGTTGTAGCGGCAGCGGAAGAAGAAAAAGCCGAAGAAGCTCCCGTAAAAAAGACGGTTAGAAAAAAGAAGGAAGCTGCGGACGACAAGGAAGTAAAGGAGGACTGATTTAATATGGCATTTACGGCAAAAGACGTTATGACTCTGCGCGATAAAAGCGGCGCGGGTATGTTGGATTGTAAAAAGGCGCTTACGGACGCGGACGGAAATATGGAGAAAGCCGCAGAGCTTTTGAGAGAACGCGGAATTGCAAAAGCAATTAAAAAGGAAGGCAGAATTGCCGCGGAAGGCGCGGTTGGCGCATATGTTTGCACCAAATGCGGATTGGGTGTTTTGCTTGAAATCAACTGCGAAAGCGACTTTGTTTCCCGCGGAGAGAAATTCCACGGAATAGTTGACGAAGTTGCAAAGGTTATTGCAGAACAGCAGCCTGCGGACGTGGAAGCGTTAAACGCCTGCAAAATAGGCTCTGAAACCGTTAAAGATTATATAAGCAACCAAACTGCGGTTATAGGCGAAAAAATTTCCATACGCCGTTTTATAGTTTATAAAACACAGGGAAAAATAGAAACTTATATTCATATGGGCGGTAAAGTCGGCGTTATGGTTGAAGCGGCAGACTTTAAAAACGGCGCTGAAGAAACGTTGCACGACGTAGCGTTGCAGATTGCTGCGGCTAAACCCGGTTATATTGTGCCCGAGGAAGTTCCTGCGGAAGTTTTGGACAAAGAAAAGGAAATTATGCTTGTTCAAATGCAGAACGACCCGAAAAACGCTTCAAAACCCAAGGAAATTCTCGAAAAAATCGTTGCGGGCAAAATGGGCAAATTCTATTCGGAAAACTGCCTTATGGAGCAGGCTTTTGTAAAAGACGATTCTCAGAAAGTTTCTCAGGTTACGGCAGGCAAATTTAAGGTTGTAAGATTTGTTCGTTTTGAAATGGGCGAAGGTCTTGAAAAAAAGAGCGAAAATCTGCAAGACGAAGTTGCAAAGCAGATTGACGCTATGAAGAAATAATTAAAATTCGGTTGATACAAAAGCGCCCCGTTTACGCAAAGTAAACGGGGCGCTTTAATTTTAAACGTATATTATTAAATTTAAAAAATTTTTAACCCAAACAGGTAGTCTGCGGAAATATCGTAAAGCGAACACAGCTTTTTTATTTGTGCGTAATTCAATTCGAAAATTCCGTTTTCAAACCTGCTGTATTGCTGTTGAGTCATATTCATAATTTCGGCAACTTGCGCTTGAGTGTAATTAGCCGCCTTTCGGCTTTCTTTAAGCCGCTCGCCCACTTGTTTTTTAAGTTTATTTTCCATAGTAGTAGTATTGTGAATTTTACATCACAAAAATGCTTTACATACATCACTAAAAGATGTAAACTTAAACTAACTTTTAAAAAACTTTAAGTTAATTAATTTTAAAAACCCATTATGTAAAACACAAAGGGCTTATTGGCTGATTTGGCTTTTAAATTCCTTTGTAAATGTCTTCAAACGTAACGTTTAAAATCTTTTTTATTAAATACATTTCGTCGGAGTAAATGTGCCGCTGACCTACTTCTATTTTTGCAACGGCACTGCGAGTGATATCGCAACCTAAAAGTTGCAATTTGGTTGCAAGCAATTCCTGAGTCATTTTGCTGTTTTCTCTCAGACGTTTAATATTTTTACCGATAAGTTTTTCTATTTCGTTATTCATTCTTTTAAATGCACTTATTTAGGTGCAAGCGCTTGACGGTAGTATAAATTAAATTTATAATTATATTGCACTTATTTAGGTGCAATATGCGTTTGAGGAAAATTTATGCTGATAACTTTGATAAACCGAATTAACCGCGACGCAAGTATTTCGGAGTCCGAAAAGGTAAAAAGAATATTGAATTTAAGAGTTTGCTGGCGGCAGATAGAGAGTAAAATAGCTGTAACGGAGGAAAAAATAGTTAACGCCGACGGGGCGTTTAAAGCATCCTGCGAATATCTTGCGCTTTTAAATAAATTACTTTATTATTACGAATATCTCAAAAACGCCTATGAAGGCGTGGTTGAAAAACCTAGGGAAATAGAAACCTTAGAGCGTATAAATTTAATTGCTTTTATAGTGGATTTGAAAATACAAAGATTGGAAAGAATAAATGAAATCGATTTTTAAATTGCCTGAGGCGTGCGCCGCAGGCAATTTGCTTATTAAACATTATACAGCAATATTTAATGTAGTAAAACCGTGGTAATTCTTTAAATTATACAAATTGCGGCGCACTATAATAATTTTGTTTTAATTTGCAAGTTTATTGTTGAAATTTAATAGACGGTATGTTATAATGAATCGGAATGAGAAACTTAGGAGTTTTTATGAAACCCAAATTTAAAAGAGTTCTTATAAAACTTTCAGGCGAGGCGCTTGCCGGTCCTATGGGGCACGGCTTGGACGAAGCGGTTATATCGCGCGTGGTGGGGCAGATCAAAGAAATTCACGATATGGGCGTTGAAATTGCTTTGGTTATAGGCGGCGGAAATTTCTGGCGCGGAAGACAGGGCAAGCAGATGGACAGAACCACTGCAGACCATATGGGAATGCTGGCTACCGTTATGAATTCTCTGGCAATGATGGACGCTTTGGAACAGCGCGGTATTCCAACCCGTGTACAGACGGCGCTTATTATGACTTCGGTTGCGGAACCCTACATTTTAAGGAGGGCTTTGCACCATTTTGAAAAAGGCAGGGTTGTAATAATGGCGTGCGGAACGGGTAATCCGTATTGTTCTACCGATACTGCCGCCGCGCAGAGAGCCTGCGAAATTCAGGCGGATTTATTGCTTATGGCAAAAAATATAGACGGTATTTACGATTGCGACCCCAAACTTAACGCAAACGCTAAAAAATACGAACATATAAAATATATAGATATTATAAACAACGGAATAAAGGCAATGGATACAACTGCTGCCACTATGTGTATGGAAAACGATATCCCCGTGCTTGCATTTGGGCTTGACGAGGAGAATTCTATTATAAGGGCGGTTTGCGGTGAACGTTTGGGAACTATAATAGATAATAAATAACGGATTATACAATAAAAAAATATCAATAATTTAAGCGGGAGATTTTTATGATTGACAACGAACAGGTAGAAGAAATAATTTTGGTGCTTGACGATAAGCTTACAAAAACGGTAAGCGTGCTTAAAGACGAGTATGCGGCGGTGCGCGCCGGTCGCGCCAACCCGCACATTTTGGATAAAGTAAATATTGATTATTACGGAGCGCCCACGCCCGTTGCGCAAGCGGCAAGTATTTCCGTGCAGGAAGGCAGGTGCCTTGTAATTTCGCCTTGGGACGTTTCTTTATTAAAAGCAATAGAAAAGGCTTTGCAAACTTCCAATATAGGCATAACTCCCACCAACGACGGCAAAGTTATAAGATTGGTTTTTCCTCAGCTTACGGAGGAGCGCAGAAAAGAGCTTTGCAAACAGGTTAAAAAGACGGGCGAAGACGCAAAAATAGCGGTGCGCAATATACGCCGCGACGCAATGGATTCGCTTAAAAAACTTAAAAACGATAAAGCGCTTTCCGAAGACGAACTTGCAGACTGCGAAAAAGAAGTGGAAAAGTACGTTTCGGACTGCATAAACAAAATAGAGGTTGCGGTTGCCGCCAAAGAAAAGGAGATTATGACCGTTTGACGGATACTCGATTAGCTGTGCCCCGCCACGTAGGGCTTATAATGGACGGCAACGGAAGATGGGCTAAACTGCGGCATATGCCGCGGTCTTTCGGTCATAATGCGGGTATGAACCGAATGGTTGGGCTTGCCGAACACGCAAGAGAATTGGGAATAAAGTATCTCACGGTATATGCGTTATCTACCGAAAATCTTGCATCCAGACCGCAGGAAGAATTGGACGGATTGTTTAATCTTTTCAGAAAATATTTTAAATCAAACGTTAAAAAACTTCTGTCCCGCGGCGCGGCGGTAAAGATTATAGGAGATTTATCCGCCTTGCCAAAAGATATAGAAAATCTGCTTAAAAACGGAGAAGCTGCCTCGCCGGAGAACGCCGAATTTACGATTGTTTTTGCAATTAATTACGGAGCGCGCTCGGAAATTTTAAGAGCCTGCAATATAGCCGTAGAAAACGGTAAAAAACTCGATTTTAACGGTTTTGAAAATCTTTTATATACGGGCGGCATTCCTGAACCGGATTTGATTATAAGAACGGGCGGAGAAATAAGACTTTCTAATTTTCTTGCCTATCAGTCGGCGTATGCCGAACTGTATTTTACGGATTTGTTGTTTCCGGATTTTACCGATGCGGAGTTTGACAAAGCCTTACGCGAATTTTCCGCGCGTGAAAGGCGATTTGGAAATATATAGGAGATGTTATGGAAGAACAGCAAACAAAAATTGAAGAAAGGCAGACAAAAAAGTTGTCTTCCGGTAAACAGCGCACAATAACAAGCGTTGTTTACGTGGCTGTTTTGATATTGTTGTGCGCAATGAAATGGTGTATACCGCGCGGTTACGGCGCGTTTGCATTCGATTTGCTGTTTTGCGCAATATCTGTTTTGGGCTCGCTTGAATTTCTGCGCGCGTTGGATAATGCAAACGGAGAAAATAAAATTTCTCTGCCGCAACGTATATTCACGGTTTCGTTTTGCATTATAGTTGTGCCGCTTTACGTATTGTGCGAATTAACTATGAGGCAGGGATTTCTTTCAACGGCTTGCGCGTTTGCTATTTACGCAACTTTTCTTTCGGCGGTTTCGGTTTTCGACCATAAAAGAAGTTCTGTTAAAAACACGGTATTTTGCGTTTTTTGTATGCTGTACTGCGGCGTGCTTTCTACAATGTTTTCCGGTATAAATCATTTGCCGCAAAATTCAATGGCTGCTATTTTAGTGCTTTTCTTATGTCCGGTATTTACCGATGCAGGCGCTTTCATATTCGGAAAATGCTTTAAAAGATTTCTGCCTTATAAGTTAGCCCCCCAAATATCCCCCAACAAAACCATTATCGGCGCAATAGGCGGAGTTATCGGCGGTTTTCTTGCGGCCGTAGTTGCATATCTTCTTATTAACTATTTGGGCGGCTATAACGATGTGTATTTAACTTTTACAAGCACGCGCATACATCCCATAGTTACCTTCATTTTAGTGGGACTTTTTACCGCGGTTGTTGCTCAGGTAGGCGACTTGTTCGAAAGCGCGTTAAAGCGTGAACTCGGTATTAAAGATATGGGAAATATACTTCCCGGACACGGCGGTGTTTTAGACCGTTTTGACAGTATGCTTTATTGCTCGCTTACGGTTATGCTGGCGTTCGGAACAATAATAATATAAAATTCTATAAAAATAAATCTAAAATAAAAGCCGCTTTTAAGCGGCATTTTTGTCATTAAATAAAAATTTCGGGGTATAATAAATTATGAAAAAGATTGCGTTGATAGGTTCCACGGGTTCTATCGGCAAACAGGTGTTAAACGTTGTAAGACGGCACAGTGATAAATACGAGATTGTGGCGCTTGCCGCAATGAACCAGTCGGCAGAGTTTTTACGGCAGGTAAAGGAGTTTAGTCCCAAACTTTACGCCGCGGCGGCAAACGACAAAAAAAGCGCGCTTGCGGTTGCGGAGTGCGAAAACGCCGATTTGATATTTAACGCCGCCGGCGGTTTTGCGGGGCTTGATTACAGCGTTAAAGCTCTGCGCGCAGGTAAAACGCTTGCGCTTGCAAACAAAGAAACGCTTGTTTGCGGAGGCGAGCTGATAATGCGGTTAGCCAAGGAAAAAGGCGTTGACATTATCCCCGTAGACAGCGAGCATTCGGCTATTTGGCAGTGCTTGAATTTTGATAGAAAAGCCCCGTTTAAGCGGCTTATAATAACCGCCAGCGGCGGCGCGTTCAGAGGACTGAAAGCGGCGGAGCTGAAAGACGTTACTCCCGAACAGGCGCTTAACCATCCTACTTGGAAAATGGGCGACAAAATTACCGTAGACAGCGCAACGCTTTTAAACAAAGGATACGAAGTTATAGAAGCGCACGTATTGTACGGCGCGCCTTATAACAAAATAGAAACTGTTATTCAGCCTCAGAGCATAGTGCATTCGCTTGTAGAGTTTAAAGACGGCGCTGTCCTTGCGCAAATGGGAACGCCAACTATGGAAGTGCCCATATCTATTGCACTGTCTTATCCTGAACGACTTGTAACGTGCGCGGAACCGCTAAGTTTTAAAACAGCGTTTTCTTTGCAGTTTGAACCTTTAAACAAAAAGAGCTATCCGCTTTACGATTTGGCATTAAAATGCGCCAAAGAAGGCGGTTCGCTGCCCTGTGCGCTTAATGCCGCCGACGAGGTTGCGGTTAAAGCGTTTTTAGAGCGAAAAATACCGTTTACCGCTATATATGAGGTGGTTAACAGCGTTATAGACGCCACTGAGCGCGACGAAATAGTAAGCTTTAAACAGCTTGCCGAAATAGACCGCGCAGCGCGTTGGAAAGCGCAGAAATTAATTTATAAAATGCAATGAATCTTCTTTCTTTTTCTTCTGTTATGTCGGTAATAGGTTCGGTTGTGCTTGCGGTTTTGATTTTGCTTTTTATGATAACCGTGCACGAGTTCGGACACTATCTGGCCGGCAAAGCGTTAAAATTTAAAATAAACGAGTTTGCAATAGGTTTCGGTCCCAAACTGTTTAAAAGGCAGTCAAAGCGTACGGGGGAATTTTTTTCCGTAAGGCTGTTCCCGTTGGGCGGATTTTGCGCGTTCGACGGCGAAGACGACGAGGGAGGAAACGCAGATTCGTTTAATAACAAAGCGCCTTGGAAAAGAATTATAGTTTTGATTGCAGGTCCGCTTTTTAACTATATTACGGCGTTGATTTTAATACTTGTTTCAATGTTTGCTTTCGGTCAGCCCGTATTCAAAATTAATTCGATTGCGCCGTATGAGGGGGTTAATTCCGAAATTTACGCGGAATATTCGCTTGTTGAGCAAGACGTAATTTTAAAAGCGGAAGGTAAAGCCGTTTACCTTTTAACCGATTTTATGTCGGCTTTGGGCGGCAAGGCGGAAGGGGACGAAGTTTTACTTACCGTAAACCGTGATGGGAACGTGCAGGACGTTAAAGTTAAACTACGTTCCGATTGCAATTTCGAAAGCTCCGCCGAAACAAGCAAACTTTGGCGCGCTTTGGGCGCGGGCACCGTTGAAAAAGACGACGGCAAACTGTATTGGGATATATCAACGGTAAATTACAGGTTCGGCTTTTTTACAACCATAGGCAGGTCGTTTGCTTATTCCGGTCAGATAGCGGGTACTATTTTTAAAGTTTTGGGCGAACTGCTTACGGGACACTTGGATATTTCGGCTATGGGCGGACCCGTAACAACGATAAAATTAACCTCGCAAATAGCTTCGCAGAATTTTCAGAGTTTTCTTGAAATTGCGGCATATATAGGGGTCAATCTTGCGGTTTTCAATCTTTTGCCTATTCCCGCGCTTGACGGAAGCAAGGTTGTGTTCTGTTTGATTGAATGGATTTTCCGCAAGCCCGTACCAAGAAAGATAGAGGCGGTAATACACGGAGTAGGATTTATTCTTATACTTGTTTTTGCCGTTTTGGTTGATATTTTGCAATTTGTGCGATGTTGAGTTTATATAAATAAAAAAGCCCAGGCAGCTAAAACGCAGCCGGGGCTTTTTTTATAGAGATTAAATTCAATCTTCTGCGCTGTTTGCGCAAACTGCGTTTTCTGCGGTTTTATGCGCACCGTATTTTTTTACGGTTTTTACAAGAGCAGGCGAACAAAGCGCTATAACGCCCAAAGTTATTGCGATTGCTATATCAGGCAGTACATAGCCTGCCTGATAGCCCAAACTGTAAAGCCAAGCAGGCTGACCTTCCGGCGCGAATAATCCGAAAGCGAACGTTCCCGACAGAAAATGCATAATAAATCTGCCCAAACCTCCTATTATGCCGCCGAGAAGAAATTGTATTTGCGGCAGTTTTTCAAGCGGTTTAAAGCCGCTGAACATTCCTGCAAGCCCAATGCAGGCAAACGCCGCAGGGAAATCCAAAATAAACTGCGCCGGATGCAAAATGCCGTCCGGAGATTGCAAGGCTTGCAAAAGTCCGTAACACGAGCCTGCAAAAACGCCTTTTTTTGTGCCGAACATATACGCATAAAGCATAAGCGGCAGCAGCGAAGCAGGGGTAATGGAACCGCCTTGCGGCATACGGACAACTCTTAAATACGAAAGAGCAAAACTCATTGCAATGCAAACGCCTGCAAACGCAACCGACTTGCTGTCAAACGTAAATTTATTGCGTTTATCGCACAGTATAGCCGCTGTCGTAACCGCCGCAAGCAATATAGCCGCGGAAAGATAAAGCGCAATTTCGTTAACGGCTTCTTTGGGAACCCAAGTTATATCGCCCGCAGCGCCCGACGAGTAGTGAATGCCCATACATACAAAAACCGCAATAAGCGCCGCCGCGGAAGCGCATCCGGAAATAATATATATAAGTTTACCGCGCTTAAACAGTAAAATTACCGCGCTTGCTGCAATAACGGCAATCAAAGCAGACAGCGGCGCAAACAGCATTAACACAATTCCGTCTTCCGTAAAAGTGAGCGAAAGCAATATCAAGCCTACCGCAGCCGCGTAAATTACGCCGAATATCCCCGAAATTTTTAAAAACTTTTTGCGCCGTTCTTCTTTAAAAAATATCAGGCATAAGGCAAAAGCAATCAAAAGAGCGGCGGTCAGCCAAAAAGCTGCGGCGCGCGTTGCGTTCAGCGGCGTGTCAAACAAAACGGGATACCATTTTGCAGAGGAAAGAAGTGAAGAATAAACCATAAATACTCCTTCTACCGCCGCAAGCGCGTAAAAACGCAAAATAAAAACGTTCCGCAAAAAAACAGGGAACGCCGAAAAATCTCTTTGTCATATCGCTCAACCATTACGTTGCCGATTCAAAGGGTATAATCTCAGCCTTGACTTCAAGGCACCCCCGACGGTATTATTTTATTGTAATTAAATTATATTAAAAAATAAGTGCAAAGTCAAATAAAATGCGTTATAATGTAAAAAACGAATAAAAGAGGAAATATGAGTTACGATTTTTACGCATTTTGCGACAGAATGAAATATATTAAAAGATGGCAGCTTATGCGTTCGGTGCGCGATGAAAATATTATGGAGCATTCGCAGCAGGTTGCAATGTTTGCGCACGCGCTCGCCGTTATAAACAACAAAATATACGGCGGCAACGCTAATGCGGAAAAAGCGGTGCTGTACGCCGTGTATCACGAGTGCAGCGAAGTAATGACGGGAGATATGCCCACGCCTATAAAGTATTTTAACAATTCCATTCAAGGCGCGTATAAAAATTTGGAGAGTATGGCGTGCGATAAGCTTTTAAATACTCTGCCGCAAGAAATAAGAGAAGATTTATACGGCTGCATAAAACCCGACTGCGATAGTTTGGAGTTTAAACTTATGAAAGCGGCGGACAGGCTTGCCGCATACGTTAAGTGCCTTGAAGAACTGAGATGCGGAAATAAAGAATTTATAAAAGCCGAAAAATCTATAAAGAAAGACCTGCTTTCACGCAAAATGCCGGAAGTAGATTATTTTTTTGAAAAATTTATTCCGAGTTTTAATTTAACGCTTGACGAACTTGACGGTATGGATTGACTTAGGTATTAAAAAACAAAGAACACTGTTTTTTAAAAAATACAATATAAGCGTTATTAAAGTAAAAACAAGCCCTGCGCACGATACGTCGGCGCAGGGCTGAGTATTATTCTGTTTTAATTTTGAAATCGCCTCCCCACGGAGCACTTAATGTGCATAGTGGCGCAACGCCTTGCAGTTAAAGCACTTTATTTGCCGCTAAGATAAGTTTAACTGCTATGGGAAAATCCGTGTTACGGAATCAGATTTCACACGTAAACTTGTACATCGGAGTTTACCTTCCTTTTTTAATCATTGTTTTAGCGTAAGTAATCATACTTTTACCTCCTAAAACAAGTTCACTATTTTTATCATACAGAGGCGGCGTAAATTCTGCCGCTTTAAATTAACCTTGACCCGCTTTCGCGGCTACGTACCTTTCATACAATTACTCCAAATTAGTGTGCACAACTAACATTTTTTGTAATTTACTTTCTTTTTGTACTTTTATTGTAGCATATAAAATAAATTTGTCAACCCCTTTTTTAAAAATTTTTTTAAATTTAAACTGTTAAAACTATCCAATTTAATATTAAGCTATAAAAACGCTTAACTTTTTTATTGTCATAGCGTATAATATGTTGGTTGTAAAAATCTCGTTTAATCTTTCGGCTACGCTCAAGATTAAATATAGGCAACAGCGTGGCTTTCTAATTTTACTTAAAGAGAAGGAGAAGGTTATGTTTGAAGGAAATTCGCCGCTCGGATTTTGTATGGTGCTTGCCATAATTTTAATTTCCACTAAGTTTTTGGGACTTTTGTTCCGTAAAATCGGCTTGCCGCAGGTTTTAGGATTTATTATCGCAGGTATTTTGGTAGGACCGGCGTTATTCGGTCTTATTGGCGGCAACGGCGTTGCGCTTATAGGATTCGAAGGAGAAAGTTACAGGGCGCTTTTGGTGCTGCCGAAAGACAACGCGCTTGGCATATTTTCCAAAATAGGCGTTTTGCTTTTAATGTTTTCAACGGGATTGGAAACAAATTTAAAAGAATTAAAGTCAACGGGTCTTGCCGCGGTATTAATTGCCTGCGTCGGCGTTGCCGTTCCGCTTTTGTTCGGTTTCTTAATTTCAATGCCGTTTGCAAGCATAGGACTTGGAATAACTTCTGCCGAAGGAATTTACCGCTCTATATTTATAGGTACTATTTTAACGGCTACAAGCGTTGCAATTACAGTATCGGTTTTAAAAGAATTAGGCAAAATTCAAACTAAACTCGGTACTACCATAGTTGCCGCGGCAATTATAGACGACGTTATAGGCATTGTACTGCTTTCTGTTGTAACGGGCATAGCAAAAAGCGGCTCGGTTGAAGCTGCAAACGGTTTCGAGTGGTTTAAAAGTCAAATTTACGGCACGATAATAATGATTGTCTGCTTCTTCATTTTTGCAATTTTAGCAGGATGGGGCATTTCAAAACTGTTTAAATGGCTTGATAAACGCTGGCCTACAACGCATAGAATTCCCGTATTTTCGCTTGTGGTTTGTTTTGCGTACAGTTGGCTTGCGGAAGAAGTGTTCGGCGTTGCCGATATTACGGGCGCGTTCCTTGCCGGAGTTGTTCTTTCAACGGTTCACAGAGCAAGCGAATATACCGATAAAAAAATAGAAGTAAATACATATACTATTTTTGCGCCCGTATTCTTTGCAAACATAGGTATTTCAAGTATAAACTTTGCCGGACTTAATCCTATGTACCTGCTTTTTGCGTTGCTCGCCGTAATAATGGGTTTATTGGGCAAAATTGTGGGCTGCGGCGCGGTATGCAAGGCGTTTAAGTACAGCTGGCGCGAAAGCGCGATAGGCGGCGTTGGAATGATGGCGCGCGGCGAGGTTGCGCTTATTGTAACCACCACGGTAACAAGCGAAGCTTTGGGCGTAAACGCGCTGCCGGACGGCTTTATGATTATGACTGTATTGCTTATACTTATTTCGTCTATTTTAACGCCGATTATGTTAAAAGTTTTGTACGGGAAAGATAAAAACAAACCCCAAGGCGGCATAGGCGAAGTTGCGGACGGCGCGGAAGCGGCGGAACAGACCGAAGTATCTGCGGAAGTGCAAACGGCCGAGGTTAAATAAAATATAATAAAAAACAAATACGGCGCGGACATATAGGTCCGCGCCGCTTTTATTTAAAAAATTCTAATTCAAGCGTTAACGTTATTATAACGCTTTTTTTATTATGCTTTCAAAAATCGTCTAATCCTAATAGATAATCGGCGGAAACTTTAAAGTATTCTGCAATTTTAACAACCGCGTCTAAGTCGGGTTCGCGTTGACCGCCTTCCCAAAAGCTTATTGTTTGGTTGCATACTCCTAGTTTTACGCCCAATTCGCGCTGTGAAATTTTCTGTTCGCACCTAAGTTCTTTTATAGTTTTTCCTATCCGATTATTTTTCATCGAAAAAATTTTATCAAAAAGCTCCTACATTTTGTTGACTTCCTACATATTGTAGGATACAATTGGCATATACCTGTTGGGAAGGTATCAATTTCAGTATGCCCAGAGGGCAATAATCAATTCTTAACTTTTATAAATGGAGGATGAGTTTTATGAAGGGTAGGTTTTTTAAACGGCGCCGCGCGCTGCTGTTTTGTTTTACTGTTTTATTATGTATTTGCGCGTTATTATTAGTGTTAAATTTAAACGGAGCTTCGGTAAACGCAAAAACCGATGAAAGCGGTTACATAGTGTTAGATGAGGAAAAGTATTTTAATATTGATTACAAAGACTCCGATAAAAGGATTATAGGACTCAGTATAGAAGGTTATAATCTGCTGGGAGTTTACAAAGCGTATATACCGCAAAGCATAAAGCGTGATTTCTGTATAAAAGTTCCAAGCGACATAACGTATTTTAGCGGTTTATCACATGCTTCTACGCTTAAAAAAATAGAGCTTAACGAAGGGCTTAAAACTTTATACGGATTATCCAATACGGGATTGACCGAGCTGAATATCCCGTCATCGGTTACGCTTATGGCCCAAAACGCTTTTTCCGGCTCTTTAAAAAAAATAACAGTTGCGGCGGGAAATTCGGTATATGAAAGCAGAAATAATAACTGTATTATAGAAAAAGCAGATAAAACTCTTTTTAAAGCTATAGAAGCAATAGATTTAAACAGTTCCGCATTGGCGGATATAACAAAAATAGGACCTGACGCTTTTTATAATAGCGGCATAACGGAATTTACCGTGCCGGCAAGGATTACGGATATAGCAGATAACGCTTTTGGCGGCAATCCGCTTGAAACTATTTCGGTAGAGGAAGATAACGCGGTGTACACTTCGCAAAACAGCGTAACCTTGCAGCAATGCAACTGCGTTATTAAAAAAGACGATAACAGTCTTACAGTGGGCAGCGCGCAATCGGAAATGCCTAATTATATTACAAGTATAAAACCGGGTGCGTTTACGGGTAATCCGCTTGTAAAATCTTTAACCGTACCCGCAAGCGTTACCCAAATATCATACGGCGCTTTATCTGCCGCAGGGTTGGAGCACGTTAAAATGCAGTCGGATAACGCGGTTTTTTATAACGGTACGGATTGTATTATAGAAAAATCCGAAAAAGGCGATAAACTTATTGCAGGGTGCGCCAACACGGTTATTCCCACTCAGGAAAACGTTACAGAAATCTCTATGAAAAGCTTTCAGAATAACCGGCTTATCAAACACTTCGATATACCGCAAAATATAAAAAGTATAGGCAGTTATGCTTTTGCCAACACTTCTTTGGAAAGCGTTAAATACTTAGGCGAGGATTTAAACGCCGGATTTGAAATTTATATGGATGCGGCAATTTATTGCAATCCGGATTATTGGTACAACGGAGGCTTTTACGTTGAAAACAGCTTAACGGCAATTTCTAATGCTTGGCGGCAGGCATTCGAGGTTAAGGACGGAACGGTTACGGTTCAGTGTGTAGCTTGGTACAGCGTGCCTATAACTTCGCTTAAAATTCCTGACAGCGTACAGCGGATTTATGCTAATGCGTTTGTGGGCGCGCCTAATCTTGAATATGTTGAAATAGGTTCAGGAATCAAATATATAGGAAACAATGCGTTTACCAACAGCCGTAATATAAAAAGCGTGAGGATAGCCGAAGGCGCCAAAGGCTTAGTAGGAGGTATGTTTTGGCATTGCGAAAATTTAATTCAAATATACGTTCCGTCTACTTTAGAATCGCCCGGTCATCTTACAATGGGCAACAAAGCAATGCTTATTGCAAGCGATTATGCGGCGTATCAAAATCTGTACCCCGTTTTGTACAGCGCCGACAAACCCAGACTGTTTTACGAAATAGACGTTGATTTTAACGTTGCGGGAACTGTTGTAACGCACAAAAAACTTGCGGGGAAAAAACTGAGTTTTGAAAAACTTAACGATAATTGGATTGACGTAGGCAAATTTTCTTTGGGCGCTTTGGATTTATCAGGCGTAGAAAGCTGGACGAGGGACAGCGAAGACGGCGCAGCTTTTAACGTGGAAAATACGGCTATACCCAAGGATATGGCAAAGTTAACGCTATTTGCAAAGCTTGCCGAAGGCTTTGATTTAACGCTTGATATACCGTATCTTTCGGATATGACGTACGTTTACGGCAAGTCGTCGGAATTCAATGCGGAAATGTTCGGCTTTGTTGCAGGCGCTATGACTTTGAATTTTACCGATTATAAGACGGGCGGAAAAGAATATAATTCAGATATAACGCCTGTGCAAACGGGAGAATACGTATTAAAATTTTTGCCTGCCGAAGGCTTTGCGTGGAAAGGCGGAGCGGCAGACCCGTTTTGCAAATTCAGTATTGTAAAAGCCGTGCCCGACGTAACCGTAACGGTAGTTTCCGGTAAAATTTATGCAGGCGGAGATATGCCGCAGATAAACGCAGTTTCTAACGTTTCAGGTAAAGCGGCGTGGGCGCAGCATACGCTTAAGGAAGGGGATAACGACTGCGTTTGGGTGTTTACTCCCGAAGATTACCGCAACTATACTTCGGTTAGCGGCGTATATAAACTTTTTGCCGAAAAAGCGGAGCCGGAGGTAGTTTTATCTGGCTTAACGGTTACAGATATGCCCCATAAAACCGAATATTCGGCATTTGAAGCGTTTGATAAAACGGGGCTTACAATAACCGCGGATTACAGCGACGGAACGCACCGCACAGTTACCGATTATTACATAACGTACGCCGACGGCTCACAGTGGTTTACGGCAGGAGATACCGCCGTTACCGTAACATATATGCAGGGCAATACAGTTAAAACAGTTGATATTGAGGGGCTTACCGTTAAAAAAGCGCGTCCCAATATACAGGTTGCCGCAGATAAAAACAAAATTTTGGCTGGCAATATACTTTCCGCGGTTAAACTCAGCGTTACGGGCGTTGAAGGCAAAGTTGTTTGGACGGATTCAACGCAAAAAATCAACGTAGGCGTCGGCGCATACGGATGGACGTTTACGCCTGCGGACATCGCAAATTACCAAATACTGAACGGAGAAATTACCGTTATAGGAGAGGAGACGGATATTGCCGAACTTGCCATAACGCTTGCCGGCGGCAGTTTAGGCGAAAATATATTTCCCGAAACTCCGCTTGAAGACATTAAAAAAATGATATCGGTAACGGCGATTTACAGCGACGGCGCTTTAATAACCGTTCCCGATGAAGAATACGAAATATTCGGAAATCTAAAAGTTGGCATTTGCGTGCTTACCGTACTTTACGAAGGGAAAACTCAAACAATAGAGGTTACAGTTAAATCTACGGAGGAAGTTCCCTCCGTAAACGTTTTGGTAAGGTGGATGGAAGATTGTTTCGATTACGACGGCACGGTGCACAAGCCGCTTGCTTATTACGAGTGGGACGGAATAAAGGTTATTTTGGAAACCGAGTTTGAAGAAGGCTTTGACGGCATTGAGGCAGGCTCGCACAAGGTCCGTGCGGTTGCGCCGGATAACGGCAAATTTTTACTTACGGGAGAAACCGTTAAAACTTATATTATAAAAAAGCGGGAATTGAACATAATATGGAGCAGTGATAAAAATTGGGTTTACAGCGGTGATGCGGCATTGCCAAATGTTTCCGTACAATCGGATTTTGTAACGGATTCGCTTATAATACAAATGCAGTTGCAGGCAAAGAGCGGAAGCGCGCTCAGCGACGGCAAAGCAGTAAATGCAGGCGGTTACATTGCCAAATTGAAAATTGAGGGAGCGGACAATTATAACGTTATAGGCGCAACCGATTTTGAATTTTTAATTTTAAGGAAAAAACTTGCCAAACCCGTTGTTAATGTTTTGGAATTCGATGATATTATGGGGGCAATCAACTATATTCCTTACGGATACGACGCGCAGACAATGACTTTGAGCGGTGAGGAACGCGGAGGAAATTACGTTTTGAAAGTTGCGCTTAAAGACTTTTCGAATTATGAATGGGAAGACGGCGGAAACGGCGAACTCAGTTTTGTTCTGTCGGTTAAAAACCAACCGGAACCGCCCGTAAGCGGTTTAAGCGCAGGCGCTGTTGCCGCTATTTGCTCGGTTACGGGCGCTGCGGCGGTTGTTGCCGCAGTTGCATTGATTGTTGCGTTAAAGCGCAAACAGACTGTTCAGGATAACGACGGTTTTAACGACCCTTACTACGGAGATTAAGTTTAAAATACAAATGTATAACTATTGTTTAAAGCAATACTTTTTAATTCGCCCAAAACGCGCTATTGCACGTTTTACATCCCTTGGGCGGCGGCAAGTCCCAAATTGCCGCCGCCTTTTTTATAATAAAAAACCGTTCGGCTGTTTAAGCCGAACGGTAAACTGTTTTATTTATTTTTTTCAGTGCGAAAGAATCCAACTTTTTACGTGCTCACGCGAAACGGGCGTTACGTTCTCTGTCGGATATTTTGAATTTATGCCGCCGTAGGTGTAGATAAAGTATCTTCCGTCGCTCGTAATATATAAAGTCTCCTCATAGCCGCAAGGGTCGCCGGGTGCACCGTAGGTAAATTTTTTGTCTATCGTAGAAGACGCGGTGTCGTACAAAACACCGTCAATATCTTTACACATAAACCTTACTCTCCCGTAGGTTGGCAAAAGTGTATGCCACGCAAAGAATATTATCATAATGATAAATTTATGTCAAATGAAAAAGTTTAACGCCGAATAAAATGAAAACTTTGTTAATTAACACGTTTTTTTGTTAATAATTTAAAAAGATAAACGCATTTGTCAATCAAAATTACTTGACAAAGTTTTAAAATAAAATTATTATATATTAGGTTAATCGTTTAAAGCGTTATGGATAAATTACATTTTATGCAGTTGTGGGATATTTATAAAAGTTTGCTTACTCCCACTCAGCAGGAAATTACCGATTTGTATTTCAATATGGATTTAACGGTTTCGGAAATTGCCGAAGAAAAAGGTATTTCCCGTCAGGGCGTTTCGGAATGTCTTAAAAACTGTAAATCGCAACTTGACGAGTTTGAAAAAAAACTTGGGTTTTTAAAAAAACTTGCGTCTGCTTCCGCAAAAATTATCCGCTTGGAAAGCTGGGCGGAAAAAGCTTTGGCAGACAGTCCGGCGCTTTTAGAGCAATTTGAAAAGCTTAAAAGCGAAATTAATAGCGAAGGCGTTTAAACGTAAAATCGAACGGAGTTTACAATGGGTGCGTTTTCATCGTTATCCGAAAGGCTTAATCATATATTTGCAAAACTTACCAAGCGCGGCAGGCTGACTGAGCTTGAAATAAAAACCGCTATGCGCGAAGTGCGCGTTGCGCTTTTGGAAGCCGACGTTAATATTGCCGTTGCAAAGCGGTTTTGCGCAGAAGTATCCGAAAAAGCCGTAGGACAGGAAATTTTAAAAAGTCTTAACCCCGCGCAGCAAGTTATAAAAATCGTAAACGACGAGCTTATAGCTTTGATGGGGGCGACAAATCAAAAACTGAATATCGCGCCTAAGCCGCCCACGGTTATAATGATGTGCGGACTTCAGGGCGCCGGTAAAACCACGCTTTGCGGAAAGCTTGCGGTGCATCTTAAAAAGAACGGCAAAAAACCGCTTTTGGCAGGGTGCGACATTTACCGCCCCGCCGCAATAAACCAATTAAAAGTAGTGGGCAGAAACGCCGGCGCGGAAGTATTTGAAAAGGGTACTCAAAACCCCGTTAAAACTGCGAAGGAAGCCGTTGAATACGCGCGTTCTATGGGCTTTGATACGGTTATTATAGATACCGCAGGCAGACTTGAAATAGACGAACCGCTTATGCAGGAGCTTGAAAACATCTGCGCTTCGGTAGAGGTTTCCGAAATTCTCCTTACTGTAGACAGTATGATGGGACAAGTAGCCGTAAACGTTGCAAAAACGTTTAACGAACGTTTGGAAATTACGGGCGTTATTTTAACCAAACTTGACGGCGATACAAGAGGCGGCGCGTGCCTTTCTATTAAGGCTGTTACGGGTAAGCCTATAAAGTTTATAGGCGTAGGCGAAAAACTTACAGATTTGGAGCCGTTTTATCCCGATAGAATGGCGTCGAGAATTCTGGGTATGGGCGACGTGTTAACGCTTATAGAAAAGGCGCAGGAAGCCGTAACGGAAGAACAAGCCAAGGCAATGCAGAAAAAAATGCTTGAAAATACTTTCACTTTGGAAGACTACCTTGTGCAGTTTGAAAGTATGAAAAAGATGGGCGGAGCGCAGGCGCTTATTGCTATGATGCCGGGTATGGGCGGAAAAATAAACGCCGACGATATAGACGAAAGCAGAATAGAGAGGACCAAGGCTATAATACTATCTATGACCAAGCGCGAACGCAGCGAACCTTCGTGTATAAATTCTTCCAGAAAGAAAAGAATAGCCGCCGGTTCTGGAACAAGCGTTCAGGAAATAAACCAGCTTTTAAAACAATTCGAGCAAACCAAAACGCTTATGAAGCAGCTTAAAAGCGGCAAGCGCAGACTTCCGTTTTAAACAGTAAAATTGCATAAATATGGGGATACACCCCGTAATATGCTTCAATAATCAGTAAAAAATAATTTTTATATTTAGGAGAAATTAAAAAATGGCAGTTAAAATGAGACTTATGAGAATGGGCGATAAAAAAAGCCCCTTCTACCGTGTGGTTGTAATCGATTCGCGCAAGGCACGTTCCGGCGAATATATCGACAGCGTTGGTTATGTTGACCCTCTTAAAAATCCGGTTGACATTCATATCGACGCCGAAAAGGCAAAAGAATGGCTCGGCAAGGGCGTTCAGCCTACCGAAACGGTTAAAAGCTACCTTGTAAAAGCGGGAGCATTAGAGCAAAGCAAAAAGCTTTCGGCTTCGAAAACAAACGATAAAAAGAAGAAAAAAGACTGAGTTGCAAAAAAATTTGCATAGTCGCAAAACCGTCTGTTTTTGCGGTTGAATTTTAGTTGGGGCGCAACTATCATTGGTTTACCGCGCCCGTGGGAGTGTTTTATGGAAAATAATAAGGCTTTGGAACTTATTAAATTTGTAGTGGAAAGTTTTGCGGAAAAGAAAAGCGAGATAGAATACGTTGTTGAGGAAACCGAGAATGCTACCGAAGTAACCGTGTTGCTTGATTCAAGCGATATGGGAAAGGTTATAGGCAAACAAGGTAAAATAGCCAAGTCGCTGAGAACGCTTGTTAGCGCGGCTACCCCCCGCGACAGCAAACGCTGCACCGTTGAAATTAAAGAAAAGGCGTAACGCTTTTCGCGCAATACTCGCTTAGGGCATTGCGCGAAATTTATTTTATTATGAATAGTTTAATTGTTATAGGCACGGTGTTAAAACCGCAGGGAATCCGCGGTGAAATTAAAATTAAAGTTTATTTGGACGACGCGGAACAGCTTAAAGAATTTAAAAGCGTTTTAATAGACGGCGCTGAGTACGGATTATTAAACGTGCGTGCGCAAGGTGAAACGGCGTATGTAGTTTTAAGGGGCGTTGCCGACAGAAACGCCGCAGAACTTTTACGCGCAAAAGATTTGTGCGTTTATAAAAGCCAGCTTCCGCCGCCCGCCGAGGGAAGATATTATATTGCCGATTTAATCGGGTGCAAAATAATAACTGCCGCCGATGAGGAAATAGGGACGGTTGTTTCGGTAACTCCGGCAAAAACGGATATTTACGTAGTTAGCACGCCGAAAGGCGAATTGAGTTTTGCCGCCGCGGACGGAGTTATAGAAAGCGTTGATACTCAAAATAAAATTATTACGGTAAACAAAAAAAGATTTAAGGAAGTGTCTGTTTGAAAATAACGGTTTTAACGCTGTTTCCGGAAATGTTTTCGCCGCTTTACAAAAGCATTGTCGGCAGAGCCGTGAACGCCGGCAAGCTTGAAATTAAAGTTGTAAACATACGCGATTTTGCCGAAAATAAACATTTAAAGTGCGACGACTACCCGTTCGGAGGCGGAGCCGGAATGGTTATGACGCCGCAGCCGATAGGTACGGCTATTGAAAATTGCGACCCCGAGCACCGCGCGCACAGAATTTATATGTCGCCAAAGGGGCGCACGTTAAATCAAAATACCGTATTCGAACTTATATCATACGGCGAGCTTCTGCTGCTTTGCGGTCATTACGAGGGCGTTGACCAGCGTGTTCTCGATTTGTATATGGACGACGAGATTTCAATAGGAGATTACGTTTTAACGGGCGGCGAGCTGCCTGCGATGGTGTTGTGCGACAGCGTGGCAAGATATGTTGAAGGGGTTATTGCCGACGGATCGCTTGTAGACGAAAGTTTTGCAAGCGGCGGGTTGGAATATCCGCAGTACACGCGCCCTGCGGAGTATAAAGGACTGAAAGTACCCGAAGTTCTGCTTACGGGCGACCATAAAAAAATAGATATGTGGCGTAGGGAGGAAAGCGCAAAGCTTACTAAGGCGCGCCGCCCCGACTTGATAAAGGACGGTAAATAATGAAAAATATTCAGTGGTTTCCGGGTCATATGACGGCGGCGATGCGGATGATGGAGCAAAATACGGCGCTTGTAGACGGGGTGGTTTTTGTGCTTGACGCGCGCTGTCCTGCGGCTTCGTTTAATCCCAAGCTAAAAAAAATGGCGGGCGCTAAGCCCGTTTTATACGTTATGAACAAATGCGACCTTGCCGACGAAAGGGCGGACGTATTGTTAAAGCGAATAAAAGATTCAGGCGTAAACATAATTAAAATTAATTCGTTAAACAGCGGTTCGCGGCGTGATATATTGGGGGCAATAGAAAAAATTGTTGCCGAAAAACGCGAACGCGCGCTAAATAAAGGGCAGACCAAAGTGTTCAGATATATGATTTCCGGCGTTCCTAACACAGGCAAAAGCACGCTTATAAATTTGCTTGCCGGCAGCCGCAGAGCGGATACGGGCGATAAAGCAGGCGTTACGCGCGGCAAACAATGGATAAGAACGGAGGGCTTTGAACTGCTGGATACTCCTGGGACAATGCCGCCCGCATTCGAAAACCAAAAGCTTGCGCTCCGCCTTGCTTACGTGGGAAGCATTAACGACGATATTTTGGATATTGACGATATAGCGTTGGCGCTGCTTCGGGAATTGTCTGAAAAATATCCTTCAAGATTAGCGGAAAGATACGGAATATCCCAAGGTACACCCCTTGATATGCTTGAAACAGTGTGCAAACGCAGGGGATTTATGCTTCGCGGCGGCGAATACGACTACGAACGCGGAGAACGCGCCGTTATAGACGATTTAAGAAAGGGCAAACTCGGAAGAATAACTTTTGACAGAATTGAAGATTTGGAAAACTTGCGGTTTTAACAAAAAATAAAAGGCTATGGATAAACTCGAAATAGAAAAAGAACTTATTAAAAAAGGTTTTAAATACGTTTGCGGAGTTGACGAAGTAGGCAGAGGACCGCTTGCCGGCCCCGTTGTTTGCGCGGCGGTTATAATGCCGATAGATAACGTTATAGAAGGCGTTGACGACAGTAAAAAACTTACGGCAAAAAAACGTGAAGCTCTATATGATTTAATATTGGAAAATGCCGTTGATTACGCCATATGCCGTATCGAACCGCAAATTATAGATGAAATTAATATTTTGGAAGCAACCAAACTTTGTATGAAAAACGCCGTTGAAAGTCTTAAAACAAAACCCGATTTTGTAATTACGGACGGAAATATGAAGCTGGATATTGCTATTCCGCAAAAAAGCATAATTAAGGGCGACGCGTTAAGCTATTCCATAGGCGCTGCGTCCGTAATAGCAAAAGTTTACAGAGACAGATTGATGACGGAATTTTCGGCGCAATACAAAGAGTACGGATTTGACAAAAATATGGGTTACGGCACAGCGCAGCACTGCAATGCGCTTACGCTTTTCGGACTTACGCCTATACACCGCAGGAGTTTTACCAAAAAATGGCAAAAGTAACAAACGCAGGTTTGCACAACAAAAAGCTTGGCATTAAAGGCGAAAAAAAGGCGCGGCGTTATTTAAAATTGCGCTTTTGGAAAATTTTGGAAAAAAATTTTAAATGTCCGTTCGGCGAAGTGGATATAATAGCCAAACGCGGCAGGGTTGTGGCGTTTGTAGAGGTTAAAACGCGGCTTTCCGATAAATTCGGTATGCCATCCGAAGCTGTAAACGCCGAAAAACGGCGCCGATACGTTATGTGCGCAAAATATTATTTTTCCGGCAAAACCATTGACTGTACTGTAAGATTTGATATAATAGAAGTGTTTAGAGGCAAAATAAATTATTTTGCAAACGCGTTTGAAGCTTGAATTAACGGAGGAGCGCTATGGAAAAAAGAGGGTACGATTTAATATCCGCGATAAACAGAGAAGTTTCTATAAGAATAATTCCGGGACATTTTGCAACCAGACATTCGCACGTTAATTACTGCGTGGATATGACAAAAGTCAAATCCCAGCTTGTTTCGGCTAAGGCGGCGGCTAAAATTTTATCGGACTTTTTTGCTTCTGTGCCCGTTGATACCATTATTACTTTGGACAGAATGAAAATGGTAGGCGCTTTTATGGCGGAATATCTTTCTTCTTCCCATATAAATCTTTCGCAGAACATTGCGGTAATTTCGCCTGAAATTTCCTGCGATAAACTTTTGCTTAGGGATAACTTTCTTCCGTACATAAAAAACAAACGCGTAATACTTTTAACGGCTTCCGCCACTACGGGTAAAGACGTAAAAAGCGTAGTGGAAGGAATAGGCTATTACGGGGGCGAAGCGGTAGGCGCCGCCACAGTATTCGGAGGCAATTTCGAATGCAGCGTACCCGTAGCAAAGATATTCGGCGCCGAAGACATTTCCGACTACCGCTCGTATGCGCCCGTAGATTGTCCTATGTGTAAAAGCGGCGTTAAAGTAGACGCGGTTGTAAATTCTTACGGATACAGCAAAATTATTTAAATTGAGGCAGGTTGAATTATGAGAGAGTTTTTTGAATCGTTGGGAACAACTGGGTTAATAATTTTGGGCGCTTCGGCAGCGGCGGCGGTTGCGCTTATTGTTGTGATTGCCGTTGTAATTGCGGTAATTTCAAAACGTAAAAAGGCGCGCAGCGCAAAAAACGACAGCGGCGCGCAAGCCGAGGAAATGAAGACATATAGCGAACAGCAGAATGAAACTGCTGAAAATACCGCAGAGGAGCAAAATGCGGAATGTGCCGAAACCGAAGCCGAAGCCGAAACCGAAGCGGAAGAAGAAGCCGAAGCAGAAGCGGTAAACCCCGACGTATCCGAAACGGAAGCTGCGGAGCAGGATATAGCCGAAGTAATAAAGGCGGAAGAAAAGATTGATAAAGCTGTGGACGAATTCGGAATAACCGACGAAGACGACGAAAACGAATTTGACGACGGCGACGAAAACGACGATTATGACGACGTTGAAGTATTGCGCGGTATAGAAGAAGATACGGGTCTTGCCATAGTGGTAAGATATAAAAAATCTTTTCTTGCAAAAGTTATTCAGTCTAGCGATACAAATAAAAAATATTATTCGGATATAAAAAACCATATATTGAGTTACATAAAAACCAAAAGTCGCGTTTCCTGGAATTACGACAGTTACAATTCAGGCAGAAACAAACTTTGCAAGCTTGTTATGCGCGGTAAAACGCTTTGCCTGTATTTGGCGCTGGACCCCGACGCATACGCCGAAAGCAAGTATAAAGTAGAACGTTCAAAAAGCAAGAAGTATGAGGAAACTCCTTGCCTGTACCGTATTAAAAATCCCAGAAGGGCAAAATTTGCCGAAGAACTTATTTCAGAGCTTGCCGCAAAATTTGGTTTGGAAGCTGGCGAAAGGCAGAATGTAGATTACTATATGCCTTACGAAACCACCGAAGCTTTGGTTGAGAAAGAGCTTATTAAAGAGCTTGTTTCAAAAGAAAAGTACGAAGAATTTATGCGTCGCCGCAGCCTTAAAGAAGTTGATAAAAACCGCAGGAAATTTGTTTCCGCGGCAGAGGTTAACGCAATTTTGGAGGATGAAGTAGCTATTACGCTTATAGAAACCGAACCCGAATTAAAAGAGAGCGAAGTTGCAGTTAAAAAGCGCTATCGCAAAAAATCCATTGTAAACATAGACAAGCTTTCCGCCGAATTCCAAGCGGGGCAAACGGTTACTCTTAAAATTTTAAAAGAAAAAGAAATAGTTTCCAAGGATACCGATTTTGTTAAAGTGCTTGCGCGCGGTACGCTTGATAAACCGCTTAAAGTAGAAGCGCAGGATTATTCGGTAGAAGCAGTTAAAATGATACTTTTAACAGGCGGAAAAGTTAAAAAAGTGCGTTAAAAAAACAATAAAATTATTTGTGAAAATTGCGATACACCCGTTAAAATGAGTTGCAATTAATAAAAAGTTTTGGTAATATTAAATTCGGCTTCGGGCATTCCGCTGTAATTAAAGGTTTTATCCGTACAAGAATGCTTAGAATTAGGAGGTTAAAGCTATGAAAGGTTTAATTGAAGCGATTGAGAACGAAGGGCTTAAAAAGGAAGTGCCCGTATTTAACGTGGGCGACACGGTAAAAGTAGGCTTCAAGGTTATTGAAGGAACTAAGGAAAGAATACAGAATTTCGAAGGCGTTGTAATAGCTAAAAAGCACGGCGGTATAAGAGAAAACTTTACCGTAAGACGTCTTTCTTTCGGCGTTGGCGTAGAGAGAACGTTCCCTCTGCATTCGCCTAAAATTGCAAGCATAACCGTAGTCCGCCGCGGCAAGGTAAGAAGGGCTAAACTCTATTATTTGCGCGGTTTAACGGGCAAGGCTGCAAAAATTACCGAAATAAGATAAGTATATCGCTTAAAAATTTTAAACGGTACGGCATTATAGCCGTGCCGTTTTTCGTTATATTTAAAACGTAATTTTAAAAACAGTAACTTTTTACAACAAAATTCAACAAATTTTATATAAAACAAGCAATAAAATCTAACAAAGCGGAAGCAAGGTATGGGTGTATAATATATACAGTTTATACGGAGCGGATAAAATATGTTATCAAGAATAATCAGTTTTGCTTTGTGCGGCTTGGACGGGGTGCCCGTTGAAGTTGAAACGGATATTAACCGAGGCGTTGTTTCGTACGATTTGGTGGGACTGCCGTCGGCGGCGGTAAAGGAAAGTCGCGACAGAATAGAGTCGGCAATAAAAAACAGCGCTCTGCGCTTTCCCGTGAATAAAATTACAATAAATCTTGCGCCTGCCGATTTAAAAAAGGAGGGCGCGCACTACGATTTGCCGCTTGCAATAAGTATATTAAAGGCAAGCGACCAACTTGACTGCGATACCGACGGTATAGTTATGCTTGGGGAGCTTGCGCTTAACGGAGCGCTGCGACCTGTTTCAGGCATCTTACCCGTGCTTATTTCGGCAAAAACAAAGGGCTATAAAAAGTTTATAGTTCCTGCCGCAAACGCCAACGAAGCAAGCTATTTGGAAGGAACGGAGGTTTATGCGCTGGATTGCCTGAAAGACGCGGTTGACTTTTTAACGGGAGTAAAGCAATTTGCGCCCGTGCCGCACAGAGGTTTTGCCGCCGGTAAAAGCTGTCAAAAGTACGGCTGCGACCTTAATCTAGTCCGAGGACAGAAAGTGGCTAAGCGCGCGCTTGAAATAGCCGTTGCAGGCGGTCATAACATTTTGTTTTGCGGTCCTCCCGGAACGGGGAAAACCCTGCTTGCACGCTGCGTGCCTACCATTATGCCGGATATGACTTTTGACGAGGCGCTTGAAGTAACTAAAATACATTCCGTTGCAGGCGCGCTTTCCGAAGAAGGTATAGTTTCTTTAAGACCGTTCCGTACGCCCCACCACACCGCAACAACTGTTTCGCTGTGCGGCGGCGGAAATGGTAAGGTGCACGCGGGCGAAGTTTCTATGGCGCATAAAGGCGTACTGTTTTTGGATGAATTGCCGGAATATTCGCGCAGAACGCTTGAATCTTTACGGCAGCCGCTTGAAGACAGGGTTATAACGGTTGCCCGCGCGGGCGGAGCGGTTACTTTTCCGGCGGATTTTATGCTTTGCGCAAGTATGAACCCCTGTCCCTGCGGTAATTACGGCTCGGCATATTTAACTTGTTCGTGCACTCCCGCGCAAATACATAATTACAGAAGCAAAGTTTCGGGTCCGCTGCTTGACAGAATAGATTTGCAAGTGGAAGTGGACGGCGTTAAATACGACGACTTGACAGGCGAAAGCAAAGAAGAAAGCAGCGCGCAGGTTAAAAAGCGCGTAGAGGCGGCAAGGGAAATTCAGCGCGAACGTTTTAAAAACGACAAAGTTAAAGTAAACGCGGCTATGGGCGAGCGGCAAATACAAAATTATTGCGCTTTATCGCAAGACTGCGAACAAATATTAAAACAAGCGTTCGAAGCGTTGCATCTCTCTGCGCGCGCCCGTTCCAGAATTATTAAGGTTGCAAGAACAATCGCCGATTTAAGCGGAGAAGAAAATATTTTGCCCGCGCATATTTTGGAAGCGGCTTCATACAGAAATTCAAACGGAGTTACGGATAAATTTTAAAATGTATAACGAAAAAGAGACCGATTTAATAGTTTTATGTTCATTCGGACAGATTAGTTATAAATTTCGGTATAAATTACTTTCGGGTTTGGAAAGTTCCAAACCCGATTTTTTAAAATATGCGCCGGAATTGATTAAAAGCGTCGGCGGCGGAGTATATAATAAAGTAAGAGAAGCTTTTTACAGCGGCGCATACAGACAGAAAGTTTTAAAAAAGCTTGAAGAAAAAGGTATAATCTGCGTTACCGTATTTTCCGAGAATTATCCCCAACAGCTTAAAAATACGCCGGCTCCGCCGTTGGTTTTATATTGCAAGGGAAATTTAAGTTTATTATCTTCGCGGTGTTTCGGCGTTGTGGGTTCAAGAAGAACGCAGTCAAACGTTTTGAAAAAATGCGCGGAAATATCGGCGCAGATTGCGTCTGAATTTACAGTAGTTACAGGTCTTGCCGACGGCGCTGATACGGCTGCGGCGGAAGGCGCGCTGAAAAGCGGCAGTTTAATATCCGTTCTTGCGTACGGTTTTGACTATTGCTATCCTTCGTGCAACGCAGCGCTTCTTAAAAAAATAGAAAAAAACGGATTGGTTATAACAGAGTTTTCTCCGTCAACTGCTCCGCAAGCATATTATTTTCCGCTTAGAAACAGAATAATCGCAGGTATTTCCGAAGGAGTTTTGGTTGTTTCGGCAGGTATCCGCAGCGGCGCTTTGATAACGGCTAATTACGCAATGGATTACGGAAAGGAAGTGTTTGCTTTTCCGTACGGAATAGGCGTAACATACGGCGCTGGCTGTAATTTGCTTATTAAAAAAGGCGGAACATTGACGGAAAATATACTTGACATATTCTCTCCGTTTGGTTTAGACTTTAAACAGCCCGAAAAGAAAACGCTGTCAAAAGAGGAAAGCGCGCTGCTTGCGATTATCCGCGGACAGGGGGAAATATTCGTTGCCGAGCTTGCGGAAAAAACGGGCAAACAGCCGTTTGAACTAATCCCTGCGTTATCTTCGCTTGAAATAAAAGGATTGATAACGCGTATAGGCGGCAACAGATATTCGGTTGTTTAAAGAAGAATAAGCGTTATAAAAGGTCGGCTGCGGCTCCGAAAGGTACATATATGGATTTAATTATTGTGGAATCGCCCTCAAAAGCGAAAACTATTTCTAAGTATTTAAAAGGCAAATACAAAGTGGACGCTTCCGGCGGACACGTGCGCGATTTGCCGGAAAAAACTTTGGGCGTTAAAATAACGGGAGGATTCGAACCCACCTACGTTATAACTCCGTCCAAAAAAGAAGTTATATCAAGACTGCTTGCAGAAGCCAAGAAAAGCGGAAACGTATTTCTTGCTACCGACCCCGACAGAGAGGGCGAAGCTATTAGCTGGCATTTGCAGCAGGTGTTGGGGCTGGACGCTGAAGGAGCGAACCGAATAGAATTCAACGAAATTTCGCCTTCGGCAGTACAAAACGCTTTAAAAAATCCCAGAAAAATCAACGTAAATTTAGTAGACGCGCAGCAGGCTAGGCGCGTTTTGGACAGACTTGTAGGATACAAGCTTTCTCCGCTTTTGAATAACAGAATACAAAACGGACTTTCGGCAGGCAGAGTTCAGTCGGTTGCGCTTAGGCTTATTGTTGACAAAGAGCGCGAAATTACGGCGTTTAAACCCGACGGCTATTGGACGATGAACGCGTTTTTGCAGGATAAAGAGGCAAATTACGCGCCGTTTAAGGCAACCTATCAGTTTAAAAAAGCGGGAGAAACTCTACCCAAAGAACTTGCCGACGAAATTGAACGCAAGGTTAAAGCGGGACAGTTTTGCGTTACAAAAATTAAAAAAGGCATAACAAAACAGCACGCTCCGGCGCCGTTTACAACGTCTTCCTTACAGCAGGACGCTTCCAACAAATTCGGAATGTCTTCGCCCGAAACTATGCTTGTTGCACAGCATCTTTACGAAGGTATGGACGTAGGCGGCGACCATATTGCGCTTATAACTTATATAAGGACCGATTCGGTGCGTATTTCCGCCGAGGCTCAGAATAACGCGCGTGAATTTATTAAAAGCAATTTCGGAGCTGAATACGTTCCGGAAAAGCCCAATTTTTACGCAACAAAAAAGGGCGCGCAGGACGCGCACGAGGCTATCCGTCCCATAAATCTTGCAATAACCCCCGCAAGCGTAAAAAAGAGTTTGGACAGAAAGCATTACAATATATATAAATTGGTATATGACCGTTTTATTGCTTCGCAAATGGCGGAAGCAAAGTTTAACTCTATGCAGATTGAAGCCGACAGCGCAGGCTATACGTTTAAAGCCAGCGGCAAGGCAATGCTGTTTGCGGGATATACAGCGGCGTATCAAGACGCGCCTAAGGAAAAAGACGGCGACGAGGAGGAGAGTTCTAAACTTTTGCCGCCGCTTAGCGAGGGCGACAATCTTGATTTAAAAGATTTTACCAAAGAGCAGAAGTTTACGCGTCCGCCGCTTAGGTATACCGACGCTTCGCTTGTAAAAGCAATGGAAGAAAAGGGCATAGGCAGACCTTCTACTTATGCGTCTATAATATCGGTTCTTACAAAACGCAAATACGTTGAAAAAGACGGTAAATATATGCTCCCTACAGAGGTAGCGTATAAAATAACCGATATGCTTGTAAAGTATTTTACGGATATTATGGACGTAGGCTTTACGGCGCATATGGAATCGGATTTGGATAAAATAGAGGAAGGCGGCGTAGACTGGCATAAAATTATATCCGACTTTTATCCCAATTTTGCGGAAAAGCTTAAAACCGCGTCTACCGACGGAGATGAAATTACCGATATAAAATGCGAAAAGTGCGGCAGTCCTATGGTGCGCAGACTTGGCAAATACGGCAAATATCTTGCGTGTTCCAATTATCCAAAATGTTCTAATATAGTAAGCGAGAGCGAGGCGGAAATTTCGGCTGTGCGCTGTCCCAAATGCGGCGTGAATATGGTTGTTAAAAGCGGCAAGTACGGCAAGTTTTTAGCCTGTCCAAACTATCCCGAATGTTCGTTGATTTTGCCCTTCGACGCAGAATTGACAGAAGAAAAATGCAAAAATTGCGGTTCGGCAATGTTTTTAAAGAGCGGTAAATACGGCAAGTATTTGGAGTGCGTAAAGTGCGGCGCGCGCAGACCTTCCGCCGATATGTCCGCCGCCGGAAAAGACGGAGACAAATTCGAAGGCAAGTGCCCCGATTGCGGAAAGCCTATGCGCAGAATGCGTTCCAAGTCAGGCAAAATATATTTCGGATGCACGGGTTATCCCGATTGTAAATTTTTAAGCTGGGACGCGGCTACGGGCGATAAGTGTCCCGTATGCGGTAAGTATCTTGTTATAAAGGGCAATAAAATTAAGTGCTCGGACAAAAATTGCAAATACGTTAAAGAACTTCCCCAAGACGGGAAGTCCGAAAATACGGAAGATGAAAATTAAAATTATCGGCGCGGGACTTGCCGGCAGCGAAGCTGCGTACGCGCTTGCAAACCGCGGGGTGGAGGTTGAGCTTTACGATATAAAGCCAAAATCGTTCACGCCCGCTCATTCTAATAATGATTACGGAGAATTGGTGTGTTCCAATTCGCTTAAATCAAACGACGTTTACGGTAATGCCTGCGGACTTTTAAAGGAAGAAATGCGTGCGTTTTCTTCGCTTATAATGGCGGCGGCAGAGGCAACTTCGGTACCGGCAGGCGGCGCGCTTGCCGTTGACAGAGAAAAGTTTGCAAAGTTTATTACCGAAAAAATCAAAGAGCATAAAAATATAAAAACAGTTTGCGGACAGGTTGACGAGGTTCCGAAAGAATGGTGCATTATAGCCACAGGACCGCTTACAACCGATAAGCTTTCGCAAAGTATTTCAAGCATATGCGGGGGGCAATTACATTTTTACGACGCTTCCGCTCCCGTAATAGCAAGGGAAAGTATAGATTTCGATAAATGTTTTTACGGCGACAGATACGGCAAAGGCGGCGACGATTACATAAACTGTCCGCTTTCTAAAGAGGAATACGAACAGTTTGTATTTGAGCTTTTAAACGCGGAAAAGGCGGTTTTGCACGAGTTTGACAAGCGCGAAATATTCGAAGGCTGTATGCCTATCGAAGTTATGGCTGCGCGCGGCGAACAAAGTTTGAGATTTGCGAATTTAAAGCCGGTGGGGCTTAAAGATAAAAACGGAAACCGTTTTTACGCCGTGTTGCAACTCAGAAAAGAGAACGCCGACGGCACGGCTTATAATTTGGTAGGCTGTCAAACAAATTTGAAGTTCGGCGAGCAGAAGCGCGTATTTTCTATAATACCAGCTTTAAAAAACGCGGAGTATTTGCGAATGGGGGTAATGCACCGCAATACTTTTATAAATTCTCCGCTATGTTTAAATAAAGATTTTTCTTTAAAAAGCAATTCCAAGATTTTTTTTGCAGGGCAGATAACGGGCGTAGAAGGGTATGTGGAGTCGGCGGCAAGCGGCATTTTGGCGGCTTTGCACCTGTATGAAAAACTGAATAACCGCGCTCCGCTAATACCCGATAACACAACCGTTATGGGTGCGTTAACGGCGCATATATCGGGGGCAAACGCGGATTTTCAGCCTATGAACGCTAATTTCGGAATATTAAAACCGCCTGAGCAGCCCATCCGCGACAAAAAACAAAGATATAACTATTTAGCGCAAAGAGCTTTAAAGGCTATTAACGAATACAAGCGAGAACTGTATGAAAAAGAATAAACTTAACATTGCGGAAAAAACGGCGTTTATTTTTATAATGGTGTTTTGCGGTTGGTTTGTTTTCGGTCTTGCGGCGTGCTTAACCGTAGGCTGCATTTTCGACGAATCGCCCGTTACCTACATTGTTATGGGAATATACTTCGGCGCTTTTGTTCCTTTGTTTATTGCAGGGTACTTTGCGGTTAAAATTGCCGACGGCAAACTTTCAAAGTCAATAGCAAAGAACTTTGACGGACTACTAACCGATATGCCGTTTGAGGAAGCCCAAGCGGCGTTAAAAGAACAGGGCGTTATTTGCGACAGGGGGTTCATAATAAACAACGACGAAGTTTTTAAAAAACCCGTTGTTATACCGTTTAACGAAGTTGAACTTGAATTGGTTAATTATGTTTCCGAAGACAAGGAATTATGCTTTTGCGTTGTTGCGGTAAGCGAAGATAATATAAGCGTTTTGGACTTAAACCTTAAACGCGAACTTTATAATTTTATTATTAAGAGCGGTTTTTACGAAAAATCGATAAGTTTTAAACTGTTTTCCGAAAACAGAGAATTTTATGTTAAACAAGCGCTTGAACAAACGCCGTACAGGTTTTGTAATTATTTTGTTTCGGCTATACGTAAATTAAAAAATAAGAGGAAAAGAAATGACTGAATTTCATGCAACCACAATTTGCGCCGTAAAGAAAAACGGCAAAACGGCTATAGCCGGCGACGGACAGGTTACTATGGGCGAAAGCGTTATATTTAAAAACAGCGCTCAAAAGGTCCGCAGGATTTACGGAGGCAAAGTGATTTTGGGCTTTGCAGGCTCGGTTTCCGACGCATTTTCTTTAAGCGAAAAGTTTGAAGGTATGCTTAATAAGTTTTCTGGCAATTTAATGCGTTCGGCGGTGGAACTTGCCGAACTGTGGCGTTCCGATAAAGCCGTGCGTAAACTTGAAGCGCTTATGATTGTGGCGGATAAGGACACTATGCTTATAGTTTCCGGCACGGGAGAGGTTATAGAGCCCGACGACGGCATAGCGGCGATAGGCAGCGGGGGGAATTACGCGCTTGCGGCTGCGCGTGCGCTTATGCAGAACACTGAGTTTTCGGCGGAGGAAATCGCAAAAAAATCGCTTAAAATAGCAAGCGAAATTTGCGTGTTTACCAACGACAACATAAAGTGCGAAACTGTTTAAGTAAGAGGTAGAAAAATGGATTTAACACCCAAACAAATCGTTCACGAATTAAATAAACATATTATAGGACAGGACGACGCAAAAAAAGCGGTTGCCATCGCGCTTAGAAACCGTTACAGGCGCAGTATGCTTACGCAGGAGCTGCAAGATGAAATAACCCCTAAAAATATAATTATGAAGGGACCTACGGGCGTTGGTAAAACCGAAATTGCGCGCAGGCTTGCAAAACTTGTTAAAGCGCCGTTTTTAAAGGTTGAAGCTACAAAATATACAGAGGTCGGCTACGTAGGGCGCGACGTTGAAAGTATGGTGCGCGATTTGGCGGAGTGCGCCATAAGGCTTGTTAAGGAAGAAAAAACAGCAGAGGTAAGTATTAAAGCAACCGCAGTTGCGGAACGCAGAATTGCAAAGGTGCTTGCGGAATTGAAAAAAGACGAGCGCGGAGAAACCGCCAAGGAAGTTTTCGAACAAAAACTTGTAGACGAAATTCATACGGGTAAGCACGATTCCGCGCTTATAGAAATAGAAGTTGAAGACGTACCCAAGCCGTTGGAACTTTCTCCCGGAAGCGGCGCAGCCATAGATTTGGGCTCTATATTCAGCGGAATGGGAATGCATAAGAAAAAGAAACGCAAAATTTCCGTTAAAGAAGCAAAGCAGCTTATTATAAGCGAAGAAGCCGATAAGCTTATAGACAACGACGCGGTAAACGCGGAAGCTATAAGACGCGCAGAAAACGACGGTATAATTTTTATTGACGAAATAGACAAAATTGCCGGCAAGGAAAACCGCGGCGGAGCCGACGTTTCCCGCGAGGGCGTTCAGCGCGATATTTTGCCTATCGTAGAGGGATGTACCGTAATGACCAAGTACGGTCCCGTTAAAACAGATTATATTCTTTTTATAGCGGCAGGCGCATTCCACGTTTCAAAAGTGGAAGATTTAATACCCGAACTTCAAGGAAGGTTCCCCATACAGGTAGAACTTAAAAGTCTTACCAAAAGCGATTTCGTAAGTATTTTAACTACTCCGCAAAACGCTATAACAACGCAGTATGCAAAGCTGTTGGAAGTGGATAATATAGATTTGCGGTTTACCGACGACGCCATAGAAGCTATTGCAGAAATTTCGGAAGATATAAATACAACTTCGGAAGATATAGGCGCAAGACGCTTGCATACCGTTATGGAATATCTTTTAGAGGATATTTCTTTTAACGCAGGCGGCAACGATTATCCGGTAATTACGGTGGAAGTAAATAAAAAATACGTTGAAGAACACCTTGAAAATATAATAAGAAACCGCGATTTGAAAAAGTACGTGCTTTAAATTTACGTTTAAATTTGGGGTAATTATATGGAGATAACTTATATTTTTACGATCTTCGGCGTATTTATGACCGTTTCTGTAGTTATTGCGCTTATTAAAATTATAAAAAGCAAAGGATTGGGTATAAACGGTCAGTCCGCGGCAAATACAGATACGGACGAGGAAACCGCGCGGCTTTGCGATACCCTTGACGGGGATAATCTTTTTGAAATAGCTAAAAGTCTTGAAGATGAAGAAGGTTATAAAAAGGATTATAAAAAATGGCTTGCTTATATGACATCTTCGGCTGATAAAGGTTTTGCGCCGGCTCTGCGCGAACTCGGTTTATATTATAAATACGAAAATAATACGCTTGCAATCGACTATCTTAAACGCGCGGTTGACGGCGGCGACGGGGAAGCCGCGGCAGAGCTTTCCAAAATTTACAGTATGGGTATTAGCGGCGGCACGCCTAAAATCGAAAAAAATTATGACCTTGCATTGCAGATTGTTAAACCGTTTGCGGAAAAGGGCAACTTAGCCGCACAGAAAGCGTGCGCCGAATTGCTTTATTACAATTTTGACGACAAAGACGGCGCGGCAGAGTGGTATAAAAAGGCTGCCGAGCAGGGCGACGCCGAGTCGATGTGCGAACTTGCCGATATTTACAGTTTTAAAGACGATTATCAAAAAGTAGAGGAATACTATCTTAAAGCCGCGCAGCTGGGCAGCGCCGAAGCGGAATGTTCTTTGGGCAATTTGTATTGCGATATAAAAGAAGATTATGAAAGCGCTTTAAATTGGTATAAAAAAGCTTCAGAACACGGATATAGTTTTGCAACTTGCCGAATAGGCGAAATGTATTTGAACGGAGAAGGCGTTTTATGCGATAAGTATAAGGCTTTCGAATACTTTGAAAAAGCCGCGGACGATTCTCTTTACGCTCAGTATTTTTTGGGTAAGTGCTATTTCGACGGCGCGGGCACGGAGCAAAACTATGCTAAGGCGATAGAAATTTGGAAAAAAGCTGCGGAGTATAACTCCGATTCGCAATACGCGCTGGGGCTTTGCTATCTTAACGGAGAAGGTGTTAAAAAGAACGTAGGTAAGGCGGTTGAGTATTTGAAAAAGGCAAGCGATACGGAATTAGACGCCGCGTATAAACTCGGAGAAATATATTATGAAGGCAACGGAGTAAAAAAGGATGAAAACGCGGCTAAAGATTATTGGCGTATTGCGGCAAGGCGCGGCAACGACGACGCAAAGGAAAGTTTAAAGCTTTACTTCGGAGAAACCGATTAAGATTAAATTTAAATTATATAAATTAAGGAAACAGAAATGATTAACATACCCAAAGGCACAAAAGACGTTTTGCCTGCGCAATCTTATAAATGGAGTTTTATAGAAGACGCCGCGCGCGAAGTTGCAAAAGTGTTTAACTTAAAAGAAGCGCGCACTCCTGTGTTTGAGCATACCGAATTGTTTTTGCGCGGCGTCGGAGAAACCAGCGACGTTGTTAATAAAGAAATGTACACGTTTGAAGATAAGGGCGGAAGAAGCGTAACTTTAAAGCCCGAAGGCACCGCGGGAATTGCGAGAATGTTTATTGAAAACGGACTTGCAAGCAGTCCTATGCCCGTTAAAACATTTTATATTACGCCTTGTTTCCGCTATGAAAGACCGCAGACCGGCAGGCTGAGAGAATTTCATCAATTCGGTATAGAGGTATTCGGTTCGGCTTCTCCGCAGACCGACGCGGAAGTAATATTTGCCGCATCTGCGTTTTTGGACAAGCTTGGAATAAAGAACGTAAACCTGCAAATAAATTCGATTGGGTGCCGGATATGCCGCGGCGAATACAATAAAGCGGTTAAAAATTATTTTGCTCCCAAGCTGGACGGTATGTGTCAGGCTTGTAAAACCCGATTTGAAAAAAATCCGCTAAGAATTTTGGATTGCAAGGAAGAAGCCTGCAAAAAAACAGCCGAGGGCGCTCCCAAAATAACGGATTATCTGTGCGGAGAATGCAAAACGCATTTTCAAAGCGTTCAGCGGTTTTTAAAAGCGCAAAACGTAGAATTCAGCGTTAACCCCAATATAGTACGGGGTTTAGACTATTATACAAAAACAGTTTTTGAATTTGTTTCAACAGATATAGGCGCTCAGGGCACTGTTTGCGGCGGCGGAAGATACGATAATCTTTTGGAAGAATTGGGCGGCGCGGCTTTGCCCGCAATAGGCTTTGCGGCAGGCTTGGAACGTCTTTTATTGCTTATGGAAAATACTAAAGTCGAGTTCCCCGACGAACCTTCGCCTGTTATTTTTATAGGCGGAATGGATTGCGAAAGCCGTGAAAAAGCATTTGAAATCGCAACATATCTCAGGGGCAAAGGGATTTGCGCGGAGATAGACCATATGGAGCGCAGCGTTAAAGCCCAGCTTAAATACGCCGATAAAACCGGCGCAAGGTTTGTTACCGTTATAGGAGAAAACGAGTTGGTTGCACAAACGGTAAATATTAAAAATATGCGCACCGGCGAATTTCAGGCGGTTAAATTAGAAAATATATACACATACTTGGTAAAGGAGAAACAGTTATGGTAGAAAATATAAACGCAGAAAAATTTGAGGAGCTTATAAAGGGAGATAAACCCGTAGTTTGCGATTTTTACGCCGACTGGTGCGGCCCCTGCAAAATGCTTGCGCCTGTAATGGACAAAATGTCGGAGGAGTTTGCCGATAAAGCGGTATTTGTAAAAATTAACGTTGAAGAAAGTTTTGAGATTGCTTCGCGCTATAAAATCAGTTCGATACCGCTTGTAATAATTTTTAAAAACGGCGAAGCCTCAGCTAAATCGTTGGGATATATTTCATCGTCGGAAGCTTCCAAATTCTTTTCTGAAAATCTTTAATTAAATCAAAACAAACATAAACCGTCCGCCGTTGTTACGGCGGGCGGTTTATGCTTATTTTATAAACTGTAACGGACTTAAAATTAAAGAAATATATTTTGTTAAAATTTTCTATAAATTTTTTGTCGCAATGCGTCGATTTTAGTTTATTTTTTAATAACGCAGTGATATAATAAATCAGTAATTATTTATCGATTAACTTATAAAAATTTAAAATAAATATCAGGAGTTATAAATGGCACAGATTTTATTCGAGGGCACAAAAGAGCAGATGCATCGGCTAATGGACTGCATTAACGAGCATCGCAGCGAAAAGGGAGCGCTTATGCCGGTTTTGCACGAGGCTCAGAATATTTACGGATATTTGCCTGCAGAGGTGCAGACAATTATTGCGGACGAGTTGGGGCTGCCGCTTGCCGAAGTGTACGGAGTTGCTACTTTTTATTCGCAGTTTTCGCTTACGCCGAAAGGTAAACACAGAATAAGTATTTGTTTGGGTACGGCTTGTTACGTAAAGGGTTCGGATAAAATTTTGGAAGCGGTTGAACACGAACTAAGAATTACCTGCGGCGAGTGCACTCCGGATAAAAAATTTTCTATAGAAAGCTGCCGCTGCGTAGGCGCTTGCGGATTGGCTCCCGTTATGATTATAGACGGCGAGGTTTACGGAAAGGTAACCGCGGCGGACGTAAAGGGAATTTTAGATAAGTATATGCAGGATTGAGGTGGAATTAAATGACTGTTAAACAACTTGAAAAAATTGCGGCGGAAAAAGCCGACCTTATCAACGTCAGAAGAATAGTGCGCGAACAGGCTGAAAAGCTTGCGGCTAACACCGGTTACAGAAAGCAGGTGCTTGTTTGCGGCGGTACGGGATGCACTTCTTCACGTTCGCTCGAAGTAATAAACCAACTTGAAAAATCTTTTTCGGAATTAGGCATAAACGACGTTTTAATAGTTAAAACGGGCTGCTTCGGACTGTGTGCGCTGGGACCTATTATGATAGTGTATCCCGAAGGCGCTTTCTATTCGCAGATGACTCCCGAACACGCAAAAACCGTTGCCGAAAAGCACCTTGTAAAGGGCGGCAGTATAGTAAAAGAGCTGTTATACGTTGAAACGGTGCATAAAGACGGCAGCGTTATTCCGTTTGCGGAAATTCCGTTTTACAAGCATCAAATGCGTATAGCTTTAAGAAACTGCGGAGTAATCGCGGCGGAAAGCATTGAAGAAGCTATTGCGGCGGGCGACTATGCGGCGCTTGCAAAGGTGCTTACCTCAATGACGCCGGACGAAGTTATTTCCGAAATAAAGGCTTCGGGTCTGCGCGGCAGAGGCGGCGCTGGGTTCCCCACGGGACTTAAATGGCAGTTTACCAAGGAAGCCCAAGGCGATATAAAATACGTTTGCTGCAACGCGGACGAGGGCGACCCCGGCGCGTTTATGGACCGTTCGGTTTTGGAAGGCGACCCGCATACGGTGCTTGAAGCAATGACGATAGCCGGTTATACCGTAGGCGCGCAGGAAGGTTATATTTATGTGCGCGCCGAATATCCCATAGCGGTAGAAAGGCTTAACATCGCAATTTCGCAGGCGCGCAAATTAGGTCTGCTCGGTAAAAATATTTTGGACAGCGGATTTAATTTTGATATTCAAGTGCGGCTGGGCGCAGGCGCGTTTGTATGCGGCGAAGAAACTGCGCTTATGGCAAGTATTGAAGGGCACAGAGGCGAACCCAGACCCCGTCCTCCGTTTTCGGCGCAGTGCGGCGTTTTTAAAAAACCTACCGTTTTGAATAACGTTGAAACTTGGGCAAGCGTTGCGCCCATACTTTTAAAAGGTTCGGCTTGGTTCTCATCTATCGGTACCGAAAAAAGCAAGGGTACCAAGGTGTTTGCCGTAGGCGGAAAAATACATAACGTAGGGCTTGTGGAAGTACCTATGGGAACGTCGCTTAAAACCATTATTTACGACATAGGAGGGGGTCTGCCTAACGGAAAGCGCTTTAAAGCGGCGCAGACGGGAGGACCTTCCGGCGGCTGTATTCCCGCAACGCACATAGACGTAGGAATGGATTTTGACAATTTAACCGCAATAGGTTCTATGATGGGTTCGGGCGGTCTTATTATAATGGACGAAGACACCTGTATGGTTGATATTGCTAAGTTCTATCTTGAATTTACCGCCGACGAAAGCTGCGGCAAATGCACGGCTTGCCGAATAGGCACAAAGCGGCTTTTGGATATTTTGAAAAAGATTACGGACGGTAAGGGAGAACCCGAAGACCTTGATAAAGTAACCGAACTTGCCGAACATATGAAAAGTTCGTCTTTATGCGCTTTGGGTCAGTCGGCGCCCAATCCCATACTTTCTACAATGAAACACTTCGGCGACGAATACTTTAAACATATTTACGATAAAAAATGCCCTGCCGGAGTTTGCAAATCGCTTTTGAATTATTACATAGACCCCGATAAGTGCCGCGGCTGTACGCTATGTAAGCGTAATTGTCCCGCAAACGCCATTTCGGGCGAAGTTAAGAGCGCGCACGTTATTGATACAAAAGCCTGCATTAAGTGCGGACAGTGTATAGCGCATTGCAAATTCGGCGCTATTGTTAAAAAGTGAGGTAATAGAGATGGTCAATCTTAAAATAAACGGTATAGCGGTAAGCGTTCCCGAAGGTTCTACGATTTTAGACGCGGCTAAGCTTGCAAACGTGCGTATTCCCACGCTGTGTTATCTTAAAGACGTGCAGTGCGTAGGTTCCTGCCGTATGTGCCTTGTGGAAGCAACGGGCGCAAGGGGGTTGGTTACGGCCTGCACTTATCCCGTTTCGGAAGGAATGGAGGTGCGCACAAACACTCCCAGAGTAAGAAAATCCCGTAAAACCACGTTGGAACTGATTTTATCCACCCACAAGAAAAAGTGTTTGAGCTGCGTGCGGTCAATGAATTGCGAACTGCAAAAGCTTGCGCTTGAATATAACGCCGAAGAAGACAGGTTCGGCACCGACCACGATATTAAGCCGGTAGACGATTTGTCGGCTTCGGTTGTACGCGACAATTCCAAATGTATAATGTGCACGCGCTGCGTAGCCGCCTGCGATAACCAGACTATCGGCGCTATAGGACCCAAAAACCGCGGATATGCAAAAACCATAGGCTCCCCGTACGACGTTTCGCTTGCGTTTACGCCTTGCGTTAATTGCGGACAGTGCGTAGTGGCTTGTCCCGTGGGCGCTCTGTACGAAAAATCCGCCGTTGCAGACGTTTGGGGAGCTATTGTAGACCCCGATAAGCAAGTTGTATTTTATACCGCGCCTTCGGTGCGCGCTACGTTGGGAGAAGCTTTTTCATTCCCCGTAGGCACTAATGTAGAAGGCAAAATGATTACAGCTATTAAGCAGCTCGGCGACGTAAAGTGTTTTAATATGGATATTACCGCCGACCTTACCATAATGGAGGAGGCTAACGAATTGCTGTCAAGGCTTAAAAACGGCGGCGTTACTCCTATGTTTACAAGCTGCTGCCCCGGCTGGATTAAGTTTGCAGAACATTATTATCCCGAAATATTACCCAACATTTCAACCTGCAAATCTCCTCAGGAAATGTTTTCGGCGCTTCTTAAAACCTATTACTGCGAAAAACACGGAATAAAACCCGAAAATTTATACGTTGTTTCTGTGATACCGTGCACAGCTAAAAAGTTTGAAATTACGCGCGAAGAATTAGGGGAATACACCGACGCTGCGCTAACCACTCGCGAGCTTGCCAAAATGATTAAAGAGGCAGGTATAGACTTTGCTAATCTTTCCGACGGCGAGTACGATTTGCCGTTCGGAGAAGCCAGCGGCGCCGGCGCTATTTTCGGCGCGACAGGCGGAGTTATGGAGGCGGCTTTAAGAACCGCGGCCGTAAAACTCGGCGGCAGCGGAGCGCCCTTGCAATTTAAAGAAGTGCGCGGAACCGAAGGCGTTAAAGAAGCGGAGTATAATATAGGCGGAGCAAAAGTAAGCGTTGCGGTGGCAAGCGGTTTGGGTAATGCGCGCAAAGTTATAGAAAGCATTAAAAGCGGAGAAAAAAATTATACTTTTGTAGAAATTATGGCGTGTCCCGGAGGTTGTATAAACGGCGGCGGTCAGCCGTACGTGCACGACGAAGTGCGCAATAATATCGATTTAAAAACGCTGCGCGCACAGGCGCTTTACGATTACGACGAAGACAGGAGCGTGCGCCGCTCGCACGAAAATCCCGCAGTAGAACAGCTTTACAAGGAATATTTCGGCGAACCCAATTCACATAAAGCGCATAAACTTTTGCACACTTCGTACTGCAAACGCGAAAAATATTGATATAGCTATAAATGAAAGACCGCGGGGTTACCGTAATTCCCTTAGGGAAAAACAGGTAAGCCGCAGGTAAAAAAAGGCGTGGCGTGAAGCCGCGCCTTTTTTGATATTTATATTGCGCGGACAGACTAGGCTACTTGTAGCCGAGTGAGATACAGATATGTTTTATATATTCCGCAAAATTCAATCGGTTGTGTTCTTTCGTTCTTCGTGATATAATGATTGCACGATAAACAGTAATTTAGCGGAGATTTTAATATGCTTACAACAGAGCCAACTATTGAAATGATTCAGGAGTGGAAATGCATATATAACGAAAATCGTGATAAGTTGAAACCGAATCGGAAAAGCG
>CATLBN010000004.1 GCA_949878885.1 uncultured Clostridia bacterium | reverse complement strand
CGCGCTCATCGCGTTGCACTCCTCTATTGCCGCAAGCGTGCTTTGCCACTGGTCAATTAAATTCGGCTTTCGGCGCGGCGGTTCTGCGGGCTTGTCGGTGGTAGCAAATAACTTTTTAAGCGCAGCAACATCGGCTTTTTGCTTGTTAATTTCCTTGCGAATAGCCTTAGCCGCTTTCAAAATTTTGTCGTTAACAATATAAACGGTTAAATAGTCGGAGTTGATACCCTTGCCCGCTGATAACTTGCCGTTGTGCATTTGGAAGCGTTGAATACAATTCGTATGCAGTAATTCATTAATAACGCCGTGCGCGGTGCTTTGCGGAACGTTAATAGTTTTAGCGGCGCGCTTTTCGCCGCCAATGAAATACTTTTGCTCACGTTCCGGATTAAGATAAAAGCGGATAAGGTAAGATAAATACAAAACGGCGTTGCTGCTTAAACGTTTTCCGTTAAATTCTTCTGTACGTAAAAAGTGATAGACCGGCACACCGTGCTTAACATCAACGTTATGCGCGGCGGTGTACGTTGATTTTTTACCGCGCTTAAACGCGCCGCCTTGCGTGAGTTCTGCGACATTGCGTGCGATAGTGGAGCGTGCAAAGCGCATTTCGTTTTCAAAATCAGTGTAAGACGTTGTGCAGCCGTTGCCTAAAACGTTTTGACGGGTTGACAATAACGCCGCCGTTAAAATCTTAGTAGCGGTAAAACGCTTGCCGCCGTTCGTAAATCGCGCCGCGCCGTCCTTGCCGAAATACTCGGAAGCAACAACGGAAAAGTGTTTATTAAATTGTTTATCCGCTGTCACGGTCATAGACGTTCCTTTTTATACGTTAAATTTAAGTTGTTGGAATCCGCTCGGAAAAGCGGTTAAATCGTCGTTTTTTTCGGCGGCTTTGCCGAAGCGGTGTTCAGGAGCGCAGGAAGGACACCAACACGTTACGTTATCTCGCGCAACTGCCCAACCGGCTTTGCGTGCTTTTTCGTCGCTTCGGAACACTGCACGGGCGGTTTTGCAATCGTCGCAGGCATAATTTATTTTGTCAGTTCTCATTGCTCGTCCTCGTCGTAATAGTTATCTTCCGGCAGCGTTCTACCATACGGGCAACTACCCCAACAGGAGCAGTTCTCGCAATCGCCCTCGCCGCTGCACGTTGCGCGTTTTGCAATTCTTTCAAATTCGGTCATAATTTCCCCCCCCCTTTGTTGGTTTACGGTTGGCGATTTCGGCAACCATTTTTAATAATGGCGGGGGAATACCCCCGACACCCCCAAAAATTAAAGAAGTAGTCCGGCGCGCCCGCCTTGTCGCTGCGCCCCCTGCCAATGCGGGCGCGCCGGTCAGTTTCTCCTTTTTTTGCTAATAAAAAGGTATGCCGCTGTCCGGATTCGGCTCATTACCCTTGCGCAGGCGGTTTCCGGCAGTTTCTCGGCGGTCTTGGACGGCGTGCCGATTGTACCGGTGTTATTTGCTGTACGTCGCCAAATGTCATTTGTCCGGGCAGTTGTTGCTGTACTTGCGTTGTCGGCGGCTCTTGCACGTTCACGCTTTGTTGCTGTGCTTGCACGTGTGCAGGCTCGGCGGGCGGCGCGGGGTTCTCCAACTGTGCCGGAACGCTTGCCGGCTCGTCAAACGCTTCCCGCACGTCGGCTTTGTCTGCGGCTTCAATTGCCGCTTCTAATTTCTGCCGCAAATCGCGCTTCGTCGGCTTACGGTTATATTCTTGCTCTAATTTCTCGTAATCGTCGTCTAACTGCTTTTCCGCCGCAGAATGAATTTTATCCGCTTCGAGCGCGGCGCGTTCCTCAATAATATCCTGCGCCCGGTTCGTCACAGGGCGTAAGAGTATCCGCCACCACCAGCCGCGCCGCCAAGGTGTTTCTTCGGCTGCCTTTGCCTTAATTGCTGCTTGCCGCTTATCGTATTCAATTTTACCGATTTTTGAAAGTTCTTCAAGGTCAAAATCGTATTTTCGACTTAACGTTTCGCACTCTTTTTCTATTTGATTTGCAGAAAGATTTAACGAACTTTTAACCTGCTTAAACAGTTGCTCGTAACGTTCGTGCAGTTTTTCAATATCTTCGTTTAAAGCGTATAACGGCTGCTTAGGCTTAGACTTTTCACTTTTTTTCAAAACGTCGCAAAATGCCGCAATCATTTCCGTAGGCGTGTCTTTCGAAATAGTTATGTTTATCTTATTTTTCAAAGTCTTTTCCGTCCTTAGGATAAAAATGTTTTCTGAACGCGTAACCGTCATAGAGTTCGCGCACGTTGCCGTTATGCGTATATTCTGTTTCTATATAGCCGTCGCTTTTGCCGTTGCTCGAAATATATTCTTCGATTGCGCCCGATTCCGTAAATTCACGGCAGTACCACGTAGTTTTATACAACCGTTTGAAATCATCGAAAAAATTAATAACCTTGCGCGGCTCTATAAAACGAGAACCCGAAGCGCGTATATCTTTATTTATCAAAACGGCGCGCGGCGCGGCTAACAGCATAATAACGCGGTGGTGTCGGCACTCCATAAAAAATTCACGTTGCCCGTCTGGTAAATTTTCGCTTTTGGAACAAAATTCGCGGTGTCCTTCGTCTAATGTAATAAGCGGCGCAGGGAACAGCGTTTTATAGGTTTCCTTGTCATTCGTAACGCCGATTTCCTTGCCTTTAATAGGTATAGGCGCAAAGCCTTTGCTATTATAAGTTAATTTATATTTTGTGTTTGAATAAACGGGCGGCGCGGTTGGGAATGATAGCGGCGTTTTGCGCTCGGCGTTTTCTTCTCTTATAAGTTGCTCCGAAAGTTCCCAACGTTGCAAGCCTTGCGTTTTTAAATATTCGTCTACAAAATGCACCATAAGGCTTGATTTGCCTTTGCCGCGTGCGCCGAAAAATATTACTATCTCGCTTTCAGAGTTGAGTATTAATTCAGCCATTATTGCACGCCGCCGCTTCGATTTTTATTCGTCATTTTCTTTTAAACTCCTTAATTATTAAAATGACTGTAAGCACAATCGCAAGTGCGCCAAAGGCTACTGTAAGCCACATCAGAGGCGTAAGCAATACTCCGAACACCGGCACAGCTTCAACGTAGAATCCAAAGACAAGGCGTGAGAATAGGTTTAAAATAAATATTATTGAGAACGTTATAATTAACTTTTTCATTGTTTACCGCCTTTTATTCGGTTAATTATTTCTGTCGCGCTTTCTTCAAGCTCGATTTCCATATACACGCGCTCGTAATCGCTTGTGCCGCGGTCTTTATAGCCGTCCGAACGTTGCTTTACTTTTACGCGCGGCGAAATTTCCAGATAGTCCGCAATGCGGTTTATTTCCATAGCCTCGCCCCATAATCTAACTTTAACCACGTCAGCGCACCTCGCAATTACTTTCTATAAGGTCTATAAATTTTTGTGCTTCGTCAACGTGCAATATTTTTGCGTGAAAATATAAAAAATCAAGTATCCCGTCAAGGTCGTTCCAATCAAAATGTTTATTGAAAAACTTATAATAATCGGGGAATTTATCTTTTACAAGTTCTTGCACGTTTACGCCCGCTTTGGGCGTTGTGTGTATGGGGTTTAGTAATTTTGTAATATCGTAAGCGTTCTTAATCATTTTGCTGCCCTTTTGCGCTGTGTCGGTTTTCTTATAGTTGAATTGCTGCGGCTTGATTTTCTCGGGTTTGCCGAACGTCGGCTTGCCTTACGGTTTTGCACGCTTCTAATAATCGCGGCTATGCCTTTAAAAGGCAGTGAAATAACCCACAAAAGCCCCTTGCCTATGCCTGAAAGCACTTTTAAAATTGCTTGTAAAATAACTTGAAAAACGGGAAAAAAGAATGACAGAATAAAAATAACTATTAATGCGATAACTCCGAATATTATTAACCAACCCCACCAAGGGACTTTTGCGAGTGCTGCAAGTACGTCTTTAAAAAATTCGTAAATAGCGTTGCCCTTATTATCAACGGGGTTTTCACCGCCGCTTACAATGTTACTAACCGCGCCTAAATTGTAGTGCTTGCCGTCTACCTCAAATTCAAGGCGGAGTACGGCAACCTCTGTAACAAGCGTGCCGGTTGTTTCGCCAAAAAGCAGTTCAAAGCCGTTATAAAATACTCCAAGCACGCCGCCGAAAACTGCCGCCGCGTTATCGCCGCCAAGAGGAACGGTGTAGTCCGTTTCTAAAAAATTAATTATCCACTTACGCGCGCGCAAATCGCTTTTAACTTGTTCGTCCTCGATTTTAACGTCGTTAATAAAATTTTCAGTCGTGGAAATTCTATCCCACGTGTATTTGTCCGCAAATAGCCCGTTTACATTGTTGCCGGCTTTCTCATCGTGATTTACTGTTCGGTATTTTCTATCCGATATAACGCTGTATTTATCGCCGCCAACAAGTGATTTTTTATAATCTTGCGTGCGATATGTAACGTCCGCCGATATTAAGCGCGTTATGTCGTAATTCGTATTAAAGGCAATAAAATGCCCGTCGCACGATTTGCTATTTGTCCACGAAAAGCCGTTTGAACGTCTTACAAAACCTGCATAAGGGTTTTCAATTTCGACAACCTCTGTTTGTTTAAGAGTGTAAGAAACGTTGCCTTGCACGGTTGCCGCAGTCCAAAATTTACCGACGGTGTAGGCGATTTCATTAGTCGCTTGCCCACCGCTCGGCGTGCCGTCTATTTGTCGGTCGTACTTACGCCACAACGTCGGAACGTTGTAATAACGCAGCGCGTCCGGTTCGATTTCAAAATCAACAACCCTGTACTTGTAAAATACGTCGTCATTGTTCAGTAATTCAAGCGTGTAAACCTTAGGCGAGTAGTTGTCGTTAATCGTCTTTGAAATACTTATTGAACTTGCTTCGAGTTTGCCAAAAGGTTGGTAAGTGTAAACAAGCAATTCCTTGCGCGTGCTTTCGGCAATTTGTATTATCTCGATTTTGTAGACTTTGCCGCCTACGGGATAATCTTCGGTTTTAAAATTCGGGTCTTTCTTCAAGTCTTGCAGCGGCGAGGAGTACACCGAAGCGGCGGAAGCGAAAACCGCCCCGCCGCTCGGCTCGGAGGATAAAACGCCAAGTAACGCAACAAGCAATGTAAGTATAATCAACGTTAATTTTTTAGTGCAGGTCATTTTTATTATCTCCTGCGGCGGTTGCGGCTGCTGTTCCGGCGACGTTGCTTTGCCGGTGCTGTTTGCCTATGATAAGCCACCGCGCCCAATATGCCGACAATGAGCGATAACACGCCGCCGGCACATATGAAGACGTAAGGATATTTTGCAAAAAAATATTGCACGGCTTCTTGCTTCGTCAAACCGATTGACGTAACGGAATAATCGCTTGTAATTGGTGTGTTCGCAAATTCACTCAACGACTGCTCGCCGTTATCCGTCATTACGGTAAGTACTTTTAAATTTAAATCTTTCGCTTGCTCGGCTAACTCCGCAAACGTCGTGCCGTATTCGACGGTTTTAGTCGCGTGAATTTCGCCGTCAACGAAAAAAGTTACAGTAAAAGTTTTAATATCCCAACGCGCAGTAAGCGTTATATCGCTTTTTACGGGTTGCCCCGTGTATTCCGTGCCGTCCTCTAAATACCACCCCGTAAAGTTGTAACCCGTTTTCTCCGGCGTAGGCGGTGTTAATTGCGAGTTCCAACAAACAGTTTTATCAGTAATTTGCTTGCCGCCGTCTGTGTCAAAAGTAACGGTGTACATATTAATTTGAAAGTGCGCGTGCAGTTTGGTTGCCGCCGTAATCTGTTCGCCGCCGTACGCGTTACAATTCTCGCCGTGTTCTTCGTCCGTTCCATAATACCAACCGGCGAACGTGTAACCCTCTTTCGTTGGCTCCTCAGGCAACGGCACTATAAAATTTGGGTCCTGCTCTAAGTCATAAAGTACGCTAATGCTCGGAAAACTTGCCGCCGACATTTCCATAAATCCAATTTGAAACATATTGTAATAAGTACAGAAAGTTTCGTACATACAGTCTTTAACGTCGGACGGATTTGAATTTAAATAGTAGTGCGAGTTATTGTAAATGTAGCCGGGCTGGTCAAACGGATTATATCGCGGTACGAAAATAGCCGTTGTTTTCATTCCGACGTTTATAACAGCAACTTTTATGCCGGCGCTTGCTGCCGTTACCGTTTTATTGTCTACATTGCTTTTAACGATTATTTTTGATAAATAATCGCTTGACGTTAAGTCCTTGCCGTTGTTTGCGGAAATCATTTCCGCAAACTCCGCTTCTGCTTCTGCCGAAACCGCGCGAGGGGCTGCCGCTTGCGCGGCTGCACTTGCTGGCATAAATTTATAACCCGATTCAACCGCTGCCGGCTCTGTCGGCGTTTCTTCCGGCGCAGGGGCTTTATAGCCGAACCACTCCGGCACGTTCCAATTTGTAAAACCTTGCGAACCCCACGCAATTAACGACGTCGCAGCCGATATTACTAAAATTATGACAATTAGTATTTGCACGCCGCGCGCAATACTTTTGCTGTTGCTTTTTGACATTCCTTTTACCTCGCTTTTTACTATGCACAAAATAACATTATTGTTATTTATTATAATTACATATATGTTATTTTGTCAAGGAAATTTAAAAAAAAATTGCTTCATTGCTATTTTTACACGAAAATTAATAACAAGGAGGCGTTAATGGATATTGAATTATACAAAAAAGAGTTAAAACAACGCGGTTGGACTTATCGAGATTTAGCACAAAAAACAGGTATTTCATTAACTAATATAAGTCGGATTATGGCAGGTATTGTTACTGACCCGAGATATAGCACAATTCAAGCAATAGAGCAAGCATTAAACTTAAATGTTTTTTTTACGCCAGCCGAACGAGCGGCGGGGCTGTCTGAAACCCGCAAAATAAACGTAACCCCAATAGAAGAAGATTGTATTTACGTGTTCCGACAGATAGGGAAGCGTTACGGCGAACAAGCCCAGCGCGATTATATTACCGTAGGCGAAAATATGCTTAAACTAAAATAACCAACAAAAAGCCGCATTTATAATTTTATCAATAAAGTTGGGAGCATAATAAATGAACAATTTAAAAAAATTACGAAAAAGTAAAGGTTTAACACAAAGTGAATTAGCACAATTTATAGGGATAACACAAAATAGTTATTCTTATTGGGAAAACGATAAAGTTAAAATTGATAATGCAAGTATTTTAAAACTTGCCGATTTTTTCGGAGTGTCGGTTGACTATCTTTTGGGGCGTGAAGATTTTACACCAGCCGAACGCGCGGCGGGGCTATCTGAAACCCGTAAAATGAACGTAACCCCAATAGAAGAAGATTGTATTTACGTGTTCCGGCAGATAGGGAAACGTTACGGCGAGCAAGCCCAGCGCGATTATATTACCGTAGGCGAAAATATGCTTAAACTACAATAAACAATAAAAAACCGCATAAAAACGTTGTCAAAAACTAATTTAAAAAAGTCTTTAATCTGAATTAACTTAAACGTTACACCCGTTACGGGCGAATACATTTTTAGGAGTTCAGAATATGGACAAACAAAAGATTTTGGAACTTGCAAGCGCACTGTTACTTGCAGGCGCAACAGGAAACGGCGCGGAAACCGAAGAAATTTCCGCACGGCTCGCCGCCGAACTGCGGCAGCCTATAAACGCGAACGTCGGCGCGGATGAGCCGACGAACGACAGGGATAAAACAGGCTTTTTAAAATTCACAAAACAGGAGATTTTAAAAATGCCTATTAGATTTAGAAAGTATTTTATTGCTGCGGACAAATTAGTTCACGTACGCAGGCGCAAACGCAGCAAGCGCGGCTACCACTACGAAGCACGTTACCGTTGCGGCGATTATAATATTTCCGTATCAAGTACTAACCCCGACAAATTAAAAGAAAAATTTATTGCTGCCGTTAAAGCCATTGAGGCGGGAAACGAACTTTTGAACGTTCCGACGAATTTTCACGAGTTCGCAACGTACTTTTTCGAAACGTTTTGGCGGCGCACGGTTGCAAAAGAAACGTTCAAAACCGAAACAAACCGTTATAAAAATCATATTCAACCCGCTTTTGGAAGCCTTGCTATAAAAAACATAACGCCGGCAATGTGTCAGGCGCTTTTAGACGGAATTACCGCCAAAGGTTACGGAAAGACGGCGGACGAGGTTTACGGGCGCTTAAATCAAATATTTGAAGCGGCTATAAAGCACGGACTTATTAAGTACAATCCACTTGCGCTTGTGGTTTACGTTGCGCACGAGTGCAAAAACGGAAAAGCCTTAACCAAAGAGGAAGAACGGCGGCTTTTAGAACTTACAACGGGTACGGTATGGCAACTTATGTTTGCCGTTGCGCTTTATACGGGCTTACGCCCCAATGAATATAAAACGGCGCGTATCGAAGACAATTTTATTATTGCAGTAAACAGCAAGCGCAAAAACGGCAAAATCGAGTATAAAAAAATTCCGATAACGCCAATGTTGCGCCCGTATCTTGTCGGCATTGAAAAATTGCGCTTTTACGTTCCGCAGCGTATCCGGGAAAAACTGCGCGCGATTATGCCGGGCTTTACGCTAAAAGACTTGCGCAAAACTTTTAATAGCCGTTGTATCGAATGCGGCGTAAACGAATACGCGCGTAAACTGTTTATGGGTCATTCTCTCGGCGCGTTGGGGAATGCGTATACGGATTTGTCGGACGAGTTCCTGATAGAAGAAGGTAACAAATTCGTTTACGATTTGCCCCCAATTCTGCCCCCGCAAAATAGAAATGACGGCTAAACAGCCGCCTAAATTCAATATAAAAGCATAAAAAAAGCCCGTTTTCGGGCAAAAATCGCTCGAAAACGGGGTATTTTGGTTGAGGCGACGGGATTTGAACCCACGACCTTATGGTCCCGAACCATACGCGCTACCAACTGCGCTACGCCTCAGTACCCATAATTATATATTCTTTTTGTTTTTCAGTCAATCAAAATTCAAGCATTAAAATATTAATTTAAAAAATTACTTAAATTTACGGTTTATTGCAATGTGTTTGACAAGAAGCGTTAATTTATGCTATTCTTAACTTAATCTGTTTGCGCGCGCTTACGTAAGCAAAAAAATAATGAATACGCGGAGAAACTTATGAGCAGAGCCGATGAAATTTTTATTGCGAATATGAAAGATATTTTAAAAAACGGATTTTGGGATACCGACCTTGAAGTGCGTCCAAAATGGTCGGACGGCACGTCTGCGCATACCGTAAAAAAATTCGGTATTGTAAACCGTTATAATCTGCAAGAGGAATTTCCCGTTTTAACTATACGCCGCACGGCTTTTAAATCGTGCGTGGACGAGCTTTTGTGGATTTGGCAGAAAAAGAGCAACAACGTAAAAGATTTAAATTCACACATCTGGGACCAATGGGCGGATAAAAACGGTTCTATCGGCAAGGCGTACGGCTATCAGTTGGGCGTAAAGCATAAATACAAAGAAGGGGAATTCGACCAGGTTGACAGGGTAATTTTCGATTTGAAAAACAATCCGGCAAGCCGCAGAATAATGACCAATATTTATAACTTTTCCGATTTGCATCAAATGAATTTGTATCCTTGTGCATATTCAATGACGTTTAACGTGTCGGGCGACACGTTAAACGGAATTTTAAACCAACGTTCAAACGATATGCTTACGGCAAATAATTGGAACGTAGTTCAATATTCCGTATTGCTTATTATGCTTGCGCAGGTTTCCGGTTTAAAAGCGGGCGAGCTGGTGCACGTTATTGCAGATGCGCATATATATGACAGGCACGTGCCGATAGTGGAAGAAATTATAAATATGCCTAAGCTTGCGGCTCCTAAATTGGAAGTGGATACAAGTATTAAAAACTTTTACGAATTTACGGTTGACAGCTTTAAATTGGTAGATTATAAATTTAACGAAAAAAAATATTCTATTCCAGTAGCGGAGTAAAAACCGTTTAATTAAAGCATATATAGGGGGCAATTAGTATGAGAGCTATACTTCACGCCGATAAAAATTGGGGAATCGGAAAAAATAACGCGCTAATGTTTAAAATTCCCGCGGATATGAAATTTTTTAAAAATACCACTACGGGCAACGTTGTGGTTATGGGCAGCAATACGCTGAAATCGTTTCCGCAGGGTAAGCCGTTGAAGGACAGAATAAACATTGTGCTCTATCCCGAAGGCGAATACAGAGACGATTGCGTAATAGTTAAAAGCGTAGACGAATTATTTGCCGAAATTTCAAAATATCCGTCCGATAAAGTTTTTGTAGTTGGCGGAATGATGATGTACAAAACCCTTCTTCCGTATTGCGACGAAGTTTTGGTAACCAAAGTAGACGCTGTAGGCAACGCCGACGCATTTTTTGAAAATCTTGACGAGAATAAAAATTTTAAGCTTGTTTACGAAAGCGAACCCGAGGAAACAAACGGGTATATAATTAGGTTTACAACATATAAAAATGTTAACGTAAAGCGTTATTTCAAATGAAAGAAAAAAAAGATATAATACTTCTCTGCGCGAATTTTGCTTTGTGCATAGCAATAGTTCCGCTTGCTCATTTTTTTATGAGCGGTTGGGGAGTTTGGTTCAGAGTAATCTTTTTTGCTGCGGCGGGCGCCGGAGCCGTTGCGAGCGCCGTAACTTTTATACTTAAAAAAACCGCTCTTTTAAAAAGCGTTTTCGTGCTTTTAATTTTATGCGCTGTTTTTCTTGTGTCTTTTATAACGCTCAGCGCGGTAGGGCATTTGGAACAATACGACAAAGACGAAGATAAAATAAACGCGGTTGTTGAAATGCTTAAAAGCACGGGCGCTTGGGGAATGGTAATATTTTTTATTCTGCAAGTTCTGCAAGTGGTAATTTTGCCTTTGCCTGCGGCGGTATGTTACGTGCCGGGCGCTTTGATATGGGGACCGCTCGTTGCAACGCTGCTTGCTTCTGCCGGAGTAATATGCGGTTCTATGATTTGTTACTTTATAGGCAGACTTTGGGGCAGAAAAGCCGTAATTTGGATTGCAGGGCGCGAGGCTACAGATAAATACGTAACCCAATTCGGCAGCCGCGGGAAAACTGTTTTTGCGCTTATGCAGATTTTACCGTTTTTTCCCGACGATATATTGTGCCTTATTGCGGGACTAACGTCAATGAATTTTGCGTTTTTCACGGTTTCAATAACGGTGGTCCGTCCTTTGATTATTGCGGCTTATTGCTATTTGGGCAGCGGAACGGTAATTCCGTTTTCAGGTTGGGGAATTTGGGTATGGATTGCCGTTTTTGCAGGATGTATTGCGCTTGCTGTGCTTTCGCTTAAATATCAAAGCCGTTTTGAAAATTGGCTTATAAGCAAATTTTCGCGCAAATCGGCAAATAAAAAAACCGAAACAGAAGAATTCGAAAGCATTGAAAGCGGAGATAACGATTAAAATAAATAAAATTTAATTATAAAAAATTTACCGACCGCGGCGTGGAAAATCACGCCGCGGTCGGTTTTAATCATATAATGCAGTAACTGTATTTTTACTTGGAGAAACACTTTGGATTGGCTTTATAATTTATCGGGTTGGCAACTCGCCTTGCTCGGCACAACATTTACGTGGGCGCTTACGGCGGCGGGTGCATTGCTTGTATTTATATATAAAAACGTAAGCGAAAACGCGTTCTCGTTTATGATGAGCAGCGCGGCGGGAATAATGCTTGCTTCAACGTTTTTTTCTTTGCTAATGCCTGCAATAGAAATGTGTGAAAATTATGCTTTTCTTATATTGACGGGCGGATTTATTCTGGGCGGTTTGCTTATTATTGTAACCGACATTGTAATAGGCAAATTACATATGTTTTCCGACAGCGCCGGTAAGCGCAGCTGCGCGGTAATGTGTATTGCGGTTACAATGCATAATATTCCCGAAGGTCTTGCAATTGGCGTAGCGTTCGGCGCGCTTGCGTCTGGTCAAACGGCAGGCGCGGTTGCGGCGGTAATGCTTGCGGTAGGCATAGGCATACAAAACTTTCCCGAAGGAATGTGCGTTGCCTTTCCTCTTAGGGCTAACGGGTTTAGCAGAGTTAAGTCGTTTATGTTCGGACAAATGTCCGGCGCGGTTGAAATAGTTGCCGGCGTAATAGGCGCGCTTGCCGTTCAGGCTGTAAACGGAATTCTTCCGTGGGCGCTGTCTTTTTCGGCAGGGGCTATGCTGGCTGTCGTATGTTCGGAACTTATACCCGAAAGTTTTGCGCAGGGAAAAATCAAAGCGACGATAGGAGTTATATTCGGATTTTCGCTTATGATGATATTGGACTTGGCTTTCGGTTAAAATAATATTTTACGGGCGTGCGGATTGCATATTTACCATAATTATCCGCAAAATACGTGTATGGAAAAAAATAATAAAAAAACCGCCGTAGTTGTTGGTGGAAGTTCCGGCATTGGCTGCGAAACGTGTTTGCGTTTGGTTAACCGCGGTTGGAACGTTGTAAATATCTCACGCACGCCTTGTAAAAATGTAAAAGTAACCAACATAGCCGCGGATGCGGCTGCAGGTTCGGCTCTGTTTGACGCTATAACTTCCGTAGCTGAAAAAACTCCGCTGTCCGCGCTGATTTACAGTGCGGGATTTTCTATGGCTGCGCCTATTGAATATGCAAAAGAAAGCGATTACAGATATTTGTTCGACGTAAACTTTTTCGGCGCGCTGCAAAGTCTTCAAGCCGCAATACCTTCAATGAAAGCACGCGGCGGCAGAATAATTTTAATAGGTTCTATAGGCGGCGATTTGCCTATTTGTTTCGATAGTTTTTATTCGGCTTCGAAAGCTGCGTTGGAAATGCTCTGCCGCGCGGCTTATTCCGAACTTAAAGAGTATAATATAAAAGTTACGGGACTTTTACCGGGCGGAACTGCCACAAATTTTACGTTCAAGCGTAAAGTTTATGCCGACGCTGAAAATAAATCGTATTCGCAAAACGTTAACAAAGCCGTAGCCGCGCTTGCAAATATGGAACAGAGCGGAATGTCGCCTGCGGACGTTGCCGAAATTATTTATAATCTTTTAATTACGGACAAGCCTCCCGTAATAAAAATCTGCGGCGCCAAAAATGCGGCGTTAAGACTTTTTTCGCGCGTTGCTCCCCAAAAACTGACTTTAAAGATGAACGAGAGGGCATATAACCAATGAAGAAAGAGTTTGATTTGTCCCGCAGGGACGAGCGCGAAAGTTTTATAAAACCGTCAAAAGCAGGAGGAATTAAAAATGACAGGCAAATCCCGTGATAATTTTAATGCAAACTATTTAAATTACGTAAAAACGCAAGACCCTCCTACGCAGCATTTTAAAAATTGCTTTGCCGCATTCGGCGTAGGCGGTCTTATTTGCTGCATAGGACAGTTTATAAGATATATGCTTCAATACGCAGGGCTTTCAGGCGACGAACTTGCAGGTATGACGTCCGTCGTTCTCATATTTTTGGGCTGTCTATTAACGGGGCTGGGCGTGTACGACAGGATAGGCAGATATGCCGGCGCAGGTTCTATAGTGCCGATTACGGGTTTTGCCAACAGCGTAACTTCTCCCGCGATAGAGTTTAAAACCGAAGGCTGGATTTACGGAATGGCGGCAAAAATGTTTACGGTTGCCGGCGCAATAATAGTTTTCGGCGTGTTTTCTGGCGTGTTGGTTGGGCTTATTTATCTGTTTATTTGAATAAATTTATTATTTAAATTTGCATATTTATAAATTTATTCATTGATATAAGTAATACTTAATAATAAATAAAGATTTTTATATAATTTTTTATGCAAACCCTAACCAATTTAGTTGAGTTTTTGTTCAAGTTATTATATAATAAGTCAGAATGAAATATAGTAGTAAGTTGCGTTTTAAGCGTGGCTGAGTATTTTGCACAGCTGCTGCAAAATGCGTTCAGGAGTTTGAATGAAAAAGTATTTCGTAATGATTTTGGTAGCCATAAGCGTTATGTGCGCGGTTGCCGGTATAGCTTGTGTCAAGGGTCCTAAGTATTATACTTTGACATATCAGGATATAAACGGAATAACCTTTGTAAGCGAGGTTTGGAACGAAGCCGAAGTTAAAGAAGGTTACGAAGTTAAATTCAGTGTAGAAATCGATTGGAACAGAGTAGCAAAAGAAGACGAGAATAAAAATCCCGTAATCAAAGCGAACGACACCGTGCTTACAGCCGACAGCGAAGGCGTGTATTCTTTTGTTATGCAAAGCAGTACCCAAATTAAGGTTGAAGGCGTTTACGAACGCAACGTTTTCCGCGTTACGTTTGACAAGGGAGAACCCCGTCAGGCGCTTTATACAAGTGAAGACGGAGATACCGAGGAAGGTATTTATGTGCCTGCAGGCGAAGAAATAACGTTTAACGTGGTAACCAGTTCATATTACGTAGGCGACTATAAAGTTTACGCAAACACGCGCGAACTCAATACGGAATCCGATGGTTCTTATAAGTTTACGGTTACCGAAAACACAACAGTATCGGTTAAAGGTCTTACACAGGACACGGCTTTTAATCAAAGACCCGACGGCGGTACTGGTACTGAGGCAGACCCGTTTAAAATCGAAAAACCTATAGATTTATATCTTATGGCTGATATCGTAGGTAACAGCTATTACAACAATAGGTACGTTGCCTCGTACTTTGAAATGCAGAACGATATTGATATGAAGGGCGAGCAGCTCTATATTATAGGCGACGGAACATCAAACGGTTCAGTTACCTCGTTTTTCGGCGGTCATTTCAACGGCAACGGCTATACAATTTCAAATTATTATATACTTGACTCCATAATAGAACAGTCTGCTTTTACAAAAGTATTTATTCCTAACATAGGCTTGTTCGGTTATGCAGGGGCAACTGAGCTGGGTCCTGCCGAAATAGCAAACGTAAATTTGAAAAACTTTGAAATAGTTGTTAACGCTGTCGATAAAGGAGTGTTAAGCGTAACCGGCGGACTTGTAGGTTTCGGCGCGGGCGTTAACATTACAGGCTGTTCGGTAACAAACGGTAAAATTACCGTAAACGGCGACTATAATTATTTTTCTTACGTAGGCGGACTTGCGGGTCAGCTTGAATCTGTATATCAAAGCGACGCCTTGCGTTTTAATTCGGTAGTACGCTCCTGTTACTCCGATGTTGAAGTTGCCGCAAATTCAGGCTATGTTTACGCAGCGGGCGGACTTGTGGGACATATGACCGCTTCCGACGAAAAAACTAATTGCGTTGTAGTCAACTCTTATTCCACGGGGGATGTTTACGGCGCGATAAACTGCGGCGGCGTTGTAGGTTTTGCGGGGTCCAATACGGCTGTGCTAAACAGCTACGCTACAGGCTCTATAGAAGCTTTCAGCTCTGTAACAGACGACGTAAACAATAACGATTTAACGTATGCCTATGCCGGCGGATTGGTAGGCAATCTCAACTACGGAGCTATTGTTGCAAATTCGTTCTTTACAGGGGAAGTTTATGCGGAATCTTCGCTTTACGAAAGAGGCGTAACAGGTCCTTTTGCCGCTAATATCGGCAAAGTGAATAAACAGCATCTTGATTCGTTTGACGCCTATATATATAACAGTTATTCAAATGAAGATGAGGTAGTGTTAGATAAAAACTTTATTAAAAATACGCTTAATTGGCAAGAAACCGACTGGGTTTTTAATGACTCCGGCTATCCTGCAATAAATTTTGAATCCACAACGCACACTTATACCGTAACCATAGAAACTTTGGGTCAAAACAGCGTTTTGGGTACTAAAACATTTACGGTAAAAGACGCATATATGCCTATGTACGACTGGAATTTGAAAAAAGACAGCATTCCCGAATTTGTAAGTTACGGTAACAGGCGTTCGTATGCATACTACTTTGATAAAGAGTGCAAATACAGGCTGCCTTATGCGTTTATCCCTACGGGCGGAATAACTCTTTATGCTGCAACTGCCGATTATTCGGAAGTGGCAGGCAGGTATTATATAGGCAATAAATTGAACAACGAATATATAGAACTTAGTGTGGACGGCGGGCTGGATTACAGAAAGAGCGCTTTAAACTATAATTCTTATTTCACATACGACGGACAAAAAATTATGTTTTATGATTGTCCCGCTTTCTTGGTTACCATAGGTATTAGAATTACAGGCGCAAACGACAAAGACGAAAGCAAGAATTATAATTACTATACGTCTTATTATTCAGCGAGAGGTTCGGTTGGCTCGGACGGCGAACTTACAATAGTGAATATGCTTAACACAAGTATGGTTGACCTCGATTTAAGCACAAAACCCAATGCGTTTATAAGTTCGCAGAAATCAAATTTATATACCGATACTTCGCCGCTTAAAATAGTGTCTTCATCGGCCGAAACGTATCCGGTAAACGATGCATACAAAGGCACTTGGATATTTAATTATGTTCTGCCCGTAGATATTACTTTTAACGGTGTAACCGAAAAAGGATACGGAACCGCAGAAATTAATTATACGAATAGCAATGCAACCGTTGAATACGTAATAGACGGTAGCGGCAATTTAAAACTTTATAATAAAGACGTACCCTACGGCAATTTGAGTTATGTCTCTCATACCAATACTCTCCTCGGAAGCTTATATGTTCCTTACGGTGGAGGAGCAATGAAGTCGGTAATGCTTTGCAAATACGACGATTTAAGAGGAACGTGGATAAGCAATAATGCTACTATAAGCGAACTTAAATTTGACGGATTAGGTAATTATGATTTGGCAAGTTACGGCGACAGTCTTGCGGTAAAGGGCAAAGTAATTATTAATAACTCTGTAATCGTACCTTACAGCAACGGTAAATTTACCTATAACGGTGTAGAATATACGGCTACTGTATCGGGAGATAACATTTCAGTAACAACATTAGGTAATTTTGACCAACGCGATAATTGGTTTGATTTTGATTTGGTTGCGGCAAACGGAGACGTTTATTCTTTCGACGGCAGGGGAAATTTTGCCGGCGGCGGTAAGTACACTGTTACAAAGCCTGACGGTACGACTACCGAAGGAACTTATAAAGCTTCATCCATTACTGTTTCCGGCAATTCGTATTTGTTTAACAACGTAACATTACATGTTCATAATTACTTTACAACTAAGCCCGGCGATGAATGGCTGGTAGGCGCAACCGCAGGCGATACGCTTGAAATTGGAGAAATCGGTCCAAACGACGGCAAATTGACGGCAACCGGTAAGTACAATACTTCGAATATAATTTTCGAATACGACCGCAATACAAAATCGCTTAGCTATGGAATAAACGGCCATAAATATACTTTGAGAGCGATGTCCAGCGCTAACGAACTATATGATTCCGATAACAGTATCTCTTATATAAAGAGAGATAAACAAGACGTTTATTTCGGAAAATATGTAGACCCCAAAGATTCAAATCACTTCTATGTATTGTTAGACGGATTTATGAATAGTAAGGTCGGCGCAGGTACTGCAATAGTCAGCGAATCTCTGTCTAACGGAGTAGAAACCGTAAATCTTATTTACGACGTTGACAGATTCAATCACATTGTTTTAAGAGACCCTACAGACAAGAACCGCAAGGTAATAGTTAAAATGGTCAGCTGCGGTGCATCCGATATAGGCGCATTAAGAAAAGAAGGAACCGACGAATATTACAAACTTATAGAACCCGACGTATTCTACTACGTAACAACCATATCTATTTACGGAGTAACCGAAGGTAACAGTTTGAATAAAAACGAAGTTTATACTTTCGACGGAATAGGAACGGTGTATTGCAAAGACGGTAATGATTTTGATACGGCTAATACGCTTGCAACGTACAATTATGTAATAAAAGAACAAACCGATAAAGACAAACTTGACACTGTTTACAGAATGGTATTTAAAGACTCCGAAAATAAGGAGCATAATGTAACTTTGGATTACGGTGCATCTCCGTATAAAGTTATTTTTGGTTAACAGCATTTAAACTTATTAGCTATGTGCGTCGGCGGCTGAAAAATGCCGCCGCGCAAACAGTTACATTTGGAGGATTTATGAAGGTAAAAGCAAGGAGACTCGGAACAGGCAGACGCATAGGCAGTTTATGCCTTACGGCGGTAATGGCTGTTTCGCTTGCGGCGGGAAATATTATTGCTTTAGCACAGCACAGCGGTAAAAATGCCGTTGCGGACAATAAGTACGATTCCGTTTCGTTTGAAAATATGAACGGCAAAATGGATTTAACTTCTTTTGCGTTACAGAATTTAAATAAAAACGTAGAAAAAAGTACGGATAAAAACCAAAATGCCGCTACGGCCGGTGTTAATACCGTTATTGTAACGTTGGAAAACGAAAGTATTATAGATAAATTACCGCAGGGTCAAAGCGTATCCGAATATCTTAATACATATTCGGGCGAGAATACGTTGACGGCGATTGAAAAAACTCAAAACAACTTTTTAACAAGACTTAAAAACCTTGGTGTAGACTATACGTTAAAACGTTCTTATGCAACGGTAACAAACGCCGTAGCAATCAAAGTGCATACAAAGCATCTGTCTGCAATAAAGAGTATGGACGGAGTTTCGTCTGCGGTAGTATCCCAGAATTATAACTTCCCTGAAGCTGTAACGTCCGATTCGATTGCTAACGTTTATAACACGGGTATATACAACTCATCGAGTTACGTAGAAAACGGACTTGACGGCAGAGGTATGACCGTAGCCGTACTTGATACGGGTATCGACTATACCCACGAAGCTTTCCGCGCCGAAATTATGGACGGCGTTTCCGAAAGCGAATACGGAATGACGAAAAGTTATTTAAGCGGCAATAACGCAGACGGCGTTAATATAACAGAAGCGCTTGCCGCAGTTAAAAGTTCGGCATTAAAGGGCGCAAATATTACTGCGGAAGATTTGTACGTAAGTGCAAAAATACCGTTTGCATACGACTATGCGGATTCTGACGCGGACGTTTATCCTTCATATTCCCAGCACGGCACGCACGTTGCGGGCATAGTAGGAGGACAAGCGGATAAATATACCGATAAAGACGGCAATATCGCAACGGACGAAAACGGCGAGATTATAAGTTTTCAGGGCGTTGCTCCCAAGGCTCAGCTTGTAATATGTAAAGTATTTACAGACGATTTCGACAGCAAAGATTTAGGCGGCGCAACGTCGGATTCCATTATAGCGGCGCTGAACGACTGCGTTACTCTCGGAGTAGACGTTGTAAATATGAGTTTGGGTACCGTTGCCGGCTTCTCGTCAAAAGAACTCGGCGGCGATGACGAAGGTATTGCGCTTTCTAAAATTTACAATAAAATGAAGTCGAAAGGTATAAGCGTTATTTGCGCGGCAAGTAACGAATACAGTTCGGGCTTCGGCAGCGCGTTCGGTACGAATAAGGCTTCCAACCCCGATTCGGGTACGGTAGGCTCGCCTTCCACGTTTGCCGGTTCTATGTCTGTTGCAAGTATAAACGGACAGCTTTCTGATTATCTTCTTGCAAACGGCAGCGACAGAATTTTCTTTAATAATTCAAGCGGTGCCGATGGTAAAAGATATGATTTTGTAGAGCAGATACTCGGAAAAACCGGCGGCAAAACCGCAACTTATAAATATGTTACCGTATCGGGAACAGGCGAAGTTGCAAACTATTCCAGACGTATTCAACAGGAATTAGCCGATAAAACTTATAACGGAAAGCCTGTAGACGGCACCATTGCGCTTATTAAGCGCGGCGGACCTACTTTCCAAACCAAAGTTTATAACGCTATGACTTTCGGAGCGGACGCCGTAATAATTTACAACAACGTATCCGGCACGGTTTCTATGTCGCTCGGCGATATAGACGACCCCGTTCCCGCAATAGCGGTTAATATGGACGCAGGTACGCTTTTAACCGAAGATGCCGCAACGGGCAAGGGAAGGTCTACCGGTATAATCGAAATAAACGATTCTTACCTTGCAGGGCCCTTTATGAACGACTATTCGTCCTGGGGTTCGACGCCTGACCTTAGACTTAAACCCGAGGTAACCGCGCACGGCGGAGAAATTACTTCGGCAGTTGCAGGCGGATACAGCGAAATGAGCGGAACTTCAATGGCTTCGCCCAACCTTGCGGGATTCGTTGCTTTACTGCGCAGTCATATAAAAACCAACGCAGATAAATACGGCGTTAAAACAGACGGCAAAATAGATAACGTAAAGCTTACCAGAGTAATCAATCAAATAATGATGAGTACCGCGGAAACGGTTTACGACCAAGAGGGCTTGCCGTATTCTCCCAGAAAGCAGGGCGCAGGTCTTGCCACGCTGGATAACGTTATGAATTCAAACGCTTATCTCTATACGATAGAAGGTAAGGATAACGGTGGCGAAGATAACCGTCCTAAAATAGAACTCGGCGAAGACGAAAAGAAACAAGGCAATTATACGCTTAAATTCTATGTTGCAAATTTCGGCAATACAGATTTAAAATTTAAAGCTGAAACTATATTTATGACGGAAACGCTTGCTGCAAACGGACTTTCGGTTGCGGAAAAAGCGTATCTGCTTAACGATAACCCTGCCGAATGGTATGTAAACGGCAAAAAAATAACAAGCGGAGCCGAATTTACAGTTGCGGCAAATGCGGGTCAGGTTCCCGTAGAAGTCCGTCTTTCGCTTTCGGCAAAAGAAAAGAGTTATATAGATACAAGCTTTGAAAACGGAATGTTTGTAGAAGGCTTTTTAAAACTTGTATCTCAAACCGAAAACCAATGCAGTTTAACATTGCCGTTTATGGGCTTTTACGGCGATTGGGAATCTGCTCCTATGCTCGATTACGATTGCTATGAAATTTCGGAATTCGAACAGGATACTTCATATACCGACGAAACGCGTCCTAACGCAAGCGTTTGGGCAACTCAGGCATATGCAACGTATTATAACGAACAATATTTCGTGCCTATGGGCGGATATTCGTATGTGCAGGACGAAGCGGCAGACAAAATTTATGTTGACCCCGAGCACGCGGCAGTATCTTGTTTTAACGATTATTACGGAGAAGACAATAACAGCAACTATTTAACCACAACAGGTATAAGGGCGCTGTACGCAGGGCTTTTGCGTAATGCGGAACTTGTAACTTACAGTTTATACGACGAGTACACAGGCGAACAAATTGCCGTTCCAAACAGCAATATTTACAGAGTCGGAAAAGCTTACGCAAACGGCGGCAGTTCTTCTCCCGCATTTGTCAAAATGGATTTAAATCCGCTGGATTTGGGGCTCAAAGCCAACGGCAAGTATAGATTGGAATTCCATTTCTATCAATATGCCGAAGACGCCGACGACCCTGAAAAGCAAAACGACGGAAATACGTTTACAATGAGCTTCTACGTGGACTATGAAGCTCCGGTGCTTGTTGACACGCGTATAAGGTATTACGATTATAAAGACGGAAATAAAGACAAGCAGAGAATTTATTTAGACCTTGATGTATTCGATAACAATTACGCGCAATCGGTAATTCTTTGCTATTCAGAAAGAGAATACAACGAAGAAGACGAAGTAGACACAAATCTTTTAAAAATGGTTACAAGATATGTAACGCCCGTTTACAACGCTGTTAAAAACGGCACTACAACAGTAACTATTGAAATAACCGATATTTACGAAAAATTCGGCGGTAAACTGTATGTTCAGTTAGACGATTATGCGCTGAACCACAGTATGTATAAGCTGAATTTCAATAATTCCAGCGACTATTCACTGCCTGAAACTTTCGATATAGTAGGCGATAAAGAAATTACTATCGACGTTAACGAAGTGCGTAAGATAGAACTTTCGTACGAAGGCGAAGCAAGTCCTTCGGCTTTCACTTGGGAATGCCGCCGCGGTATGGGAAACATTAAGGTTAAAAACGGCGAAATATTCGGTGTTAAACCCGGTACCTCGTACGTTACCGTTACGGGCAGAGGCGTAAGCAGGGAAATTATCGTTCACGTTGTAGACAGCAACAGAGAACTGAGTGTGCCTAATTTTTCTTTCGGAGTAATAGAAACTTCCGACGGAAGTCTTAAAAAAGCTCAGGGCATTGTAAAGGTTAACGCAGGTCAGAAAATCAATTTGGAAGTTGTTTCCGAAGCTTGGTATTATCCTGTTTCGTCTTTGAAGCTCAGATGGTCTTCTTCTAAAGAAGAAATAGCCAAAGTAGATGAAAACGGCGTAGTAATTACGCAGGAAAAGAAGGGCGACTCAATAATTACCGCTATAGCGGTTGACAGTAACGGCAAAGAACTCGCACGTACTCAGGTTACGCTGAGCGTACAGGAACCGTTTACCGTAAACAACTACGTTTTAACTGATTATAACGGATTAGGCGGAGAAAACGGCGTTTTAAAAATTCCCGATGACCAAAATATTATGAACATCGGCGAGGATGCGTTTAAAGACAACAATAATATAAGAGTTATAATAATACCCAGAACTGTAACTCAAATAAACGAATCGGCGTTTGAAAACTGCAAAGCGCTTGAAGAAGTATATTTTATTTCGCAAAAAAAACAGCCTGTTGCGGATGCCGACCTTTCGGTTATACGGCGCTATGCTTTCCGCGGGTGCAACAAACTTAAAAAAGTAGATTTAAGCAACTGTAAAACAATAACTTTGGACAGAGACGTATTCAGAAACTGTACGGCTTTGGAACAGGTTGTTGAAATGCAGAAGATAGGAACAATGAACGACAGAGCGTTCGAAGGTTGCACTTCTTTGAAAGAAGTAAACTTAGGCGCTATCTCGGGCACAACCATAACAGGTTTGCATATTTGCGGCAGCGCAGTATTCAAAGGCTGCACTTCTTTGGAAAAAGTTGTATTGGATAAATTTACGGCGGTCGGCGACGAAATGTTCCGCGGCTGCAGTAAACTTACAACCGTAGAAGGTCTTTCAAGCGTTGCGCAAATCGGCGACAGAGCGTTTGAAGGCACGCCTTATCAAGCAAATATGTCAGACGGCGTTTATTCGGGCAATACGCTTTTGCTTGCGCCTAAAAATGCAACAGGGTTTACGCTTAAATCCGGCACAACCGAAATAGCTCCGTATGCTTTTGCCGGCTGTACGGTAGATACTGTTAATTTAAGCGGAGTTTTAAAAATAGGCGAGGGTGCGTTTGCTTATTCAACGCTTTCAAGCGTTACGCTTCCCAATTTAAATATAATTCACGCCAATGCGTTCCGCGGAACCAAAATTACAACAATAACAATACCTGCTTCGGTAGAAACTATCGGCGAAGGAGCTTTTGCAGGCTGCGGAAACTTGGAAACAGTTGTGTTTGCTTCCGGCGGTAAGCTTTCAAAGATAGGAAGTTCGGTATTCAGCGGTACAAAACTTACTTCGGTAAGTCTTCCCGAAACGGTTGTTGAAATAGGCGACACGCTGTTTGCAAACTGTCAGTCGCTTAGCGAAGTAAATATTCCCGCAGTAAAATCTTTAGGGGCATATACGTTTTTAAATTGTCCCAATCTTACAACTGCAACGTTCGGCGATAAAGCGGAAACTACGGGCGATTATACTTTTGCCGCAGGTAAATTTATCGTAAACGGCAATACTGTTACCTATAACAGCTCGTTATCTTCGGTAACTTTGGGCTCAGGCATAAACAAAATAGGCGCGGGCGTATTTGCAAACTGTGATAAGCTGACATCTGTAAATCTCGGTAATGTAACGGAAGTAGGCGACGGCGCGTTTGAAGGCTGCGTAAATCTTCAAACGGTTACAGGGCTTAATAAAGTTAAAGTTATAGGCAGCGCAGCGTTTGCTTATTGCACTTCGTTGCCCGATGCTTTGGACCTTACCGCTGCAGAACAGATAGGTTCAAACGCATTCTATAATGTGGGTAATAGCTCTGTAAACTTCCCCAACGTAAAGGAAATAGGCGCATACGCGTTCTTCGGCTCCAATCTCGGTTCGCTGACCGTTCCCGCAAGCGTAACCAAAATAGGCGACGGCGCGTTTGCAGGTTCATTAAAATTAAATACTGTTGCGGTAGCAAACGGGAATACCAAATTCTTTGTAGAAGAAAACGTATTATACAGATATATAACCAAAACAACTTACGAGTTATGTATTTATCCTTCAAACCGCACGGCGTCGGCAGACAACGGTTATTTGAATTATAAAGTTAAAGACGGAACGGTTTCTGTTCAGGGCGGCTCTTTCAGCGACTTAAAAGCAGGAACGCTTCAAAAAGTTTTCTTGCCTTACAGCGTAAAGGTTATCGGCGCATTCGCATTCTATAACAGCGGAATAACGGAGTACACTTTCGAAAGTATAAACGCGCCCGTGTTGTTTGTAGAGGATATAAATCATCGCTACAAGCAGTACGGTTACAACACGCTGTTCTATACAAACTTCGGAGAAGAAGTTGTAAATTATATAACTCTCAATATGTTCGGCGTGTACGACGGCACTTCAAGTACTTTGATTATTAACTGTCCTACAAACGGAATAGGTTACGATAATTTGATATTCCAAAAGTATTTCGGCGCAAAAACGCTATTGGGCGAATTAATCGACGACAATACCCGTCTTGTTAAAAACCTTATAGAAGGTTTTGAATCTCCCGAGGATATTTCGGGTTGGAATACGAGTACCGCAGAATATGAAGATGTTTTGCTGTTCTCCGAACAGGTAAAAGAAGCGCATCGTTTGCTGAACGATATAATCAGTAAAACACAGCTTGATTTCTTGGGCTCTGAAAATATCGAAAAACTTTATTCTGTAGAAGCTGCATTAAAACCCGTAAAACAGCTGTTCGGTATTCAGGTAACTGCGGTTTCACTGTCGGTTGACCCCGAATGCAGTTATAAAAGCGAGTATAAAGTTGGCGATAAGTTTAATATGAAAGGACTTAGAATAATCGTAACTTACGACGATTATTCCACAGAACTTGCCGATATGAGCAAAATTTCTCTTGTATCGGGATATGACGGTAAACTTGACGAACTTAAAAGATACGTAAGAGTACAGGGCTACGGTCTTACTTTGGATATAGCTATAAACGTAACCGAAGGCGGTCCGTCGGAGTTTAAAGCCGTATATGTTTGGGCTCCTATCGTAGGAGTATTGGGCGCTGCGGCAATAGCGGTAGGCTGCGTATTCCTTATTAAAAAGTTAAAAAAAGACAAACAAGCCGTAAAGGACGGAGCGGTTAATGAAAGTGCCGCTGCGGATACAGTAACGGAAACGTCGGAAGCGGATAAAGCTTTAACCGAAGTTTTAACGCCCGAAGCTGCCGCAGAAGCAGTTCAAAAGGCCGAACCCGTTACAGAAGACGTAAAAACTGCGGAATCCGAAGCCGAAAATAAACAAAATTCGGATAAGACGGAAAACACGGCTGAAAGCGGAGCGAAAAGTTCCGATAAAACTGAAAAATCTGCAAAATCCGACTCAGTAAAGTCCGGCTCGTCAACGGCTAAACGTAAAACAAGCGTTGCAAAATCTAACGGCAATACTTCTCAAAAAAGCGGTAAACCCAAACAATCCACAGGTAAATCCGAAAAGAAGGACTAAATGAAAAGCATTACAAGATTTAAATTGTTAATAATCTGTGCGGCAACTGCGATTGCGTCGTTTGCGGCTTTTGCCGCAGGCTGCGCAATCGGCGCGCCGTCTACTGACAGTATTCTTGACGAAAACAACGCAAAAAATCAATGCGTAACTTATTACGCTGCGGGCGGCTCGTTTGATTCTACGACTGTTTCAACCGAAAAAAACATATATTACACACCCGATTCCTATATAGCTTCGTTTACAGATAAAAACGGAGAAAGCACTATGTACAGGTTGGGTTACGTATTCAACGGTTGGTATTACGTTAAGCTTTCTGACGGTAAACCTATGTTTGACGAAAACGGAATAGCAATTTTAAGCGACGAAGAAGTGGATTTTAATAAAAAAATTCAGCAAGGCGAGCATTGGTATATAGCGGCAGATTGGATAAGAGACCAATTCGTTGAAATACGCCTTGGCGGAACCGATACGATTACAGGAACAGATAACATCAAATATGCCCCCGACAAAATTCTTTCTGAAAGAAATTTCGGCAGAGGCGGTACTGTTACTCTTAACTATAACGCGCCAATGGAAAGTACGGATTATACCTTCCTGCAGTATTATACTGATATAAATTGCACGCAGGCGTTGTCCGGTGCTATTTCAAGACCGGAAACAGGTAATGCAATAGTTTACGCTAAATATATAAAAGGCGTTTACGATGTAGTGCGCAATGCAGACCAGGTTATAACTATGCTGCTGAATACCGCAAGCGATAAAACTTATTACATTTATACCGCGGAGGCAGAAGCCGGCGGAGAAAAAGTTATAGACTGCAAAGGCAAAGTTATATCCTTCTATACAGGCGACTTTAACTGTAAAATCGAAGGTAACGGCTATACGCTTAAAAATCTGGAATTTTCAAACAATTCCGTTTCCGCAGGTCAGGCATATTCTATATTCGGCGCATTTACGGCAAAAGCAAGCGTTAAAAATTTAACCGTATCCAACGTAAAAGCAACTATAAACGTAGGCATAAGAACAAACGTAGCGGTTTATCTTGTATGTCATGGTATAGAAGACGGCGCAACGCTTGAAAACTTTAATATAAACGATATTGAATTGGAAATTAAAGGAAGTAAGGACGTTGCGTTAAGAAACGTTTCCGCAAGCGATACCGAAAGCTGGATTTGCGGAGGAGTAAGGTCTGAAGGAGCAAGCAAAGATACCGATAATGCATTTATGCAAAAATATACGGGTTTTACCGTTAGTAATTATAAGCTTACTCTAAAAGGCGAACAACTTATAGGTTATAACGCTTAAAAAGTAAATAAACAGGAGGCTGTATTTATATGAATAAAATTTTTAAAGGAGCGGTTTGCGCAGTATTGGGAGCAACTATGCTGTTGGGCGTATCCGGTTGTAAAAAAGAAAATCTCGACCCGGAAAAGCGCCCGCTTCAGCTTGCTACCAGCGCTTTGGACGGAAACTTCAATCCGTTTTATTATACTTCCGGTAACGACGGCAGTATAATCGGTTTAACCCAAATCGGTATGCTTACCAACAGTGCGGACGTACAGGGCAAAGAAAGCGGCGAAGAGCTTGTTTGCGGCGAGGACCAGCCTACGGTTGTTCTCGATTACAAAACTACGATGTACGATAGAAGCGGCAACGTTACGGCAACCGGCGATACCGAAGGCAGAACGGAGTACGAATTTGTAATTAAAAAAGGCATTATGTTCAGCGACGGCAAGCACGAACTTACCATTAAAGACGTGTTGTTTAATTTATACGTTTATCTTGACCGCGTTTACACAGGTTCGTCCACAATCTATTCAACCGATATCAAAGGTTTAAAGGCATACCGCGAACAAAAACCCGGTTTGGATGACGACGCCGAAATTGACGACGGCAGGTTTACTCAAGCCGCTATGGAAAGAATACAAGCGCTTATCGATTGGTCTGAAGATTATTCTTTAACAGTAGAAGATTTAACCGCAGACCAGAAGTCCGACCTTGAAACGGTTAGAAAATTATTCAGAAACGAAGCGGAAACCGATTGGACCAACATTTCGACAAGCTGGTATGAGAGCTATAAAGATTCTTACCGTTTTACCGCTGCTTGGCAGGCTTATCTTTTTAACGAAGGCATAATAAAAGTTCAGCAAAAACAAGAAGCAAACGGCGCTATAGTAGATATTTACGACGACTTGAACGGCAACGGCGAAAAGGACGACGGTGAGCTTTACTATACAACGCTCGATAAAAACCATCCCGACGCAATAAATACTACGGGCGGCAGCAACGATATAACCGACCAAGATATAATAGACGAAATAGCTGCGGCAACTACTTCTGATAAGGTAAATCAATATATACAAGACAACAATAATTGCAGCGAAGAATATGCAATAGAACAGTTGCAGCGCGCTTATTGCGTTAATCTTGTAGTTGAAAGCTACACCTCTGACAGAGCAAAATCCTCAATTTCCCAGGTTTTACAGTATTGGGCTACCGCATCAAGCGTTTTGGAAACGTTTACCGGCGAAGAAATATCTAAGTATTACGAAGATATTAAAGAGGAAAATAACGGCGAGTTGGCGGTAAAAACCATTTCGGGTATAACAACTTATAAAACAAATACATTTAACGGTAAATTCGGCGCAACCTTAAACGGTCAGCACGACGTTTTAAAAATTGTTATAAACGGTATAGACCCCAAAGCTATATATAACTTCTCGTTCAGCGTAGCTCCTATGTTTTATTACTCCGGCTCTTATACAAATAAAGACGGCGTAACCAGAAATTTCTATCAGGAAGCAATGGACGATAAGGGCGGCGACGGAGAAAACAATCCTATAACGCACTTCGGTGTAGATGCAGGTAACAAACCTTTTTACGACGCAGTTGTAAACGCTACCGAGAAAAACGGACTTCCCGTAGGCGCAGGTCCCTATAAAGCCACCACTTCCAGAGGCACAGACGATGCGGTTTCAAGCACGTTCTTCCAAAATAATATAGTATATTTCCAGCGTAACGACCAGTTCACCACTTTGGGTTCGGGAATCAACAACGCAAAAATCAAATACGTAAACTATAAAGTTTATAACGACGATAAAATTATGACTGCGCTTGAGGCAAAAGAAATCGACTTCGGTATGCCTAACGCTACAAGAGATAATCAAAATTCTGTTACAAGAAACAGAAAGTATCTTGGGTCTGAAAGATATCTTACCAACGGTTACGGCTATGTCGGTATAAACCCTAAGTTTGTACCCGAGCTGTACGTGCGTCAGGCTATAATGAAAGCTATGGATGCCAATTCTACGTTAGCTTACTATCCCGGACTTGCACAGCCTATTTACAGACCCGAATCGCTCAATTCCTGGGCATATCCTACGGGCGTTACAGAGCACGAGTCGGTAAAGTACGACGTCAGCAACAACGAAATTTTGGATTTGGTTGCAAAAGCTGGATACACTAAGGTTAACGGCGTATTTACCAAAACAAGTTCCTCAGACAGAACTATAGCGCACGCTGCAATCGGTACAAAACTTAAATTAACATTTACTATTGCAGGCGAAAGTAAAGACCACCCCGCATATCAAATGTTCCTTGACGCGCGCGACAAGCTTAATGCTTTGGGCTTTGACATTCACGTAGAAACGGATATTCAGGCGCTTAAAAACCTAAATACAGGCGGTCTTGCAGTATGGGCAGCGGCTTATACTTCAACGCTTGACCCCGATATGTATCAGGTTTACCATAAAGACAGTAACGCTACCAGCGTTAACAACTGGAACTATAAAAACATTCTCAATGCTCAGGACAAATGGCCGTATGAATACGGTAAAATTCAAACGCTCAGCGGCTTGATAGACGATGCAAGAAAAACAACGGTACAAGACGACCGCGCAGAAATATACCATAGCTGTTACGATTTGGTAATGGAGCTTGCTGTGCAGCTTCCCACATATCAGCGTTCTGATTTGTGCGTATATAATAAGGACAGAATAAAAGCAAGTTCGCTTGTGCAAAATCCTAACTGTTATATGGGACTTTTCGATAAAATTTGGGAAATAGAATACGTTTAATATTCGTTTTCCGGAGTAATTTATGGCAAAATATATAATTAAAAGATTATTGCTGTCGCTGTTGATACTGTTCAGCGTGTCGTTTATAATCTACGTTCTATTGCGAATAATGCCCATAAGCTATGTAGAGAATATATTTTACGAACAGCAGCAGGGCGGAGCTAACTTAACCGAAGAAGATTTACAGAGAATGTTAGAGCTTTACGGTTTGGGCGACAGCAGCGTTTGGGGTGTAATTAAGGGCTATTTTACTTGGCTCGGTAACTTCTTAAAAGGCGATATGGGTAAATCGTTCAAATTGGGCATACCCGTAGAGCAGGTAATAAGAGATAAAATGGGAATATCATTCGGTATTTCGTTTGTTTCGCTTATTTTGGAAGTTATAATTGCAGTTCCTCTCGGCATTAAATGCGCAACAAACCAATACGGAAAATTCGACTATACAATTACCGTACTGTGTATGATAGGTATATCGTTCCCGTCGTTCTTCCTCGGCAACCTCTTAATAAAGTGGTTTGCCGTGGACCTCGGCTGGTTTGAAATAGGCGGACTTGTTTCTTCGTCCCTGCCTCACGACGCTAATTTTATTACAAGGTTTTTCGATATGTGCTGGCACCTTGTAATACCCGTATTCGTAATGGTAGTACTGAATATCGGCTCGTTAATGCGCTATCAAAGAACAAACACCTTGGAAGTGCTTAACGCAGACTACATAAGAACTGCCCGCGCAAAAGGACTTTCCGAAGGTAAAGTTGTTTACAAGCACGTTTTCCGCAACACAATGATTCCGCTTATAACAACGCTTTCTTTTACTTTGCCCACGCTTTTCGGCGGCGCAATGATAACCGAAGAAATATTTGCAATACCGGGAATAGGTCAAACTGCATATCAAGCCCTTAAAATAGGCGATATTCCGCTTGCTATGGGTTACAATATGTTTATTGCAGTGCTTACCGTTATGGGTACTTTGCTTGCGGATATAATGTACGTAGTGGTTGACCCCAGAATAAAACTAGGTCAGTAAGAGGACGAAATATGGAAGATAAAAAAGATATTAAAAGCACCGAAGAAACGTCCCCTGCGGAAAATAATCAACCTGTTGTAAATTCCGAAGCAGCCGATGACCTTCACGGCGAAAATTTAACCGAACGTGTAAAAGTGCTTTCTCCGGGAAGAACTGTTTTAAAAAGATTTTTCCGTTCAAAGCTTTCGGTTGCCGGTTTGGCGGTGCTTTTGGCGCTGTTTATATTTTCGTTTATAGGTCCGCTTTGCTCGCCTTGGCGCGCAAACAACGGCACGGTTAAAGATTACAGCAAACCCACAGTAAACGGTACGTGTTTGGTTTTGGAATACATAGGACCCGACGGACAAACTTATGAAGCGTTTGAAGTTATCGACGGTGTACCTCTGCCTTACAGCACTTTAGACGGACCGTCTTGGTCGCATTGGCTGGGTACCGATAACGAAGGCAACGATATTTTAACAAGGCTAATGTACGGCGGACAAATTTCGCTTACGGTAGGTTTTGTCGTAGTATTGCTTGAAACGCTTTTGGGCGTGCTTCTCGGTGGACTTGCAGGGTATTTCGGCAAGTGGGTAGACCAGCTTATAATGCGAATAGTAGATATTTTAAGCTGTATTCCGTCGTTGCCGATAATGCTTATTTTCTATGCGGTGTTCCAATCGCTGGGAATTATCGATATATCGCGACTGTATTATATGATGATTGTAATTACGTTGTTGGGATGGACGGGTACGGCGCGGTTGGTGCGCGGACAGATTTTATCTTTGCGCGAGCAAGATTTTATGCTGGCGGCAAAGGCTTCCGGACTTTCAACAGCCAAAAAAATATTCAAACATCTTTTACCCAACGTAATACCGCAGCTTATAGTATCAATGACGCTTGGCCTTGGCAGCGTAATTTTAATGGAGGCGACTCTCGGTTATTTGAATATAGGCGCTCCTATAGAAACTGCTACTTGGGGCAGTATGATAAATACAGCTTCAAACAGCGTTTACAGACAGTATTATCCTAATATGTGGCTCGGTTCAGGCGTTTGCATTACGTCTGCAATTCTGGCTTTCAACTTTGTCGGCGACGGTTTACGCGACGCGTTCGACCCTAAAATGAAGAGGTAATATAATGGCAGATAAAAGCAAAAAAGAAGAAATTAAAAAGCATTATATATCCGCTTCAGAATCACGTAAAATTGCGAAAGAAAACTCTAAGGCAATAAACTATTACGAAAAACAGAAAAAGCGTAAAGTTAACGTAGACGAATTTACAACCCAAATGAAAGACGATAAAAACATCGTCGAGTTTGAAGATTTGCATACGTATTTCTTTTCCGACGCAGGTACCGTAAAGGCGGTTAACGGCGTAACGTTTTCCGTTCCCGCAGGTTCTACTGTGGGCGTTGTTGGCGAAAGCGGTTGCGGTAAAAGCGTAACTTCGCTGTCGCTTATGCAGCTTGTGCAAGCGCCCAGCGGACAAATTGTAAGCGGTTCAATAAGGTTTAAAGCCGACTTGTTTAAACGCGACGGCCGCGGCAGAAAAATTCCCGTATATGAGAAAACAACGGACGCCGAAGGCAACGAAACGGTTAAACTTGACGAAAAAGGCAAGCCCGTTATAAAAAAGAACGCGCTCGGCGGCAATACTTATGAAATGGAGTCTAAGGTGGTAGATATCGCAAAGATGCCTACCGAAGCAATGCGCTCTATCCGCGGCAGAGAAATCGCTATGATTTTTCAAGAGCCTATGACTTCGCTTAATCCCGTATTTACAATCGGCAATCAGTTAAACGAAGTGGGCAAGTTGCACATAGAAGGCATTTCCAAAGAAAAAGTAAAAGAACGCAGTATAGAAATGCTTAAACTTGTGGGAATTGCAGACCCCGAAAGCGTTTATAAAAAATATCCGCACGAACTTTCAGGCGGTATGCGCCAAAGGGTAATGATTGCAATCGCGCTTTTATGCAATCCCAAACTTATTGTTGCGGACGAGCCTACTACCGCGCTTGACGTTACTATTCAGGCGCAGATTTTAGACCTTCTTCGCGATATAAAAACAAAAATAAACGGCTCTATAATGTTGATTACGCACGATTTGGGCGTAGTTGCGGAAATGGCTGATTACGTAGTAGTTATGTATGCAGGCAAAGTTATAGAAATGGGTACGGCGGAAGATATTTTCGATAATCCTATGCATCCTTATACTATAGGTTTGCAAAAAAGCAAACCCACGGTAGACGGCGAGGTGGATAAGCTTTATTGCATTCCGGGTTACGTTCCCAACCCCATAAATATGCCCGATTACTGTTATTTCCGCGACAGATGCGAAAAGTGTACGGAAAAATGCTCCGGCGAGTATCCTGCGTTTATAAAGGTATCCGATACGCATAGCGTTGCTTGCTATCTTTACGAAAATAAAACGGGAGGCAAAACAAAGAAAAATGGCAGAAAATAATATACCTACCGTTCTGGAAGCGGCTGCGGACGAGCAGAATACCGCGCTTTTAAAGGTAGAAAATCTTTGTAAACATTTCCCCGTTCAAACTAATTTTTTCGGAAAACCCGTAAAAGTTTTAAAAGCCGTAGATAACGTATCTTTTACGCTTGAAAAGGGCAAAACTTTAGGTATAGTAGGCGAAAGCGGCTGCGGCAAAACAACAATGGGCAGAACGATTTTGCGTTTATACGATATAACGGGCGGTGATATTTATTTTAAAGGTCAAAATGTTTCTGCATTGAAAGAACGCGAGTTTAACAAACTCCGTCCCAATATGCAGATGATTTTCCAAGACCCTTACGCAAGTTTATCTCCAAGACTTACCGTAGGCGAAATTATAGGCGAAGCCGCGCTTCAGCACGGTATTGTAGAAAAAAGCAAATATCACGATTATATTTTGCAGATTATGGATATGTGCGGATTGCAGCCGCATTATTTTGAAAGATATCCACACGAATTTTCCGGCGGACAGCGTCAAAGAATATGTATTGCCCGCGCGCTGGCTTTAAAGCCCGAACTTGTGGTTTGCGACGAACCCGTATCTGCTTTGGACGTTTCCATACAGGCTCAGATAATAAATATGCTTATCGAGCTTAGAAAAACGCTTGGATTAACATACATTTTCATTTCACACGATTTGTCTGTTGTAAAGCACATTTCCGACTCCGTAGGCGTTATGTATTTAGGCAGTATGGTGGAATACGGCACTAAGGAAGATATATTTAACAATACTCTGCATCCGTATACACGCGCTTTGTTTTCGGCTGTTCCCGTGCCCAACCCGCACGTTAAAATGAACAGAATAATTTTAAAAGGCGATATACCTTCGCCCGTAAATCCTCCTAGGGGCTGCAAATTCCATACCAGATGCGAAAATTGTATGGATATTTGTTCGCGCGTTGCGCCGCTTTATAAAGAAATTGAAAAAGGTCATTTCTGCGCCTGTCATTTGTATAACACGGCAGAGGAAACCGCCGCGCTTTTAGAGCAGGCAGAGGAAGACGAGAAAAACCGTATTGAAACGGAAAACAGTAAAAAGTCGTTTAAAACGGTTTGCAATAGCGCAATTAATAAAATAAAATGCAAATTTGCCGCAAAATCGAACAAAACAAATAAAGACGATAACGGCGAAAAAACCGCAGAAAACACCGTAGAGGAAAATAATGCCGCGGAAGAATGATAAGGAGGACGAGCTTGACACCGAAACTACGTTTGTAGATATGAACGTAGACGGGTTTAAGTGGTACGACCCTTCAAAAAAGAAATTCGACGATAAAAAAACGGTAAAACCAAAATTATCCCGCAAAGAATATTGGAGAATGGTGCGCGGCGCTTTTGCGGCGCTCGCACCTTACGTTTTTATTTTGCTTGCGGCGTTCGGAATAGTAATAGCTCTTGCTTATTTATGGCTGAGCTGATTAAAAGGAGGCAACCGTATTAATTATGACAGAAAAAACGTGTAAAAAAGTGCGCCTGATATACGGATGTGCGCTATCTGTAATAACGTTAATTTTGGGGGCTTTTTTAATTTGGCAAACGCTGGAAATTTATCTTTCCGGCAGAACGGGACCGTTTTCGGGCGGCGGCGCATTTACCCAAGGCGAAGTTGAAATGCGTCTTTTGTATATGATATCGCCCGTTTTTTTGATTTGGTTTGCGATGGCGGTTGTCGGTTTTATTTTATTTGAAATATTTACGGTATCCACTCAAAAAACCAAACCTGATGTTCGCTACACGCTCGCGCGGCTTAAAAAGCGTTTAAATTATACCGTTGCGGAAAATTTGCAAACCTCGTTAAATACGGTTAAACGTGAACAGCTTATTTTAAAAATACTGCGTATTTGCTGCGGTGCGCTGTGTGCTGCCGCTGCGGTGTACGCAATAGTATATCTGTGTATTCCCTCGAATTTTCCTGCTGCGGAAAATAAAACGATACCTATATTTGATATGATAAAGCGTGTAACGCCTTTTGTCGCCGCGGCTTTCGCGGTATGTTGCGGAGTTGCGGTTTACGAAAGTATTTCCGCTAAAAAGCAGCTTCGCGAAGTTAATAAATTATTATCGGCGCAAAGAGCGGCTAAGGCAGAGGGAGTGCCTGTTACCCAAACGCAAAGTATAACGTTATATAACAAGCTATATAATAAATTTTCTTTTATAATTCATTCCAAATATTTTCTTTTGGCAATGCGCATAACAGTGGGCTGTCTGTGCGCAGTTTTCATAATATTGGGAATATTCAACGGAAGTATGCGCGATATGCTTGTTAAAGCAATAAAAATATGTACGGAGTGTATAGGCCTTGGTTAAAGTTAAAAATTTTTTCAAAAAGGTCGGCAAATGGTTTGTTAACCACGCGCCCACAAAACGCCGGCTTATTCAAATTTATTCTGCACTGCTTTTTAACTGCAACATAAAAGGTTATTTCGGTAGCGGAAACAATATAATCTATCGCGGCGGACTTAAAAATTTATGTACGCCGGGCTTAAATTGCTATTCCTGTCCGGGAGCTGTAACTTCTTGTCCTCTAGGCGCGCTGCAAAACGCGCTTTCGGCTTCCGGCAATACCGCGCCGTATTATGTGCTGGGCATTTTAGGTCTTATGGGTCTTATTTTAGGCAGGACTATCTGCGGATGCCTGTGTCCTATGGGATTAGGTCAGGAATTGCTGCATAAAGTAAAAACACCAAAGCTTAAAAAAAGCCGTTATACGCGTATATTATCTTATTTTAAATACGTGCTTTTAGCTGTTTTTGTAATAGCAATACCGCTTATATATACAACGGTTCCGGGATTTTGCAAATATTTTTGTCCAGCAGGAACGGTGGCATCGGTATTTCAGCTTTCCAATTCCAATAACGATTTCTTCGGTATGCTAGGTTTTTTGTTCAGCTGGAAGTTTATTTTATTGGTTATATTTGTTGTAGGAAGTATATTCGTTTACAGATTTTTCTGCCGTTTTTTCTGCCCGCTTGGCGCAATACTCGGATTTTTTAATAAAATTGCGTTTATAGGGGTTAAGCTTGATAAGCAGAAGTGTATAGATTGCGGACTTTGTATTCAAACCTGTCAAATGGATATAAACCACGTTGGCGATCACGAATGTATAAGCTGCGGCGCCTGTGTAAATGTTTGTCCTACGCAAGCTATAAGTTGGAGCGGTGCAAAAATTTTACTGCACGGAAGTCAGATAAATAAAAAATCGACAGATGAATTTAAAGCAAATGATACTACCGAGGCTGCGCCTAAATTAAACGCTTTGCTTGCAAGCGGAACGTCGGTTAATACTTGCGATAATTCGTCCGAATTGAATTTTCAGCCTGTCGTATTTATGCAGAGCGAGCCGGCAGAGCCTGTAAAACAAGAATACACAAAGAGCGCGCAGGGAGCAGTAATAACTATAAGCAAAAAACCCGCGCTTTCGGCAAAAGTGAAAAAACACGGTTTTTGGCTGCAGATTTCCGCTTGGGCGGTTGCCTTAATAGTATTATTGGGCTCATTAATATATTTTAACTTTTTTGCCCCTGTTAACGCATCAACAATATTTAAAGTCGGTGACAAGCTGCCGGATTTCACACTTACAACGTTTGATACGGCAGGTACGCACGGCGACAAAGATTATAAAGTTTATAACAAAATCTCAACTAACGTAAGTTCAAGCGATACATTGCTTACCAAAGGCACGGTAACGGTAATTAACTTTTGGTACACAACCTGCGGTCCTTGCGTTGCGGAGCTTCCCGGTTTCGAACGCGTAAAGCGCGATTACGGAGATGATTTAAATATTATTGCCGTGCACGCGGCTGATATGTTTTCTGAAACGGCGATTCAAAAGTTTATTGACGAAGTTAATAACGATAAATCAGAAAGCTGGACAGATTGGCAAACTATATTTGCTTTGGACACGTCAGAAATCGAAGTTTATACTATGCTCGGCGGTACGGGAGCTTTCCCTATGACGGTAATTGCCGATAAGGAAGGCGTAATAACCTTTGTTAAACACGGCTCTTTGGATGAGCCATCGTTACGCAACGCTGTGCAGGCAGCAATGGCAAGATAATTAAAAAAATAAAACCGAACGCCTCAATGCGGCGTTCGGTTTTGTAAAATGACAATCTGTTTTACGGTAGTTTACATAGGGAATAATCGGTAAGTCGCAGACGAAACAGAATATTGACTGGCGGCGGAAGGTAACGGATTTAAGGAAAGCGTGTATTGGTATGATAATCTTATGAAACATCTCAAATGGAAATCGCTCGGCAAAGTGCTTTGCGGCGGCGAAATGGTACGGCAAAATAAAAAGGTAATTCTCTAATACCTAGCGACAAGATTGCCGATGTTGTAATGGGATGCGGAAGTTATACGGGTAGAAATACTGATAAAATCAAAAAGTTCGGTGTTAAAATGAAAGCGCTCCCCGACAGCGATATTTCCGTACCGGAATACAGTGCGCTTGCTATTGTTTGTAGATTGAAAGAATATATCGAAACAGGCGACCATTATCTTTATATTTGCAGCGTTGAGAAAGTGTACGCCGACGAACAAGAGAAAGTTGTTTTTGCTTGGAACGGATATTCGCAAATCAAGGCTATATGATAAATTTAATTTTTATTTGTAAATAATATATAGTTAAAAGCTCTCGAACAATTTATTCGAGAGCTTTTGTCATAGCTTAAAAGTGTAACACTTAAAAAGTTAGTTTTTTAATTCCCTATGAAAAATGCGAATAGAGGCGTTTTAAGTTAAACTGTTTTGTAGTAATAGCAGGGTATAAGCCAGTTATTATTGTTTTTGACAGTTACTTCCGGAGCCACGTTGCCGTAAAAACTTAAAAACTGATACAGTTTATCGGTAACAACGTACATTCCGTCTTTGTTGCATTTTTCAGCGGTATATTTTGTTACAAGATTATAAAAGTTATATTGTTCTCTTGTATATTCATCTACCATAACCGTAAATGAATATGCGCTTTCGCCGCGGTCAACCAAATTGCCGCCGCCGCCGACTTGCTGTTTGTGGAGCATATTTAAAGGTTGGTCGGCAGAAATATGGGGGGCTTGCTTTGCCAGATTCACATATACAAGCGGACCGTCGGCGTTGTCTACGTGCCAATATCCGTCCGTACCTTTTACAATAGGAGTAGTACCGTTAAGATATTCGTCTGTATTAAGCGAAGTAAGCGTACCTAAAACGTTAGCCTGCGGTTGGATTTCATCGGATTCAATCGTAATATCTTTAACGTTGGTAACAACTTCTTTTGCTTCGCCTAAACGTTCAACTTTTACTATAACGCTGCAATCTTTTTCAGCAACAATACCGAATATGTTGTTGCCTCTGACAATTTCGCTGTTAAGCAGCAATTCTATTTTGCTGCTTCCCGTATAAACGTCTGCGTTGTTCGCACCTTCCGGAGCCTGCCCGCTTATTGCCGACGGGTATTGAGGAATTCCGTCTTTATCAACGTTGAATACAACATTACCGTAATAATACATTGTAACGGAAGCGGAGGGGTCAGTCTCAAACGAAATAGCGTATTTACCTGAAGCCGACTTGCCTGCGCGATTAATTCTTTTTTGCGTTTCAGTCCTTGCAAGACTTGCTCTTTGGTCTTTAGGATAGTCCAAAAAATCTTGTTCGGATGCGCTGGGAGGATTTACGTAAGGCGAAAAATAAAAATAATTATAATTACCTTTAGTAAGATTAACTACATAATCTTCTGAGTTTACAATAATATTATCGTCTGTTTCCTCGCATACGTAATCCTTATAAGAACGACTGTAAACAATAGAATGTTTTTCGGCTTGGAAGTAATTGTTGGGTACGTAATTAAAAGTTAACGTTGCAGTATTGCTTGAATTAAAAGTTTCCTGAACTACGTAAGTATATTTATCTCCGTCCGCTGAAGTGCCGGTTTCGGTTTTAACTTGTTGAACATAGCTGTAAGGTACTGTACGTTGATTTTTAGGAAATGAAGACGTCATCGGGTCTACAAGACGCAATTCATAAGCGGTAACGTTTTCTACAGATATAAATTCGTTATTTTCAAAATTTTTACTGTCTTCGGCAACTGTTTTAAATTTAGCTTCTCCGTTAGCTTCGGTTTTTGCATACGCCAACTGTTTGTAAACAGATTCCACAGAATAACCTATTGCAAGCCAAACGTTTTCTATAGGGTTACCCTTGTCGTCTATTGCTTTGCCAACGTATTCAATCGGTTTAAATGTTTCGGGCGGTTCTTCTTGCGGTTTACAAGCTGTAAATCCGAACGCGCTAACCGCTGTGCAAGCAGCGGTTAGAAACGTTACTAAAATTTTATTTTTTTTGTTCATAATATTTACCTGCTAATTTTCAAGAGTTAACCAAATTAATGGTAACGGAAGTGGTTGTCGCATTTAAAACATAATTATCTTCGTCATACGTGTAACCTTGGGGAACACCCTGAAGATGCAAAATATAATTGCCTTCACCGATTGCATTTTGAACGTCTTTAATAGAAACTTTTAAAGTTCCGTCCGCACCGAGCTGAAGCATTTTATAGCAAGCGGTAGGGTCGTCTTTTTGGCAAATCTGAATCATAACGCTTTTACTGTCCATACCTGCAGTACCGTCTGCTGTGCCGTTAACGGCTTCTCCGTTGGGATACAAAACGGTAATTACAAAGTTTTCTTTATCTTTGTTACCGTCGCAAGCAGTAATAAACATAGCTATACAGGTAACAGAAAGAGCAATAGCAATAGTAACAACTAAACTTTTAAATAATTTTTTCATTTTTAAAATCTCCTATTAATTAAGCCAGTTTGAAGGAACTTCAATGTGTTCGTAATAGCAAGCAAACATCATCCACGCTCCGGATTCTATTCCGTCGCCGTAAGTATTGCGAACAAGCTCGCTAATTAAGTTTACAAGTCCCAAATCAGCTTCTACAAGTCCGTAAAGTTCGTCTTGTCTGTCTTTGCCTTTTATTGACTTTTCGTAGTATTCCAGCATATCCAACGTGTAATCTTTGCCGTCGTCTTTTTTGAAATTGAATCTTCCGTTACGTATAAGCTGAAGCAAAGAATTGTCTTGAATATCAAAGAAGTTGGGGTGAACAAAATCGATATAAACGGTAGAACCGTAATCGTTGTTTGCGTCTATTTCATGGAAATATCCGTCAAGCGGGTTCAATCCAACGGGTATTGCGTTATATTTTTTAAGGTTTTCCCATGTGCCGTAGTCTGTTGATGCAACTCTTAAAAAATCCAATTCGTTTCCGTTTTGATAACGTTCTATAAACAAATTATATTTACCGGTAGCGCCGGGGGTGCCCATAAGTGCGCGTACGTAATAGGTAACTCCGCCTTTTAAGGGAACGTAGAGATGGAAGTTATAATATGCGTAATCTTTATGCACAAAGCAATCGTAACGTACGTCGTCGTCTTGATTGGCGATTGCGTCGGTTAATCCGTTTTTACCGTCTTTGTCGTAAATGTAGATATTAGGGTCTACGAGTTTTTCGCAAGTCGAGCTGAAAAGATAGATGCCTGTGGTTTGCGGAGTAAACGTATAACATAATCCGCCTCCGTCTTTGGTAATAATTTTTGTAATGTTAATTTCGGTTTTACCGGTTCCAAGTACGTCTGCGTTTTCCCAAGCCAAAGCTTTTACAGGGTCGTTTGTCATACTGCAAACGTTATCTAAATGCCTGTCGCCGTAGTGAACGAAGTAGAAGCAAAGTTCAAGCCATTGGTCTTCGTAATACGTTTTGTTGTTGTTTTGGCAATAAGCTTTTGTAGCCGCAATAAGCGCTTCTTTCAAACCTTCGGTTACAGGTAATAAACCGTTATCGGAAAATTCCTGTAAATAATACTTTAAAATTATCTCGTCGGTAAGCTTTTTATTGGTTTCCGAAGAATTTGTAAGTTTAAACTCCAAAGGTATATCTTCGCCTGCCAATTTATAATTAGACATTGTCCAATAAATTACGTAATAGAGAGAAGTTTTATAGCTTCTTCCCAAATCGGGAACGTAGAAACTTGTATCGCCGAATATCTTATCGGACCAAACGGTGGGGTTGAGTATGTCTGCAAGCAGTAAAGCCGTCTTCTTTTCGCCGTTGTGTTCAAATTCGTACTTGTAGTAAATATCATCGCCGATTCCGCTCGGTTTAATAAGTTTAACGGGATATTTATTATTCGACGAAAGGGTAAGACCGTCTGTTACGGCACTCTGTTGGTCGGAACCGAGGTTTAAATCCTTAACGTTGGCTACACGTATATTTTTAACGCAGGCAAGGTCTAAATCATCGTTGTCTTTCAAATCTTTATAGTACAAAAGAACTATAGTCAGTTTAACCTTGCGCGAAGCAATATATGTGTAATCGGTTTTCCAGCCTTCGCCCGTGCCGCTTGTTTGCAAGTGGTCTTGGTTGTTAACGGTTATATACAGAACGTCGGTTTCTTTAGTGGATGTGAAATAATCCATCAAAAGCACTTCGCCGTTTTCAAGCGCTACGTCAAAAACAAGCGTTGCAAACGAATAATGTATTTTTGAGTTTGAAGCGTAAATATATTTACCGTCTTCATTTTCGCCTATAAGCCAAGGGAAAGAGTAAGGTTTGTCAAGTTCGCTTGTCGTAGGTCTGAAGTTGGTAACTTTGCCCTGCGCGCCTTCGCCGCCTATAGCTTCAAGATATTCTTCGGTGGTAGGTTGGGCAAAGCTGTCGGGTTTTGCAAATTCCATTTGATCGCCGGTGTTATCGTCGTCTCCGTCCTGAGAATAATCGTCGGAGGTATAAGTAGCAAAAAGACTCTTCCAATAAGATTCGTTGGGTTTGCTGCTGGACTCTATATGCGCTACAACGCCGTATCTGTCAACAATAACGGTAGTAGGGAATGCGCTTACGCCGAAAAGATTGGTAAGACCCGCTTGATCCTGCCCCATATAGAAAGTTAAACCCAGCTGCTCCCTGAAACGTATAATTCCGTTTTCTCCGTCCATACTGTCGGAAGCGGAAAGAGCTATTATAGAAATTCTATCGGAAAAAGCTTCGTAAGCGCCCTGAATTGCAGGGAATTCGCTTTTGCACGGAACGCACGTGGTGTACCAAAAGTTAAGCATTACGGCTTTTTTGGTTTTAAGTACGTCGGCAAGGGTGTGTTTAACGCCGCTTGTATCCGTAAATCCGAAGTTATACATAATATCGCCGCGTTTATAGCGCATATCGGAAGTAGCCGTTGAAGATATAACGGTAGAAGGTATTGCAATGGTAACTTTTGCGTTCTCGATGCTTGTTTTAGCCTTAACCGTATCGTCAACGAAATATCCGAGCGGCAGCGAAGCCTCGTCTACAACCAAATCGTATTCATCGGCAGGCAATGTAAATTCTATTTTTCCTTCTACGGAAATACCGCTCATTCTCGCGCTGCCGTTTTTCATTGCGGTAACTCTTACGTCGTTGAGCGGCAAGCCTCCTGCCGACGTTACCGAAACAACGTATCTGTCTTTATACGCTTCGCCTACGCCGTTATTCTTAAAATCCGGATAATCTGAATTTTTGGTGCACGCTGCAATGCCGAAGCTAAGGCATACCGCAAAGCAGGCAACCAAAACGGATAAAAGAATTTTCTTAAATTTATTCATTATTTGTACCTCCTGTCAGGTAATTTTTATTCTGTTTTAAAAAACGTCGTTTCCAGATTAACTCTTTACACTATTATAATATCACATAATATGAAAACAATGCAAGCAAACAAAGCTTAATTTACTGAATAAATATATTATTATTGATTAAACTAAGTATAAATAGTTATAATTATACATTTATGCGTTTGGGGTTGCATATGACACTGTTAAAATCAAAAAAAGGAAATACCGTTTTTTTTAAAAATGCGCCGCGTATAACTTCGTTTGCAGCCGTTGTAGGCAGTAAGGAGAGCGCCGGAGTGTTGGGAAATTACGCCGACGTTACGCTGCAAGACGATATGTACGAAGAAAGCACTTTCGAAAAAGCCGAATGCAAAATGCTTGCCACGGCAATCGCGCTTGCAATAGAAAAGGGCGGCTATTCGGAAAAAGACATAGACGTTTTGCTTTCGGGCGACCTTCTTAATCAAATTATTTCCGCAAGCTTTGCCGCGCGCGATTTCAATTTTCCGTTTTTGGGAGTATATAACGCCTGTTCTACAATGAGCGAAGCAATGCTTATTGCGGCTGCGTTTGTAAACGCAGGTTATATCCGCCGTGCCGTTGCGGCAACAGGTTCGCACTTTGCTTCTGCGGAGAGGCAGTACCGTTATCCGCTGGAGCTGGGCTGCACTCGTCCGCCTCAGGCTCAATGGACCGTAACGGGGGCAGGCGGCTGTGTTATTTCCTCAGGCGGCAGCGGCATTAAAATAGTAAACGGCACAATGGGCAAAGTGTGCGACTACGGCGTTACAGACGTAAATAATATGGGCGCGGCAATGGCGCCTGCGGCAGCCGATACTATTTTGCAGCATTTTAAAGATACGCAAACCGACCCTTGCGACTACGATTTGATTTTAACGGGCGACTTGGGTGCGCTTGGCAGCAGAATTGTTAAAGATTTAACGTGGGAAAAGGGTTTTGATATATCAAAAAATCACGTAGACTGCGGAGAAATAGTTTATAAAGTAATAGAAAAAGAATTTCAGGGCGGAAGCGGCGCAGGGTGTTCCGCTACGGTGCTTAATTCGTATATTCTTACCAAAATGAACGCAGGTTTATATAAACGCGTGCTGTTTGCGGCAACGGGCGCACTGCTGTCAACGGTATCTTCAGGACAGGGAGAAAGTATACCCTGTATATCTCACGCCGTGCAGTTGGAGGTTTAAATGGGAGCGGAATTGTTAGAAATATTTTTGCAGTTTTTAAAAGCATTTGCAGTAGGCGGCACTATCTGTCTTATAGCGCAGCTGATAATAAACTTTACCGACTTAACCGCAGGTAAAATACTTGTGTATTTTATGCTTGCCGGCGTGGTGCTTACCGCGGTAGGCGTATATCAGCCGTTGGTTGATTTTGCAGGAGCGGGGGCAACCGTGCCTATTTCCGGTTTCGGCTATCTTTTGGCGCAAGGCGCTATGAAGGGCGCCGAAAAAGGCTTTTTTTCTGCGATAACGGGTTCGTTGTCTGCAGCTAGCGCGGGCGTTACGGCGGCGGTAGTTTTTGCATTTTTAATGTCTGTAATTTTTAAATCGCGTACAAAAAGGAATTAACTAAGTATAACGCGCCATACAATATCGTATGGCGCGTAAAAAATATAAAAACAGAAAATTTACCCGTTTTAAAGTTTTTTTGTTTATATTCTGTTTGCTTATAGTAGGCGTATTATTTTATTTTCAGCGCAACGTTACGCGCGTGCTTATATCTATAAGCGAAGCTACAATCCGTTCTATTACAACCGTAGCGGTAAACGACGCAATTTATTATACGCTTAACGACAATATGCGTTACGAAGACCTTATTCAAATCGAACGCGACGACGTAGGCAATGTAACTTCTATTACCACAGACAGCTTAAAAATAAACAGGATTGCGCGAGATACTGCGTATTTATCGCAGGAAAATCTTAATAAAATGAGTGCGGAAGGCATAATGGTGCCGATTGGCGCGCTTACGGGGGTAGAGGCGCTTGCAGGTTTCGGTACCAAAATCAATATTAAAATAATACCTATAAGCAATGTGGAGTGCCGCTTTGTTTCAAAATTCGAAGAAGCGGGGATAAATCAAACCAAACATTCGCTTTATTTGGAACTTGTTTCCGACATATCAATAATTCTTCCGTCGCGCAGCACAAACCTTGCCTCTACAATAGAAGTGCTCATATGCGAAAGCGTTATCGCAGGTAAAATTCCAGATACTTACCTACAAGCTTCATTGGCAGGTTACGGCGGCGCCTTGGTGCCTAAAAAATAAATTTCCGCGCGCTGCATTACGCAGCGCGCGGATTATTTTGTTATAAAACCGTAAATTTAACAGTGCGTTATTAATTTCTTAAAGAAATATCAAGTTTGTTTTTAAGATTTGTTAAAATTTTCTTAACGTAGCCGTCTATTTTATCGTCGATTTGTTCGTCTTTGGGTGTAAAAGTAACGCTGAAAGCCATAGATTTTTTGCTGCTTCCAAGCTGTTCGCTCATATATACGTCAAAAAGTTTTACCGCGGAAACGTATTTGCAAGCCGCAAATATTTCTTTTTGTATCTCCGCGCAGGTAACGGCTCTGTCGCAAGTCAAAGCCAAGTCGCGCGTAAATTCGGCAAACTTAGGTAACGGAGCAAACTTAAAAGTGCGCTCGTGCTTTTTAAGTTCTTCATAGTCAAGTTCGGCTATGTGTATAACTCTGTCAAGCGCAAGTTCGTTTGAAATTTCGGGAGAAAGCATACCTATATATCCCACTTCTGCGCCGTCGCATAATATTTTTGCCGTTATACCGGGATGCAGAAAAATTTTTTGAGCAGGCAGGTATTCGAATTCGGTATTAAGCGTTTCGGCAATGCATTCCGTAATGCCTTTCAAGTCGAAAAATCCGTATTTTCCCCAAACGCCTATGCATAGTTTGGAACGCTCCTTAGGGAAATTTTTAACGGGCAGTTCGTCGGCAAGATACACGTTTGCAATTTCAAACAGCTTGCCTTCCATATTTCCGCGCCTTAAATTTCTTACCGCCGTGTTAATCATAGAGGGGGCAAGGGTCGTGCGCATCAGTGACAAATCTTCGCTTATGGGGTTAAGAATTTTAATTGCGCGTCTTTCTTCTGCATCGTCTGGGAAATGCAGCATATCCAAATCTTTTGCGGATATAAACGAATAAGTGGAAATTTCGTAAAGCCCCTTGCCGACAAGCGTATCTTTAAGCCGCATTTCTGCTTTTTGGGCTTTGCTGTAACCGCCGTTTGTTATGGAAGCGGAGGGGAGGAACGTGCCTTCAATATTGTCATAACCGTAAAATCTTATAATTTCTTCTGCAATATCCGGATAACCGTCAATATCTTCGCGGTAGCGCGGCACGGTAATATTAAGTTCGGAGCCGTTTTTTTCTACACCGAAGTTCAAACGCTTTAAAATATCAACGGCTTTCGCTTCGGGTACTTTTATTCCTAGTAAAGCGTTTATTTTATCCAAGTTTGCAACCATTTTCTTTTCTGCAAGGTTGGAGTATTTTGTAGTAACGTCTTTATGAACTGTTGTTACGGTTCCGCAGCCGAGTGTTTGAATAAGATTTAACGCGCGTCCCATTGCCATTTCGGTTGTGTATTCGTTAACGCCTTTTTCAAACAGCGAAGAACTGTCCGAGTGCTGCCCCAAAGCCCTTGCGGTTTTGCGCACACTGTCGCGTGCAAACTTTGCCGCTTCAAATAAAACTTCGGCTGTATCATCGCGGATTTCGCTGTTCTCTCCGCCCATAATACCGGCAAGCGCACAGGGCTTTTGCCCGTCGCATATCACTAAGTTATCGCTGTTTAACTCAAATTTATTACCGTCTAAGGTGACTATCGTTTCGCCTTTTTCGGCTCTGCGCACTACGACTTTCCGCCCTTCAAGCGTTCTTAAATCAAACGCGTGCATCGGCTGACCCAATTCCAATAAAACAAAATTGGTTATATCCACTACGTTGCTTATAGAACGCAATCCGCACAGCGCAAGCCGTTTTCTAAGCCAGGCAGGGGAGGTTGAAATTTTAACGTTTGTAACGTAGTGACCGATGTATCTGGGGCATATATCGGGGGCAAAGTTCAAAATCTCAATGTCTTTGCAGTTTCCCTTAACTTCTTTATATGTGCAATCGGGCGCTTTTACTTGTTTGCCCAACAGCGCCGCGATTTCTCTTGCAATTCCGTAAATGCTTTGACAATCGGGTCGGTTAGCCGTTACCGCAATATCAAAAATATAGTCGTCAAGTCCTAAAATATGTTTTACGTCTTCGCCGTTTTTACTGTCGGTGGGGAGCAGCAGAAGTCCGCAGTAGTCGCCGCCTTCAAACATATCTCCGTTAACGCCGAGTTCCGCGCCAGAACAAAGCATACCTTCCGACTCAACTCCGCGCAGTTTGCCTTTTTTAATTGTAACAACTCCTTCAACCGTAACGTGGTCTTTACCGGTTGCGTACACGGTTGCGCCTACAAGCGCACAGGGGGCTTTTATTCCGGTTTTTACATTGTCTGCGCCGCAGCAAATCTGAAATATTCCCTTGTTGCCGCAATCGACTTTGCATTTGGAAAGATGTGTTCCTTCAATGGGCTGACAGTCTGTAACTTCGCCTACGACAACGCCGGAAATATCTTTTCCTATATCTATTAGTTCTTCAACTTCAAACCCGCACGAAAACAGCTTATCTTTTAATTGTTCGGCGGTAACGTCTATATCTACGTAATCTTTCAGCCAACTTAACGGTGCTTTCATTTTTTTACCTCACGCTTTAAACTGTTTTAAAAGCCTTGTGTCGCCTTCAAACAGAAATTTCATATTATTGATTCCGTATTTAAGCATTGCAATTCGTTCAATACCCATTCCGAAAGCAAAACCTGTATATATATCGGGGTCTATGCCGCAAATTTCCAAAACGCGTCTGTTTACCATACCTGCGCCAAGCACTTCAATCCAACCCGTTCCCTTACAAAGTCTGCAGCCTTTTCCGCCGCATTCGCTGCAACTCACGTCAACTTCAACGCTGGGTTCTGTAAACGGGAAATAGGAGGGGCGAAGTCTGGTTTTAACGCTGTTGCCGAAAACTTTCTTTGCAAATTCGTCAAGCATGCCTTTCAAATCGCAAAGTGTAATGCCTTTGTCCACTACAAGCCCTTCCATTTGCGAAAACATAGGGGAGTGGGTGGCGTCGTCGTCGCTTCTGTAAACTTTTCCGGGGGATAAAACTTTTAACGGAGGCTTTTTATTTTCCATATATCTTATTTGCCCTGCGGACGTCTGCGTACGCAAAAGCAAATCTTTGGAAAGATAAAAAGTATCCTGCATATCCCGCGCCGGATGGTCTGCCGGTGTGTTCAGCGCAGTAAAATTGTAATAATCGTTTTCTATTTCCGGACCTTCAAAAACTTCGAAACCCATTCCGGAGAAAATAGACACGAGTTCGTTTTTAACAAGAGTGTTGGGATGGTATGCGCCGCCGGGTGTAAATTTACCCGGTAAGGTTACGTCTATTTTTTCAACTTCGTATTTCTTTTTAAGCTCCGCTTCTTTAAGTGCGGCTTCCAATGCTCCGAATTTTTCTTCCGCCCATATTCTAAGCGCGTTAAGAACTTTTCCCATAGAGGGGCGCTGTTCAGGAGGTACGTCGCGCATATTTTTCATAAGTTCGGATATTTTGCCCGTTCTTCCCAAAAATTTTTGCTTAATTTCCTGCAAACTTCTGCTTGATTTAACGTCTTTTACCGTTTCGTCAATCTGTCTTTCTATTTCGTTGATTTTTTCTTGCATAATTACTCCTGATATAATATAAAAGCCCTGTGCAAAGCACAGGGCGAAATTTCGCGGTACCACCTGTATTCGCGGCATATTGCCGCCTCAATTATATCTTTAACGCAGATAAACGGAGCGGACTACTGCATTTTTCGCCCGTCGGCTCGCGAGTGAATACCGCTTGTGCCAAATGAAAAACCTTTCAGCCCTTTTGGGTTTTTCTCTCTGAAATCGGCTGTTTCAAGCGTCTGTCTCGGTCATAGCTTTTACTATTGAAAAAATTATACATTTTAATTAAATCAAAGTCAACTTATTTTACATATAAATCAATATATGCTTCCGCCGCGGCAGTCGTAAGCCACCACTGCAGGAAAATCTTCAACTTCAAGTTTGTAAACGGCTTCGGAAAGAAGTTCGGGGAACGCAATGCATTCGCTGCTTTTAATAGCTTTGCCGTAAAGCGCCCCCGCGCCACCGATAGCGGCAAAATAAACTGCTTTGTTTTTTATAATTGCGGCTATGGTTTCGTCGTTCATTTCTCCCTTGCCTATAACGGCGCTCAAACCCAAATCCAAAAGCCTCGGCGCAAAACTTTCCATTCTGGCAGAGGTAGTGGGACCGCAGCTCCCCGAAGCGTTTTCGGGTTTTGCCGGGCAAGGTCCGGCATAATAAATAACCGCGTTTTTAATTTTAAACGGCAGCGGAGCGCCATCGTCCAATATTTCAAAAATGCGTTTGTGAGCGCAATCTCTTGCTGTGAGTATTACGCCTGAAATAAGAACGCTTTCGCCTGCTTTTAAGCTTTCGGCGTCTTTTTTTGTAATGGGCAAATTTATTTTTTTCATATACGCACCTTTTCGCAGCGCACGCAGTGGCATTGAATGTTTACTGCTACAGGAAGTCCTGCAATATGGGTGTGCGCCCATTCGCAGGCAACGCCAAGCGCTGTAACTTTTCCGTGAAAGCCTTGGCAGCCTATGTCAAGTCCGTTAATTTTTTCAAGTGCGGCGCGTTCTATTTCGGCTATATCCGCACGTTTGTTAAAGCTGCCTATATCCCGTGTTAACGCTTTTTTTGCAAGGTAAGCGCACGTATCGAAACTGCCGCCTATTCCTACGCCTACGTAAACGGGAGGGCAGGGGCGCGAACCTGCAAGTTGTACCGTTTGGGTAATTGCGTCTATAATGCCGTTTACGCCTTGCGCCGGTTTAAGCATAAACAAACGCGACATATTCTCGCTGCCAAACCCTTTAGGCATAAAAATAATTTCCACAGCGTCGCCTTCGGTTATTTCGGTGTGTACGGCGGCGGGAGTATTATCTCCTGTGTTTTCGCGTGTTACGGGGTCGCAAATCGATTTTCTGAAATACCCGTCGGCGTAAGCTCTGCGAACGCCGTCGTTCACGGCTTTTATAAGCGGTTTGCCTTCCAAAAATACTTGCTGACCTATTTTTAAAATTACAACCGACATACCTGTGTCCTGACAAACCGGCATATCGTTTTTACTTGCCGTTTCGCAGTTCTGCAAAAGCGTTTGCAAGGCGAACTTTGCCGCGCCGCTTTCGGCTTTTTCCGCGTTCATCAAAGCTGCTTTGCAAGAAGCCGTCAAATTCACGCCTGCGCGCATTGCCATAGAATAAACGTTTTGTTCTATTGTTTGGGTATTAATCTTTCGCATAACTTTATTTTATAACAAAATTTTTTAAAAGTAAATTAAATATTTTACATAACGCGGTTTTTAATGTATAATCAAATTATGGAAACTATTCCCGAAAAACAAATTAATACGGCAAATCCAAAGCTTAATTCTGCTACGGGCGGTTTTGCTTACAGCATAACGGCTGTAACGTACGTTGTAGTTTCGTTGCTTGTAAACGGATTAATTGTGTTGGCAAAGATAGAGCAATGGAGTACTGCTTATATCTATCTTATTTTTATTGCTTCGCCTATAGGAATAGCCGCCGGCGTATTTTTAACGCTTGCATTACGAAAAGTAAAAATAAAAGAAACCGTGCCGGTAAAATGCGGAGTTAAATATTACGTTATAGCGCTTTTGCTTGTTTTCGGTCTTTTTTTTGCGCTGAACCGTATAAACGACTTGTTTTTAAAACTTTTCAATTTAAATACATCGGAACAAACAGTTAAAATTTCGGAATTTTTATTGGGACTCAAAGGTTGGGAAGTTCTGCCTGCAGTACTTGTAATAGCACTGCTTCCGGCGGTTTTCGAAGAATTGCTTTTCCGCGGCGTTATTCTGCAAAGTTTACTGCATTCTGTGGGCAGCGTGCGCGCAATACTTTTAACGGGATTTGCGTTTTCGCTTTTTCACGGGTCGCCGGAGCAAACGGTTTACCAATTTATCGCAGGCTGCCTGTTTGCGTTTATAGCGGTGCGCTCAGGTTCGATTCTGCCTTCCGTAATAATGCACTTTATAAACAACGCACTTGTAATAATTCTGGGCGTTTGCGTCGGTGCGGACGAAAACGGAAATTTTCTGTTTCCGCAGGGGTTAAACATTGCACTCATTGTTATAGGTGCTCTCTGTCTTGTCGGCGGCGTGCTTTGGCTTATTTTCGATAAAAAAGAACTTTTAAAATGCCAAAAAAACAGCGTAAAAGTATTTTTTGTGTACGCTTGTGCGGGTATTGCCGTAATGGCTTTGTTCTGGATAGCGGCGTTTGCGGAGGCTTTAATGCAAAATGTTTAAAATAACAATTTTATGCGTGGGCAAAATTAAAGAAGATTTTTACCGTTCGGCAATGGCGGAATATCTTAAACGTCTTTCACGTTTTGCCAAAACCGAGGTACGCGAACTGCCTGAAGGTAAAAGCATAGAAGACGAAGCGGACGGTATTTGCAAAGCTATGAAAGGTTACGTTTTTGCGCTTTGTATAGAAGGTAAAAAGCTTTCAAGCTTGAATTTTGCCTCCGAAATAAAAAATCTTACGGACAGAGGGGAACAAATAACTTTTGTAATCGGCTCGTCGCACGGGCTTTCCGAAAAAGTTAAAGAGCGCGCGGATTTTCGTATTTCGTTTTCCGATATGACATTTCCGCATCAGCTTATGCGCGTAATTCTTGCCGAACAGATTTACCGCGCGTTTATGATAAACGGCGGTTCGGAATATCATAAGTAACAGCCGTTCAGAATATCGAAACAGGTAAATTGCATATTCTATTATGTGATATACGAAGAAGTAAGACTTTTTTACCAAAGTTACGATAAAAAGAAATGCGTAATAGGCTATACCTGTCAAAACCGCGAAATTTTTGCGTTTCACGTAGGGGAACTTACAGGCAGGCAGTTTATAGCGGTGTATGCAGTGCACGCACGCGAATGGATAACGGCGCGTCTTGCGTTAAGGCATATAAAAAAATCTGTTAGGTGCGGTGGAGGCTGGATAATACCGCTTCTTAATCCCGACGGCGCCTTTTTATCGCAAACTTCACAGCCTCTTTGGAAAGCTAACGCGCGCGGCGTCGATTTAAATTGCAATTTTGATGCGGATTGGGGGACAGGCAGGCTTAATACGTCCGTCCGAGGCAGTGAAAACTGCGTTGGCGATTGTCCTTTCTCCGAACCCGAAACTTCTGCCCTGCGCGATTTTACGCTTAAAGTGCGGCCGTTCGTAACTTTGAGTTTTCATACCAAGGGCGAAGAAATTTATTGGGAATTCGGCGGAAAGGGCGACAGGTACGGCGCGGAACTGTTAAAAAAATCAACAGGATACGAAGTTAAAAAAATATACGGCTCGGCAGGCGGATATAAGGATTGGTGCTTGCAGAAACTGTGCATACCGGCTTACACGTTAGAATGCGGTTCCGATAATCTAAATCATCCCATAACGCAAATATCCAAACTGAAAAAATGTTTTAACGTACTCAAATTTTTTGTGGAAAACTATGGAAAATAAATTTATGAAAGCGGCGCTGAAATGCGCGCGTAAAGCTTTTGACGAGGGAGAAGTGCCTATAGGCGCGGTTGTGGTTGCAAACGGCAAAATTATTTCGCGCGGGCATAACCGCCGCACGAAACTGCAAATTGCAACGGCCCACGCCGAAGTGGAGGCAATTCAAAAAGCCTGTAAAAAATTTAAAAGCTGGCGGTTGCCGGAATGCGAAGTTTACGTAACGCTTGAACCGTGTCCTATGTGTATGGGCACAATGCTTAACGCCCGTATAAAAAAAGTTTATTTCGGCGCGTACGAAGCTAAGGGCAGGTCGCTTACCGCGCTTATTGCCGAGTCTAATTTAGTCAATCATAAAATAGAGGTTGAAGGCGGCGTAATGGAAGCCGAGTGCGCCGAAATTTTAACCTCGTTTTTTTCTGAAATGCGTAATAAAGAAAAATTAAAAAAACAAAATCTGCAAGAAAATAACAGTTGTGATTTGTAAACTAACAAATAGTACAAGCACGCTAAGTTAGTTGACAATATCAAACGGTAATTATAGAATAGATAAGGAAAACTTAATATAGACAAAACAGACGGTAAAGTCTTTTTGAAAATACACAAGATTATCGGAGGAAAAACCTAATGATTAACCACGGCAACGAAATCAAGATTTTTTCGGGAAATTCCAACAGACCTCTCGCCGAAAAAATAGCGGCAAAGCTTAATACAACGCTCGGCGAAATGGAAGTAACGCATTTTTCAGACGGCGAAATTTATGTTCGCTATGCGGAAACAATCCGCGGAATGGACGTTTTCCTCGTTCAATCTACAAGCGGTCCCGTAAACACAAATCTTATGGAACTTTTAATTATGATTGACGCGGCACGCCGCGCAAGCGCAGGCAGAATTACCGCCGTTATACCTTATTTCGGCTATGCCCGTCAAGACAGAAAGGCACGCTCGCGCGAACCTATTACAGCAAAACTCGTTGCCAATTTAATTACCTCCGCAGGCGCCGACAGAGTGCTGACAATGGACTTGCACTGTATGCAGATACAGGGATTTTTCGATATTCCGTTGGACAATTTAGTGGGTGGACCCACGCTTTACAATTATTTTAAACCCAAAGTAGACGATAACTTCGTAGTAGTTTCGCCCGATATAGGCTCTGTAGCCCGCGCAAGAAAAGTTGCGGCGAGGATGGACGCAAAAATGGCGATTATAGATAAGCGCCGTCCCAAAGCAAACGTTATGGAAGTAATGAACATAATCGGCGACGTAGAGGGTAAAAACTGCCTTATGGTAGACGATATGATTGATACCGCCGGAACTATAGTTCAGGGCGCAAAAGCTTTGAAAGAAGCGGGCGCAAAAGAAATATACGCCTGCTGCTCGCACGGCGTTCTATCAGGACCTGCTATCGAGCGTATAGCAAATTCTCCCATAACCGAGCTTGCTATTTTGGACACTATAAATATTCCCAAAGAAAAGATGCTTCCTATATTCAAAATAATTTCTACTGCGCCGATATTTGCTTCCGCAATAGAAAACGTTTATTTGGACAAGTCTATGTCAAAAATTTACGACTGAGTAAATAATTAAATAAAAGTTAAAAAAAGCCGCTTTTAAAGGCGGCTTTTTTAAAAGGAAAGTATGTTTATAATTGTGGGATTGGGCAATCCGGAAAAAAAATATTTTAAAACATTCCATAACGTAGGTTATATGGGAGTAGGCGGCGTTGCTGCAAAGCTTAACGTAAAGTTCAAAAAAAAAGAATGCGAGTCGTACGTGGCGGAAGCTAATTTAAACGGCGAAAAAATAATATTGGCTCGTCCCGTAACTTATATGAACGCAAGCGGCAGAGCGGTTAAACAGCTGCTTGCAAAATATAAAACGGACCCTGCGCATTTAATAGTTATTTACGACGATTACGACATACCCAAAGGCAGCGTAAGAATACGCCCTTGCGGCAGCGCGGGAACGCACAACGGAATGCGTTCCGTAATAGCCGAAATAGGCACGCAGAATTTTACGCGCATTCGCATAGGTATAAGGGATTCGCAAGTTGATATTCCTATTATAAATTACGTTCTTTCGGAAATAAAAAAAGAAGATTACGAGCTGTTTATTTCGGCTTCAAACCGTGCGGCGGATGCGGCTATCGAAATAGCAAGCGGCAAAGCGGTAGAGCGAGTGATGACCTGTTATAACGGCTGAATATTTTTGACGGTAAAACTTTGAAAAACGGCTTTTTTACATTTAAAAATTTACAGGGCGAATATCCCGCCTTGGAAAACGATATCCGCCTCGGCACGCCGACGGCGGCTTTCGGGCTTTCAGACGCGCATAAAAGTTTATTGGCTTCGGTTATTGACGGAAAAGTTTTATATATAGCCGCAGATTCTGTATCGGCAGGTAAAATTTATAATTCCGTAAGCTCGCTTACAACTAAAAACAGCGTACTGCTTTGCGCCAAGGACGAAGTTATTTTATATAAGGACGCGCTTTCAAAAGACGCGTTATACCGCCGTATATGCGCCGTTTACAGTCTTTTGAACGGTGCTGATATAGTTGTTTGCGACGTGGAAGCGGTAATGCAGCTGTTTCCTTATGAAATAGAGGCGATAACGTTTGAAAAGGGCGGCGACTACGACTTTGCCGCGCTTCCGCAAAAACTTGTAAATATGGGTTACACCCGCGAATATGCCGCGGATAACAAGGGAAGTTTTGCCGTTCGCGGCGATATTTTGGATATATTTCCTATAAATACGGACAATCCCGTTAGAGTGGACTTTTTCGGAGATACGGTAGAAAAAATACGCCCGTACGACAGTATAAGCGGCGAAAGGCTTGAAGAAAGTTTGTCCGTAACGGTAGTTGCGGCAGCCGATATAAATATTAAAGATAACGAAATCGCCGAAATAAAGGATACGCTTGCAAAAGAAGTAAAGAAAAGCGTTAACGTTAAAGCCTATGAAAGAGCGCGCGCAATAGAAAGCGAAATATGCTCTAAGCTTGACTTGAAAGTTCCGTTTTCCGGCGCGTCGTTTTTGGCGCCTATATTGGATTGCACCCGTAGTATATTCGATTTACTGCCCAAAAACACGCTTATTATATTTGACGAATGCAATAATATAAACGAAATTGCAAACGGAATATACAAAGAGCATACCGAGCGCGTAAACGATTTGAAAAACGGCGGAGAGGCGTTTTCGTTTTCGCAAAACCAACTTTTGGAGCCTGAAAAACTTTTTGGCGGTTTTACAAAATACCGCACGCTTGCATTGCAGATTTTTACGTCGGGAACCCGATTTTTCCGTCCGTTGAAAACGTATAATTTCCGTTCAACGCCGGCGCCTTCGTATCTTAACGCGCTTCCGCAATTTATAAGCGATTGCAAAAGCTGGATACAAAACGGTTACCGCGTTTTGGCGTTTGCAGGCAGCGTGCAAAGGTACGATAAATTAAGCGACGAACTTTCCCAAGCATATTTACCCGTATATTCGGTGCCGGACAGGCTTGAAGCTTTGCGCGGCGTTGCGGTAAGTTCTGCTGAGCTTGAACACGGGCTGATAATTCACGAGTGCAAACTTGTAATAATAGGCAGCGGCGATTTGTTTACAAAGTCAGTTACAAAACGTATAAAAAAGCGCCGCGGAGATATGTTTGTAGCGCCGGAAATAGGCGATTACTGCGTGCACGAAAAACACGGCGTAGGCAGGATAACAGGCACAAAAAAAATAGAAACTACCGACGGCATAAAAGAATATATTTCAATAGAATACAAGGGCGGAGATTCGCTTTACGTTCCCGTAGAACAGATGGACGTGCTTTCCAAATACGTAGGCGAGCAAAATCCTTCGCTTTCCAAAATAGGCGGCGCTGACTTTGAAAGAGTAAAGGACAGAATTCGCCAATCCATAAAAAAGCTTGCGTTCGATTTAAAAGAACTGTATGCCGAGCGCAACGGCAAAGTCGGTTTTTGTTTTCCGGCAAACGAAGTAATGATGCAGGAATTCGAGGACGCGTTTTATTACGAAGAAACGCCGGACCAGCTTTCGTCTATAGAAGAAATCAAAAGCGATATGTGTTCGGAAAAAGTAATGGACAGGCTTTTGTGCGGCGACGTAGGATACGGAAAAACCGAAGTTGCGCTGCGCGCAATATATCTTTGCGTGCTCGGCGGCAAACAGGCGGCTTTTATGTGCCCCAGCACGGTTTTAAGCGAACAGCATTACAATACGGCTTGCGAACGATTTAAGCAATTCGGCGTGCGGGTAGAGGTGTTAAACCGCTTCCGTACTCCGGCAAAACAGCAAAAAGTTTTGCAAGCGCTTGCAAACGGAGACGTAGACGTTATTATAGGCACGCACAGACTGCTTTCCGACGACGTTAAATTTTACGATTTGGGTCTTTTGGTTTTGGACGAGGAACAGAGATTCGGCGTAGAGCACAAAGAAAAAATCAAACACATAAAAAACAATATCGACTGTCTTACAATGACCGCAACGCCTATACCGCGTACTTTGCATATGTCTCTTGCCGGAATACGCGATATAAGCACAATAAACACCCCTCCTTCAAAGCGGCTGCCGGTGCAAACTTATGTAGTTGAAGAAAGCGAAACGCTAATCCGCGACGCCTGCATAAGAGAAATTTCTCGCGGAGGACAGGCGTTTATTCTGTATAACAGAGTAGAAACAATATCTTCTTTCGCAGGCAGGATTGCCGAAATATTGCCGGAAGCAAAAGTTTGTTACGCTCACGGAAGAATGGACAGGGACGTGCTTGAAAACAGCGTGTTTTCGTTTTACCGCGGAGAAAAGAATATTTTGGTAACCACTACTATTATCGAAAACGGTATAGACCTTCCCAATGCAAATACTATTGTGGTTATCGACGCCGACCGTTTGGGTATTTCTCAGCTTTATCAGTTGCGCGGCAGAGTAGGCAGGGGCGCGCGGCTTGCGCAGGCGTATTTTACGTTTAAACCGGAAAAGGTAATGACCGGCGACGCGGTTGAAAGGTTAAAAGCCATAATGCGTTTTACCGAGCTCGGTTCGGGTTTTAAAATCGCAATGCGCGATTTGGAAATAAGAGGTGCGGGCAACGTGCTCGGCGCGGAGCAGCACGGTCATATGGATAAAGTAGGGTACGAACTTTATTCCAAACTTTTAAAGGAGGAGCTTACGGGCGACAAACAGCTTTCAACGGAACTTGACGTTAAAGCTACCGCGTATATTCCCGAAAGCTATGTGGAAAGCAGTGCGGGACGGTTGGATTGCTATAAGCAGATTGCAGAGATTCGTTCGGTAGAAGATTATAAACGCGTGTGTATGTCCATAGAGGACAACTACGGTTCTATGCCGCAGGAGGTTTTAAATCTTCTTATTATAGCCGTGCTAAAATCATACGCCTCTAAATTCAACGTTAAAAAAATAAGCGTAGACGCAAAAAATGGTTCTTTGGAACTTGCTTCGCTTAACGCTTTAAAACATAACGGTCTTGCCGCCGCGCTTCAAAAATACTCATCTTTTGTAAAGCTTTCAATGGCAAAAGCGCCGCTGATTGTGTTTGACGCAGCCGCAAGTCCCCAGAAAACTATGCTTGCAATGACAAAATTTTTGAAATTTGCAGTAAGTTTGGGTTAAAATTCACATAAAAATTACCAAAATGATTTGCTATCGCGTTTAAATTGATATATAATAGATAAGTATTTTATTGCAATTATCTTTCGGAGAAATTTCATATGAGAAAGAAAACTTTGATATGCGGCGTGCTTGCCGCTTCCGTAACGCTTGCCGCATCGCTTGGCGGTTGCTCGCTTATTTCTACCAACAGCTCGGCAGATATGGAGCAGGTTATCGCAACGGTGGATATTTCCAAATCTGCCGATTTCGACAAGGAGTTCGGCGACTATAAAACGCAGTTTAACGAAGTTGTCGGAGAAACCAAAGTCATAAAAAGAGAATTGATTTCATATTTTTTAAACGTAGGTTATTCCTATATTCAAAACGGTTCAAGTTATAAAGAAGTATTCAATATGCTTGTAGATACGCTTGTGAACAACGCCGTTTTAACCCAGTATTCCACAATGTATCTTTTAAAAGATATGGGCGCGGAAGCTTTTGAGGAATTTAAGGCGCTTGAAACCACTACGGCAAAATACGAATATATTTTAGGCGGAGCAGACAGCGACGACGTTAAAGTTGCAAAATACAGTTTGTATTCCTCGCTTAATGCCGCAATCGACTCGCAGGAAGAAAGAATTCTTGAAAAAGATGATTCTTCGTCCGGTTCCGATACCCGCACCGCTCCAGGCGGCGTTGATACCGAAAAAGAGGATTATTATCCTGCCAGCGCAACTTCGGAAAGCGGAATAGATTATAACGTTTACACGGGTTACGACAAAAATTTGCTGAAAGACAGCGGTATTTACAAAGAAGACGCAATTGAAGGCACTACGCGTGCAACGCGCATAAGGGCTTACAACAAGTTTATAAGCAGTTTAATTTCGTATAATCTCGTAAATGCGGAAAAAGAAGATCTGCGCGATATATATTCGCTGAAATATATAGAAAACGAATATATCAATCAGTTAAAATCACGCATAATCAACCGCTATTACGAAACTTACGAAGACGACCAGGAAGCTGCGCTTACCAACGAAAATTACAAATACGTTCAGTCGGTATATGACGATTTAAAAAAATGGCAGCAAAATAATTTCAAAGAAGACGGTTTTTCAACGTCGGTCGGCGAAATGTCCGATTCTTCGTTTATTTTGTATTCGCCCGATACTGAAAACGGCGGTAAGTTCGGATTTGTTTACAATATTTTGCTTCCGTTCTCTGCTTCGCAAAGCGCAAATTTAACGGCGCTTCAAAACAATTTTAAAGACGAAGACGTAGACAGCGGTTACAGCCACGAATATTATTCCGCAAGAAATCAAATGCTTAAAAAGGTTGAAACAACCGACCAGCGTTCGGCTTGGTTCAACGGAGAAACCGAATACGCTTTTAAAGCGGAAGATTTGGATTATTTCGGCAAAACGCCGCAAAACGACGGCTGGCTGTTTTTTGAAAATAATATAAAAAATTCCGACAGATACGAAAATCTTGAAAAATACGACGGCAGATACGCATATAACGGCACCGTAGAAAAGAAAGAAGACGGCAAATACGTTCTGTTGGCGGAAAAATTGGGTATAGACGCTATGCTCAGCGAATTTTCCGGTTATGTAGACTACGTTTTGGGCAGCAGCGGAAACGTTACTTTCGTTGCCGACGAAAACAACGTAACTTATACGCTCGGACAGGAAAACGCTAAGTATTACGAATATACAGGCGAAGAATTTTATAAAAGCGGAAAAAACGACGACGACAAGTTTGAAATAGATTATTCAAAATTTATTTACGCTTTGGGCAGAGTAGGTAATTTCGCAGCGTCGGATAGAGGCAATCTTCTCGTAAACAAAACGGAAGACAACGACGCAAGCGAACAGTATAAAGCTTTAAGCGCCGTAAACGAATTGCAGTATGCATACACCACCGATACAAGCGTGCTTTCGCAGTACCTCGGCTATACGGTAGAGGCTGGCGATACTTCGTACGTAAAGGAATTCGAGTATGCGGCTCATTTGGCTATAAATCAAGGTGCCGGTTCGTTCGCGGTATGCGCCGCAGACTTCGGCTGGCATTTAATATACGTAACTTATACGTTTGATTTGGATGCGGACCAATATAATCCTCAGTGGTCCAACATAAAAATCGAAGGCACGTTTGAAAATCTGTTTTACGAAAGCATAAAAGATACGGCTATGAAAGACGTATCTTCCGTTCGCAGGAATTGGATAGTTAATAAATTCAGCAAAGAAGACGTTACAGTCGTTAAACATCAAAACAGATATCAGGATTTGCTTGATTTGGACAATAATTAATGATTGAAATTTGGCAAGCGGTAGTATTAGGTCTTGTTCAGGGGCTAACCGAATTTTTACCCGTATCATCATCAGGGCATATAGCGTTTTTTCAGCATTGTTTCGGAATAACCGATATAACGTTGTTCTTCTCTATAATTCTGCACTTGGGAACGCTTGTGGCGGTGTGCGTAATTTTTTGGCGCGATATTTTGGCGCTTTTCAAAAAGCCGTTTAAGACTATGGGCTTTTTGGTGCTTGCAACAATTCCCGCCGCAATAGTCGGACTTTTGTTAGACGATTTAATCGAAGAAGCGGTTTTAAACGGTAAATATTTCGGAATAATCCTTGCTTGTTTTTTCCTTGTAACGGCTGTCGTACTGTTTTTAACGGAACGCTTTGCAAAGCGCCGCGCGTTGGAGCTTCCGCTTTGTTTTAAAACGGTAATTCCTATGGGGCTTGCGCAGGCTGTTGCAATTCTCCCCGGAATTTCACGCAGCGGTTCTACAATATGCGCAGGTACGTTCGCCGGCGGCAAAAGCGAAGAAGTTGCTAAATTTTCGTTTATGATGAGCATACCCGTGATATTGGGCAGTTTCGTTGTAGAGCTATACAAGGGATTGCGCGGCGGCGAAATTCAGCAATCGTTTGCAGAAGGGGGCTGGACGTTCGGTTGCAGCATAGCGTTAGGTTTTATAGTTTCGGCTGTTGCAGGGCTTTTTGCAATTAAAATTATGCTTAAAGCAATAAAAAACGCAAATTACAAATGGTTCAGTTTGTATCTTGTGTTAATAGCCGTAACAAGCATAATTTTGCATTTTACATATTTTAATTAATTATAAAAAAATGCGGCGCTCGCCGCGTTTTTTTGTTTTGAGATAGACATAGCGCTTCATTTATGTTATAATTTATGCGTGCTTTTTCAAAGGAGAAGATATGGAAGAAATTTTAAAAGTAGATAACTTGACAAAATCGTTTAAGCAATCTAAAAAACTTTTTAAACCTGAAAAGAACGGCGGAGTTAAAGTTGCGGTAAACAATTTGAGTTTTTCGGCTTATAAGGGGGAAATATTCGGATTATTGGGACCAAACGGCGCAGGCAAGACAACAACGCTCAGAATGTTGGCAACGCTTATTAAACCCGATAGCGGCAATGCTACAATTAACGGCAAAAGCATAGTTTCCGATAAAGAAGCGGTGCGCCGCAGCATTGGATTTTTAACCAGCGAACTTAAACTTGACGAAACTTTTACGCCGGAATATCTTTTTAATTTTTTTGCAGATTTATACGGCGTTGAAACAAATGTGCGTAATGCACGCAAAACTCAGCTGTTTTCAAAATTCGGAATAAACGAATTTGCCGGGCAAAAGCTGGGCAATCTTTCTACCGGAATGAAGCAGAAAGTTTCGCTAGTGGTTTCTATTGCTCACGACCCCGAATTTATAATTTTCGACGAGCCTACAAACGGTTTGGACGTGCTCACGGGAAAAGTGGTAACCGATTTTTTACAGGAACTTCGCGCCGAAGGAAAAACCATAATTTTATCAACGCACATATTTTCGTTGGTAGAAAAGCTTTGCGATAGGGTAGGCATACTTATCGACGGCAAACTTGCCGCAATAGACAGTCTTAAAAACCTAACTCAAGAAAAAAATCTTGAAGATACCTTTTTCGGACTGTATGAGAGCGTAACGGGGGAAAAAGTATGAAAAACGTATTAACAATAATAAAAAAAGAGTTTGTAAGGTTTTTCACAGACCGCAGAATGGTTTTAATGATTTTTTTACCCGGTATTTTGATTTATGCCATTTATTCGCTTATGGGCAATTTTATGTCCGAAATGGGTCAGCCCGACATAGATAAAGACTATGTGCCTACTGCTTATATAATAGGTCTGCCCGAAGGATTAAGTGTAGAGGGTGTTTTCAAAATTAAATCTTACGAAAATTCCGAAGCCGCAAAAACCGATATATACGACTCAAAATTGGATATTATGGTAGTGTTCCCTGCCGATTTCAAAGAAAACTATGCAGGGGAAACAAAGCCGGAAGTAAAGGTTTATTATAATTCTGCATCTGCACAATCGGCTTTCGGATATTCTGTGGCTATTGCACTTTTAAACGAACTTAACGCCTTCAAAATAAATTCCGACGTGTCCGAAAAATTTGACTTGGTCAATTCCGAAAGCTTGGCAGCAGACATACTTTCTATGATTATACCTATGCTTATGTTTTCGCTTCTCGCTTCGTCTTGTATGGCGGTTGCGCCCGAATCCATAGCGGGAGAAAAGGAAAGGGGCACAATGGCTACACTGCTTATAACACCTGTCAAAAGAGCGGAGATAGTGCTTGGTAAAATTATAAGTTTGTCTTGTTTTGCTATGCTAAGCGGTTTTTCAAGTTTTATAGGCGTAATACTTTCGCTTCCCAAACTGTCCGGCGGAGTTTTCAATTTAAGCTCTATGTCCTACGGCGTAGGCGATTACTTTATGCTTTTCGGGCTTATAATCTCCATTGTGCTTGCAATGATTTCTGTTTTTTCGGTGCTCTCTACGCTTGCTAAAAACGTGAAAGAGGCGTCTATGTTTATAACGCCGCTTATGATTGTTATAATTGTTTTGGGAATGTGTACAACATTTATAAAATCATCGTCCGTTGCTATTCATTTAATCCCGTTTTTGGGCAGCGGTTTGGCAATGTCTGGCATACTTTCCGCAGCGGCTTCGCCCGTCGGCGTTGCGCTTGCGATTATTTCTAACTTAGTGTTTACCGCCGCGCTTACGGTTCTTATGGCGTTTATGTTTAAAAATGAAAATATAATGCTTAAAAAATAAAAATACAGCCGCCGTAAATATATGCGGCGGCTGTAAAATTATTTAAAAAAGCTGTGCAGTCTTTTTTGCCGAAACAAACCGAAACGTAAACTTTACAGGTAGCTCCCCCAAAGCTACCCTATGGCACACCGACTCGACTGTTTAGTGCTGCTATATCCCTATCCTGACACGGTTCGCAGTTGTCGGTTGCATAAGACCTTGGTATCAACACCCCTTATAAAGCGCGGCTTTCCATTTGCTTCGTCGAGAAAGACGTTCAGTCCTGCTGTTGCGGATTGCAGGTACAGGGCACCGCAAACTCCCCACTTAGCACAGTGCAATTATTTTAGCAGATAAATTTAATATTTGCAAGCAATTTAAGTGCTTTTTGTATGTATATTATAGCTTGACAAACAATGGTCAATAAATTACAATAATCTAAATAAAAGAGGTAGAATTATGGCGGAAAACTGTTCGCACGACTGTTCTTCGTGCAGCGAAAAATGCGCTTCGAGGGACCCTAAAAGTTTAATTAAAAAACCGCACGCGTTAAGCGATATTAAAAAAGTGATAGCGGTGGTATCGGGAAAAGGCGGAGTAGGAAAGTCTATGACCTGCGCTTTGCTTGCTGCGGCGGCGCAAAATTCAGGTAAAGTAACCGCGGTAATGGACGCAGATATAACCGGACCCTCAATACCGCGTATGTACGGCGTTTCGGAAAGAGCGCAAGGCAGCGAAAACGGAATATTGCCCGTAGTTACCGAAAACGGCTTGCAGATTATGTCTATGAACGTACTTTTGGAAAACGAGGCGGAACCCGTTGTTTGGCGCGGTTCGCTTATTTCCGGCACCGTACTGCAATTTTGGACCGACGTTATTTGGACGGGAGTGGATATTATGTTTATCGATATGCCTCCCGGCACGGGCGACGTGCCGCTTACGGTTTTCCAAAGCCTTCCCGTAGACGGTATAGTTGTTGTAACAACGCCGCAGGACTTGGTTGGAATGATTGTTCAAAAAGCCGTTAATATGGCGCAAATGATGAACGTGCCTATTTTAGGCATAGTTGAAAATATGAGCTATATAAAATGTCCCGACTGCGGAAAAAAGATTAACGTATTCGGCGAAAGCGGAGTTGACGCGCTCGCTTTGGAATACGGAATTCCCGCCGTTGCAAAACTGCCTATCGACCCTCAGCTTACAAAAGCGGCAGACCGGGGAAAAATAGAGAGTTTTGAAAACGATTATTTAAAAGATTTTTCGGCAAAGATTTTTAAGCAGCTTGAAAAATCTTATAATTCAAAAAAATAATTTTATAAAGTTAAACCGTCCGCCCGTTGCAAGGGCGGACGGTTTATTATTTAAATATAATTCAATCGTTGTTGTTTTTCTCCGGCAAATATTTCCAATATCTTACGGGCATACTGTTTTTCATTTGCTTTTCGTGCGGACGTTCTTTAATGGTTACCGACTTATAATATTTTTTCCAAAGCGTTTCAAACGCCTTTTCGTATTCAGATAAATAAATTTCCGCTTCGCCTGCATAACCTATAATCCATTCTCTACCGTCGTACATACCCGCTATTTTCCGCTTTAAATCGTGAATAACAAATTTTTCCGCTTTAAATCTTTCCGCAAAATGCGGCATAAGCAGTTCTGTTATATCGTTATCAGGCGAATAAGGGGCGTAAAATGCTCCGCTTGCGCTTTCCATAAACCGTAAAAGTCCTTTAAGTCTGTGAACCTCGCCGTTTATTTTATATAAAATATTGTTAAATTCTATTACTTCGGGTAAATTATAAGCTTTTTTAACCGAAGACTTGCGTTCCATTAACCGCTGTATATATTCAAAAACAGTCTGTTCTTTTAAACTGTCGCCGCTTCTCAAAGCCGTTAAAATATCGTATATTGCTTCGCTGTCGTGTTTTTCTATTCCGCGTTTAACTTTAAGCGCTTTTGCTTCGTCCGTTTCAACGCGTATTACTTCGCTGTCCAAAGAAAGCTGAATTTCGCTGTCGGAAGTAATTAAGCATTGTTTTTCCGCAAAAGCGTCGAAAACGGCTGTAAAAAAACAAACGGGCGAGCCGTCGCATATAAAAATTTTCATATATTTCCGGTTAGAGCCGACAGTGCGGTAGAAGGGGTGGAAAACATTGAAATTTGTTCCCGCGTTTCCCACTTTCCGTCAAGCAAAAGCGCGTATTTAACTTTTTCATAGCTGTCCGCACCGTAAAATTTACCCTTGCAGGTTATAAAGTGCTTGGCTCTCTTTAATACTATGCGCATTTTTGCAAGATTATCAAAGTCCAATTCGGCAAATTTTCTTGCTTCGGTAATTTTATATGCGCTTTTTGCGCCTATGCCCGGCACGCGCAGCAGTATTTCAAGCGGCGCTCGGTTTATTTCAATAGGAAATAAATTCATATTTCTAAGCGCCCAAGCGCATTTTGGGTCGTAATCTTCCGAAAGATTTTCGTCTTCGCGGCAAATTTCGTTTACGTCAAATCCGTAAAAGCGTATAAGCCAATCGGCTTGGTAAAGTCTGTGTTCGCGTAAAAGTCCTGCGCCCACGGCAGGCAGTTTATTGCTTTGAACTACGGGTATATACGAAGAGTAATAAACCCTTCTTAAATTCATATTTCTGTACAGCGCTTCGGTAAGTTTTAAAATTTGTCCGTCGCTCTCAGGCGAAGCGCCTATAATCATTTGCGTGGTTTGCCCCGCAGGCAGCACGTTTCGGCGCATATTATTAAATTTTTCGTAATCGATAGCCTCTTTCAGGTTTTTCATAGGCAGCAACAGGCTTTGCTTTGTTTTTTGCGGCGCAAGCATTTTAAGCGATTTTTCGCTTGGAAGTTCAATATTATAACTCATTCTGTCAACAAGTTTGGCCGCTTTCATAACAAGCGCTTCGTCGGCATACGGAATTCCTTTTAAATGTATATACCCGTTAAAATTATAAATTTTTCTAAGTTTCAAAACCGTTTCATACAGTAATTCCATAGTTTTGTTGGGTGTTTCGAATACCGCCGACGATAAAAACAGCCCTTCTATATAGTTTCGTTTATAAAAATTAACGGTAAGTTCGCAAATTTCGTCCGGAGAAATCCTTGCGCGGCGCACGTTTGCGCTTGTGCGGTTAGGGCAGTATTCGCAGTCGTAAACGCACTCGTTGCTCATTAAAATTTTCAAAAGAGAAATGCAGCGTCCGTCAGGTGTAAAAGAGTGGCATATGCCGCTTGCCGCGCCGTTGCCCAATCCGCCAGCCGAATTTTTACGTTTAGAGCCGGATGACGAACAAGATACGTCGTATTTTGCGCTTTCAGTTAAAATTTCAAGGTTTTCTTCGCTTAACATACCGTTTTACCCAAATATAAACAAATGTTTACTTTTTGATTTTATCATTATTATGCGCATTTGTCAACGCTTTGTCCGTATTGACTTGCAAATTTTTTTATGGTAAAATCAGGATATGTTAGAGTTAAAAAATCTTGTGTAAAAGACTGTGCGTTTGAAATTTATTTTAACGGGAAAAACGTATGGGAGAAAACACGCCGTTTTCACAGCCTATGGAGATGTTTTTTATAAAATCGCTTTAAATTTCACTTATTTTTCATTATAGTATTAATTGTCCCTAATATTTGCGGTTTAAAATTTATGCAGGAGGAATGTATGAAGGTACTTATTGTTGACGACGAGGAAATGATTCGCGGCGTGCTTAAAGAATATGTAGAGTTCGAAGGCGGCGTGGCTTACGAAGCTTGCGACGGTATGCAGGCGGTGCGTCTTTGCAAAGATAACGATTTCGATATTATTTTAATGGACGTTATGATGCCCAAGCTGGACGGATTTTCGGCGGTAAAAGAAATTAAAAAAATAAAAAATATCCCCGTAATAATGCTTTCGGCGCGCGGAGAGGAATACGATAAACTTTTCGGATTTGAAATAGGCGTTGACGATTACGTTACAAAACCGTTTTCTCCTAAAGAGGTAATGGCAAGAATACACGCGGTTTTAAAACGCGGCGTTCAGGCGGAAACGGGCGACGTGGTAACGTATGAAGGGCTTAAAATAGATATGATAGGCCGCAACGTTTACGTTGACGGCGAAAAAGTAGAACTTACGCCCAAAGAATACGAAATTCTGTTTTATTTCGTCAAAAACAAAGGCGTTGCATTAACGCGTGAAAAACTTTTAATGGACGTTTGGGGTTTTGATTTTTACGGCGACGACCGAACGGTTGATACGCACATAAAAATGCTTCGCTCAAATTTAAAGCAATACCGCAAATTTATTGTTACTTTAAGAGGTATGGGATACAAGTTTGAAGTCTGAAAATAAACGGTCGGAAAAACTTAAAAATATAAAAAAACCCAAAAGCGTACACATTGCAATGTGGGGTTATTTTTGTATGCTTGCGCTTGTGCTTATACTTTTGGTAGAGGTGGCTTTTTCTATTGTAGCCGCGCGCACTTTTTCCGCGGACGCCGAACACCGCGTTGTTATTATAGGCAAGGAGGTTTCCGCTCAGCTTAGTAATGACGAAAGCGTTATAGACTTGGTGTTCGACAGATATCGCCGCGAAGGTTTTACCGTTTATCTTGTTTCGTCCGACGGCGAAATTTTAATTCCGGAATCCTCGCCCAACGCACCGGAGGACGAGTGGCTTTTGGTAGAAATGTCGGAAATTGTTTCAGCGTCGGAAACGGGTGCGGAAGTAACTTTCCGTTACGGCGACAGAATTAATTACACGCAAGTTGTGGATTACGGCGGCGAGCGGTGTTATTTGCTTGTAAGTTATTCTACCGTTATAATAAAAGTTGCCGTAAGAAAAATGCAGATTTATTTTCTGCTAGTCGGCTTAATACTGTTATTTATAGCTTTTCTAATATCTTATGCGTTTTCAACCAAGGTTACTTCGGGGCTTAAAAATCTTTCGGATACGGCTGTAAAATTTGCAAAGGGCGATTATTCCGTTAACTTCACAAACGCAGATTTTAACGAAATGGCTCAACTTTCCGATACTTTGAACATTGTGCGCGACGAAGTTAAAAAGAGCGAAGATTTTCAGCGCGAAATTCTTGCAAACGTTACTCACGATTTAAAAACGCCGCTTACTATGATAAAAGCGTACGCTTCTATGATAAAAGAAATTTCAGGCGATAACAAAGAAAAACGCGAAAAGCATTTGCAGGTAATAATAGACGAAGCAGACAGGCTTACGGGACTTGTAAACGACGTGTTAAGCGTTTCCAAGCTAAGCTCTAATATAGATGAAATCAACCCTAAAGTTTTCAATCTTACCGAATTGGTTTACGCAATAATAAATAAATTCGGTTACCTTCAGGAAACGGCAGGTTACAGTTTTATGATAGATATAGACCAAAATCTTTATACGCGCGCAGACGAAGCTAAAATAAGTCAGGTTATTTATAATCTTTTAGGCAACGCTGCAAATTATACAGGCGAAGATAAGACGGTTTACGTAAGCTTAAAATTGAACGTGGAAGCCGAAAGAATAAAATTTTCGGTCCGGGATACAGGCAAAGGTATTCCAAAAGAAGACTTGTCGGAAATTTGGAACAGGTATTACCGTGTTAAAGAAAATCACAACCGACCCGTTAAAGGCACGGGATTGGGACTGAGCATAGTTAAAGCAATACTTCAAAATCATTCTTTCGATTTCGGAGTGGAAAGCGAAACGGACAAAGGCTCTGTTTTCTGGGTTGATTTTCCTCGGTTGCCGCCTAACGTATAATTTAAAATGCAAACCGCCATCGGATTAATCCGATGGCGGTTATATGTTTTTTATGAAAATTTTGTAAAAAATCATTATATAAAGGCGTGCTTTATTTACAACTAAATAAAAATGATATATCATATATTAGTAATATTGCTTTTAAGGAGCGGCTTAATTAATTTATGTTTAAACTTTACAAAAAACTCCGTCCCGTGGATTGGGTGCTGTTAACGGCGCTTTTGGGGCTTACGGTTTTGCAGGTGTATTGCACTATGCTGCTTACCGACTATACAAGGGATATTATCCGTGCGATAACTTTGCTTGATTATCATAATAATCCCATACATTTAGGCGAGGAAATCAACGGAGTTATTCAAAGCATAGGTTGGGACGGCTTTTTACAGAGTCCCCAATTTGAGTATTTAGACGCGGAAATGGCAGAAGTGTTTAAAAGCATTGCCGCCGCAACAACCGGAGATATTTGGTACAACGGCGGAATGATGCTTGCCGTTGCTGCCGGCAGTATGGGCTGTCAGATTGCGGTAGGCATAATAGCCGCTTATGTGGCTTCGCATTTTTCTGCAAATCTCCGTACCGCCGTATATAAAACGGTTGACGGTTTTTCAATTGCGGAACGCGAAAAGTTTTCAACGCCTTCGCTTATCACTCGTACAACAAACGACGTGCAGCAGGTGCAAATGGCTAATATTCTTATGCTGAGAATGGCTGTTGCTGCGCCCGTTACGGCAATTTGGGCTATTTGTAAAATTCAAGCGGCAAGTATGCAGCTTACTTGGGTAACTATTGTTGCCGTAGTTTTTTTGGTGCTTTTCTTATCGCTTTTAATGGTTTTTGTTTTGCCTAAATTCAAAATTATGCAAAAACTCATCGACGGCTTAAACGGCGTTTCGCGCGAAAATTTAACTGGTCTGCGCGTAGTGCGCGCTTATAACGCGGAAGAATATCAGCAGGCAAAGTTTGAAACGGCAAACGAAAGAATAACAAAAACCCAAATGTTTACAGGCAGAATGATGTCGCTTATGTCGCCTGTGATGATGCTTATAATGAACGGAGTATCGCTTGCAATTTATTGGCTTGGCGCTTCGCTTATCAATGCCGGAACAATAGATTTGCCTACCATAACTGCATTTATGATGCTTGCTTCGCAGATTATAATGGCTTTTATGATGGTAATGATGATGTTCGTAATTTTGCCCAGAGCGCAGGTTTCCGCTTCGCGTATAAATGCGGTATTAGAAACAAAATCTTCTATTTCTGATCCGGAAAACGACGGGGAGAGAACGGAAAAAGGTACGGTAGAATTTAAAAACGTTACGTTTGCTTATCCGGATTCCGAACTGCCCGTAATTAAAAATATAAGTTTTAAAGCAGAAAAAGGCGATACTGTTGCGTTTATAGGTTCCACTGGCAGCGGCAAGTCAACGCTAATTAATTTAGTGCCAAGATTTTTCGACGCGACCGAAGGCGAAGTGCTTATTGACGGCGCAAACGTTAAAAATATAAAACAGAAAGCTTTAAGAAAGCTTATAGGCTATGTTCCGCAGAAGGGCGTGCTGTTTACGGGTACCGTAAAAGATAATATTGCTTTCGGCAATCCCGATATACCCGAAAGTAAGATATTGGAGGCGGCTAAGGTTGCCGAAGCCGACGAATTTGTTTCCAAAATGGAAAACGGTTACGATTCCGAAATTTCGCAGGGCGGCAAAAACGTTTCCGGCGGTCAAAAACAGCGTTTGTCAATCGCAAGAGCGGTTGCTGTGGAGCCCGAAATTTTTATATTCGACGACAGTTTTTCGGCGCTTGACTATAAAACCGACAAAAAAGTGCGCGAAAATTTAAAAACTTATGCACAAGGAACAACCAAGCTTATAGTTGCGCAGCGCATAGGTACTATTATGGACGCCGATAAAATAGTGGTGTTGGACAGCGGGGAAGCGGTAGGCATAGGCACGCACGGCGAACTTTTGAAAAATTGTTCGGTATATCGTGAAATTGCTTTGTCGCAGCTTTCAAAGGAGGAACTCGGCTTATGAATCACGGAAGACCTATGGGTGTTCGCGGCGGAGCAAAAAATAAGGGCAATATAAAACTTTTAATAAAAGCGTTAAAACCGTATTCTTTGCACATTGCCGTTTCTTTTGTATTTATACTTATATCAACAGTGCTTTCCGTACTTGCTCCGCAGTGGGTATCAAACTTAACCGACGAAATAAACGCAGGCGCGGCAACTCAGTCTATAAATCTTAAAAATATTTTGAATATAGCGATAGTTCTTATAATTTTTTATTCCTGCAACGCTATATGCAATTATATATCAAATTTTATTTTTGTTACGTTTACTCAAAAATACGCCCGTAAAATGCGCAGCGATATATCGCGCAAAATCAATAAAGTGCCTCTGGGATATTTCGATTCGCATCAATACGGCGATACTCTTTCCGTAATCACCAACGATGTAGATTCCATAGGTCAGTCTTTAGACCAAGCTATATCTATGTTTTTCTCGTCGCTATGTATGTTGGTTGGTGTGCTTGTGGCAATGTTTGTTACGGCTTGGCAAATGGCGCTTACGGTGCTTTTAATGGTGCCTCTTATGATGGTGCTTCTGCTTATAATATCCAAAATAGCGCTTCCGCAGTTTGAGCGCAACCAGCAATATTTGGGCGAATTAAACGGCAAAGTAGAAGAAAATTATTCAGGACACACTGTAATCCAAGCGTTCGGCGCAGGCGACAGAAAGCGCGCGGAGTTTGAAGCAAGCAACAAAACAATGCGCAGGGCGGTATTTAAAGCGCAGTCTATAGCCGGTATAATGATGCCTGCAATGAACTTTGTTTCTTACTTTTCGTATGCGGCTGTATGCGTAGTGGGCGGACTTTTAATGAACGCGGATATTATTACGCTCGGAACCATTACTGCGTTTATGGTTTATATAAATCTTTTCCAAAGCCCTATGTCGCAGTTATCGCAAGCGGTAAACAATTTGCAAATGGCTTCTGCGGCGGCAACAAGAGTTTATGGTTTTTTGGGTCAGGAAGAACTTTGCGACGAAACGGGCAAAGAACGCAAACTTATAAAAGACGGTAAAGTAGATGTGCACGGCGACGTTGAATTTAAAAACGTGCGTTTCGGCTATACTCCCGATAAAACCATAATTCACGATTTCTCTGCAAAAATCGACCGCGGAATGAAGGTTGCTATAGTGGGACCTACGGGCGCAGGCAAAACCACGCTTGTTAACCTTTTAATGCGCTTTTATGAAATATCCGGCGGTGATATTCTTATAGACGGCGTTTCAATAAAGGATATGCCGCGCGAGGAAGTTCACGATATATTCGGAATGGTGTTGCAGGATACCTGGCTTTTTGAGGGTACAATAAGAGATAATATTTTATTTTCCAAAAACGGAATGTCCGATGAAGAACTCAAAAAAATATGTAAAGAAGCAGGTATTTATCACTTTATACACACTCTGCCCGGCGGACTCGATTTTGTTATTGAAAACGAAGCAAGCGTTTCGGGCGGACAAAAGCAGCTTTTGACGATAGCCCGCGCAATGGCGGAAAACGCGCCGCTTTTGATTTTGGACGAAGCAACTTCAAACGTTGATACCCGTACGGAGGAAGTGATACAACGCGCTATGGATAAACTTACCCAAGGGCGTACAAGTTTTGTAATTGCGCACAGGCTTTCCACAATTAAAAATGCGGACCTTATTTTGGTTATGCGCGACGGAAATATAGTTGAACAGGGAAATCACGAACAGCTTATGATTCAAAACGGTTTTTATGCGGGACTTTACAATTCGCAGTTTGCAAACGAATAATCAATTTTATTAAAATTTAAAACACCGTTCGCGGAATTATCTGCGAACGGTGTTTTAATTTGGTATTTAAAATAAATAAATGTAATTTATGTTCAAAAATGTGCAGATTATGTCAAAAACAAGCAATTTTTGCAGATGCAATATATAATTAAAAAAAATAAACGCGGACTATAAGGAATTTTTATGTACAAAAATATTTTGGAAAAACTTACTTTAAGACAGAAAGCCGAACTTTTAACCGGAAAAGATTTTTGGCAGACGTCGGATATAAAGGACGCGGATATTCCGTCAATGTTTTTGGCGGACGGACCGCACGGTCTGCGCAAACAGGCTTCAAAGGCAGACCATTTGGGATTAAACGCAAGCATTCCGGCAACGTGCTTTCCCACGGCTGCGGCAATGGCAAACAGTTGGGACGAAGAATTGGGCGAAGCGCTCGGCGAAGCGCTCGGCGAAGAAGCCGCTTCTATGAAAGTAAACGTTTTATTGGGTCCCGGCGCCTGTATGAAAAGAAACCCGCGCTGCGGAAGAAATTTTGAATATTTTTCGGAAGACCCTTATCTTGCAGGTAAAATGGCTGCGGCATATATAAGGGGCATTCAGAAAAAAGGAGTGGCGGCGTGCGTTAAACATTACGCTTGCAACAGTCAGGAACAAAGGCGTATGTCGTCGGATTCCGTTATGGACGAACGCACATTGCGAGAAATATATTTAACCGCTTTCGAAATTGCCGTAAAAGAAGGTAAAGCCCGTTCCGTAATGTCGTCGTACAACAAAATAAACGGAGTTTATGCAGATGAAAATAAACACGTTATTCGCGACATATTACGGGGGGAATGGGGTTTTGAAGGCGTAGTTATATCAGATTGGGCAGGTTGCAACAATAAGGTTGCATCAACTATTGCAGGCAGCGATTTGGAAATGCCCAAATGCAAATACGGGGCAGACGATATAGTTAAAGCGGTAGAAGAAGGAGAGTTGGATATACGTTTTGTAAACGAAAGCGTTGAAAGGGTGCTTAAACTTATAGAGCAAACCCGTCTAGCCGAAAATACTCCTGCTGCGGATTTTAAAGCTCATCACAGTCTTGCCGAAAAGTGCGCGCAAGAAAGTATAGTTCTTTTAAAAAACGACGGCGTTCTGCCGCTTAAACAAGGAGCAAAGGTTTCCGTAATAGGAGATTTTGCCGAAAAGCCGCGTTATCAGGGCGCCGGGTCTTCGGTTGTAAATCCCACTTATTTGGACACGGCGCTCAATAAAATAAAAGATTGCGGTTTACAATTTGCAGGGTATTGCAAAGGATTCAACCGTTACGGCAAAAGCAATAAAAAACTTATTAAAAAAGCGGTTAAATTGGCTTTGCGTTCGGAAATAGTGCTTTTATATTTGGGCTTGGACGAATTCAGCGAAGTAGAAGGGTTAGACAGGGAACATATAAACTTACCGCACAATCAAATAGAACTTTATCACGCAATAATAGCTACGGGAAAAAAAGTTGTAGTTGTGCTGTCTTGCGGCAGCGCGGTAACAACCGATTGGTCGGTACGGGCAAACGCCATTGTTTACGGAGGACTTTCAGGTCAAGCCGGCGCAGGCGCGGTAATTAACGTTTTATGCGGCAAAGCCAATCCTTGCGGTAAGCTTGCCGAAACTTTTCCCACTACTTACGAGCCTTGCGCATCTTCAAAATATTTTCACAGCACAACATTGACGGCGGAATACCGCGAAGCTCTTTATATAGGCTACCGTTATTACGATACTGCCGCCGTAAAAGTAGCTTATCCGTTCGGATACGGCTTGTCTTACACAACGTTTGAATATTCCGACCTTAATATAGACGAAAGCGGCGCGACGTTTACGGTTAAAAATACGGGTAATATTGACGGCGCGGAAATAGCTCAATTATATTTAGGCAAAAAGTCGGAAGTTATATTCAGACCCGCAAAAGAATTAAAGGGCTTTAAAAAAATATTTTTAAAAGCGGGGGAAAGCAAAACCGTAAAAATACCGTTTGACGATAAAACGTTTAGATATTTTTCCACCGCAACCGATAAATGGGAAACGGAAGGCGGCGAATATACAATAATGATAGCCGCCGACAGCGCGGATATAAGGTTAGAAGGCAAAATTGCAAAACAAGGTACGACCGAAGCCCGTCCTTACGATTTAAATAAACTTCCTTCGTATTTCAGCGGCAGAGTAAGTGCGGTAAGCAACGAAGAATTCCGCGCTTTGTTAGGCAGAGAAATACCCGAGCCCGAACATTGTTTTTATAAGAAAAACAGAATGATAATTACCGAGAACAGCACCGTACTCGATTTAAAATATTCCAAACGCTGGGTAGGCAGAGCTTTTTCCGCTATCATCAGATTTGTAATAGCATTTTGCAATAAATTCGGAATGCGTGAAAATGCAAATACGCTTGTAATGGGAGTACTGTATCAACCAGTGCGAGGACTTGCGAAGTTCGGCGGTATGAGCCGCAGGCAGATGGAAGGTTTGCTTACTATGTTCAACGGAAAGTTCTTTAAAGGTTTACATATGTTTTGCTCAAAGAAAAAGAGGGCTTCAAAATAATAATTAAGACTTTTTCATTTTTTTCTCTGAATACGGATTTGCCGCGCAAAAGTAAAAAACACCTATGCGCGGCAAGGTCCGTAATTTTTCTCTTGATAATTTCAGAATTTAGTGTTAAACTTAAATTGATAAAGTCAATTTCTTTTATTAAACGTGGTTGAACGCTATGCGAGGGGGAAAAGCATATGGTAATAAACATAGCTATAGTTGAAGACAGCCGTGAAGAAATGCAAAAACTCACGGCGTTTTTAAATAAATACAGGCAGGAAAATCCGGATATAGAATTCGTTATAAGCAAATTTACCGACGGCGACGAAATTTGCGAAAATTTTCAATGCCGTTACGACGTTATTTTAATGGATATTGAAATGCAGCGCGTAGACGGTATGAAAGCCGCTGAGTATTTAAGAAAATTTGATGAACACGTAGAGATAATATTTATAACGAATTGCACGCAATATGCAATAGTGGGTTATAAAGTACGCGCATTCAATTATATTTTAAAGCCTATAAGCTACACGGTTTTTGCCGCTGAAGTAAAAAGATTTATAGGTTCGGTAATAAAAAAGCGCGAAGAATATATTTTGATAACGCTGCGCAATAATACCGTACGTTTGGCTTTAAACGAAATAATTTACGTGGAGTGTATAAAGCATAAAATAATATTTCACACAAAAAACAGCGATTACGAAATATTCGGAACAATGCGCGACTATGAAAGCCGTTTGGAAAAAAACAACTTTTTCAGATGCAACAGCGGATATTTAATAAATCTTATGATGGTAAACGGCGTTAAAGACGATATGGTAAGCGTAGGCGGATACGAATTAAAAATAAGCCGTCCCAGAAAAAAGCAGTTTATGGAGAAGCTTGCAGGCTTCTATTGCGGAGGTTAAATTATGCCCGATACCGTAATACCGGATATACCCAGAATTTACACCGCGCTTTCGGAGTGGCTGGCTTGTTTTGTGGTTATCGCTTTTTCAATTAAACGTTTTTCAAAGGTACAGACGGCGGTTTTATATATTTCTTCTATTGTAGTATTCGTTGTCTTTCATATAATTGCCGGAATTTTGCCGTTGGGTTTTTGGGTGCCGTGTATGGTTTTTGCGGTAGCCTTAATGTGTTTATTTGTTTGGCTTACAACAAAACACAATTTTAAAACGGCTTGTTATTTAGGCGTGCAGGCTTTTATAGTAGCGGAATTTATTTCTTCCGTAGAATGGTGGCTGTATTACTTTTTTGCAACAAACTTTAAAGCTTTTGCATCCGCTTCGGCAAATATAATTTTTGCCGTAATCGTATATTCGGCGTTATATGCAGTTATGTTTTTTATAGAACGGCATTTCAGCCGCAAGCATATAAACAGCGTTTCTACAAAAGACCTGCTTACCGCGATTATAATAGTTGTAACGGCGTTTTTAATAAGCAATATAAGTTTTATGCGTTGGAATACGCCGCTTTCCGGCAAAGACGCGCTTGAAATTTTCTATATCCGCACTTTGGTTGATTTATGCGGATTATTGGTGTTGTACGGCAACCGAGAACAAAAAAACGCAAACAGCGCGGAAATGGAGCTTATGCAAATAAAAATTTTGCTTGACAGACAGTACGAGCAGTATTGTCTTACCCAAAACGCTATAGATTCCGTAAACCGAAGATATCACGATTTAAAGCATCAGGTCGCGCTTATAAGAGAGCAAGGTTCGGAAGCGGCCGAAAAGCTTGTAAACGAAATAGAAAACGAAATTAAAACTTACGAAGTGGTTTTTAAAACAGGCAGCAATATATTAGATACGATATTAATGTCAAAAAGTATTTTATGCGTTCAAAACGGAATTACTTTTACTTGCGTTGCCGACGGAACCGCGCTTCATTTTATAAGCGACGCGGATATTTGTTCTTTGTTCGGTAACGCGCTGGATAACGCCATTGAAAGTTTTGAAGGCATAAACGACGGCGAGGCAAAACTTATAAAACTTGCGGTTTTTAAAAACAACGGCTTGCTGATTATAAGATGCGAAAACACGTTTAAGGGTAAACTGAAAACTTTTAACGGCGAGCTTATAACAACAAAAAGCGATAAAACAAGCCACGGCTTCGGAGTAAAGAGTATAAAAACAATAGCAGCCAAATACGACGGTACGGTTAGTTATAACGTGGAGGACGGCACGTTTACTTTGTGCGTGGTAATTCCCGTTAAAATTTAATTTAAACAAATTTAACTTGCGCGGCAAAAACTTGCCGCGCAAGTTTTTTTTACGGTTTTTTTGCAGAAAGTGTATAAAAACTTACAGAATATGTAATTGTTCAACATTTTTCGACAATTATTGATATTCTAAGGAAAAAAATAAAATAAGCTAAAATCGAAGGGGTACCCCTTCTCCGTGTGTTCTACACACGGAGAATAACACTTAACGGTTATCTGCGGAAAACTCCGCCGAAAATAAAAGTTTTGAATTTTAGGATAAGGAGGACTAAGTAAAAACAATAAAGCACATTGAAGCGCGGCGACGAATGGGCGCCAAAGCCCGAAAGGGGAACTCTAACCCGTATTTGCGGAAATTAAAACAAACACAAAATTCAGGAGACCTTTTGATGAAAAACAAAATAAAAAAAATCGTTGCTGCCGGTGTTGCTTTAGCTTCGTTCGTTCTAGGCTGTATAGGCGCGACAGGTTGCGGTTATTGCGCTCATCAGTTGGACGTTATCGAAAAAGAAAACTCAACTTGTATTCAGCACGGGCACGGATATTCCTACAAATGCAGGAAGTGCGATAAACTTTTTGCTTATACGTCTGAAAAAGGCTTGTACGAAATCAGCGAAGCCGAGGAACTTCCTCTCGGCGACCACGTTGCGTCGGAAGCTTTTAGCGTAAAAATGAAAGAAGGCGCAACGTCTGTACTCGAATATGAAGCAACAACCAAGTGCGCAGTTTGCGACGAAGAAATTCCTATGCCCGACGCTCATCTTGCAACAATAGTTGCGCCCAATCTTAAAAAAGAAGCAGGCAGTCTTGCGCAGGCATACGTGGGCACGTACGCATATGGGGAAGAAGGCACCGAATACGCAGGAAAGCCCTATACGCAAATTACTTTTAAAGCAAAAACAAAAGCCGACGACGTTATAACATTAGACCCCGCAAGATATTCGAAAGATGAAGAATACATAAAAAATCATCCCGGGCAGGGCTTGATTTACGGCAAAGATTATATGTGGGACTACGCGCACGGCTGGGGCGCATATCAGCGCTTCCCGCTGTATGTTCCGTTTAAAGAAAAAGTAGAACGTCAGGTTTATTACATAATCAAAAACGTTACCGACCCTTCGGCATATACCGACCCTATAAAATTAAGTTGGTGTATAGACGGTAATACTTGGGCAGACGTAACCGTAGCTCCCGGCGAAATAAAGCCTCTGCTTGTTAAGGGTACGCGCGACAGCAGCACAAACCTTGAAAATCAGTTTATAAAGGTAAGCAACCCTAACAGCACAAACGGTACTCTCGGCGGAACAAGCGCAAAACCTATGAAAATAGAAGTTGTTGGCGTGTTTTATACCCCCGGTACGGTGGAAAAGCTGGATATAGACAGTTTACCCGTAAAAACCGAGTATTCCGCAGGAGAAATTTTCGACCCTACGGGTATGAGCATATATGCATCTTATGCCGTTGACGATAAAGAATATCTTTTGGGTAAAACGGTAGACCTTAACAAATGCGAATTCAGCGTAGGTAACAAACCGCTTACGGTTAACGACAAAAAAGTAACCATATCTTACGGCGGCGCAAGAGTTTCAATAAATATAACGGTAAATTAAGGAGTAAACGGTATGGAAAAAGTAAAAAAATTTTTCGGCGCGGCTTGGAACTACATTAAAACGCGCAGCATCGGATTTTATCTTTTAATTCCCGTAGTTATTCTGTCGTTTGTAATTCCGTTTGTGTATCAGGCGGAATACGGCGAACAGTTAAATTATTGGAGCACGCTTGCGTTTGCGCTTCCGTTTCTTGCGTGCGCTTCGTTTGCAATGTGCTTTTTTAAATACACGGCAAGATACGGTAGCTTGGTAATGTTTGCATTCAATTTGGCGGGACTGCTTATATTTGTAGATACGGTTTATTACGACGTAGCCGACAAGCTTTTCAAAGCGGGAAACATAAGCATAGGCGGTATCTTCGAATTTATGGGTTCAAACTTTTTATTCGTAATTTTCGCTTACATAATTAACATTGTAATTTGTTTTGCGGCTTCCTTCTTCAATCAGTACAGAGCTGAAAAAAAGGCGGCGGAAAGTCATATTAAAGCGCAGGAGGTTGTATCGTGAACAACAAATTAAAACTTACAAGAAAAATATTAACTCACATTTCAAGGGCTATGGCGCTTACGTTTTCTTTGACTTTCGGCGTAATAACGGTGGGAGCGGCGCTTGCAAACGCCAACGAAAACGAGGTAACAAACTTTTTAGGCGGCGGAGGCGGTAACAATATAGTTTATATAGACGACGGCACCGAAACTTCGGCTTCCGACTTTTATCAGTCGGAGTTCGATTCGGTTAAAGCTGTAAGAGCCAAAGGATTCGAATATTCGCAAACCGTAACGGAAGAAGGCGCAGTGCTTTTGAAAAACGAAAACAACGCGCTTCCTTTAAACAGCAACGATAAAGTATCGCTTTTTTCGGCATCGTCGGCAAAACCCGTTATCTCCGGCTACCGCGAAGGTCAGGACAAAGCTGAGGATGCAATTCCGTTTAAAGAGGGGCTTAACCAAGCCGGCATTACCATTAACGACGAACTTTATAATTGGTATAAAGGCAGTTCGTACGGTAGAAGGTCAATTTATAACAGCACGTCTTTCGGCAACGTATATTCCATTAACGAAGCGCCTTGGAGCGCGCTTCCTGCAAGCAGAACGGCTGAAGGTTTTAAAACTGCTATATTCGTAATTTCGCGCGTGGGCGGCGAGGCTACCGATAACCAGCTTAGAGACCTCGGAGAAAAGAATTACGGCTTCGACGGTAAAAAAGGCAACTATCTTATACTTTCCGAACAGGAAGAAGATATGCTTTACAACATAGGCGAACTTAGAAAAAGCGGCACGTTCAATAAATTCATAGTAATTATGAACACTACCAATCAGGTTGCGTGCGATTTTGAAGACAGATACGGCGTAGACGCGCTTTTGTATATGGGCTCTACCGGCAGTGCGGGCACAAATGCTATAGGAAATATTCTTGCAGGCAAAGTAAATCCTTCCGGCAAACTTTCGGATACTTTCTGGAAAAACCACTATCTCAACCCCGTGCATGCAAATTGGGGCGCAAACGCGTATATCCACAGCGGCGCAAACCACTATTCGGCATATCCGTTTAACGGTGCTTCCGACTACGGTTCGGTTGTTTATCAGGAAGGAATTTATTCAGGTTACCGCTACACGGAAACCAGATACGAAGATAAAATTTTAAACACGGAAAACACGGGCGATTTTGTTTACAGCGACGTTGTGGCATATCCCTTCGGATACGGACTTTCGTATTCCCAATTCGCTTATTCGGATATGACGTGCGACTATTCGGCGGAAACAGACTCTTACGAAATTTCCGTTAAAGTTAAAAACTTAAGCGGAGCGGACGGCAAAAATGCGGTACAGTTGTTTTTACAGAAGCCTTACACCGATTACGACAAAGAAAAGGGTATAGAAAAAGCTGCTGTGGAGCTTGTTGATTTTGCTAAAACAAGCGTGCTTAAAGCCGGAGACGAAGCCGAAACAGTAAGTTTCAGCGTACCCCGCCGCGAACTTTCAAGCTACGACAGCTACGGCGAAAAAACTTATATTCTTGAAAAAGGCGCTTATTACTTTACGGTAGCAGCCGACGCGCACGACGCGGTAAACAACGTGTTGGCGGCAAAGAACAAAACGGGAATGACGGATATTAAGGGCGGCGCGGCAAGCGGCAGCGCTGCATTGGTTAAAACCGTAAACATTACCGACGATAATCTTTTTAAAGCTTATTCAAAATCGGCAAACGGCACCGATATAACCAATCAATTCGACGACGTTGACATAAAGCTTTACAAATATGCAAGCGAAACGGATAAAAATATGAAATACGTTTCGAGAAACGATTGGGCAGGTACTGTAAAATTAGGTTTCAGCGCCGACGGCACCCCCAGAGACAGTTATTACCGCGTTACTATGACGCCTGAAATGCGCGCCGATATGACGCAGACCGTTCAGGGTGTAGAGGGAGATTTGCCTACAATGGGCGCAAGCGGAGCTTTGCAGCTTTTCGATTTAATGAAAGACGAGGAAGGCAATGATATCCCCTACGACGACCCTAAGTGGGACGAGCTTTTAAATCAGCTAACCTACGACGATATGGCAAACCTGCTGTTAAACGGTTACGGATTTACCGCGGCTATGACAAACATAGGTAAACCCCGTACGTATGACCAAGACTCGGATTTGGGCGTTATAGGCAGATATTCTTCCGACGCTCACGGACTTGCAAGCAGATATGCCGACCCCGATAAGGACAAGCACCCTGCCGCTTATGCGGACAACGGAATAGTAGCTTCCACACGCAATAAAGATTTGCTTTTGGAATACGGCAAACAGTGGGGCGAAGACTGCCTATGGTCGGGTTACACGGGATTATACGGAACAGGCTGCAATATACACCGCAGTCCTTATAACGGACGTACTTACGGTTATTACAGCGAAGACCCCGTACTTATGGGCAAGTGCGTTGCGCTTATAAACGTGGGTATGGAAGAAAAAGGCGCGTTTATGCTTTTGAAGCACTGCGTATTAAACGAGCAGGAAGCAGGACGTATAGGTTCCAGCAGCTGGGCTAACGAACAGACGATAAGAGAAGTTTATTTAAAACCGTTCCAGATTGCCATAGAAGAAGGCAAGGTGCAGGGCGTTATGACTTCGCTTAACCGCTTGGGTCCCATATCCGCACCTCATCACACATTCTTAAATACCGTTCTCCGCGGCGAATTCGGAATGGTAGGCTATTGCGTAACCGACAGCTGGTTCGAAACCGCAGGCGGCAACCCTCATATGAATTTGCTCTCCTGTCTTGTTGCAGGCAACGACCTTCCTTTGGGAACTGCAAGCATACTTAAAGACAATGCGGCAAAATACAACACCCGCGCTTATTCAAACGTAGTTTGGGCAATGCGCGACGCAACTCACAATATTCTGTATTCGGTAGTTCACAGCAATGCAATGAACGGACTTTCGGCAAATACAAGAATTCTTACTTTCCAACCGGAATGGCAGTATTACTTAGACAGAACAATACCCGTTATAACGGCGCTGTTTGCAATAAGTCTTGCGTTCTTTGTGGGAATGGAAGTTTGGGGATACTTCGGTAACGGTAAAAAGAAAACCGATGAAGAACCCGAAGATTAATAAAAAAATTAAAAATAAAAATTCATAAAACAAAAATTAAAAAATTTTGGAGGATAATGATTTTATGAAAAAGTTGAATAAGGTACTTGCAATTCTTTGCACAGGCGCGGTTATCGCAAGTGCGGGAGCGTTCGTAGGCTGCGAACCCAAAGACGAACACAACCACAGCGACCATTTGATTTGGGTAAACGATACGGCGGCTAATAAGCACTATCAAAAGTGTACTGAAGACGATTATAAAACCGACCCCGCAGACCACGACTTTTCAGGCGGAGACTGCGTATGCGGCGCTAAAAAACCCGTAACGGTAACGGGCGTAACCATAAGCGGCAATACTACCGCAAAAGTAGGCGAAACGGTACAGCTTACTGCAACAGTTGCAGGCTCTACAGGCGTTGCGCAAACCGTAACCTGGACCAAAGTTTCGGGCGAGGGCGCTGTTTCTGCAGACGGTAAGGTTACCGCAACCGCCCCCGGCGAGGTAAAAGTAAAAGCTACTTCTACGGCAGATACTTCCAAATCGGGCGAATACACCGTAACGTTTGAAGCCGTAGTTGCTTTGGCTCTTTCCGAAGATTACGTTTGTTTAGATGACACGGGCGACCTTAACCAAGCAGAAGTATCTGTAACTTACGCAGGCGAAGGAACTGTTGAAGCAACTTCTAAAAATGAAGAAATTGCAACCGCGGCTTATGCCGACGGAAAATTGACGGTTACGGCGGTTAAAGCAGGTAAAGCCGTTATAGAAGTTACAGACGGCGACAAAAAGGTTGAACTTACCGTGGACGTTGCAACCGCAGGCTTAACCTATGAAACTTTAAGCGCAGAAGACGCCGAAGGCGAAACTTACGAATACGTACAGGTATCCGACGGCGAAGGCAGAACTTCTACAGATTTATATATCCCCGGATATCGCTATATGGAAGACGCTAACGAAGGCGAAGGCGCTTTGCTTCCCGTAACGCATATAAAAGGCGCAGCAACAACCGACGAAGTTCAGTTTGAACCTAACGGAGGCGCTTTCCAATCGACAAACGTAGTTAATGTTTATACAGGCGATAACGTTAGAGTTATAGGAGGCAGAGCATTCGAAAGCTGCTTATCGCTTAATGAAGTTACTTGCGGCGACAATATTAACTATATAATGGCTTATGCGTTTAACAAGAGTACTATTGTTAAAATTGATTTAACTGAAAAAGAAAATTTAAACAAAATAGGAAAAGCTTGTTTCAGAGAATGCCCTTCGTTAACTGAAATTACAATTCCCGTAAATGTAGAAGGTATGGGCGACGCCGTATGCGAGCTGTGCCCTTCGCTTTCAACGGTGAGAATTTTAAGTACAAAACTTAATAAGATTTGGGGAATGTCATTCTGTGAACAAAAAGGCGAGGTGGATTTGGTATTGTGGTTACCCGTTAATGTAAAGATTATCGAAGCTTCTGCTATCGGTTCGCAATGGACCGGTAAAAACAAGTCGGTAACTGTATATTACAGCGGCACAGAGGAACAGTATAACGCTATCGAGTATCCTAAAGAAGGTGATTTTAGTTTTGCACAAGATAACTTAAATCCCAGCGAATCTCATTGTACGGTGCATTACAACGCAAACTTTGCGGAAATGCTTGAAGCAGAACAGCAAGCTTAAACACATTTTAATAACCAGTTAAAATATTATTCATTTTTCCCTCCGGTTAAGGCAGACAGCCGAATCTTCGGCTGTCTGCTTTACAAAAATTCAGTATTCTTTATATACTTTGTTTTATGGCGGATTGGGAATTTATAACGGAGGCGTTTATGTCGGTGCATAAAACGGGGTTATTCGAAAAACCCATTCTTTCAACTAAAATCAAATCCGCTAACGTAAAGTTTCCCGAAATGCTTTTCGGATATTTTTTAGGGCCGTTCGGCGCGTTGCTGGCAAGCGGTATATTCGCCAATTTCTTAAACAGATATTGGACGGACGTGCTTTTTGCCGATATGAAACTTGCAAACGGTTCTCTCCCTGCAAACATAACAACGTTTTTAACGTTACTGCCGCTGCTGTCGGCAATACTTATTGTGGCAGGCAACCTTATAGTGGGGCAGCTTATCGAGCGCACTAAAACCAAAGCCGGCAAAGCCCGTCCTTGGATTTTACTGTCTTCGGTGCTTTTGGCTGTTTCCTGCATATTTATGTTTGTAGTGCCAAGCTCTAACGCAGTGGCTAAAATGGCGCTTACGGCAATTTCTTACAATGTTTATTATTCGGTGGCGTATCCGATGTACAATACGTCTAACAGCACTCTGGTACCCGTATCAACGCGTAACGGAAATCAGCGCGGCTTACTTGCTTCGTTTACAAACTTTGCAAATTTAGGAGTAATGGGCGCCGGCGGAATGGTTTTTCCTATGGTAGTTGGCTGGTTTTTAGGCGGTTGGGATAAACCCAATCAAACCGCTTGGATGGTAGCTTTTATTGCAATAGGTATAGTAACTTTTCTTGTAACCGTTCTGCAATATTATTTCACGCGCGAAAGGGTAACGGAAGAATCTTACAATTCCCCAGCTGCGGCAAACGTTAAAGTTTCTGTTAAAAGTCAGTTAAAAGCGGTTGCAACGCAGCCGTTTTGGTGGATAATAATAATTTTTTATTTATTATTTCAATTCAGCGGAGCTTTTAAAAATCTTTCAATTACATATTTTTGCTCCCAGCAGTTCGGTTCGTCAACAATCGGCGGCGATTTGGCAAATACCGTAATAAACGTTTGCGGCGCAATACCTATGGCGGTTGCAATGGCGTTTATTTGGCCGCTTTCTGTAAAATTCGGCAAACGCATAGTAGTGCTTATAGGTCTTATTGTGGGTGTAGCCGGCGGAATTATTGCAGGAATTTTTGCAAATAATTTTTATGTTGTTGCCGTTGGCGTTGCGCTTAAAAGTTTCGGTTCGGCGCCTGCGTGCTATATGATTTTGGCTATGATTTCCGACGTTTTAGACCATATAGAAGCTAAACACGGATACCGCTGCGACGGTTTTACTATGTCTATATACAGTTCTATAATGGCGGCGGCAACGCCCGTTGCAACCGGTTTATTCAACGCAATATCCGGCGGCGGAGTAAATTCCGTAGCAGTTACCGTAAGCTATATTTGGATAGAAACTGCCGCATACGGCGTTTGCGCGGTTCTTTTAATATTCTTCTCGGTTGAAAAGTATTTAAAATCGGACAGGCAGCTTGTTTTGGATAGGCAAAAGGCGGAAGCGGAAGCCGCAGGAATAGTGTGGATACCGCCGGAGGAACGTTTACGCTTAGAGCAAGAGCAGGCAGACAGAGAAGCGGAAGAAGCCCGTAAAGCAGAACTTAAAGCAAAGTGCGAAAAAAACGGACTTGACTTCCAAGCCGAAGAAGCTAAATATCAAGCAAAAAAAGCGGCTAAACGCAAAACTAAAAAATAATAGTTAAAATTATACGGGGCGTATGTTATGAAATTGATTACGTTTGCAATACCAAGCTATAATTCGCAAAACTATCTTAGAAAATGCGTGGAAAGTTTGCTTGTAGGCGGCGACGACGTTGAAATTATAATTGTAAACGACGGTTCTACCGATAATACGGCGGAAATTGCAGATTCCTACGCTAAGGCGTATCCCAACATCGTACGAGCGGTGCATAAGCCTAACGGCGGGCACGGGTCAGGCGTTAATAAAGGCTTGGAACTTGCTTGCGGTATGTATTATAAAGTTGTGGATTCCGACGATTGGCTAGACGCTAAGGCGCTTAAAATGCTTATAGCAACTTTAAAATATCATATTGCTTTGGGCGAAACGGCGGATTTGTATATAACAAATTTTGTGTATGAACGAGTTTCTGACAATACTTGTTATGTAAGCAGGTATAATAAAACACTGCCCGTAAACAAATTTTTTGAATGGAAAGACGCAAAATCGTTAAAGCTTTGGAAAATGTATTTAATGCACGCGCTTGTTTATCGTACCGAGCTTTTGCGCGGAATGGGAATAAAGCTGCCCGAACATACTTTTTACGTTGATAATATTTTTGCGTACGAACCGCTGCCTTATGTTAAAAAACTGTTTTATATCGATATTGATTTATACAGATATTATATAGGCAGAAGCGACCAGTCGGTATCTATAGAAAACATTGTAAAGAGATACGAACAGCAGATAAACATAACCAAAATAATGCTGAACGCTTACTCTTACGAAAAATTGGAAAGAATGTGCAAACCGCTACGTTTGCAAATGTATCACTGTCTTAACGTAATGCTTATGAACACATATTTTTTTACTACCGCAAAAGACGAACCTAAACGCAGAGAACTGTTTGCGGATATGTGGAACGAACTTAAAGTAAAAGACAGAAAGTTATATAAAAAACTTAAACGAATGCCGTTTGTATGGATGCTTGACAGGCTTTGTTGGAGAGTAAAAGGCAAGGTAACAACTATTTCGTACCGTTTATTGTGTAAATATGTAAAACTTGGGGCTTAATATATGACTTACGATTATGTAATAGTGGGCGCAGGTCTATTCGGCGCGGTGTTTGCGCGGCAAATGACCGATTGCAGAAAAAAATGCCTTGTTTTGGAAAAACGCAGCCATATAGGTGGAAACTGTTACACGCGTGATGCGGACGGAATAACCGTTCACGAATACGGCGCGCACATTTTTCACACTTCAGACAAGGCGGTTTGGGAATACGTAAACCGCTTTGCCGAATTTAATCCGTTTATAAATGCGCCGTTGGCAAATTATAAGGGCAAGCTGTATCACTTACCGTTTAATATGAATACGTTTTATGCTCTTTGGGGTGTAACCACGCCGCGAAAAGCAAAAGAAAAAATAACTTCGCAAATTGTAAAGTGCGCAAATCCAAAAAACGTGCGTGAGCAGGCGCTTTCGCTTGTAGGCAGAGATATTTATAATACGCTTATAGAAGGTTATACCGAAAAGCAATGGGGCAGGAGCGCGGATAAACTGCCTGCGGAAATAATAAAACGTTTGCCGCTCAGATATACTTTTAACAATAATTATTTTAACGATTTGTATCAGGGAATTCCCGAAGGCGGTTATACCGTACTTGTGCAAAATCTTTTAAACGGAATAGAGGTGCGTACGGGCGAAGATTATCTTAAAGAAAAAGATTATTATAATTCGCTTGCCGAAAAAGTTGTTTATACAGGCGCAATCGACGAATATTTCGGTTATTGCAGAGGATATTTGGGATACCGTTCTTTGCGCTTTGAAACGCTGAAATTGAACGAAAGCGACTATCAGGGTAACGCAGTTGTCAATTATACGGAAAAAAGCGTTCCGTTTACGCGTATAATCGAGCATAAACATTTCGGCATAGACAAAAAGCTGCCTTATACGGTTATAACGCGCGAATATCCCGTGGATTGGGAAGTAGGCAAAGAGAGGTTTTATCCGCTTAACGACGCTGCAAATACAGTGCGATACGGAGAATATAAAAGACTTGCCGCTGAGCAGAATAAAGTAATTTTCGGCGGCAGACTCGGTTTTTACCGCTATTTGGATATGGACGACGTAGTGGCGGAAGCTTTGCAGCTTGCAAGCAATTTAAAATAAAATTAAATTAAATAATAAAAGTCCGTTGATTATCAATCAACGGACTTTTATTATTTTAATAATACGAATTTTCAAACAATTTTTAGTAAAATAATTCTAAATCGATTTGCGGCATTGCACTGTTAAATAAGTTTATAAATTTAATAAAAACAGTATTGAAAAAACATTTTTTATATTATATAATAAAAGTAATATTTAACATAAAAGAGGAAAAAATGGCAAATAAAAGTAATGCATACAGCTTTTACGGCATAATAGAAGATAACGTTGTATTGGGTCATAGAACTCCGGTTAAAGGAAGTCCTAACATTGCTGTGCCGGAAGGCGTAGTTAAAATACAGTTTAATGCGTTCGAGGGCGAATACTGCGAATCGGTAATATTTCCATCAACCTTAAAATTTGTAGGTAAAGAAGCGTTTAATCATTGCTATAATTTAAAAGAAGTAGTTATTCCCGATGGAGTGGAAGAACTCGGTGCTTGGGCTTTTAATCATTGCAGTTCGCTGGAAAAAATTCATTTGCCCGCTTCGCTAATTAAACTTGATAAAAAATATCAGCCGTTTAACAACTGCTTCGGTTTAAAGGAAATTACAGTTGATGAAAATAATCCCGTTTATTATGCTAAGGGCAACTGTTTGATTGAAAAAGCGACGGGAACCGTTATTGCCGGTTGCCGTAACTCGGTTATTCCCGACGACGGCAGTATTACGGCGATAAACGAAGCTGCGTTTTGCCGACAGTATTATTTAACAGAAATTAATATTCCGGAAGGGATAAAGAGTATAGGAACTTATGCGTTTCTTAATTGTAGGTCGTTAAAAGCAATAAATTTGCCGCAAAGCGTAAAAAAATTAAGCGTAAGCGTGTTTGAAGGCTGTGATAGTTTAGAAAAAATCAATCTTGAATATATAGAACGTATTGAAAAAAATGCGTTTGAAAACTGTAAAAATTTAAAGTGCGATATAATAATATCCGACTGTACAACAAAATTAGGTTCAAGCGCGTTTGAAATGAGCGGAATAACTTCTATAAAGATAGGCAGCGGTATTAAAGCTATAGAATCGGCAACTTTCCGTTCCTGTCATAATTTAAAAAAAGTTACTTTGCCCGACACTCTTACAAAGATAGACAAGTATGCGTTTATCAGCTGTGAAAATCTTAAAGAGGCGGTTATTCCCGCTTCGGTTAAATATATAGGCAACGGCGCGTTTTGGGGATGTAAATTAAAAGACGTAGTTTTGCCGCCAGAACCTGATTTTATAGCAAAAGATGCTTTTACGGGGTGTACGTTAGCTGCAAAAATTTCACGTAAGACTTCTAATCCTGATTTCGAGATGGACGGCGATACCCTTCGCAAATACCGCGGAAAAGCGGTTAACGTGGTTATTCCGGACGGAGTTGCGGCAATAAAAGCTAAGGCGTTTAAAGGCAAAAAGAAAATAGAGAGCGTAGTTATTTCTGCTTCGGTTAAAGCTATTGCAAGCAGTGCGTTCGAAGGGTGCGAAAATCTTTGTTCCATAACGGTTGACGAAGGCAACAAAAAATACCGCAGCGTAAACAACTGCGTTGTGGATATTAAAAGCAAAACGCTTATATTAGGTTGCAATTACTCGGTTTTGCCGGAAAACGGAATAGAAAAGATAGGAAACGGCGCATTTTATAAATGCGAAAAGTTGGAAAAAATTGTTATTCCGAACGGAGTAAAAAAGATAGGAAACAAGGCTTTCGATTCCTGTTCGGGTATTAAAACCGTTATATTCCCCCAAGGCTTGGAAACGTTGGGAGCAAGCGCGTTTAATGAATGTGTAAACTTAGAGGCGGCAGTTTTCGGCGCAGGGTTAAAAACAATAGAAGAATACGCTTTTTATAATTGCGAAAATTTAATCGAACTTAAAATGCCTGAAGGGTTAAAAACAATAGGAAGCTGCTCTTTTGAAGGCTGTAAAAAGCTGGAAGTTCTCAACTTTCCGGAAGGTGTGGAACAAATAGACTATTTGGCGTTTTACCGTTGCGACAACGTAAAAGTTATTTATTTGCCTTCTACCGCAAAATCATTTTTTAATGCCGGATTCAAATATAAACCAAAGCTTGAAAAAATAACCGTAGCCGAAGGCAACACAAATTATAAATCCGACGGCAACTGCCTGATAAGTTTAAAAGAAAACGAGCTTTGGGCAGGTTGTCTTAATACCGAAATCCCGGCAGGAGGGCTTGTAAGACGGATATACAGTTCAGCGTTTGCAGATTCGGATATAGAGAGTATAGTCATACCGGAAGGCGTTGAAATTATTATGAGCGAAGCTTTTAAAGGCTGTAAAAAGTTGAAACAACTTACGCTTCCACAAAGCTTAAAGTCGCCCGACGGATGTTTTGACGATTGTATGAATCTTGAAACGGTTAATGCGCCGGCAAAATTCAAAAATTATTTTGTAAAATTAAATTCAAATATAAAATTTACCGCAACAGATTAATAAAACAAAAAAGGCTGATAAGAAAAATAATCTTATCAGTCTTTTTTAATAGTCTATAAATCTATTTATTGTCTATCTGTCCCAAAAATTGATAATATACGTTGTCGAACGCGTCGTCGCTGTTCATATAATTTCCTTCTTTTTGCAGTTGAATATATTTCCAATAAGCCCAATCGTATTTCAAATATTTATCGGCAAAATCATTGCGTAACCCGTTAAGTAAATTTTCTGATTTCTCTCCTATAAGTAAAGATAAAACGCAGTCGTACAAATTGTCTAACGATATTAAAAGTTCACTGTCTATTTTATAAAACGGTTTTATATAAGTTTTAATTTTACCGTATCCGTAAAAAATTTTTTCGGTATAACTTTTCATTATGTCGGCATTGCTTTTTGCAAGATTTATCGCTTTTAAATTGCACAACCCTATAAAGTCGGTAAAGCCGTCTCTGATTTTGTCCATATATTTAATTCTGTTATCCAAAATAACTTTTTGTATTCTGTCTTTTCTGTTTTGAATTAAATTATAGGTAAAGCTTGCTACCGAAGTAACAAACGCAATACCTGCCGTAACAATTGCAATAATGGTTTCTACGTTCATAATAGTCCTTTAAAAATTCATTACTTATAATAATACCCAACGTGTGGTTTTAAAACTATGTAGAGGAGCGGAGGCAGATTGAACTAAATTTATTTTTTTGCTTTTAATTCTTTCCAGTCACTTTCTAAAATCGACATTAAAATATCGTCGGCATATTCGTTGCCGTTTAAAACTGCGTCGCCCAAAACACCTTCTTGTTTGAAGCCTGCTTTATTTGACAGAGCAGTAGTAGCTTAAAACGAAATATATACGATAAATTGAAATTTACAAACTTTATTTATTAAATTTGCGCAATGCGCTTTTGTATTATGGAATAAATATAACACGAGTCGGGTTCACCATCGATAGAGATAAATTCATCACAATCAGGCTCGGATTTGCTACAACCGATTGCAAGTTCTTTTTTATCAATTTGGATATCCAAGAAATAATCTTTATGTTTGGCTTGTATACCTACATCTTTAATATCGTCAAACCAATCTAAATGAATTTCTATTTTTGATAACCCTATCTTTTTTAGTTCTGTTATCAAATTACCAGATAAATAGTCTTTTAATATTAAATCAAAATTAGAAAAATTATCTTTTCGTTCTTTCAAATAATTTGCTATCTTTTTCTTTTTTCCAATCAACATTAGTTTTTCCTCTATTAAATTATCGTTTATCGTAGAGAAATTTTATCATAATATCATAGATAAAGCAACTAATAAATATAAAATGGCAGACAGGCGTGAGCTTACCTTGACAAGCGCGCATAGAAAAAAGAGTTCGAACATTTTTGTGTTCAAACTCTTTCGCTTTTGGTGGAGCGTGGCTTTTGAAATACGAACACTACCCCCGCCCGTTGAGGTGGGGGTATTTTCGTTTTCCTCGAAATTTTCCGCCAGCTCGACGTCCTCGGAGGCTTGCGGATACCCGACAACCTCGCCACCGTCTATATTAAAGTAAATTATGAATTTATCGTCATACAAGTAAAAGCTATTTATCAGAGCGTCCACAACACGCTTTTGGAAATCCTTATCGGCGGGATTGCCGCGCTCAAAGGTTTTGAGCCACGCTATAAATTGAGCCTTTGACACCGGAATTTTTGACGCAGCCACGAGCCCGTCCCGGTCGTTGAGGAGCTCGTTTTTTTGTGCCTCCAAATCCTCCACGCGCTGGTTGAGCTTTGCGCGTACCATTTTGCTGTCGGCGTCTATAAAGGCGTTGACGGCTTTTTCTATTTCCTCCTCGAGTGCTGCGACGCGGCGCTCAATAGCTTTTACGTTTTCCTCGTTGAATTCGTTTTGATAAAGCGCCATAACGCGGTCGGCTATAAAATCCATACGTTTAGGCTCGAGCACATACTCAAGGGTAAGCTCGACGACGAGCTGCTCGAGAAAGTCTTTTCTTTCGCTGCGCTTATTGCAAGTATGGTATTTATACTTTTTGCCGCAAGCATAATAGTAGTAGGTGGCAGCGCGTCCCGTGCCACTCACTCCGACCATACGAGCCCCACAATGCCCGCAGTACGCTTTCCCTTGCAAGATGTAGTCCTCTTTCGCTTTGAGGGCTGCCGGGGCTAGTTTGCGCTTTGCAAGCCGTTTCTGCACGATTTCAAAGGTGGCTTTGTCTATGAGTGGGGGATATATATTTGTGTACACCGTGCCGTCGTGCTCAACCTCGCCTATATACTTGCGGCTGGTGAGGTTGTTTTGAAAACTTGTAAGTGATAGGGGTTTATTTTTACTATTTTTATAACCGCGTCGCGTAAGCTCCGCCATTATATCCTTTTTTGAGGTGCCTTTCGCGTACGCCTCGAACACATACCGGACAAGCGGCGCCGTATCCTCGTCAATCACCACGATTTTGCGCGGCTTGCGGTCGCCGGCACTGCGCGGGTCGTCTATGACTTTATAACCGAGCAGGGGGCGCCCGCCGGTAAAATTGCCCTTTGCGTAACTTTCACGCAGCCCGCGGGTAACTTTCTGCGAGAGCTCCTCGCTGTAGTATTCCGCCATACCGATATAAAAGTTTTCGAGGAGGATACCGTCAAGATTTTTCGAGCCGTCCACGTTGCGAGCGGTGCGCTGCGTGGCGGATATTACCGTCTTGCCGTTTTTCTGCAAGTGGTATTTGTTTATCGCTATTTCGATACTGTTACGTCCGAAACGGTCGATTGCATACACGAGCACAATATCCCACTTTGCGGCGGCGCTGTCTTTGAGCAACTGCTGGAACGCCGGGCGAATATCATTTCGCCCAGTGAGGTGCTCGTCCTCGTATGTACGGACTATCTGCAAATCGTTTGCGGCTGCAAACTTGCGGCACTCGGTAAGCTGCCCCTCGATAGACTGG
>CATLBN010000003.1 GCA_949878885.1 uncultured Clostridia bacterium | reverse complement strand
TCTCGGTGGAGATTTTTTCCGTAACAAATACGCAAAACCTTATAACGGAAAAAATACAACCGCCTTGACGAAATAAACCGTAAAAGCGTTAAAATGGAATGACGGAAGATAAAGGAAAGCGGAAAGGCAGTTCAAAACACTTTTAAACTGCATTAAAAAAGCCCCCTGCAAAGCGCAGAGGACTTTTTTATATAATTTTCAACTTTTTTTGTTCAAACCCTTGACAACCGCCTTTAATGGTGGTATTCTTTTAAAGAAGATTTAAGTGTTCGTAAAACACAGCTTTTACGAATAGTTAAGTCTATAAAACATAATAACACAATAAAAAAAGCTTTGTCAATAAAAATTTTAAAAATTTCTGTAAAATTTCGGTTTTTTTCGATTATTAAATTTTAGCTTAATATCTTTTCTCAAAGAAGGTTTTATGGAAGGTTTGCAGTGTTATGTCTGACATAATAATAAAACCGTTTATTTAGCAAAAAACTCTATCGTTTATGATAGAGTTTTTTGCTATTTTACAATTTAATTTATTTACTTTCCATTTTGCTTAAATTCCAAATATTTTTTGCGTATTCCGCAATCGCACGGTCAGCGGCAAAAATGCCTGCCGCAGAAATATTGCGCAAAGACATTTGATTCCATTTTAACTTATCTTTAGAATACAATTCGGAAATGCTATGTTGCATACTGTTGTAGGCAGCAAAATCTGCCATACACATATACGGGTCGGCTACAGGCGAACCGGTAAGCAGATAATTTGCAATATCGGCAAAAGATTGACCGTTGAAACCGATAATCAATGCTTCGATTATACGACGGAGTTTGGGAGATTCGTTATAGAATTTGCTTGAACTGTAACCGTTTCTCCAAATATCGTCAACTTCATTGGCTTTATATCCGAAGATAAATATATTTTCATCTCCTACAGCCTGAGCCATTTCAACGTTTGCACCGTCTAACGTACCAATAGTCAATGCGCCGTTAATCATAAACTTCATATTGCCTGTTCCGCTTGCCTCTTTTCCTGCAAGCGAAATCTGTTCGGAAAGTTCAGAAGCCGGCATAAGTTTTTCTGACATCGATACGTTGTAATCTTCCATATAAACAACGTTAAGTTTTTCTTTGATTTTTGAATTTTGGCGAATTTCATCTGCAAGGAAATTGATAAGCTTTATTATCTTTTTCGCCATATCATATCCCGGCGCCGCTTTTGCACCGAAAATATACGTTTTGGGAACCACTTGCTTTTCTGGATTTTCCTGCAAATCAAGATAGCTGTCTATAATATTCAAAACGTTCAAAAGCTGACGTTTATACTCGTGTAAACGCTTTGCCTGTACGTCGAATAAAGTATTAGGATCTATTATAAGTCCCTGCTTCTTTTTTGCATAATCCGCAAACTGTTGCTTTTTGATAGACTTTATTTCGTTTAATCTGTTCAAAACGGTTTTATCGTTCTCAAATTTTTTGAAATCCGCAAGTTTTGAACCGTCAAGCGCAAAACCGTCGCCTATACATTCGGTTAAAAGCGCGGAAAGTTCCGGATTGGATTGATTCAGCCAACGCCTATGCGCAATGCCGTTTGTTACGTTTGTAAATTTCTCAGGCGAAAAATCATAAAAATCCTTGAAAACGGAATTTTTGATAATTTCGCTATGCAAAGAGGAAACACCGTTTACGCTATGACCGCCGTAGACAGACAGGTTTGCCATTTTTACGCGTTCGTGCTCTATTATGGACATTCTTGAAATCTTTGCCCATTCGCCGGGGAATTTGTTCCAAAGCTGTTCGCAAAGACGGCGGTTAATCTCTTTGATAATCGAATGAATTCTGGGTACCGTTCTTTCAATTAAATCTTCCGACCAAGTTTCAAGCGCCTCAGCAAGCACCGTATGGTTAGTATATGCGCAAGTTGCCGTTGTAATAGCCCACGCCTGATTCCAATCATAGAAATATTCGTCTACGAGAATACGCATTAATTCGGGAATTGCCAAAGCCGGATGCGTATCGTTAAGATGTATAGCCGCAAGCTTTGGAATATCTCCTAAATTACCGTATCTGCGTTTGTGGTCTTCCACTATATTTTGAATTGAAGCCGAACACAGAAAATACTGCTGTTTTAACCTTAATGATTTTCCTGCATTATGATTGTCGGCGGGATAAAGAACCTTTGTTAATAAGTCGGCGTCGTTATCCTCTGACATAGCCTGATAATATTCGCCCTGAGAAAACAGCTTCATATTGAAGTCCTGCACGGGTTTTGCTTTCCATAGCCTTAAAACCGAAACAGCTTCGCTGTCCTTACCGGATACCATCATATCGTAAGCAACAGCCTGAACTTCATTACTGTTTATATAATTAGTTTCAAGTCCGTTTTCCGTCCATTTTTCTTCAATTTGTCCGCCAAAACGCACAATAAAAGATTTATCGGTTCTTTGAGTAAGCCACGCCTCTCCTCCGGGAAGCCACGTATCGGGCAGCTCGATTTGCCAGCCGTCAACTATTTTTTGCTTGAAAAGACCGTATTCGTATCTTAAAGAATATCCCATTGCAGGATAATTTCCTGTTGCAAGCGCATCTAAAAAACAGGCGGCAAGACGGCCCAATCCGCCGTTGCCCAAACCTGCGTCGGGTTCTTGCTCGTATAATTCTTCAAGCGAAAGACCGTACGATGATACAACGTTTTCAAATACCGAAGTTGCGCTTAAATTGTACAGGCTGTTTTTAAGCGAACGTCCCATAAGGAATTCCATACACAGATAGTAAACTCTTTTAGCGCGCTTTGCTTTTGCTTTTTTGTGAAATTGCTGTCTTTTTTCAAGCAAAATATCACGTACTACCATAACCACAGACTTATAAATTTGGTCTTTGGTAGCTTCGGCAGGGGTAACGCCGAAATATCTTGCAAGCTTACCCTTAACTAACGCTTTTACTTCCTTTTCGTTAATAGCGATATTACTCATTTTGTTCTCCTAATAAAAGTAAAATTATTTTAGCATATCCAAATAAAGAGCTTCGTACGCTTTTGCAGAGTTTCTCCAACTGAAATCCGTTGTAGCCGCTCTGTACATAAGTTTTTCCCACTCCTCTTTGTTTTTATAATCGAAGATTGCCTGTTTTACAACGTACATCATATCGTGCGCATTGTAATTTGTAAACGTATAACCGTTTTTAAGCGGTTTAATGCTGTCGTACAGACCGCCCGTTTCTCTTACAATAGGTATGGTGCCGTAACGGCAGGCAATCATTTGCGAAAGTCCGCAAGGTTCAGATTTTGAAGGCATAAGGAATATGTCGGAACCGGAATAAATTTTTCTTGACAAATCACCGTTAAAAACTATATTTGCACTGAATTTTTCGGGATACCTTCTTGCCAAATCTTTAAAATATCCCTCATAATGCGATTCTCCCGTACCTAAAATAACAAACTGTACGTCTTCTTGCAATATTTCTTCTATTACAGTTGTAACAAGGTCAAGTCCTTTGTGCGCAGCTAAACGCGTAACCATAGAAATTACGGGCGTTGAAGCTTTTTGCGGAAGATTAAGCATTTTTTGCAGTTGTTTTTTACATACGGCTTTATTTGAAAAATCTTCGGGGCTGTAATTTGCAAACAGATGCTCGTCGTTTTCACAGCTGTAACCAACGTCGTCTATGCCGTTTAAAATTCCGCAAAGTTTAAATTCGTTCCTTCTGATAATAGGGTCCAATCCGTGCGCAAAATATTCGTTTTTTATTTCTTCGGCATATCTAGGACTTACGGTAGAAAATTTTTCGCAGCACTCTATTGCGCCCTTCATTAAATTTATGGAATTACCATATTCAACAAGATACTGATAACTGCCGTAAATGTCAAACAAATCGCTTAGCAAATCCAGTGAAAAACGTCCTTGATATTCGATATTATGTATAGTAAACAACGCCCGTGTAAATTGATATTCTTTTCTGAAACAATAATTTGTCTTCAAATATATGGCTGCGAGCGCCGCTTGCCAATCATGGCAATGCATAACTTCAGGATAGAAGTTTAAAAACGGCATAATCTCAAGTACTGCCCGTGAAAAAAACGCAAATCTTTCGCCGTCGTCGTAATAGCCGTAACATCCAGGGCGCTTAAAATAAAACTCGTTATCTATAAAATAGAAAGTAACATTGTCTTTTATATATTGAAATATTCCGCAATATTGATTGCGCCAGGCCAAATGCACATAAATGTTGCCAAGATAAGTAAACTGGTCTCTCAATTCCTTTTTAATATCGGAATACATAGGAATTACAACGCGTACGTCAAAATTATTATTTTTTGCAAGCGCGCATGAAAGCGAACCTATTACTTCCGCAAGTCCGCCAGTAGCAATAAACGGCGTAGCTTCGGAAGCAACAAAAAGAATTTTCTTTTTATCGTAATTGGTTTTGCTTGCGGTTGCGCGTACCGAATTCTTTTTTGCCGCCGCTTTTTTAGTTTCTGCCGTTCCCGATACTTCTATCTTCTTTTCTTCCGTTGCAGATTTTGCTTTTTTTGCAGTAGTTTTTGCAGCTGCCATAATATCCCCCTAAAAAATTAATTATATAAGCGAGCCTTTGTTAATAAAATACGGCTGTATTTCGCATCCGGCAAGTATTCTGCCGTCGCGTACAACGGAGTTTTTATCGCTCACAACATACGAAAGTTTGCAATTTTCTCCTATAATATTGTCGGTCATTAAAATACAATTTTTAACTACCGTTCCCTTTCCTATTTTTACGCCGCGGAACAAAATGCAGTTTTCTACAGTCCCTTCTATTATGCAGCCGTCGGATACAAGCGAATTTTTAACCTGTGCCGTATCGGCAAATTTTGCAGGAGCGCTATCGTTCACTTTTGTATAAACGTCTCTGTCACCGAAAATTTCCTGTCTTATTTTTTTATCCAAAAGCACCATATTTGCGTCGAAATACGAATTTAACGACGTAATATTTGCATAGAAACCTTCAAACTTATAAGCGTAGAGATTGTAAAGCTTTGTGCCGGGGCTTAAAATATCCTTACCGAAACTTGTATATCCGCGCTGTATAGCATCTAAAATCAATCTTAAAAGAAACGACGTACGCGCAACCATAACGTTTATGTAATTTTTTCTTATACCGGTTGCGGTAGGATTAATTTCGATTTCGGTAATTCTGCCGTCTTTTGCAACGTCAAACGTCATATTATAGTGTGATTTTTTTAACGTATGTTCGTGATAAACTAATGTTATATCCGCATTTTTTTGAATATGATAATCAATTACTTTACTGTAATCTAATTTATAAACAGCGTCGCTGTCTGCAATTACAACAAAATCTTCCTTTACTTTTTTAAGAAAAGCCGTAGCTCCTTTTAAAGCTTCCAAACGGTTTTTATAAAGAGTTTCGCTTTCTCCGCTGTAAGGAGGCAATAAAATCAAACCGCCGTCTTTTCTTGCAAGGTCCCAATACTTACCGGTACCCAAATGGTCCATAAGAGATTGGTAATTATTTTTAGTTATCATACCTACGGTTGTTATTCCCGAATTTACCATATTAGATAACGCAAAATCCACAAGACGGTATCTGCCGCCGTACGGAATAGACCCCATAGACCTTACTTTGGTCAATTCAGGTACGTTTTCTTCGTTAATACTTGAAAAAATAACGCCTACTGTCGATGCCATTTCTTTTCCCTCCTTATACGTCTTTATCGGCTATTTCGCCTGCGGGAATTTTGCCGCCTTTTTTAACCGAAATGCCTCTGCCAAGCACTGCAATACCGTTTGTTTTGCTTTCAACTTTTACCGCTTCGCTTCTGGCAGCTCCTATTATCGCTTTTTCGCCGATGCACACGTCTTCGTCAATTATCGAGTAATTGATTTTAGCGCCTGCCTTAACCGTTATATTGCCCATAAGAACGCTGTCGATAACTTCTGCGCCTTTTTCGATTATGCAGTTGGTTCCCACAACGGAATTAATTACCGTACCTTCTATTTCGCCGCCCGTTGCAACTATAGAATTTATTACTTCGCCTTCGATAAAAGCCGGAGGCGCAAGCGGACTTCTTGAACACATTACCCTGTCGCGGTCGGAAAGTTCGAAATTGGGAACAACGCCCAATAAATCCATATTGGCCTCCCAAAGCGAGCTTATTGTGCCAACGTCTTTCCAATATCCGTCAAAACGATACGAGTACATCTTCTCCCCGGCATTGAGCATAGCGGGTAAAACGTTTTTGCCGAAATCTTTTTCCGATTTGGGGTCTTTATCGTCAAGTTCCAAATATTTAAATAGTTTCTCTGCAGTAAAAATATAAATACCCATAGACGCCAAATCGCTTTTGGGTGCGGCAGGTTTTTCTTCAAATTCGTAAATAGTGCCGTCTTTATTGGTATTTAAAATGCCGAAGCGGGAAGCTTCTTTCATAGGTACTTGCATACACGCGATTGTACACGCCGCATTAGCCGCTTTATGCGCAGCAAGCATTTTATCGTAATCCATTTTATAAATATGGTCGCCGGAAAGAATCAACACGTATTCCGGATCGTACATTTTCATAAATCTGATATTTTGATATATTGCGTTTGCCGTGCCCTTGTACCAAGAAGTATCTTTTTTTGCTTCGTACGGCGAAAGAATATGAACACCGCCAAACGTTCTGTCCAAGTCCCAAGGCTGACCGTTTCCGATATATTCGTTTAAAACAAGAGGTTGATACTGCGTAAGTACGCCAACCGTATCAATTCCCGAATTTATGCAGTTTGACAACGGAAAGTCGATTATTCTGTATTTGGCTCCAAAGGCAACTGCAGGTTTTGCAATATTACTTGTCAATTCATACAATCGTGAACCCTGTCCGCCGGCAAGCAGCATTGCAACGCATTCTTTTTTTCTTAGCATTGCTAAATTTCCCCCAATTTACATTATTTTAATTTTTCAAAATACATACAAGTGAGCTTTGGAATATTTATATTTAAATATTCTTCATCGTCGCTTGATTGTTTTTCACTACTGAAATATTTTCTTTTTATTTTACCCGAACCGCCGAAAACTTTATCGTCCGTATTCATAACCAAACGGTATCTGCCCGTGTCTACGGGTATTTTATAATTTTTTAATTCAACGCCCGAAAAATTGATTACCGCCGTTATACTGTCTCCGTTTTCGGCAAATCGAGTAAAAGCCAATAAATTATTATATTTATCGTCTACAACCCGCCATTTAAAGCCTGACCAATTTCCGTCTACTTCATATAGCGGCGCGCAGCTTTTGTAAAAATTATTCAGCGTTTTTACAAAAGTTTGCATTTTATTGTGTAATTCGTATTCGGTTAAAAAAAATTCAATACCGTCGTTATAATCCCATTCCTTAAACTGGGAAACCTCATAGCCCATAAAATTAAGTTTTTTACCGGGGTGCGCATACATAAAACCCAAAAGCGAACGCTCGCCGGCAAACTTATCTGCATATTCGCCGGGCATTTTATTAACTATAGAGCCCTTAACGTGCACAACTTCGTCGTGAGAAAGCGGTAAAATAAAATTTTCAGAAAACGCATATACAAGCGAAAAAGTAATTTTGCAATGATGATAATTTCTGTAATACGGGTCTTGTCTGCAATAAAACAATACGTCGTTCATCCAACCCATATTCCATTTATAATCAAAACCGAGACCACCATCCTCGGTTTTACCAGTAACTTGCGGATAAGCGGTTGATTCTTCCGCTATAGTTATTGCGCCCTTAAAATTATTTTTTATAACGTTATTTAATTTTTTAATAAATTCTATTGCTTCAAGATTGGTGTTTCCGCCTAACACGTTTGGGGTAAAGTCGCCTGCGGCTCTGTCATAATCCAAATAAAGCATAGACGCCACGGCGTCTACTCTAAGTCCGTCAATTCTGTACGTATCAAAAAGAAAGTACGCCGCAGACAGCAAAAAACTGTCTACTTCTCCCTTACCGAAGTCAAACTTGCGCGTTCCCCATCCGGAGTGTTCCATTCTGTCCCAAAGCGGACACTCGTAAAGCGGCCGGCCGTCAAATTCGTACAAGCCCCATTCGTCCTTGGGAAAGTGCGCCGGCACCCAATCTAAAATTACCTTAATGTCGTTTGCGTGGAAGGCATCGATAAGCGACTTAAAATCGTGCGGCGTCCCCAAACGCGAAGTAACCGAATAATACCCAGTAACTTGATAACCCCAAGAACCGTCAAACGGGAATTCGGTTATGGGCATAAACTCAACGTGAGTATATCCCATTTCTTTAACGTAAGGCACCAATTCTTTTTCTAACTCGTAAAACGTATAGTAACTTTTATCTTTGTGCCGTTTCCACGAAAGCAAACTTACTTCGTAAATATTTATAGGTTGATTTACCGATTGTGCGGTAAACAGCGGTTTATATTCCGATTTTTCCGGTAATTCGTATATTACCGATGCAAAAGAATTAGGATAGTCGGATTTGAATGCGTACGGGTCCGCTTTAAACAATACTCTGTTATCGTACGTTTGTATCATAAAACGGTAAGTATCACCTATTTGCGCCCGCGCTTCAACTTCAAAGCAGCCATCTTGAATTTCCCGCATTGGGTAAGAAATATCTTTGCATCCGTTTAAATTGCCGTAAACGCACACTTCTTTTGCGTGAGGCGCCCAAACACGGAAAACGTAAAGCCCGTCTTTAATTCTATGACAACCGAAAAATTCGTAAGCTTTAAACTCTTTTCCGTTATGGAAATTTTCAGGGCAAAAAACTTGCGAATTAATACTTATCATACCTAATATATTTTATCACATACAATAAAATAATTCAATATAGAAATGAAAAAAATTACATTATTTTCCTAAAAAAAGTCTTCAAAGTTTTTCTTTGAAGACTTTATAAGCAGTTATTTTATAAAATTATTTAAAAGCTTTAAATTATCTTGTTGAAATTTGTCCTGTTCTTCCGGAGAAAGCTTTTTAAAAGACGCAAGCGCAAGAGAATAAACATAGCAAGCTACAAATTTCTGTTTATCCTCATCAAGTTCTTTTAACTTTAAAATTGCGGAATTTGACGTGTTCAAAATCAAAGTTTTGTTAATCATTCCGTCGCTCATACCGTAAATTTGACCCATTTCGGTGTAACGGCGCATATATTCGTCTGTAACAATTACCGCAGGAATTTCACTGTCTTTCAAATTTTCCGTTTTAACGGTTACAGATTTATCTTGCAAAGCGTTTTTAACTATATCTATCAAAACACTGTCTTCGGCACTTTCTGCACTCTTTAACGCGCCGTCTAAATCGGAGTCTATACGCATAAATTTTACTTTATCAGGAATTTTATATTCCAAAAAGCTTAAAAAATGCGGGTCTATAAAATTATCGCATAGAATAGCGTTTATGCCTTGATTTTTAAAAAGCTTTATATATTGAGCCTGTTGATGTTCGTCCGAAACATAATATATTGTTTCAGGGCTGTTTTTAGTTTTATCGTCATTAGATTTTTCAGCGCCTACCGCTTTTGCCTCGTTCGGAATAAGCTCGGATAAGGCTTGGAATTTATTATCGGTATTTTTATAAATTATTACGTCTTTTACTTTTTCGTAAAAATCGTTATCTTTAATGCATCCGAATTTAACAAAATTAGCGGTGTCTTCCCAACAGCTTTCATACTTTTCTCTGTCGTTTTTAAAAAGCGCAACCAATTTGTCTGCAACTTTTTTGGTAATATGTTTGCTTATTTTCTGAACCTGTCTGTCGTTTTGCAAAAAACTTCTCGAAACGTTCAGCGGAATATCGGGACAATCGATAACCCCGTTTAAAAGCATTAAAAATTCAGGGATAACTTCCTTTATGTTGTCCGCTATAAATACTTGGTTGCAGTAAAGCTTTACTTTGCCTCTTTCCAACTCTACTTTATTTTTAACTTTGGGGAAATATAAAATGCCTTTTAACTTAAACGGATAATCCATATTCAGGTGCACCCAGAATATGGGTTCGTTATAATCCATAAAAGTATCGGTATAAAACTTTTTATAGTCGTCGTCGGTGCAGTCTTTGGGATTTTTGGCGTAAAGAGGCAACGTAGAATTTAAAGGTTCGTCTTTACCGTCGCTTTTATAACTTACATATACGTTATAAGGCATAAACGAACAGTATTTTTTAACAAGCGATTTAATTGCGCTTTCGTCCAAAAATTCCTTTTCGTCCGCAGAAATATGCATAACTATTTTGGTGCCGCGCTCCGTCATCTCGCATTCTTCTATTGAATACGTAGCATTGCCGTCGCTTTCCCAATGTACCGCAGGCATATTTTTATATGATTTGGTAAAAATTTCAACGTTTTCCGAAACCATATAAGCGGAATAAAAACCAAGACCGAAATGCCCTATTATCCCGTCGCCGCCGGCTTTTTCGTATTTTTCCAAAAAGTCGCTTGCGCCTGAAAATGCAATTCTGGTTATGTAATTTTCTACTTCTTCCTCGGTCATTCCTATACCGTTATCTTCAACGGTTAAGGTTTTGGCTTTTTTATCTACGGAAATTTTAATGCAATATTCTTTATCATCATCTTGCGCTTCGCCCATGGTAACAAGTTTTTTAAACTTTGTTATAGCGTCAACGCCGTTTGCAACTATCTCTCTCAAAAAAATATCTTTGTCCGAATATAACCACTTTTTTATAATCGGCATCATATTTTCGCTGGAAATTTTAATGTTGCCTTGTTTTTTCATTAATATCACCTCGTAAATTATTACGGTTAATTTATAAACGTTTTTAAAGGCATTAAAACTTTTTTGTAATTATTTCACACAAAAAACTTTTACTTTTTTATTAAAGCATATAATTTCATATCTTCTACTGCGCCGCATTTAACTGCATTGGCGCGCATAATGCCTTCCAACTCAAAGTTTGCTTTTTCAAGCACTTTGCACGAAGCAGTGTTGCGGCTGAACGGTTCGGCATAAATTCTTATTATATCGCTGTTTTCAAAAACAAAATCACAGGCTGTCTTTACTGCATACGTTGCTATGCCTTTATTCCAAAAAGTTTCGCCTATATAATAGCCTAATTCTGCGGTTAAACTATGAATATTGTTTTGGCGAAAAACTCCAATGCTGCCTGCAACTTCGCCGTTATATATTACGGCAAACGCAAATACGGAATTTTTGTTTGAATTTCTCATTAATTTAATAAATTCAAGCGCGTCCTTATATGTATAAGGATAAGGCAATCCGTCTCTTAGATTGTTTAAAATATTTTTATTATTCAATATCAAGGCAAGACTTTCCGCGTCGCTTTCCTGCCATTCTCGCAAAGTAACTTTCATAAAATCCTATAAAAATACCGCCGTACAAAATAAGTACGGCGGTTTAATCTTTTTTTAATTATTTATTTTTTTGTGCATTTGCAAGCAAATCCGCAATAGAAGTTCCGCCTATGCTGCCTTCGTTCCAAGAAGATACTTCGTCGTCGTTATATCTTCTGGGTGCGCGACCTTTCTTTACGGGAGCTTCTTCACCCTCTGCTCTTTGAGGTCTTTTTTTCTCGCCTTCGGGCAAAAGCGCTTTAATTGAAAGATTCATTTTTCTTGCATAAGAATCAACCGCAATTATTTTTGCGTCAACTTCGTCGCCTACGTTAAGACACGTTGCGGGAGTTTCTATTCTTTCGTGGCTGATTTGAGAAACGTGTACAAGTCCGTCTATACCTTTTTCAATTTCAATAAACGCACCGAAGGGAACAATACGAACTACTTTTCCGTGAACGATATCGCCTTCGCTGTACTTGCCGTCAACCAAATCCCAAGGCTGAGGCTGAAGTTGCTTATAGCCTATGGAAACTTTTTTTGTTTCTCTGTCTGCTTTAAGTACTTTAAACTGATAAGTTTTGCCTATTTCCAAAACGTCTGTAACCGATTCGGCGCCCGTCCAAGACAAATCGGAAATATGCGCAAGGCAATCAAAACCGTTAACGGATACGAACGCACCGAAATTTGTAACTCTTTCAACTTTTCCTTCAACTACGTCGCCTACGGAAATATTTGCAAAAAATTCTTCTTCCTGTTCTGCTTTAGCCGCATCTCTTGCATCGCGTTCCTCTTGCAATATAACGCGCTGAGAAGCTATAATTTCTTTTCTGCCGCTTTTTTTAACTTCAAGGGCACGCAATCTTAGCGTTTTTCCTTCGTATTTGGTTAAATCTTTAACAAAACCGGGACGGATTTCTTTTGCGGGAACAAAAACAGAATAAGTTCCCAACTGAGCGGTAAGACCGCCTTTATTTGTACCGGTGCAAACAACCGAAAATTCCTTTCCGTTCTCTATTTCGGAGCTGAGAGCCTCTTCTTCTTGCAAAAGCTTAATCATCTTCTGCGAAAGTTTAAGACTGGGCTTAAGCTCCACGACAAGCAGCTCGATAGTTTCTCCTATTTTCGAAACGTAATCAGAAACGTTGTAAACTTCGCAATCAAGTTCGTCTTTACTTAACGCAACTTCTTTTTTCGAAAACGGCAGGAGAATTTGCAAACCTTCTTCGGTAGCCTGCGATATAGTGGCTTGAACGGTTTGACCTTTCCTGAACTTCGATTCGCTGTCAATTTTAGCAACAACGTCAGCCATTGAACTTGTTGCATTAACTTCTGTGTTTTCTTCCATCTTTAAGAGAACCTCCCGGGTTTGCGCATTCGGGGTTGACGCCCCAGAAACAATACCTATACTTTTAAAATTTTTTAATAATTTATAATCTAAATCGTCGGCATCCGAAAGCCTAAAAACGTTTGCGCAATGTTTTTTTGCAATTTCGTATAACTTTGCGGTATTGCTGCTGTTTAAGCCGCCTACAACCAAAATTGCTTCACACTTTGCGGAAAGTTCTTCAACTTCTTTCTGCCGTTCCACAGTAGTATAACAAATAGTCTTAAAAACAGCAACTGTTTTTTCACAGACTTTTCTAATATTTTTTATTATTTTTTCAAATTTTTCCGCAGAAAACGTTGTTTGACACACTATACACAAATCTTTTTCCGCAAAACTTTGAGGTATAGATTGCTGACCGTTAATTACGTAAGCACTCTGATTGCACCATCCCAATAATCCCAACACCTCTGGATGAGCCGGTTCTCCTACAATTACTATTTGCTTACCGCAGGCGTATTGCTCTTTAACTATTTTCTGTGTGCGCCGTACAAAAGCGCAAGTGCAATCAACAACGTTTATCCGTTTTTGTTTGCATATTTCGTAATAGTTTTCCGGAACTCCGTGCGAACGGAACACAACCGTAGAACCGTCGGGAATCTCACTTAAACTTTCAACAACTTTAAGCCCCTTATCTCTTATGGCATTTATAACCGTTTGGTTATGAATCAATTCGCCTAAAATATAAGTGTTTTCCGGATTTAATGCCATTGCGGTGTCTACTGCGTGTTTAACGCCGGAGCAAAAACCGCCGTGCTTTGCCATTACTATTTTCATTTATTTCTTCTTTTTTTGCAGCAAATTTTTAAATTCCAAGTAAGCGTCCATAAGTTTTTGTTTTAAAAGCTCGTCGCAAACGTCTATATCTTCCTGTGTTAATTTTTTATCGTAATACTCTGAAAATTCAAACGGCTCTCCGTAATAAGCGCGTATTTTATGAAAAAGCTTGATTTTTTTAATTTGAATTACAGGTACGATAGGTGTTTTTGTTTTTATAGAAAGTGCGGCGGCGCCGCTTTTAAACGGCAAAAAAATTTCGTCGGTTTTATTGCGCGTACCTTCCGGAAAAATATTTACAACGTCGCCGTTTTTCAAATGCTTCATTGCAACCATAATAGCGCGCACGTCGTTACCGTCGCGGTTTACAGGAATAGCTTGGCATTTTTCAACAAATTTTTTCATAATGCCTTTTTCGAAAAGTTCTTTCTTTGCCATATAAAAAACAGGTTTATCAGTAGCGTATGCTACGGGAATTACGTCGAATACGCTTAAATGATTACCCACCATAATATATGCGCGGTCGTTGTACAACTCTGTATGCCCGTACTTTTTCAAGGGAAATACGGGGTACAAAAAAATTCCTATTAATATCCTTAAAAATCTGAACCATTTTTCTATATCGGTCAGTTTCTTTTTATCTTTTTTTATTTTTTTATCCGACATTTAAATTTTTTCCTGTATTTTATTAATAATCTGCCGCACCACATCGTTTACAGTCATATCCGAAGAATCTATAATAAAAGCGTCTTCAGCTTGTTTTAGCGGAGCAATTTCGCGGTTTTTATCTTGCTCGTCGCGTTTTTTAATTTCTTTTAAAATTTCTTCGTAATTTTGATTAAAACCGCGCTCTTTATTATCTTTGCAGCGTCTTTGGGCTCTGACTTCGGCAGCCGCCGTCAAATAAAATTTAAACTCTGCCTTAGGCAAAACGTTGGTTCCTATATCTCTGCCGTCAAGAATACAAGAAGTTTTTTCGGCAATTTTACGCTGTAAACATACCATTTTATTTCTTACATTGCAATAAGCCGAAACTTTTGAAGCCTGCATTGAAATATTGGGACTGCGTATTTCCTCCGAAACGTCTTTGCCGTCTAAATAAGTAAGCTGAACGCCGTTTTCGTATTTAACCTGTAAATCCAAATTATTTATAACGTTATTTACACTTTCTTCGTTATTTATATCAATCCTTTCTTTTAGGCATTTCAATGCGCAGGCGCGGTACATTGCTCCTGTATCCAAATAAAGAATATCAAGTTTTTCCGCAATAATTTTTGCAACGGTGCTTTTTCCACTCCCCGCAGGTCCGTCAAGCGCTATGTTTAAAATTTGCGTTAAATCTTTTCGCAAAACCGACGCTTTACGCAAATATACGTTAACTGCGCTTTTGTCATTTTCGATTGCTTCGGTCAAAATCAGTACCCTTATACATTTTCTAAGCGCGCCTTTTATTTTGGGTTCTGCGGAAGAAAACAAAGCGCATTTGGAAAATCCGGCTTCTCTTGCGGCTTTTGCGGGATAAAATGAACGCAAATCATATGTGCTTGAAAAAATTATGCAAGTTATTTGTTCCGGTTTTAAACTGTTTTTTAAAATTATCGTACTTAAAAGTTCGTTTACGGCTTGTTTTATTTGTTCTGGATTATCTTTATCAACCGTAATTGCACCGCGTATTGCTTTCATAATAATTTTAGTCCTTAATAGAATTCCCGGCTGAAAAACCTGTAGAAAAAGCGATTTGTAAATTGTATCCGCCAGTAAAAGCGTCTACGTCCAATACTTCTCCGCAAAAATACAATCCGCTTACAATCCTGCTTTCCATTGTTTTGGGATTAATTTCTTTAACGTCAACTCCGCCGGAAGTTACTATAGCTTCCGAAAAACCGCGCAAAGACTCTGCAATCATAACAAAATTTTTAATGTTTGTCAATAAAGCGGCGCGCTCGGATTTTGTTACCGAATTAACCGGCTTGATTTCCGCTATGCCGCTTCGTTTCAAAATTTCTTTAATAATTGCAACCGGCAGCAGATTTTTTAAACAATTAAAAATACTTTTATTTTTACAACTTTCAAAATCATGTAAAATTCTTTTATTCAGCAAATCTTCGTCCATTGCAGGTTTTAAATCAATAATTAATTCAACCTTTTTCAAATCCAAACGATTTATTATACTAGAAGCGGATAAAATTATAGGTCCCGATACCCCGTAATGGGTAAAAAGCATTTCTCCGAAAAAGCGCTTTATTACTTTGTTTTCGTATTTTACGGTCAATTCTACGTTTTTTAAAGAAAATCCTTGCAAAAATTTAAAATATCCGCCCTTCAAATTGATTCCGCACAGCGCAGGCACTACGGGAATAATATTGTGCCCCGCTTTTTCCGCAAATAAATATCCGTCGCCCGTAGACCCCGTTAACGGATAACTTACGCCGCCAGTACAAACAATAACTTTATCAAACGTGTAACTGCCTTTTTCAGTTATTATGCCACGCATAGTACTATTTAAAATTGCTAAATTAAGTACTTTTTCGTTAAAATTGAACTTAACACCGCAATTTAAACAATATTTTTCCAAACATTTTGTAACGTCGCTTGCTTTATCGCTTATAGGGAAATATCTACCGCCGCGCTCTAATTTTAGCTTTAATCCGCCGTCTTCAAAAAACTTAACGCATTTATCAGGAGAAAAAGCATAAGTTGCGCCTATAAGAAATTTTGAATTGTTAACTACGTTCAGTAAAAATTCTTCACAAGTACATTCGTGGGTTACGTTACATCTTCCCTTACCCGTTATATAAATTTTTTTACCGCTTTTTTCGTTTTTTTCAAAAACGGTAACTTTGTTACCATTATTTGCCGCCGCATATGCCGCTGCAAGCCCTGCTGCGCCTGCGCCGATTACCGCTACGTTTTTCATATTAAAACCTAACGGCGTAAACTGTTGGTTTACGCCGTACAAAATTCATTTTATACCGGATATACTTTATTTGAATTTGCTACCATATCGGTATCTACGCCGCTATGCGCCGCTTTTCGCCATTTAAAATAGTTTACGCTGACTTCAGGAAACAGCGCATACGAAAGCACGTCTTCTTCCTGTTCGTAAAAACCGTCGTCCATAACTTTCTGCGTAAGAGTTTGCATTTCGTTATTCAACAAATCCGCAGGACGGCAGTTTATAATTTTTTCGCCGTCCTTGGTGCAAAGTTTAACAACTTCATCGTCTTTTTTTCCTAAAACAGCGCCGTATTTACCTAAAATTAAATCTTTAAACTGTGCCGTAACCGTTTTATATCGTCCAAGCAGAACGTTCCAAACCGCTTGAGTACCTACTATCTGACTTGAAGGGGTTACAAGAGGCGGATATCCGCAATCTTTACGCACTCTGGGCACTTCGGCAAGGCATTCCGTTAATTTTTCTTCTTTGCCGGCTTGTTTAAGCTGATTCATAAGGTTTGAAAGCATACCGCCAGGCACTTGATATAAAAGCGTGTTAATATCCACTCTGCGTACTTTGGGATTTAAAAAGCCGTCTTTTTCAAGCCTTGCGGCAACTTTATTGAAATGAGATACTGCAGGCAAAAGTTTTTCAATATCTAATCCGGTATCGTATTCCGTTCCCTTCAACGTTGCAATAAGCGGTTCGGTTGCGGGATTAGAAGTACCGTTACCCAACGGCGAAAGCGCGCAGTCTACAATATCAACTCCCGCTTGAATCGCCATTAAATAAACCATATCGCCCGTACCCGTTGTATTATGCGTATGCAAATGCACTTTAGTTTCGGGTTTGAGTTTTGCTTTAAGTTCTTTTACAAGTTCATAAGCCGTAAACGGAAGCAATAAATTTGCCATATCTTTAATGCAGATATTGTCGGCGCCCATATCTTCGAATTGTTTAGCAAGGTTAACAAAATATTCTGTTGTATGCACGGGACTTGTAGTATAAGATATTGCGCACTCGCAAATGCACTTACCGTTTTTGCCGTATTTTTTTATTGCTTTAACCGAAGTTTCAAGATTTCTGGGATCGTTCAAGGCATCAAAAAGCCTTATAACTCCTACTCCGTTTTCAATAGATTTTTCTATGAATTTTTCTACAACGTCATCGGCATAGTGTCGGTAACCCAACAAATTTTGACCGCGCAAAAGCATTTGAATGGGCGTTTTCTTTAAATATTTTTTAAGATTTCTCAATCTGTCCCAAGGGTCTTCGTTTAAAAATCTTAAACAGCTGTCAAAAGTTGCTCCGCCCCAAGCTTCAAGCGAATAATACCCCGCTTCGTCCAAAAGCGGCAGCATTTCTTCCATTTCTTCAAATTTCATTCTTGTTGCAGCGTGAGATTGATGCGCATCGCGCAAAATTGTATCGGTTATAAAAACTTTTTTATTATTCATAATTCACCTTTACGCTATTGTTGCTAAAATTGCGCTAACGGCTTCCGGCGCAGTTCCGTCTACGTATCCGCCGAAACAAGCCAAAAGCACACCGGCAGCTATTGCCGAACCTATAACTCCGGCTACGTTCGGTCCCATTGCGTGCATTAGCAAATGGTTTTGCGGGTCGTATTCTCTGCCCACGTCCTCCGAAATGCGTGCAGCCATAGGAACTGCCGACACGCCTGCCGAACCTATCAACGGATTAATTTTGCCCTTTGTTACTTTACACATTATTTTAGCTACTAAAAGTCCGCCTATAGTACCAATTATAAACGCAAACAAACCTATACCTATAATGGCAAGCGTTTTGTAATGCAAAAATATTTCGCCTTTTGCCTTACAACCCACCGCAATACCCAAAAATATGGTTATCGTATTCATAAGTCCGTTTTGCGCCTGAGTTGAAAGTCTGTCTACAACGCCCGACTCTTTAAACAAATTACCCAACATAAGCATACCCAAAAGAGCAATGGAATCGGGAAGAATTATACCTACAACCAACGTAACAATTATAGGAAATAAAATCTTTTCAAGTTTGCTTACCTGTCTTAACGGCTTCATTCGGATTGCCCGTTCTTTTTTAGTTGTTAACAGCCGCATAAGAGGTTTTTGAATTATAGGTATTAACGCCATATAAGAATAAGCGGCTATTGCAATTTGCGGAACATAATCGGAAGCTAATCTTGACGTAACCAATATAGCCGTAGGTCCGTCGGCTCCGCCTATAATAGCTATTGCCGCAGCCGCCGCAACCGAGAATATACCTAAGGCGGAAGCAAGAATAAAAGCGACAAATATACCAAGTTGAGCGCCTGCGCCTATAAGCATACTTTTGGGGTTGGCAATTAACGGACCGAAATCCGTCATTGCACCTATACCCAAGAAAATCAACGGCGGATATATAACTTTATCTACGCCGAAGTATAAATACCACAGTAAGCCGCGGTTCTCAACTTTGTCGTACGAAGTTTCGCCCTCCGGATAGGTTCCCCAAAGAACGTTTTCGGCACCGGGAATATTAATCAAAAACATTCCGAAAGCTATAGGAAGCAATAACATCGGTTCAAATTTTTTAACTACGGCAAGATACATCAGCACAAACGAAATCAACAGCATTACGTAGTTTTGCCAGTTGCCCTGTACAAACCCCATAGACTGATAAAGTTTGCCGAAAATCTCGCCAAAGTCTACCGCAAGTAAACTTTGCATAAATCCTCCGTCAGCCTATCACGGCAAGCACCGCATTTGTTTCAACGTTTGCGCCTTTAATAACTTTTAACGTTATTTTTCCATCGCAAGGTGCGGTTATTTCATTATCCATTTTCATAGCTTCAAGAACAATTACGGGTTGATCTTTTTTAACGCTAACGCCGTCGGAAACCAAAATGTTTTTTATAAGTCCGGGGAACGGCGATAAAATCTTTTCTCCCTTAGAAACATTAGCAGAATTATTTTCCGCAACGGGAGCGACAGTAGTTACCGCAGGTACGGCAACATCGCTTACGCTCTCCCCAACTTCTTCAACGCCTACGGAATACTTTTTTCCGTCTACCGTTACTATAAAATTTCGCATATTACGTTCTCCTTTTATTATTAAACTCTCTTAATTCTTTTAACTTTAAATTCGCATTTAGGCTGTTCGTTAGTGTAATAAGCCAATATTGCCGCCAATATTGCCGCTTTTACCTCGTCGGGTATTTCGTCTGGGTCTGCATTATCTTTGCTTTCCTGTAAAACGTTAACTTTACTTTTCTTTTTAAATAATTTTCCCAAAAAAGCAAAATTGTTTGTTTTACGCATTAAAAGTCCGACAAGCCAAATTATAAAAATAATTATTACTATGCCGATAAATACTATTGCAAAACCCAACAGCGCATATACTACGGCTTCGCCGAAATTGCTGAAATAATAATTTCCGTCGGAACCTGCAACAATTTCCAAAAGATTATTCATAAATACCTCACTGTAAAAGCATCTGCAAAGAAGCTATAAGATATTGTTTAATAAACGACGGCTGAATTATGTTGTCGATAAAACCGTTTTTAGCCGCGTTTATAGGGTCTGAATTTTCATCCGAGTATTTTGCGGCAAGCTTATTTTTATCGGCCTTTTTTTCGCCTGCAAATTCTATTTCCGCGCCCTGAACGCTGTCAAAAAGCGCTATTTTTGAATTTGCAAACGCATAGCTGTAATCGTAGCCCATAGATTTTGCGGCAAACACAGTATATCCAAGCCCTATCGCTTTACCGTAAACAACCGAAATTTTTGCCGAATTTATGCAATCGAGAATACTGACGTATTCTGTTATTTCTTTAATAACCAAACTGTTATTTGCAGGGATATCGGCTTTAATGCCCAATGTGTTTACAAAAGTTATATAAGGAAGTTCGTAACAGCTTGCAAATTCCGCAAAGTCTTTAATTTTACGCACGTTAGCGGCGTTAAGTTCAACTCCGTTATCATCAGCAAATATAACCGCAGCAACCGTTATGCCACCTATTCTTCCGAGAACGCATTTAACTTCGGAGGAGTAATCGGCGCCGATCTCATAATAATAATCTTTATCGAATATCTTAATTATATTTTCAGCGGTTGCTTTTTTATCCAAAACAGGCAAACTTGCGTTTAAATCTTCGCAATCGATAACGGGTTTGTTTAAAAGTTCGTTTATGGAAAATATACTTTTCTTAATGTCGTCAAAATTTTTTACGCAAAACGAAGTAATATTTGCATTTTTAAGTCCCATAGGTCCGCAAAGTTCGAATTTTGAAATATTTTCCCCGTTTTTGGCACAGATAACAAGCGGACTGTTTACTGCAAGCACGCTTTTTTTATCAATAAAATAACTGAAATCGCAAATTCCGGCAAGCAAAGCAATTTGCCCGTAAACTTCGCCGTTAACGATAAGATATTGCGGAATACTGCCTTTTAGCTGCGAAGCTCTTAAAATAATCTTTGCCAGCCCCTCCAAAACAGTAACGCCTTCGCCTATCTGAACGCCCAAAGTATTCAAAAGCCAAATAATCGGAGTACCCGTTTTTTCGGCTTGATTTATGCATTTTTCTATTTTTTCGCAATTTGCAAAACTTACGCCGCCGGAAAGATATGCGCCGTTTTGCGCAATTACGTAAAAAGGATAATCGCAAATACTCGCAAATCCCGTAATAACGCCCTCGCCTTCCGCTTTATCGCCGTAAAATTCGTTTTTTGAAAAACTGAAAGCAGAAAGCTCAACAAAACTATCCCTGTCGATGAGCGCGGCAATGTCTGCGCGGATTTGCTTTCCCGCATCGAAAATTTGCTGTTTCCGCTTTTGCAATAAACTTATTTTATCCATATAATCTCCTGTTGCCAAAATCTCCTACAAATACTATTTTAACAAAAAAAATTTCAAATGCAACGATTTTTGATAAATAAATCATTAAATATTTATTTAAATTTACTGTTTTAAGCAAAGTATTAATTTACACATAAAAATACGGACGGATATCAATATTTTCCGTCCGTATTTTCATAATTGTTAAAAAAAACTTTATCTTCATTCGGCTGTAACTTTTTTATTTTTTCTGCCTTTTATTTTAAACTTTGATTTAATAAATTTATCTATTTTATCCGAATATTTGAATACAAGATAAAAAGAAATAATAAGACCTGCCAAAAGCGCTATCCATATTATAATTCCCCACCATGTATTAAACGGTATTAAATCAAACGAATAAGCTGTAGAAAAAACGGAAATCGCACGGGTTACCGTTATCATAACTAAAAAATACAGCCAAGTCATTGACGACAGTCCGGCAACAAAGCACAACATATCGTCAGGGAATAACGGCAGCAAAAACATAAGCGATAAAATTAGATAATCCTTTCCCTTAAGTTTTTTCAGCCACTTGTCAATAGCGTCCTTACCTACTATCCAGCAAACTGCTTTATAGCCGACCAAACGACCCAAAGCATAAGCAACAATCGAACCTGACAAAATACCGATAAAACTGTACACGGAGCATATTAACGGTCCGAACATAGCAACTCCAACAGCTATTGTAACGGACCCGGGAACAGGCAGAACTACAACTTGAAGAAAACTGAACAAAATATATATTATTGCCGCCGCGCTGCCTGCCTGACTTATAAACGCCCTAAGTCCTTCAACAGTGGTAATTTTAGTAATTATATCGGTTATGCACAATACGTAATAAATTACGGCGGAAATATCCAAAAATATAAGAACGCACATTAATAATTTAAATAATGCTTGTTTATTGAACAGATACAAAAAAATTTCACAAAAAGTCAACGTACAAATCGCAGCAAAAGAAATCCACACAAGCATTTGAAAATGCACGGCGATAAAACTGAAATTTTTATACGTCAGCCCGTAAGCAATAAAAATAAAGGCAACCGCGCCAAGCAGCACAACCGCCAATACGTTGAATAAGTGTTTTAAAACGTCTATGCGTACCATTAATAATATTATTATATATTAATTTACGCAATTTTATAATTCGGCTTTAAAATTTTTAACCGCATCTGTAGCAAGCTTATCGCAAATATTGTTATATTTATTGTCGGAATGTCCCTTAACTTTTATAAATTTAACTTTATGAACTTTGGTAAGTTCCAATAATTTTTGCCACAAATCAGTGTTTAAAACTTGCTTATTGTCGCTTTTTATAAATCCGTTTTTCTGCCAGCCGTAAATCCAGCCGTTTTCAAACGCGTTTACGGTATAAGCGGAATCACTGTAAACTTCTACTTCACAGGGCTCTTTTAAGCATTTTAAGCCTTCTATTACGGCAGTCATTTCCATTCTGTTGTTAGTAGTGTCTTTTTCAGCGCCGCTTATACGCTTTTCAACATTATTAAACATAAGCACAGCGCCCCAACCGCCTACGCCGGGATTACCGGAGCAAGCGCCGTCGGTAAATAAAATAACTTTTTTCATTTTGAATATAATTCTTTTGCACGCGCAACGCTTGCGCCGACTGCCTGCTCAACAACAGAGCTAAAACCGTTTGCTTCCAAAACTTTTACCGCTTCTATTGCTGCGCCGCCGTTATTGCACACCTGCATAACAAGCTCGTTTATAGGTACGTCTTCGCGCTGAACCATTTCTGCGCTGCCTAAAACAGTTTGTACGGCAAGAATTTTTGCTTCTCCTCGCGTAAGTCCTTGCTTTACACCCGCGTCAATAAGACTTTCAATAAAAATAAATGCATAAGCTGGACCGCCGCCGCCTAATGCCGTTACTGCATCCATTTTGCTTTCGTCAATGCTGACTATAATTCCAAGTTTATTGAAAACGTTGCTTATAAAGTCGGTATCGTCGTTAAACTTATTAAAGTCGGTCATATCTATACCTATTGCACCGCTACCTATACAGCAAGGCAAATTCGGCACGCAGCGCGCAACTCTTATAACGCCTACTCCCAAAGTGTTCTTTATAACGTTTTTCTTAACGCCCGGCATTACCGATATAACTTTTTCCGGTAAATAACCTTTTAAACTTTTTACGCATTCTTCAAAATCTTTGGGATTAACCGCAAAAAGCAAATATTCGCTGTTTTCGGCAACAAATTTATTATCCGTAGTCGTTCTAACTCCCAAATAATTAAGCTTGTCTAAAACTTCTTCCGACTTATCGCTTACGATTATTTTTTTCTCTTTAAGAAAATCCGAAAGCACAACGCCGCGCAATACGGCAGCGGACATACTTCCACCGCCTATTACTCCCAATTTAAATTGTTTTTTCATAAAATCTCCCAAAAACAGTTGACTTGAAAATTCGGTTATTATATAATAAATTAGCTTTTAGGGGAGTAGCTCAATGGTAGAGTCGCGGTCTCCAAAACCGTTGGTTGCATGTTCGAATCGTGTCTCCCCTGCCAAGTTGCGTTTTGCATTTCTGCAAAACGCTTTTTTATTGCTATTTTATATATTATGCGTAACATAATACTTCGCAAAAAGTTTACTTAAACCCTAACGTCGCCTGTTTTGCCCAACGATTTGCGGTTTTTGTTTAAAATAGGTTCAACTTCATATTTTATAAATTCTTCAACCTGCGACGGAGCGCGTCCGATAAATTTGACTGCGTCCAATATTTCGTTAAGTTTATTGTGTACGGGGGCGAAATCGTTATCGTTTTTAATTAATTCTATAAGATTGTTTTCTTTCCCCTCAACCTTAACGTTTTTACCGGCTTCCATTGAAAGCACGCGGATTTTTTCGTGAAGTTCCTGTCTGTTTCCGCCTGCTTTTACGCATTCCATCATAATATTTTCGGTTGCCATAAACGGCAATTCGGCAGATATATGTTTTGCAATAACTTTTTCGTAAACAACAAGATTTTCGGAGACGTTCATATAAATATTCAGTATGCCGTCTAAAGCAAGGAATGCCTGCGCTATTACTATACGTCTGTTTGCCGAATCGTCAAGCGTTCTTTCAAACCATTGTGTTGCGGCAGTTACGGCACAGTTCATAGGTAAGGATATTACAAATCTGGCAAGGGCCCCCATTCTTTCACAGCGCATAGGGTTGCGTTTGTAAGCCATTGCCGAAGAACCTATCTGCGATTTTTCAAACGGCTCCTCAATTTCTTTCATATTTTGCAAAATACGCACGTCATTGGAAAACTTGTAAGCGCTTTGGGCAATTTGCGATAAAACGCAAAGCATATTATAGTCGAATTTTCTGGGATATGTCTGCCCTGTTACGCCGTAAACGTTTTTATAACCCAATTTAGCGACAACGCGTTTTTCAAGTTCTTTAACTTTATTTTCATCACCGCTAAAAAGCTCCATAAAACTGGCCTGTGTGCCCGTTGTGCCTTTAACTCCCCTCAATTTAAAACTGTTTTCAAGATTTTCAAGGCTATTGTAATCCATTGTTAAATCTTGCAGCCATAAAGTTGCCCGTTTTCCTACGGTTGTAAGTTGAGCAGGCTGCAAATGCGTAAATCCGAGAGTCGGAACGTTTTTATACTTAAGCGCAAAAGCCGAAAGTTTATCGATAACGTTTACAAGTTTTTCTTTTATAATTTTTATAGCGTCGTAAGCTATCATAAGCTCCGAATTGCAGTCCACGTAGCAGCTTGTAGCGCCTAAATGTATTATCGGCATTGCGCTTTTTGCTTGTGCACCGAAAGCTTTTACGTGCGCCATAACGTCATGACGCACCTCTCTTTCGTATTTTTCAGCCAAATCAAAATTAATATTTTCGGAATAAGCTTTCATTTCGTCAATTTGCGATTGCGAAATGTTAAGTCCAAGCTCCATTTCCGATTCGGCAAGCGCAATCCATAACTTTCTCCATAGCTTAAAACGCTTTTCATCCGAAAAATTTTCCGACATTTCCGCACTTGCATAACGGCTTATTAAGGGATTTTGATAAACGTTGTTTTCCATTATTTTCTCCACAAAGTATTAAAATTTTACAGGCAAGGGATATTCCGCACCGAACGTTTCAACAGTAACTTTTTCCATAATCTGAGGAACCTGCGGTTTATCCTGCCAATCTGTTTTTACAGCAGCTATTTCATCCACAACTTCCATTCCTTCCGTTACCTTACCGAACGCCGCATACTGCCCGTCCAGATGCGAAGCGTTTGCGTGCATTATAAAAAACTGAGAACCGGCTGAATTAGGCATCATCGAACGCGCCATTGAAAGCACGCCGCGGCAATGCTTAATATCGTTATTTTTATAACCGTTAAGCGAAAATTCTCCCTTTATCGTATATCCGGGACCGCCCGTACCTACGCCTGCCGGGTCGCCGCCCTGAATCATAAATCCAGCAATAACTCTATGGAATATAAGCCCGTCGTAAAAGCCGCTTTTTACCAAACTTATAAAATTATTTACCGTATTGGGAGCCTTATCGGGATAAAGCTCTGCTTTAATTGTTTTTCCGTTTTGCATTTTTATAGTAACTACGGGATTTTGCATAATATCTCCTTTACAAGCGCTTTTAAAAGCAAAAATTTTTATTCAGTCTTCGTATTTTTCCAATTTAACGTTTGCTTCTTTAAACAGTCGAAGCGAAAATTCGTCGGGATATCCTTCTTTGTAAACTACTCTTGAAATGCCTGAATTTATTATTATTTTAGCGCATATCACACAAGGCTGGTGCGTGCAGTAAAGCGTGCACCCTTCAACGCTGCAACCTACCCTCGCCGCCTGAATAATAGCATTTTGCTCGGCGTGAACGGCATAACACAATTCGTGCATAGTGCCGCTTGCAATCTTCATTTTTTTGCGCATACACTCTTTTTTATCAACGCAGCTTTCAATACCCTGAGGCGCACCGTTATATCCGGTTGCAATAATGCGTTTATTTTTAACTATAACGGCTCCTATATGCCTGTTTTCCTGATAACAACTTGACCAAGAACCTATAAGTTCGGTCATTTCCATAAATCTTTTATCCCATTTGTCCATAAATTGCTTCCGTATTTTAAATTATATATAGATATTACCATATTAAAGAAAAAAAAGCAATTTTTTACTTTAAAGTGTTTGATTTTATTTTTGCGTGTTTATAAATTATCTGTAATTAATTAAGAATATTTATTTGGAGGAATTAAAAATGAACATCAAACCTTTATTCGACAAAGTCGTCGTTGAAGGACTTAAAGCCGAAGAAAAAACCAAAAGTGGTATTTACCTTACCGCAGCCGCGCAGGAAAAGCCCGCAACCTGTCTTGTAGTTGCAGTAGGTCCCGGCGGCGTTGTTGACGGTAAAGAAATTGCTATGCAGGTTAAAGTCGGCGATAAAGTTCTGCTTTCCAAATACAGCGGAACGGAAGTTAAAGTTGACGACAAAGAATATACAATAATACGCCAAAGCGATATTTTGGCAATAGTTGAATAATCGGAGGTTAAAATTATGGCAAAACAAATTAAATACGGCGACGAAGCCAGAAAAGCTCTTGAATCGGGCGTAAATATAGTAGCCGATACCGTAAAAATTACATTGGGACCCAAGGGCAGAAACGTAGTTTTGGATAAAAAATTCGGGGCTCCGCTCATTACCAACGACGGCGTTACAATAGCAAAAGAAATAGAACTTGAAGACCCGTTTGAAAATATGGGAGCACAGCTCGTAAAGGAAGTTTCAACAAAAACCAACGATGTTGCCGGCGACGGCACCACTACCGCCGTTGTTCTTGCTCAGGCTATTGTAAAAGACGGTCTTAAAAATCTTGCAGCCGGCGCGAATCCCGTAATTCTTAAAAAAGGAATTGCATCGGCGGTTGATACCGCGGTTGCAAAAATTCAGTCTATATCAAAGCCCGTAGAAAACAAACTTGCAATTCAGCAGGTTGCTTCCATATCGGCAGGCGACGAAAAAATAGGCGAACTTATTGCAAACGCAATGGAAATTGTGGGTAAAGACGGCGTTATTACCGTTGAAGAAGGCAAGACTATGGCAACCGAACTTACTACGGTTGAAGGTATGCAATTCGACAGAGGTTACGCATCTGCTTATATGGTTACCAATACGGAAAAAATGGAAGCTGTTTTGGATAACCCCTACATTCTTATTACAGACAAAAAAGTTTCTTCTTTACAGGAAATTTTGCCCGTAATAGAGCCTATAGCTCAACAGGGCGCAAGACTTTTGATTATTGCGGAAGACGTTGAAGGCGACGCGCTTGCAGCGCTTATCGTAAACAAATTAAAGGGCGTTTTGAACTGCGTTGCAGTTAAAGCTCCCGGCTTCGGCGACAGAAGAAAAGCAATGCTTGAAGATATTGCAATTTTGACAGGCGGCACCGTTATTTCCAGCGATTTGGGATATGAATTTAAAGACGTTACAACCGAAATGCTCGGCAGAGCGGCTCAAGTTAAAGTTGATAAAGACAACACAACAATTATCGACGGCGCCGGCGCGGCTGACGATATAAAGGCCCGCATTTCTTCCATAAAAGCGCAGATTGCGGAAACCACCTCCGATTATGACAGAGAAAAATTGCAAGAACGCTTGGCAAAACTTGCCGGCGGAGTTGCGGTTATTAACGTAGGCGCAGCTACCGAAGTTGAAATGAAAGAAAAGAAATTGCGTATAGAAGACGCGTTGGCAGCAACAAGAGCTGCTGTTGAAGAAGGTATTGTGCCCGGCGGCGGAGTTGCACTGCTTTCTACCGTTCCCGAACTTAAAAAGCTTGTAAATTCGTTACAGGGCGACGAAAAAACGGGCGCTGCAATTATAATGCACGCTATAGAAGAACCAGTACGCCAAATCGCAAAAAACGCAGGGCTGGACGGTTCTGTAGTTGTAAGCAATATTTTAAAATCCAAAAAGCCCAATTACGGTTTTGACGCGCTTAAAAACCAGTATACCGATATGGTTGAAAGCGGAATTATAGACCCCACAAAAGTTTCGCGTTCGGTACTTCAAAACGCGGCTTCGGTTGCGGCTACGCTTCTTACTACCGAAAGCATTGTAACCGATATACCCACTCCTCCTGCAGCAGCTCCTATGGGCGGCGCACCGGATATGGGCGGTATGTATTAAGTTATAACTAAATAAAAAATCTCCGAGAATTTCTCGGAGATTTTTTATTTTTGAATTTTATAGTAATTTATCCAATATCCGTTCCAAAGCGTATTTCCCGTGTTCATAAGTCAAACCGCCTTGGAAATAAGCTATAAACGGCGGCTTTACCGGACCGTCTGCCGAAAGTTCTATACTCGCGCCGGAAACAAAAGTGCCTGCCGCCATAATTATTTTATCGCTGTAGCCTGGCATATCCCAAGGCTCGCAAGTAACGTAACCGTCTACAGGAGAAGCGTATTGAACTTCTCTTATAAAATCAATCATTTTATCCGCACTGTTAAACTCTATTGCACGGGTAATGTCATAAGGCATTTTATCTATCGAAGGATAGTTTTTATATCCCAACTCGCTCATAGCCGAACCTATTAAAAGACCGCATTTTAAAGCTTGCGCAACCGTATGCGGCGCAAAAAACAACCCTTGATAAAAATATCTGTAACCGCTTTCATACGCACCCACTTCAAGTCCTATCGAAGGTGCGGTCAACCGCTTACCTATCATTTCTATAAAACGATTTTTTCCGCAAATATATCCGCCTGTGGGTGCTATTCCTCCGCCGGCGTTTTTTATTAGCGAGCCAACTATAATATCGGCGCCTATCTCCGTCGGTTCTTTTTTTTCAACAAATTCGCCGTAGCAGTTATCAACAAAAATGCAACCGTTAAAACCCAAATTACGTACAAATTTGCACGCTGATTCTATTTCGGCGCAAGAAAAAGCATCCCTTAATTCATACCCGCGCGAACGTTGAATATAAACGACTTTTACGCTTTTATCAAACTTCCCGCTTATTTCGTTAAAATTCAATTTACCGTTATAATCTAAACCGCAACACGCAAAATTTACGCCGAAATCTTTTAAAGAACCGTTATCTGTACCGAAAATTACTTCTCGTATAGTATCGTAAGGCATACCGCTTATACAAAATAACGTATCTCCGGGGCGCAAAAGTCCGAAAAGCGCCACTGTAAGCGCGTGCGTACCCGATAATAAATGCGGCGAAACAATACCGCTTTCAGCGCCGAAAATCTCTGCATATAAAGAACCGAGCACGTCCCTGCCCTCGTCGCCGTAACCGTAACCCGTAGAACCGTTAAAATGTCTCGCCGCTATTTTATGATTACGAAAAGCATTTAAAACCTTTGTTTGGTTATAATAAGCAATTTCGTCTATAATTCCGAATTTATCGGCAAGTTTACGTTCGCATAATTTAATAAATTCTGATTTAATCATTTATAAGCTCCGCAATTCTATCCGTATTGGCTTCAGACGGCGCAAGCCAAACAATGTTCGGCAGCTTTTTAAAAAAAGTAATTTGCCGCTTTGCATAATGCCGCGTATTTTGTTTAATTATGTTACGCATAGTACTCTCATTATCGCCATTTTTAAGACATTGGAGCACTTCTTTATAACCGATTGCCTGCATACATTGACAATTTTCATCTATTCCGCTTTTTAAAAGATTTTTAACTTCTTCAATAAGCCCGTCTTCAAACATCTTGTCAACTCTTAAATTAATCCTGTCGTACAGTTCTTCACGATCGTAATTTACGGCAACTGCAACATAATCATATTTTGCTTTTAATCCGTCGTTTTGGTCAGACTTTTTCCTGCCGCTCACTTCGTAAATTTCCAATGCGCGGATTATTCTTTTGGTATCGTTTATGTGTAATTTTTCGGCCGTTTCGGCATCGCAGCTTTTTAATTTATCGTATAAAGCCTGTTTTCCGTTGTCTTTAAGATATTTTTCATACTTCAATCTGGCCGCACTGTTTGCCGCAACTCCGCCGTATCCGAATTCAAAAAGTAAAGAATTAACATAAAAGCCCGTGCCGCCGCAAATTATGGGCATTTTATTCTCTTTAAGCATATTGTCCAGCACAGGTTGCGCAGCAGCCGAATAGTCAAAAACGCTGTATTTCTGTTTAGGCAAAGCAACGTCTATCATATGATGAATTACACCTTGCATCTCGCTTTTTGACGGTTTAGCCGTTCCTATATTCAAATCTTTATAAACAAGCTGTGAATCCGCCGAAATAATTTCGGTATTCCATTTTAATGCGCAATTTATTGCAAGCGAAGTTTTTCCGGAAGCCGTAGGTCCGCAAATTACAAGAATTTTTTTCAAACCTATACTATCCTTTTAAACATTTTTTCTATATCGCGCTTTAAAAGTTTAACGCAAATCGGTCTGCCGTGCGGACATTTCAACCCGAGATTGCCGTCTATCATCTTCATTAAAGCTTCTATTTCGCATTCCGTTAATTGCATTCCGCCTTTTACAGCATGTTTACACGCCGCCATTGCAAGTTTTTCTTTTAAAATTTTATCAAGCCTGATTTCTTTTAAACCGTCGATATCCGAAAGAATTTCCTCAAAAAATTCTTTAATATTAATTTCCTGCAAATCCACAGGAACTTCGTCTATTCTGAACGCGCTTAACCCGAACGGAGCAATTCCAAAACCGAACTCTTTTAAAATCGGCATCTTTTCTTCGATAAAAAGCTTTTCCGAAGGATTTGTATCAAAAATATAAGGAACCAAAAGCGGCTGACATACTATTTCTCTCGATTCAAGCTTTTTTAAAAGACTGTCGTATATAAGCCTCTCGTGCGCGGCGTGCTGGTCTATTAAATACACCGTATCATTTTGTTCGTAAGTCAGATAAGTATTAAAAAGAGTCCCTCTGAATTTCAGCGTTTTTAAATCAATTTTCTGCTGTTTGCTTTTAAAATAGCTATTTTCAATTTCATATGCGGCATTCTTTGAAAAATCAGGCGGAACGGTATCGTCCGTAACACTTAAAACGTTACTGCTTTCCTCGGAACTTAAAGCATCTATGGGTACGCTTGCAAACGGATTGAAAAATCTAAATTCATTCGTACTGCTTTTTTTATGCACTTCATTTTGTTTTTTTATATTTTGTTCAACCGACGCGGTAACTTGCTCTTTATTTTCCGACACGGCAATTTCCGGTTTATATTTTTCTATTAACTTTTTAATATCGTCTTCGCTTTTAATCTCTGTTCGTCGATTTTCTTCTTTACTTGCAAAATTAATTAAATCATTAACCGTATTGGAATCTATCGGTTGTGCATTTTCCGGCAAGGTCGATTTTACGACAGGCTGTCTGGAAGAAGTAACAACAAAATCCGCCGCAGCCGCCGTTCCGTCAAGAACCGCGGAAATTACAGAATACACCGCTCTGAAAATTCTGTTATTGTCAACAAATCTTACATCTGCCTTGCTGGGATGAACGTTAACGTCTACAAATTCTGTAGGCAAATCCAAAAATAAAACGTAAAACGGGTACTGCCGCTTCATTGCATAACTTGCATAAGCTTGACTAACCGCAACCGAAACGGTGTTGTTAACAATATATCTTCCGTTTAAAAACAAACTTTGATATGTTTTATTTGCCTTGAAATAATTTTGGTTTCCTATATATCCGCGAATGGTTATACCGTCTTTTTCCGCTTGAATTCTAAAACATTCCGAAAGAGTTTTGGCGCCGTAAACTTGCGCCATAGCTTCCTCTAAACCGCCGCCAAACGACTGCAAAACAAGTTTGCCGTCGGCAAAATATTTAAAAGATACAGTAGGATTTCCCAAAACGTAGCGCGTAACAAAACTAGTAATATCTACCTCTTCTTTTTTGTCCGGTTTCATAAACTTTGCGCGCACAGGAGTATTAAAAAATAAACTTCTAACGGTAATTTCAGTGCCTTTTGCCAACGCTGCAGGCATAATTTCGCTGATTTTACCGTCTTCGCAGCTAATTTTATAAGCTTGGTTTCCTTCCGTTACTGAAACAATTTCAGCTTTTGAAATTGCGGAAATACTTGCGAGCGCCTCTCCCCTGAATCCGAGCGTTGTTATTTTATCGAGGTCGTCCGCGGCGGCAATTTTACTTGTTGCGTGCGGTAAAAACGCGGCGCGTAAATCGTCGCGTTCTATTCCGGTGCCGTTGTCGCAGATTTTTATAAGCTGCTTACCGCCTTTTTCAATGTAAATTTCAATTTCCGTCGCCTTTGCATCCAAACTGTTTTCTATAAGTTCTTTTACAACAGAATAAGGTCTGTCAACAACTTCTCCGGCGGCAATTCTGTTATAAACGGCTTTTGAAAGAATGTTTATCTTTCTCATTTGTTCACCTTTTCAACCAAATCCGAAACAAGCAAAAACGCCTGCATAGGCGAAAGATTATTCAAATCCACTTCGCTTAAAATCATATCTATTTCAGACTTCTCTTTTATATCTTCGCTTTGGTTATTGTCTGCTTCAATTATTTTATCGCCCTTTTCAACCGATTTTAATATGCGTTTGGCTCTTTCCGTAACTTCGGCGGGAATACCTGCAAGCGAAGCAACTTCAATTCCGAAACTTCTGTTTGCGCCGCCGCGCATTATCTTGCGTAAAAACACAATGCTGCCGTTAAGCTCTTTTACCGCAATTTTATAATTTTTTACGCCGTCTATTTTATTTTCAAGCTCGGTAAGTTCGTGATAATGGGTTGCAAACATAGTTTTTGCGCCGATTTTTTCGGTTAAATGCTCTATAACCGCCCAAGCGATACTAAGTCCGTCGTACGTTGAAGTACCCCTGCCTACCTCGTCCAAAATCAGCAAACTGTCTTTGGTTGCATTATGAATTATAGTTGCAACTTCAATCATTTCAACCATAAAAGTGCTTTGGTCGGAAATAAGATTGTCGCTTGCTCCAACTCTTGTAAATACTCTGTCTATAAGCGGAATTTGCGCGGATTTTGCCGGAACAAAACAACCTAAATGCGCCATTATGGCAATTATTGCCGTTTGGCGCATAAAAGTACTTTTACCTGCCATATTCGGTCCGGTAATAATCATTGTGCGGTTTTCGTTCTCGTCCAACACCGTGTCGTTAGGTATAAAACGGTCTTTGGAAATTATTTCAACAACCGGATGCCGTCCTTCTATAATCTGCATTGCTTTTCCGCTTTCCGTAATTTTAGGACGCACGTATCGGTTTGTTTTTGAAACTTCGGCAAAAGAAACAAGCAAGTCAAGCGCCGCAATGCCCGTAGCAATAGACTTAAATTTATCTATGTTTTCTAAAAGTTTTTCCTTAATCTTATCGTATATCTCGCTTTCAAGCTTAATTGCCATATCTTCGCTTGAAAGTATTTTGTCTTCAAGCTGCTTTAATTCTTGAGTTATAAATCTTTCGGCATTGGCAACCGTTTGTCTGCGTTGATAATTGATGGGCACCTTGTCTATAAAGGAATTGGTAACTTCAATATAATATCCGAATATTCGGTTATATTTAATTTTTAATCCTCTTATTCCCGTGTTTTCGCGCTCGCGGATTTCCATTTCAAGAATAACGTCTTTTGCGTTGGTTCTTATATTTCTCAATTCGTCAAGTCTTTCGTTAAATCCGTCGCTTATAACTCCGCCGTCTTTAACAGACTGCGGAGCGTCCTTACTTATTGCGCTTTGCAATAATTCCGCTACGTCGGTTAAATCGTACAGCTGTCCGCATATGTCGCTTATTATACGCGAAGAAAATCCGGCAAGCGTAAATTTGATATTGGGAATAACGGCAAGGGAACTTGCCAAAGCAAGACACTCTCGCGGTTTAACGTCTCCTTTTGCCACCGAACCCGCAATTCTTTCAACGTCTTTGATTTCTTTTAACAGCTCGGTTATTTTCAAACGCACTACCGTACTTTCAAAAAGTTCCTGCACGCCGTCAAGCCTATAATTAATTTTATCTGTATTATGCAGCGGATAAGTCAATACCGACTGTAAATATCTGGCGCCCATCGGCGTTTTTGTTTTATCAAGAAGCCAATAAAGCGAACCGAATTTACTGCCGGAACCCAGCGTTTTCATAATTTCAAGGTTTCTTACAGCAGCGGAATCGAGCTGCAAATACTTATCGCTTGACAGATATTTTATTCCGTCTATATTTTTAAGCGCACGCATCTGCGTTTCTTTTAAATATTCTAAAAGCGCACCCGCAGCGCAAACCGCATCTTTATTGCCGCTAACAGGATATGCCGAAAGCGATTTTGCATTAAATTGCTCCAACAACCGTCTTTCAGCCGCGGCAAAACCGAAAGCCCATTCTGGATAGCTTGAAAATTTAGGCAATATACCTACTTTAAATTCATTGAAATCTTTTAATATAAAGAGTATTTCATCATTTACGATTATCTCTTTAACGTCTAATTTTACCATTTGCGCCACGCAGTTTTTTACGGCTTCCGCACCGGAAAACACTGTTGCCGTTAATTCGCCCGTAGTTATGTCAGCCCAACAAAGCGCAACTTTTTCTCCGTTTTTATAAGCGCAGCAAATAAAATTATTAGTTTTCTCGTCTATTGAATCGGCGTCCAGCGTTCCTGCCGTTACAACGCGCACCACCTCTCTGCGAACTATTCCTTTTGCCGTTGCAGGGTCTTCAGTCTGTTCGCAAATGGCAACTTTCTCTCCGCTTGCAACAAGTTTTTGAATATACGAATCCACTGCGTGATGAGGCACGCCGCACATAGGCGCACGCTCGTCCAAACCGCAATCTCTGCCCGTCAATGTTAAATCCAAAATTTTAGAAGCTTTTACGGCGTCGTCAAAAAACATTTCGTAAAAATCGCCCAATCGGTAAAAAACAATACAATTTTTATATTTTTCTTTTACCGTAACCCAATGACGCATCATTGCCGATAATTCTTTTTTAGCCATCAGTAATATCACCCATCAGCGAAATCCCGTTTGCGCTGCTTATCTTAACGTTTAAAAACTCTCCCACAACGTTTTTTCCGTTTGGGAAATACACCATTCTTCCGTGCTCGTCCCGTCCTAAATACATTTGCTTTTTATCATCGAACCCTTCGCAAAGCACTTCAACGGTTTTACCTACATATTGGGCGGACTGTTCGCGCGTTTTAGAGTTAACAAGCTTAATAAGCTCCATAATCCGCGCTTTACTAACGTCTTCAGGCACTTGATTTGGCATTTTGGCGGCAACGGTACCTTCACGTTTGGAATAGACAAAAGTAAAAGCAGAAGTAAAGCCTACGGTTTCCACAAGATTTAAAGTATCTTTAAAATCCTGTTCGCTCTCGCCGGGAAAACCGACAATCAAATCCGTTGTTATTGCGCAATCCGGAACGTATCTTCTTAACAGTTCTGTTTTAGCCTTATACTCCGCAGAAGTATATTTTCTGTTCATTGCCTTTAAAATTGTATCTGAACCGCTTTGCGCGGGCAAATGCACAGCATTGCAAATTTTTGGGTTTTCGGCTATTACTTGTGCAAGTTCTTCGGAAAAATCTTTTGGATGACTGGTCATAAACCTGAGTCTGAATTTTCCGTCTATCGCGGCAATACTTTTCAACAATTCCGGAAAGCTTAAATCTTCGGTGCCGTTTGCATACGAATTTACGTTTTGTCCAAGCAAAGTTATCTCTTTATATCCGTTTGCAATAAGTTCTTTTGCTTCGGCAATTATATTTTCCGAACGGCGGCTTCGCTCCCTGCCTCTCACGTAAGGCACAATGCAATAACTGCAAAAATTATTGCAGCCGTATGTAATATTTATCCAAGCGTTAGGATAACTAGTTCTAAACGGCTTCTCGCCTTCGTAAATTTCCCCTTCGCTGTCTTTTATTTCAATAACCGATTTTTTGCTTTTCTGCTTTTTTAAAATCAATTCTTTAAAATTATTCAAATTATGCGTGCCGAAAATCACGTCAACATACGGAAATTTTTCGTGAAGATTTTCGGCTTTGCCCATTTGCTGCGTTAAACAGCCGCCTACGGCAATAATCATATCTCGCTTGGCTGCTTTAAGTTTTTTAAGCATTCCTATATTACCGAAAGCGTGATTTTCCGCATTTTCTCTTATACAGCAGGTATTAAAAACCGCTATATCGCAATCTTCGATTTTTCCGCAAGCTTCATAACCCAGCTCAGAAAGCATTCCGGCAATTTTTTCCGATTCGTGTACGTTCATTTGGCAACCGTACGTTGTAATGTGATAATACTTTGCCATATAAATTGATTATACTGTTTTTTAAGAAATTTTTCAATAGATTTGCAACAATATTTTAATTTTATAAATACTAATTACAATGACTAAGTTTTTAAAAGTTTTTTTAATAGTATTATTAAGCGCCGCAATTTTGGTTACAAGCGCATTTGCCGCGTTTTTTATAATTACGCGCAACGCAAAGCTTGACGAAAGCAAGCTTATTAACCCAGACCAATCAATACAGATTTTTGACGAAGACGGCAACGAAGTTGTAAACGCCTCCCTCACAGGAAACCGAAAAAGCGTATGTTTGGAAAAACTGCAAAATCATACCGTAAATGCATTTATCGCATCCGAAGACAGAACGTTTTTTAAACACGACGGGTTAAACTACAAAAGAATGGTTAAAGCATTTTATAAAAACCTTGTTTCGCGCTCTTTTAAAGAGGGCGCCTCTACCATTAGCCAACAGCTTATCAAAAACACCCATCTTTCAAACGAAAAAACCATTAAAAGAAAACTTGAAGAAATAAAACTTACAAAACAGCTGGAAAAAAGATACGAAAAAAACAAAATACTCGAAATGTATCTGAACACTATTTATTTCGGACACAGCTGCTACGGTTTGCAAAGCGCAGCGGAATTTTATTTTGATAAAAAAGCCGAAGAACTTTCTCTTACAGAAAGTGCCACGCTTGTAGGACTTTTAACCTCTCCAAATAATTATTCGCCTTTTAAAAATCCTGAAAAAAGCATTTCACGCAGAAACACCGTGCTTGATGCTATGAACGTTTGCGGATATATAGACGAACCCACGTTAAAAAATGCAAAAGCACAGCCCCTTAACGCAAAAAAAACGCGGCAGGCAGGTAAAAACTCTGATTATATAGACGGTATATTCGAAGAATTATCAGAGATAGATTTAAATTTTTATTCGCTTACCGACGGCTGTAAAATATATACCAATCTCAATCAAAATTTACAAGATTATATAGAAAAAATACCTTTTGAAACAGACAATGCCGTTATAGTAACGTCTGCAAACGGAGAAATAAAAGCATATAAATCCACAATAGGATTTGCAAAGCGACAGCCGGGGTCAACAATAAAACCGTTTGCCGTATATGCTCCTGCAATAGATGAAAATATAATAAATTCCTACACGCGAATTTTAGACGAAAAAGTTGACTATAACGGATACTCGCCAGAAAATTACGATAAAAAATATCACGGATACGTTTCCGTTAAAGACAGTATTATAAACAGCTACAACGTGCCCGCGATTAAAACACTTAATTCATTAACTGTTAAAAACGCCGAAAAATATCTTATGCGAATGAATATTGCACTTGAAGACGAAGACAAAAATCTACCGCTTGCGCTCGGCGGTATGAAATACGGTCTTAACCTCATAGAAATATCCGATAGCTACGGCACTTTTCAAAGCGGCGGCTATTATGCGCCTTCGCGTTTTATAAATAAAATAGTTTCCAAAAGCGGACAAACAATATATAAACACGATAGATACGAAAACCGTGTGTTTTCCGAAGGCACCTGTTCGATTATTAACGACGTTTTAAAAGAAACGGCAAAGAGCGGAACCGCAAAAAAACTTAAAAATTTAAAATTTGACGTTGCGGCAAAAACGGGCACTTGCGGCAACGCCGAAGGAAATACCGACGCTTACGCAATAGGTTACACAACCGAACACCGCATTTGCGTTTGGTTGGGAGATAAAAATAACAAGCGATTGCCCATTACAGGTGGAGGAAACAGCTGTTTATACCTAAAACAGCTGTTGGAGGAACTCTATAAAGAACACACTCCTGCCGCACTTAACACAACCGACGGCACCGAAAATATAGAAATTGACGCAGAAGAATATTATGATAATAACAAAATTATTCTTGCCGATCCTATTTGCCCCAAATTAAACATTTTAACCGTAAAAGCAAAATCCGGCAACCTGCCAAAAGAACAAAGCAACAGATTCTCTTCACCTTCCATTGCAACACCTGTAATTTCAGTTAAAAATAATGAAGTAAATATAGAATTATGTCACACAAAGTACTATGCATATATTATAAAACGTGGTAAAAACGGCAATTTTGAAACTATTTATAACGGAGGCTGGCAAAAATCTATTACAGACAAGCCAGCAGAAGGCCGTTATATTTATACCGTTACGCCTTATTATTTAAACGGAGATAAAAAAATATACGGACAAGAAATAATCCTGCCCGCAATAAATTTACAAAAAGACAATTCGTCTATTCAAATAAAAATTCCCGATATCGCAAATAACGATTGGTATAATTTATAGTTTTATAATTTCAAGCGCATCCATTGCTTCGCAAATAAGTTTTTCCACGTCTAACTTTGCTTCTTCTTTTAAAACATCCGATAAATCGGGTTTTATTACGGGATGTTTAGGCAAAAATACAGTACAGCAGTCCTCGTATGGCTGAATGGAAATATCGTAGGCGCCTATTTCCCTGCTTCGTTCTATAATTTCGTCCTTGTCAAAACCGCAAAGCGGACGAAGTACAGGTAACTTTTCGACAACGCTGTTTGACGAAGTTATTCCCTCCACAGTTTGACTTGCCACTTGCCCCAAGCTTTCGCCCGTAATTAAGCACTGTGCGCCGCACTTTGCGGCAACCCTTTCCGCAATTCTCATCATAAAACGCCGTAATAGAGTAACCATATAATCTCCGTTGCATTTTGCGTGGATTTCTTCCTGTATATGAGTTACGGAAACTATGCAAAGTTTTGTTCCGCAAGTATATTTTGCAAGCACGCCGGCAAGGTCTATAACCTTATCGCGGGCTTGCATATTCGTATAAGGATAACTGTGAAAATGAATGCAATCTATGTTCATTCCGCGTTTTGCAATCATATGTCCTGCCACAGGGCTGTCTATTCCGCCGGAAATCAAAAGCATACCTTTGCCCGACGTGCCAACCGGCATTCCGCCCGCACCCTTTAAAAATTCGTTAAATACAAGGGTTGTGCCGTTTTCTCTAACGTCTATACGGACAATAAAATCAGGATTTCTAACATCAACGCTTAAAGTATGGTTATTATTTAACAATCTTCCGCCTATTTCAGCGCTTATTTGCATTGAATTAAGCGGAAATTTTTTGTCTGCTCTATGCGTGTCTACTTTGAATTTTCCTGCCGAACCGCAAACTTCCTGTGCTGCAGCATAAATTTTATCGATTTCCGAATCGACTTTTAAAGCGATACTGTACGTATGAATGCCGAATACGCGTTTAAGGCGCTCTAAAATTGTCTGCGTTTCGCATTCGTCGAAATTTTCTATTAAATACCTACCGCTCTGTCTGTGCGTTTCGTGGCGTAAACCTTTTAAGGTTTTTTCAATATTAACGGCAAAAACTCTTTCAAAATAACCTCTGTTTTTGCCTTTCAAATGAATTTCAGAATATCTTATTATAATAACTTTTTCCATTATTCCATTACCTTTTTTCTGTTTGCAACAATCCTATTTAAAATTTCAGCCGCACGCTCGGCTTCTTCAACCGTATTTTCAGGCGAAAAACTGAGTCTAAGAATACCGTCGGCAATTGTTTCTCCTATTCCGCAAGCCAAAATAATGCGCGAATACCGCTTTTTATCGTTAGACGAACACGCAGACCCTGTCCCAATCAACAGTCCGTTATCGTTGGCTTCGTGCAAAATTGTTTCTCCGCGAACGCCGTATGCGCCTACGCATAATATATACGGAGAAACATTTTCGGAAGATATAAATTTAAATAATTTATTGTCAAGCCGTTTAACAAAAACACTTTTAACTGCGCTTACTTTTTTAAAATTTTCGGTTAATTCGGCATATCTTTTAATTGCGCAGTATTCAAAATTTTTAATTGCAAACACGTTTTCGGTGCCGCTTCTCATACCGTTCTGCTGTCCGCCGCCGTAAATCAGCGGCTTAATTTTAATATTTTTTTTCTTTATAAGCGCTCCGCACCCTTTTAATCCTCCGATTTTATGTGCGCTTACCGAGTACATATCAATATCTTTTGTTATTTTAAACGGAATTTTGCCGAAAGCCTGAATACCGTCGGAATGAAACAATGTAAATTTATTTTTTAATTTAACCGCCGCCGATAATTTGACAACGTCGTTCACTGCGCCCGTTTCGTTATTTATATGGATAACCGAAACAAGCGAGGTTTTTTCGTCTATTAAACTTAAAAGACTTTCGGCATTAACGCTTCCGTCTGCGTTTAAATCGGCAAACCTTACTTCTAAACCTCTTTGCTTCAATTCGTTAACCGCAGCGAATACTGCAGAGTGTTCACCCATTGTCGTTACAATATTTCCGCGCTTGCCGCCGCCGAAAACAGCCGTATTATCAGCTTCCGTTCCTCCCGACGTAAATATTAGTTCATATTCTGCGCTATTGCAAATAACCGAAAGTACGTTATTTGCCGCATCTTTTAAAGCACGATGAACGTTGTACCCATCCGCATATAATGCGGATGGGTTAAAATAATTTTCCAAAATATATTTTTCAGCTGCTTTAAGCCCGCCTGTATCGGGTTTAGTGGTAGCCGCATTGTCTAAATATATCATTTTAAATCTCTATTGAACCTTTATAAGTGAGTTTAACGGAGCCGTCAAGTTCGGCGTTACCGCCTCTGTAATATTTAACAAACAAGTCGCCGCCCAACAATTTAACAGTAATAATTTCGCCGTACAAACAATAGCCGCATACCGCCGCCGTAACTGCCGCCGCAACTGCCGCAGTTCCGCAAGACCAGGTTTCTCCGTTTAATTTTTCCCAAACACGCATTTTCAGCGTTACGTTGTTGACCACCCTAACGCATTCAACGTATATACCTTTGGGAAAATTACCGGATTCGCTAACGGCTTGTCCCAGCGCGTCTAAATCGATATCGTCTGTTTTGTCGCAGAAAATAACGCAATGCGGATTCCCTACGTTTACAAGCGTTATTTCGTAATCTTTACCGCCGAAATTTACGCTCTTTTTTATAACGTCGCCATTGAATAAAGAAGGAATTTTACTGCCTTCGAATTCAGGTTTACCCAAATTTACACTGACGGAACTTGCCTTGCCGTTAAACGAATTTACCGAAAGTTTTTTAACGCCGTTACACGTTTCAACAGTCATATTTTCATCCGCAAAGCCGTTATCGAAAAGATATTTCGCCACGCATCTCAACGGATTTGCCGCCATCCCGCCGTTGCTTCCGTCGCGATTGAACACCCGCATTTTAGCATTGGCGCACTCAGATTTTTCAATTAAAACCACACCGTCTGCGCCTATGCCGAAATGCCTGTCGGAAAAATTAATAGCAAGCGACTCGGGGCAGGTTATTCTTCCGTCCATATTATTAAAGAAAATATAGTCGTTACCCTGACTCTGCATTTTGCAGAATTCCAGTTTTAACTTTTCTTTTCTCAAATTATTTATATCAACAAGTTCGGTATTAAATTCGTTATATCGACCTGCAATACAGTCCGCAAGCGCGTTAGCCGTATCAAGCGACGTTAAAACGGTTATACCAAGTAAAATTGCATGATGATGTAAACTTATATAGTTTGAAATAGATTCAACGTCGGTTTTGCCTGTATAAACAATATAATCAACCTTGCCTTCGTCCATCAATTTAAAAATTTCTTCGTTGGAAGAAAGCCTTGCAACATCGGTACATTCAAACCCCATACTTCTTATTATGGCGGCCGTGCCTTTTGTAGCATAAAGTCTTAAACCGAGGTCGGCAAATTTTTTAACCAAATTTACAATTTCAAACTTGTCTTGGTCGTTTATAGTAAAATAAATTCCGGGCGCGCGCCTCTTATCGGGTTGTTTCATATTAAATCCGGCAGAAACAAGTCCTTTATACAGCGCTTCTTCTATAGTTTTACCTATACCAAGCACTTCTCCCGTTGATTTCATCTCAGGACCCAACTGCGAATTTACGTCGTTAAGCTTTTCAAACGAAAATACGGGTACTTTAACCGCAACATAAGGCGAATTGGGATAAAGTCCTGTTCCGTAACCGAGTTTTTTAAGTTTGGCGCCCGTAAGAATTTTTGTTGCAAGGTCAACCATTGGCACGCCCGTTACTTTTGAAATATACGGTATTGTACGCGAAGCTCTGGGGTTTACCTCTATAACATACAATTCGTTTTGATAAATAAGATATTGAATATTTATTAAACCCTTGGTATTAAGCGAAATTGCAAGTTTGGTTGAAATATCCACAACCTTTTTAAGCATTGCATCGCTCAAATTATAAGGAGGATAGACGGCAATGGAATCGCCGCTGTGCACGCCGGCGCGCTCTATGTGCTGCATTATTCCCGGAATTAAAACGTCAACTCCGTCGGAAATAGCGTCTACTTCAAGTTCCGTTCCCATAAGATATTTGTCGCAAAGCACGGGGTTTTCGATTTTCTGGGCCAAAATTACGTCCATATATCTTTCTATATCGTTTTGCGTAAACGCAATGGTCATATTCTGACCGCCGATAACGTATGAAGGACGCAAAAGTACCGGATAACCCAATTTTTCAGCCGCTTGCAATGCCGCGGCTTTGGTCATAACCGTTAATCCCTTGGGGCGCGCAATTCCGAACTGTTCAAGCAATTCGTCAAAACGCTCTCTGTCCTCCGCTAAATCAACGCTGTCCGCAGGCGTGCCCATTATGCGCACGCCTTTTTTAGCGAGATAACCGCAAAGTTTAATTGCCGTTTGACCTCCGAAAGTAATAACAACGCCGTAAGGTTTTTCTATATCGATTACGTTTTGCACGTCTTCGGGCGTAAGCGCTTCAAAATACAGTCTGTCCGCCGTATCAAAATCAGTAGAAACCGTTTCAGGGTTATTATTTATAATAATTACTTCGTAGCCAAGTCTTTTTAAAGCCCAAACGCAGTGTACCGAGGAATAATCGAATTCTATTCCTTGTCCTATTCTTATAGGACCCGAGCCGATAACTATAATTCGCTTTTTATTGCTTTTCGCAACATACGGTTTTGCCTCGTCGTGTTCTTTTTCGTCGTAAGTCGAATAAAAATACGGCGTTTGCGCGGAAAATTCGGCGCCGCAAGTATCTACCATTTTAAAAACGGCGTTTCTGTGCATCGGAAGTTTATTACCTGAAAGTTTTTCAAGTTCTTTATCGGGATACCCCATTTTTTTTGCACGTAAATACTGCTCTTTTGTAATAGCTTTACCGTGTATTTCCTTCTCAAAGTCGGAAAGATTTTTCAGTTTATTCAAAAACCATTCGTCAATTTTTGTAATATCGTATATTTTATCTATGGAAACTCCGCGTTTAATAGCTTCGTAAACTATAAAAAGCCTCTCGTCTGTAAGCTCGTAAAGTCTATCGTTTATTTCGCTGTCGCTTAGTTCGCAGATTTTGGGTAAATTAAGCGTTCCTGCAGAAATTTCCGCGCCGCGCACGGCTTTCATAATTGCCATTTCAAAGCTTGTGCCTATAGCCATAACCTCGCCCGTCGCTTTCATACGCGTGCCTAGGTTGCGTTTTGCATATAAAAATTTATCAAACGGCCATTTGGGAAGTTTTACAACTACATAATCCAACGTAGGCTCAAAGCAGGCAAAAGTTTTGCCTGTAACGTCGTTTCTAATTTCGTCCAATGTATATCCTAACGCAATTTTAGTTGCAACTTTAGCTATCGGATAACCTGTGGCCTTTGAAGCAAGCGCCGAAGACCTGGAAACTCTGGGGTTAACTTCTATAACGGAGTACTCGAAAGAGTCGGGATTTAAAGCAAATTGGCAGTTACAGCCGCCTTCGATTTTCAATTCGCTTATAATATCAAGCGATGCCGTACGCAGCATTTGATATTCCTTATCGGATAGCGTAACGGCAGGCGCAATTACTATAGAGTCGCCCGTGTGAATTCCGACAGGGTCAAAGTTTTCCATTGAACAAACGGTAAGCACATTGCCGGCTCCGTCTCGTAAAACTTCAAATTCGATTTCTTTCCAACCGCCTATATACTTTTCTATAAGAACTTGCGTTATAGGCGACAGCATAAGACCGTTATGCGAAATTAAACGCAGTTCTTCCTCGTCTTTTGCCACACCGCCGCCTGCGCCGCCAAGCGTATATGCAGGACGGACTATTACCGGATAGCCTATTTTTTCCGCAATATCAACGCATTCTTCAACCGTATATGCTATATCCGAAGGAACAACCGGCTGATTAATTTTTTGCATTGTTGCTTTAAAAAGCTCTCTGTCCTCGGCACGGTCAATGGATTCCAAATTTACGCCTATCAGTTTTACGCCGTGTTCGGCAAGAAAACCCGACTTGGCAAGCTGGCAGCCCAAAGTAAGTCCTGTTTGTCCGCCAAGCGAAGCCAACAGACTGTCGGGCTGTTCTTTAATAATAATTCTTTTTAGCGTATCTGCCGTAAGCGGTTCAAGATAAATTTCATCGGCAAGCGCCCTATCCGTCATAATTGTCGCCGGATTGGAATTGCAAAGCACAACGTTTATTCCGGCATCTTTCAAAACCCTGCACGCCTGAGCGCCAGCATAGTCGAATTCCGCAGCCTGTCCTATAACTATCGGACCTGAACCTATTACCAAAACTTTTTTAATATCGTCTCTTTTAGGCATTGCGCTTACCCTCCTTCATATTGTTAATGAATTTATCGAACAAAAACGACGTATCGCGAGGTCCGCCGCAAGCTTCTGGATGAAATTGAACGGTATATGCGTTTAGTTCCGGATAATCAAAACCTTCGCAGGTGCCGTCGTTGGCGTTGATATAGCTTAATACCGCTTTGTTTTCCAAACTTGAAGAAATAACTTCATAACCGTGATTTTGACTTGAAATATATACTCTGCCCGTTTCAAGATTTTTAACCGGCTGATTTGCTCCCCTGTGACCGTACTTCATTTTTTTTGTTTTTCCGCCCATTGCAAGAGCAAAAAGCTGATGCCCCAAGCAAATTCCGAAAATAGGAAGTTTTCCTGCGAGCTTTTTTATGTGCTTGATAATCTCGGTATTTTCCGCAGGGTCACCCGGACCGTTTGTAAGCATTAAGCCGTCTGCTTCAAGCGCCAATATCTGCTCTGCCGTCCAATATGACGGAATTTTTATGCAGTAACAGCCGCGTTTTTCAAGTTCGCGTACGATATTATCTTTTGCGCCGAAATCCCAAACGGCAACCTTTAAACCTTGGGGATTACCGCTGTAAACCGCATTTAAACAAGTAACGTTTTTTACGGCGTTTTTTATTGAATATGATTGAATTTTATTAAAATCAACAATAGGTTTATTTGTTATCGCCGCATTCATAACGCCTGCTTCGCGGACTATTTTTGTGAGTTCACGGGTATCTATACCGTAAATGCCTACTATATTATTATCTTTCAGATATTTATTAAGCGTTTCTTCGCATCTGAAATTAGACGGGGTTTCACACTTTTCGCGTACAATATATGCGGAAACCCAAGGTTTGGTACTTTCGGCGTCTGCCGTTATCATACCGTAGTTACCTATAAGCGGAAAAGTCTGGGTTACAATCTGTCCGTAATAGCTGGGGTCGGTAAGCGTTTCTATATAGCCCGTCATTCCGGTGGTAAAAACAAGTTCCCCTATAATTTCCCCGTTTGCACCGAAACGGTAACCTTGAAATTGTTTACCGTTTTGTAAAGTTAAATAAACCTTTTCTTCTTTCATTTATGCACCTTTTAATTTAAATGCTAAGTAAACTTATTAAAACAAAATAAATGACTGATTTAAAATAAATCAGTCAAATAAAAAATTATTTTTAAAACCGTAAGTCTGGGCGGCTGAATTTGCGCCGTCGTAATTAACGAAAAATTCAATTTGAAATAAATCGCTGCGTAATTTCCAGTTCATTTTCTCAACCTGTAAACCTAATAAATTATATAACAACAAATATTATCAGTCAAGTAAATTAAACGTTAAAAAATCAATAATTCAGTTTATTCTTGAATAAAGAGAAACAAGAAAATCAAAACTCTTTAATCTTAAACGCCTGTTTTCGTAATCGGGCATATAGCCTTTAACCAATTTCCAATATGCCGGCGAATGATTATGGCACAGCGTATGGCAAAGTTCGTGTAACATTATGTATTCCTGCAAATCCTGCGGTAACATAAATATCCTGAAATTGAACGTAAGAATGTTTTTAGCGTCGCAACAGCCCCAACGGCTTTTATAATCTTTTATAAAAACTCCGCCTGAAATAAGTTTTGTCTTCTCCTCCATTGCTTTTAAACGTTCTGCAAAGGCTACATAAAATTCAGATATAAAAAGTTTTTCTATGTCTTTTACGGTTTTAATATAAACAGTGCCGCCCTCAAACGCATTTCTGTCCGAAAAAACCAAATCTAATTTTTTGCCGCACACGTAAATTTTGCGATATTCAACTATGTCGTCATTTAAAGTAAGCTTTTCTGAATTTTTTAAAACGACTTTTTCTATCCAATTTTCTTTGTTTGAAAGAAACTGCTCTACTTCAGTTTTACTTACGCCCCAGGGACAACGGACAGTAATTTTGTTTTCCGCAGAAATAGTTATGGAAATACTGCGCCTTACCGACCAAACCAAATCGTATTTATACTTCATCTAAACGTACCTTACACTGAATACGCAATTCGTCCGACACCCTGCCTTCTATCAAATAATAATCGTCTATGCGCATTTTTGTAAAAGACAAAACGTCGCCTTCTTTACATTGTTTAACATAAGTTACCTGAAAATTTTTAATGTATTTGCCTGAAAAATCGTCAACAGTAAATGCGTCGCATAAAAAATCGGCGTAGCGAGTGTTGTTAACATGAAAATAATGGTCGTAATCGCATAAACGGACAACTCTCTCATATACGGTTTCGCCTTCTTCTATTAACGGAATTTTCCACGCGTTAATTTCTATGCTGCGTTCGGTATTGTAGCCGTCAAAAAAGCCGCTTTCAAAATAGTCGGCAACGCGCGCCAAATTAAAAGTTTGCATATCCACAATACACCAACGCGAAGATGCCGCGCCTACTTTTTCTCCGTTAATATAAATTTCAAAATCACGCAAAAAAATGGAAAGTTTCGGCTTTAACGGCCAAGTATGCACCTCTATAGTTTCGCCGTAATTAATGGGTCTTTTTAACTCAACAAACCAATTAACTAAAATAAATCCTAAATTCTTTTTACTTATAACCGAGTATCCGAAACCCAATTCGTCTGCGGAAAGACACGCAGACTCCTGCAAAAAACCCAATAACTGCGTCATTTTTAAATGGTCGTATGCGTCTACGTCTGAATATTTAATTTCATAATTTTTAATGTGTCTGTACATAACATTATCCTATAACACGATTATTTTAACAAACTGTAATAAAAATGTCTATTAAATTGCAAAAAATTCATTAATTATGTGTGACATAGTACCTTTATTTTGTCAATTTCTTGACATATTTTGCCTATTATGATAAAATATAACCAAATTACGGAGGTTACTCACTTTGGACGAAGAAATTAAAAACGCCGATGAAAACATCCCTTCTGAGGAAGAAAACAAAACCGGAATCAGTGCAGACCTTATAAGAGGACATATAAATACTATAATTCTCCGCACGCTTTACGAACGTGATAAATACGGATATGAAATTATAGAAGAAATAGAAGCCAAAAGCCACGGGCAATATTCTTTGAAACAGCCCACGCTTTACAGCGCGTTAAAACGATTGGAAAGTCAAGGGTACATAAACGCTTATTGGAAGACAGACGAAGTTTCACAAGGCGGCAGAAGAAAATATTATACGCTTACCGACAGCGGCAGAGAAGTTGCGGAAAAAAACCAAGCCGAATGGGAATATTCCAGAACGGTAATTGATAATCTTATCTCCGACAGAAGTTTTGATTTTACGCAGCCTCCTCCCACCGCCGTAGACTTTAAAATACTTAAAAATTCTACGTCAAGAGTACCCGTTTTAAAGGATACCGCTACGGACGGCGAAGCTACCGAAACCGAACGCGAAGTAAAAATAGACGATACCGCAAACGCAATAAACCCTTCGCTTTATGTTGCAGAAAATAAAGCCGAAGAACAAATAAAAGCCGATGAGGATAAAGTTCAAACTCAGCACTTTACTGTTGCTCCTAAAACAGAAGAAACTGTTAATGAAGTATATTCAAAAGCTGTAATGGACGACGGTATTAAAAATCCCGTTTATGAAAGCCATAGCGAAAACGTAGAAGAAAGTCAAAGGATAAACTATAATACCTCCGCTCAAATGAGTGAAGAACAGCGGCGTATCGTTCACGAAAACTATTTAAAACTTATTTCGCAGCCTGCAAAAGAACCTCAGGAAACTCCTCCTGCTCCGTATGCGGAAAATATAGATACCGAAAAATTAATATATAATAATAAACCGGAAACGGAGCGCGATTACCGGAATTTAATTAATAATTTATTTGTTAAAACCGTTAATCCCAAACCGGAGGCTAAACCGGCAAAAAGAGACGTTTCGCAGGTTTATGTTCGTTATGAGGATGCGGCAGTGAAAGCCGAAGGCGACGGACTTAAGGTAAATACAGCAGAATACGAAATAGGCGGACAACGCAGAAAAAAATTCAATATGGGAAAAACCTTGTTCAAGTGCTCGGTAATTATAGGAATAATTATGTTGCTTGAATTTGCGCTTTGCATAATTTTCAGAAAAGAATTGCACGTTTCGCTTGGGTACCCCTTCTGCATTTTTGCTATTGCATGCGCTCAAATTGCCATTTTCGGTGCATTATACACAACCAACGTAGGTAAAAATTCAAGAAAGCCTGCTACTCTTACATATTTCACCGCATCTATTGTTATAACTGTTTTACTTATTTTAATTATAATTGTAACTTCAATACTTATAAACGTAAACTTTGCCAGCACAGGCGATATAATGGCAAAAATAGTTGTTCCTTGCATTGTAGCATTGAATATTCCTGCTTTTGCAACGTGCTTTTACTTTTTCAGTAAATAAATTATGAAAATTCTAATTATAGTTTCTTCGCGTCATAACGATAACACGCTAAAAATTGCGGAAGCAATGTCAGAGGCTGCGCCCGTTACGGTAACCGCACTTGAAAATGTTAACCGTTATAAGTTAAGCGAGTTTGACATTGTAGGCTTCGGCAGCGGCATTTATTATGGTAAGCATGATAAAAAGCTTATAAATTTTGTTAACGGTTTATGCAATCAAAAGCGTTACTGTTTTGTATTTTCAACAAGCGGTTCAAGTAATTACAGTAAAAATAACAGTTATCTTATAAAATTACTCGAAAGCAAAAACAAAATAGTGCTCGGTTCTTTCGGATGTAAAGGCGAAGATAAATTTTTTATTTTTAAACTTTTAGGCGGAATAAACAAGGGGCATCCGAATATAGAAGATTTTGACGCGGCACAGAAGTTTATAACAGAACTATCCGATAAATATAATAGCTTATTAAAATAAAAGACCTCCCGCAGAAAATGCGTACTTCCCATAGGATTAAACATACGATTATAAAAAGCTCTCAAACAATTTGTTCGAGAGCTTTTAACTACACATTATGAAGTAAGATAAATTGAAATTTATAACTCTATTAGCTTAATTATTATATTTATGTTAATTTGATATAAAATTCAATGTATATTGAATATCATTTTTCAATAATGTAAAAATCAAAGTTTTAGTTTTGCTCCCGTCGTTATATTTTGTTGTCGAAACATTTGCGTTTCCCGACAATTCGCTAATGGTAACTTGATATACTATCGTTTCTACATCTATCACATCAAACTTTTTATAAGTACCGCTAAATGATTTATTTTTATCTGTGCTATCCATTATAGTGATTATTCCGTCTTTTGCAACAAGAATAATGTCAACAACTGGAATGTTTGTATCTTCCACTATCCAAAATTCATTTCGGGCAATAACTTCACTTTCTTGATTTTCAATATTTGCTCGTATTGCTACTTGTAGTTTCCAATTCGTATTTTCAATGTTTACATCGGTGTTAGTGCAAGCACATAGTACGCTACTTAAAATTAGTATTATTGTCGCTGCGATAAAAATCAATATTTTTTTCATAATAATTTAATTCCGCTAAATTACTGTTTATCGTACTATCATTATAACACGAAAAATGAAAGAACGCAATAAACATAGAAAAAAGTACAGAAAAGGCATAGCCTAACGCTATGCCTAAATCTTTTTATTTGTGTATTATTAAATTCCCTTGGTAACTACGGTAAATACGGGAGCTATTATTTTGCAAATTCGCTTGCACGAAATTCTCTGATTACGTTTACTTTAATCTGTCCGGGATATTCAAGTTCGCTTTCAATCTTCTTTGCTATATCTTTTGCAAGGAACATTGTCTGCGCATCGTCAATCTGGTCAGGTTTAACTATAACGCGCACCTCTCTGCCGGCTTGAATTGCATAACATTTATCAACTCCGTTAAAATCTCCGGCAATAGATTCAAGTTTTTCAAGCCGCTTAACGTAATTCGTGCCCGTTTCTCTGCGAGCTCCGGGTCTTGCGCCTGAAATTGCGTCTGCCGCTGCTACCAATACAGCTTCTATAGTCGTCGGCTCTACGTCTCCGTGATGCGCGGCGATTGCGTTTATAACTTTATTGCTTTCGCGGTATTTTTTTGCAAGGTCGGCACCCAACTGAATATGCGTGCCCTCTTGTTCGTGGTCAACCGCCTTACCTATATCGTGCAACAGACCTGCGCGTTTGGCAAGCGTTACGTCAAGCCCCAGCTCCTGTGCCATTAATCCGGCAAGCTGAGAAACCTCTATCGAATGCTTATACACGTTTTGTCCGTAACTTGTTCTGTATTTTAATCTTCCTAAAAGTTTTATAAGTTCGGGATGGATACCGAAAATGCCTACTTCAAACATAGCGCTTTCGCCGGCTTGTTTAATTTCCTGCTCCATCTCTTTTTTAACTTTTTCTACTGTTTCTTCAATCCTTGCCGGATGAATTCTTCCGTCCGAGATAAGCTTTTCAAGCGAAAGCCTTGCAATTTCCCTTCTTACAGGGTCAAAACCCGATAAAATTACAACTTCGGGCGTGTCGTCGATTATAAGCTCTATACCCGTTGCGTTTTCTATTGCGCGGATATTTCTGCCTTCTCTGCCTATCAGTCTTGCTTTCATATCATCGCTGGGAAGCGGAACAACCGAAACGGCTATTTCGGAAGTGTGGTCCGCCGCACACCGCTGTACTGCAAGCGATATTATTTTTTTTGCTTGAGTCGTAGCTTCCTCTTTTGCGGTTTGCTCTATATTTCTAACCTGCAAAGCTACGTCGTGACGCGTTTCGTCTAAAATTTCGTCTGAAAGCAATTTTTTTGCTTCGTCGCGCGTAAGCTGCGCAACTTTTTCCAATTCTTCAATCATAAGCTGATGCTGATGATTGATTTTTTCCTGCGTTTTTTTAATTTCGTTTTCTTTGTTTAACAGCTCTTTCTTTTGCTGTTCTATTGCGTTGTTTTGCTTTAAAATCGAATCCTCTTTTTTATCTAGGATTTCCTCTCTTTGCAAAAGTCTTTGCTCCTGCTTTTGCAGTTCGCTCTTTTTCTCTCTTGTTTCCTTTTCAAATTCGTTTTTAAGTTGCAGTTCCTGTTCCTTGGCTTCTAATATTGCCTCTTTTTTTAAAGCTTTACATTCGAGCGACGCTTCGTCAATCATTTTTTTCGTTCTAGCCTGAACGTCGCCTAATCTTTTATCGGTACGCTTTTTATTTAAAACTATGCCGACAAAAATACCAATACCAAGCGCAGCGACTATTCCTAAACCAAGGGCAATTCCAAGCCCTATTACTACACCGTCGCTTGCAAGAAACAGGCTGCTCAATGCCATCAAATTCATTGAAGCCTCCTGATTTTAAGTTTTAATATATCCGCTACTTTAAAAGCAGTTTATATCTGTTTATATTGTACACCTTGTAAAGAAAAAAGTCAATTTATTAATTTAAATAGTTTATACAATATAAAAAAAAGCGTTTTGCAAAAATGAGTTCATTTTTGCAAAACGCTTTGTATTAATCAATCTTTTCCGTCCAAATTGCCGATATTGCGTCCGACGGCATACGCCAATCTCCGCGCGGAGATAGCGCCACAGAACCTATTTTAACCCCGTCGGGCATACACGAACGTTTGAATTGCTGAGAAAAAAATCTTTTATAAAAATTTTTCAGCCATTTTTTTATGGTTGCTTCGCCGTAAACGCCTTTAAAGGCTATTTCTGCAAGATAAAGTATTTTTTCGGGCGGAAACGAATAACGCAAGGCATAATAAATGAAAAAATCGTGCAAAACATAAGGACCTACAATATCTTCCGTTTTCTGCGCTATATTTCCGTTTTCGTCCGGCGGCAGCAGTTCGGGACTTATTTCGGTATTTATAATGTCCGTCAATATCTTTTTAACATTGCCGCCGAGTTTTTCCGCTTCGTATGCGATTAAGTGCTTAACCAAAGTTTTTGGCACCGACGAATTCACACCGTACATAGCCATATGGTCGCCGTTGTAAGTTGCCCAGCCTAACGCAAGTTCGCTTAAATCGCCCGTACCTATAACAAGTCCGTTTAAATCGTTTGCCAAATCCATTAAAACCAAAGTACGCATACGCGCCTGCGAGTTTTCATAAGTTGTGTTTCGGTTTTCCGCATCGTGCGATATATCTTTGAAATGCCTGTTGACAGAGTCCGAAAGCGGAATGACTTTCGCCGTAACGCCCAACGCGGCAATTAATTTTAACGAGTTGTTTTTTGTTTTTTTTGTTGTGCCGAAACAAGGCATTGTAACCGCTATAATATTTTTAACGTCTTTACCCAAGGCTTTAAACGCCCTGCACGTAACAAGCAATGCAAGCGCAGAATCAAGACCGCCTGAAATACCTATAATAGCTGTTTCCGAATTTGTGTGCTTAAGTCTCTTTTCAAGTCCTTTTTGCTGAATAGTCAAAATAAGTTCGCTGCGTTCGTCAATTCCGAATTCCGGAACAAACGGAGTTTTTGAAATTTTACGTGTAAGCGCAAAATCCTTTCCGTCCGCAGAAAACTGTTTAAACTTAATAACCGATTGCTCCGAAACGTCGGTTTGCGCATCGTCATAAAACCCGCTTGCCTTTTTTATTCTTTCCGTTTCAAGCTTGTCAACGTCTATCTCGGAATACAGCAAACCGTTCTCAAACAGTTTGCTTTCTGCAAGTATGCTGCCGTTTTCACAAATTATGTTGTGTCCGGCAAACGTCATATCGGTAGAACTTTCGCCTTCTCCTGCATCACTGTACACATAGCCGCAAATCAATTTTGCCGACTGCATTTTTACAAGATTTCTTCTGTAATCGGCTTTGCCGACCGTTTCGTTGCTGCACGAAAGATTTACTATTATGTTCGCACCGTTTTTTACAAGATTAACCGACGGAGATTCGGGGGTCCACAAATCTTCGCATATTTCAACTCCGACTGTAAATTTTGTATTGTTTTCGGCTTGCAGAATAATATTTTTGCCAAATGTAACACACTCTGCACCGCCGTAAGACAACTCTTTACAACCGCTCGTCGGCGCTGCCGAAAAATGCCGTTTTTCATAAAACTCGCCGTAATTCGGCAAATAAGTTTTGGGAATAACAGAAAGAATTTTTCCGTCCGAAAGCGCAACGGCGCAGTTATACAGCCTGCCGCAAACGGCAACGGGAACACCTATAAGTACAAGAGTCTTTATCCCATTTGTCGCTTGTGCTATTTTTTTAACGCCTTCTTCACATGCAGCAATAAGCGTTGGCTGATTAAACAAATCACCGCAAGTATATCCGCATAAACAAAGTTCTGGAAACACCGTAAGCTGACTGCCATTTACCGCGCTTGCTTGAATGGCTTTTATAATATTTTGCGTATTGAAGTTTACGTCGGCAACGCGTATTTCTGGAGTTGCCGCGCAAACTTTTACAAAACCGTACATTAATCTTTATTCTCCAAAGCAAGCTTATGCGCTTCTCTTATTTTGCTCTCTATTTCCGCCTTTAATTGCGCATTGCTTTTTAAAAGCTCTCTCATTTTTTCGCGGCCTTGGGCAACTTTTTCTTCCCCGTAATTAAACCAAGAACCGCTTTTTGTAAGCACGCCGTAGTCCACGCCCAAATCTATTAAACAGCCCTCCTGCGAAACGCCTTCGCCGTAAATAATATCGAACTCCGCAACCTTAAACGGAGGAGCTACTTTATTTTTTACCACTTTGCATTTTGCACGGTTTCCGATTATACCGCCGTCGCCTTTAAGCGCGTCGGCTTTTCTTATATCCAAACGGATAGTGGCAAAATACTTAAGCGCTTTACCGCCGGGCGTTGTTTCCGGATTGCCGAACATTACGCCTACTTTTTCACGTAATTGGTTTATAAATATAACGCAGGTTTTGGAACGGTTTGTAATTGCCGTAAGTTTTCTCAATGCCTGCGACATTAATCTTGCCAAAAGACCAACGTGCGTATCGCCCATATCCCCCTCTATTTCAGCTTTGGGGGTTAATGCCGCAACCGAGTCGATAACTATAACGTCTACCGCACTGGACCTAACTAGCGATTCGCAGATATCGAGCGCCTGTTCGCCCGTATCCGGCTGTGATAGGTAAAGCTCGTTTGTATTTACACCCAAAGCGTGCGCATACTGAGCGTCCAGCGCGTGCTCGGCGTCTATAAACGCGGCAACTCCTCCCATTTTCTGCGTTTCCGCAATAATATGCAGTGCAACCGTAGTTTTACCTGATGATTCCGGTCCGTAAACTTCAACTATTCTGCCGCGCGGAACTCCGCCTACACCCAACGCCAAATCAAGCGACAGACATCCCGTGGGAATAATATCCAAATCTGCGTTAACGTTTACGTCGCCGAGTTTCATAATGGCGCCTTTGCCGTACTGCTTTTCAATCATTGCTATTGTTGAATTCAGTGCTTTAAGTTTTTCTTCGTTCATATTATTTAAACCTCTGTGATTTTTCTTATTTTATTGATTGATATGCAAGAAACAGCGCAAAATTAATTGCCGTTTCGGTAATCTCTCTGCGTGAACCTTTTAAATCGAATTTATAAACGCAAACTTTGTTTTTAAGTCCAACTGCAATATAAGCCAACCCCACGGGTTTGCGCGTATTGTCCGATTTAGGTCCCGCTATACCTGTTGTTGCAATACTGATATCACAGTTGCCGCCGGATAAAAGTCCTTCCGCCATTTCAGCGGCGGTTTGTTCGGATACTGCGCCGTAATGTTTAAGAGTAAGTTCTTTAACCTGCAGCCGTTCGGCTTTCGACTCATTCGAATAGGTATTAAGTCCTTCGTAGAAAACTTCGCTTGCTCCCGAAACCGAAACAATTCTTTTTCCCACTCCGCCGCCTGTAAACGATTCTGCAGTGCAGATTTTCATTCGTCGGAGTTTTAACAGCTGTACAAGCCTTTCTTCAAGCGTTATATTATCCAAAGCGTATATATGTTCTTTTAAAACGCTTACCATTTCGCGTTTAACGCCGTCGTAAATATTTTTGGGAATAGCCTCGTCAAGAATAATTTCTATACTGCAATCGCAGAAATTTTCAAATACGTTAAATTCGGCAAAGCTGCAAATTTTTTTTGCTTTTTCTATTGCCTCCGCAATTTTTTCCGAAGACGCCCCAACGGTTTTTATATACGATTTTTCTGATTTTTTATTATATTTTTTATTTAATATTGCACAAATTTCTTCAACTGACAGCGCAGTTACAGCATCAGAGTGAAGCATAAAAACGCTACAACAATCGCTTGTAAGCGTACCGAAATTATCAAATTCGGCGCAATATTTTTCCGAAACAAACTTTCCAAGCGTATTTCGCATTTCCTGCGGACAAAATAAAACGGTATTTTCATATAAATCTTTACCGTCCTCGACAGCCCGTACAATTTCGTCTTTGGAATCGAATGCGGCAAAAATTATTTTATCAAACCAATATCCGCATTCCGCAAAACGCGATATAAGCAATTCTTCATTATTTAACTTAACAGACCTTTTGTTTTTAAAAACCAACAGTCTGTTTTTGTTAATTTCCGCATTGTTATAAATACTCATTTTTTAAGTACTTCAATATTTTTTAAAATATAATTAATACCGGAAATAAGCGTTAATATTACGGATAACGCAAAAAATGCAAGACCGATATAATTTATAACAGCCCCTGAAATATGGTCGGTTAATTCGCAAATTCCTGCACCGATAAGTATTGCCCCAACCGTAAAATACTGCATAACGGTTTTATACTTTCCTATTTTATCGGCAGCTATAACAACTCCCGCATTTGAAGCAACCATTCTGAAACCGCTTACTATTATTTCCCTTGCAAGAATTATAGCAACTCCGCAACCTGCGGCAATAAGCGTCCATCTGCCCAAACCTGCGGAAGCGGTAAAAATAGACGGCTCAGATAAAAACACAACAAGCGCGGAAAGTACCAAAACTTTATCTGCTATAGGGTCTAAAAATTTACCCAAATTTGTAACAAGGTTATACTTCCTGGAAATTTTGCCGTCGAAATAGTCGGTAAAACTCGCTACGGTAAATACGGCAAGCGCAACAAAATAGTGCCCCGGAAAAAACAAGTAGAAAAACAAAACGAATATGGGAATCATAAATACCCTGCTGAGCGTAAGCTTATTGGGAAGATTCATTACTCCCCTGCCTGCGGCTCTTTTATACGCTTTGCTTTCTTTGTCAATTTGATTATTTTCTTCATACATAATTCAAAATCCTTTTCTCTGCCGTACAAATCATAACTGTCTGCACGGTCAACAACTACTTCGTAAGTTTCGCCCTGTACGGCACTGTTTGCGTTAAAATAAACTTTTCCGTCAATTTCCGGAGCTTGAAAATATGCTCTGCCGATAAAACAATTTTTATCGTAATCTATTCCGTCGCAAACTATTTTTATAGTTTTTCCTACGCATTTTGCAAGTTTTGCCGCGGAAATTTTATTTTGTTCGGCATAAAGTTTTTTAACGCGTTTTAATTTTATATTTTTCGGAATTTGTCCCGAAAGTTTGTAAGCAGGCGTATCCGGTTCGCGCGAATAAGCAAAAAATCCGCAATTATCCAAATCCGCTTGATATAAAAATTTTATCAACCCTTCAAAATCGTCTTCGCTTTCTTGAGGAAATCCCGTAATAAACGTAGACCTGATTGCTATTTCGGGAATTTGGTTTCTCAGCTTATTGATAAGCGCCAAATAACTTTCTCCCGTTCCCCTTCTGCCCATTAGTTTCAATACAGAATTCTGACTGTGCTGAAACGGAATATCGAGATACTTAATTATTTTGTTATTGTTTTTAATTTCCTGTATCAGTTCGTCATCTATAAGTTCCGGATAACAGTATAATAATCTTACACTATTAATGTTGACAAGTGTTGTCAGCTTTTGTAAAATTTCTTTTAATTTTTTTTGTCCGTACAAATCTTCGCCGTACCGTGTTACGTCTTGCGCAACCAATATAAGTTCCGAAATTTCACCAAGGCTCTCCGCTTCTTTAATAAGCTCGTCCATCGGATAACTTATATATTTTCCGCGGATTTTGGGGATAAGACAATACGTGCAATGATTGTTACAGCCGTCTGCAATTTTTAAATATGCGTAGTGCAGCGGCGTTGTAAGAACACGCTCACGCAAATATTTCCCTCCGCCGCTGTTTACAAAATTTACTCTGCCATTGGTGTAAGACTTTTCAAGCGCTTCAAAAATCCTGTCATAGTCTTTTACGCCCAAAAAAACGTCCGCTTCGGTTAAAGCGTTAAACGTTTCATCAATAAACTTTTGCGGAAGGCAGCCTGTTACAACAATTTTTTCAAGATTCTGCCTTTTATATTCACTGTATTCGATAACCGTTTCAACGGCTTCCTGTCTTGCCGAATTTAAAAATGCGCAAGTATTTATTATCAAAACGTTTACTTTTGCAATATCGTCGCAAATTTTGCAGCCTTTTGATTTAATTATTGACAAAAGTTTTTCGGAATCTACTCTGTTTTTATCGCAACCTAAGGAAATTATTCCGAAATTTTTGCCGCTGAAATCAATCATCTATATCATCACCGTAAATATTTTCAAATTCGTCTTTCGAAAGCAGAACTTTTCTTGGTTTAGAACCTTCCGACTGCGTAATATAATTCATATTTTCCATCCAATCTATAATTTTGCAGGCTTTGATATATCCGATAGGGAACCTACGCTGAATCATCGAAACAGAAGCTTGGTTGGAAGTTACGCAGTATTTTAAAGCTTTAATAAAAGTATCGTCTATTTTTGTCTCGCTTTCTTCGCCGCCGTCGCCTGCGCTGCCTATGCTGCCGACGGTTGTTTCTTCCTGTTCTACCTTGTTGATAAAATCTGATACCGTTTGGTCGAAGTAAGTTTCGTTATGTTCTTTAATAAAATCCGTAACTTTCTGAACTTCGTGCGTATCTACAAAGCACCCTTGAATACGCGCAAGGTCGGGATTTTCCGCGGAACGGAAATACATATCGCCGCGGCCGAGCAGTTTTTCCGCTCCGCCTATATCGAAAATCGTACGCGCATCGTCAAAAGAGTTAACTTTAAAACCTATTCGCGTAGGCAAGTTAGACTTTATTAATCCTGTAATACAGTCAACCGAAGGACGCTGCGTTGCAAGAATAAGATGTATTCCGCAAGCGCGCGCTTTTTGCACAAGTTTAATAATTCTGCTTTCGATATCTTTTTTGGCTTGAAGCATTAAATCGCCGAATTCGTCTAACACTATCAAAATTTTGGGCAGCTTTTCTTCTCCTTCGGGAAGATGAGCGTTGTATTCGTCAAGATTTTTTGTTGCTCTGCCGCCCTCGGTCATATCTTTAAACAGCGTATAACGGCGCTCCATTTCTTTAATTGCCCAATTCAGCGCCTTAATAGCCTTGTCGCACTCGTAAATAATCTCATTAATCATAAGGTGCGGCAACTTGTCGTAAGAGATAAATTCAACCTGTTTGGGGTCAACCAAAATCATTCTTAAATCTTCGGGACCGTACTTGTATAAAAGACTTATCAACAGCGAGCTTAAACAAATACTTTTACCGCTGCCCGTAGTACCTGCAACAAGCAAGTGCGGCATTTTTGTAATATCGGGGCAAACAACCTCCCCCTCTACGTTCTTTCCCAAACCGAAAGTAAGCGAATTTGATTTGCTGTTTAAAAATTTGGGACTTGCAAGCATACTTTTAAGCCCAACTACCGTTCTGCGGTTGTTAGGAACTTCAATGGAAAGCGCGCCCTTAGAATAATTTAAGTAAGCATTAACGTTTTCTTTACGCAACTCCATAGCAACTGCTTCACGGTAATTAAGCGATTTTTTAATATTCGTTTTATCGTGAATTATAACGTCGTAACGGGTAATTGCAGGACCTATGGTTACGTTGGAAACTTCACAGCCGATTTTAAATCTTTCAAGCGTTTCAACAATAATGCGCTTGCTGTCTTCTATTTCTCCCGTATTTACGTTGGAATTTTCAGGATAATCGTCTAACAAATCCAATGACGGACGCACGTATTTTTTCCATATGTGCTTGGGCTTTTCCTGCGGTTGCGCATCTTGCTCTGCCGCCACGTTCTGTTCTACGGGTTTTACAGACGGAATTTCTTTTCTCTCCGTTCTGCGTTCTGTTATAAGCGGCTCCTTATTTTCTCTTGATACGGTTTCTCTCCCTCCGCTTATTATCCCTCTGCCGAAAACGTCGTCGCTGTCATCATCAAACAGTTCCGCATTGCTTTTGTTTGCCGGATAACTGGGTTCTACAGTTCTGTCTCCGCGAACCGACGAAGATCCGAAAAGTTTATAAATATCGGGCGAACCGTCTGATTTTTTTGTTATTTCATCTTCTTTACGCACTAATTCCGTGTAATTTTTCTCATTTTCTGACTCTCTTTGGTTTTGAACTTCTCCAAAACCGACATTCCTATCACCGGAAAAACGAACAAACGGTTCTTCCGAAATTTTAGGCGCTGCATCCTGCTGTAAAATCGTCTGGTTGTCTTCTAAACTATCTTCGGAATCCACTGACGTTTGTTCGTAAACGCTTTCCGTATCGATAATGTCTTCCGCAGGCTGCTCAAAATCAATGTTATCGTAAACGTGTTCGGCTGCTGTGTATATACCGCCGTCAGATTGATTGCCGCCGTTTAAATCGGTTACGGGAGCACCGCCGTAAATATAATTAGAAGGCGCGGATTTTGCAGGCTGATTTAATATTTCTTCGCGATAGGTTTCCGAATATCTTTTCTCCGTATCCGTATTATTGACCGAAGTGCTCTTTGCTCCACCGCTTGAAAAACTGCTTAAATAATCCGATTCGCTGGTAATTGCCGCAGATTGGCTGAAATAAGAATTTTCGTTAAAAATCATATTTCTGCGGTAGCTTTCGGCTGCAAACTCGCCGTTTTCAAATAGTATTTTACGTCCGAGATTTTTTTGCGAATACTTGTCGGTTTGTTCATCGCGGCACTGAGTTTCGTACTGTACTTGCTCAGGTACAGGCAGAGCTTCTTGAATTACCTGCACTTCGGGCTGAACATTGTTTATCCCAGTGTTTGAATTTTCAGGCAATACTTCTGCCGTGCCGGCTTCCGACACTTCGTTATGCCGTTTTTTAAAAGAAATGCGACCACCTTTGAAAGAAATAAACGTTAAGTAACCGAATGCCAAAGTAAGAACGGAAAAAATTATGTATGCAGCTATAAAAGAGAGCTTTATAACGGGATAAACTATTAAAGCGGAAATTACTCCGCCGAATGTATAAGCAGCCCATCCGCCTGCCGCATTATAATAGCAATCGGAAATATATTTTCCGTAACTTAAAAGTTTGTATCCGCCGGTAGTAACGGCTTGAAACAAAAAGAAAACGCAAAGCGCGGTTGCAACTATCCAAACGGCTTTTTTAAGAGGCACTTTAACACTTTTTCCAAACGTAAGACGTACGCCGAACGCTATAACAAGAGCCATAACAAACCAGCTGCCGTATCCGAATGTACCGTACATAAAAGTACATATAGCCGAGCCGATATCGCCGAATATTACGCTACGCGTAAAAAGAATTAAAAGCGTTAACGCTCCGAAAAGCATTAAAGTTATTCCCAAAGTTTCTTTAGTAAAAATATAAGAAATTTTTTTGCTTGGTTTTTCTTTTTTATTATCTTCCAAATTTATTTCTCCGTAAATTTTACAATTAAAAAGTTCATTCGGTTTATATTATAACAGTTTAGGAATAAAATAACAACAAAATGACCATATAAAAATCAATTTATTTATATTATATATAAATACTTTTTCCGCGTTTGATTTTATTTTTTATTTTGAAGTTATAAAGTAAATTTTTGTTTGAATAAATTTATATTTTATTCATAATTGCTTTTTATCTTAATTGTACATTTAAAATTTAATTAATTTTACCTAATTTATTGCAAATATTTAATAAAAAGTTTATAATATTTAAAAATACTTCGGAGAACAAACTATGGACAACAAATTAAATTTGACCGTTTTAAAAAATATAGCCGAAGATAATGTATTTTCGGCTTTTGTACAATCTTGCGAAAGCGGAGAACAGGATTTTTATAATTTTCTTAACTGTCTCTACGATAGCGGAGCCGAACAAGATTTTTGGAGATATACAGAGCGGTTAATACTTACAGATGACAACGCTTTTTCCAGACGCTGCGCTCAAAAAAAACCGCCCTCGGAATACGTTAGGGCGGCATATATATCCGATTTAAAGACTATTTTTAAATTAGTGAAGTCGGCAGAAACCAAAAATAAATATAACATTAACTATTCTCCCTCTTATCCTTTTGACAAAAGCGGCGACGCGCAGAAAAGCTATGAAAATTTGATTAATTTTTACAGTGAAAACGGTTACGGTATATTTATAGAAAATTTTGCGTTTAATTATACCGATAAACTTGTACCTATAAGCACTCCTTCTAAAACATCGCTTTCGCAGCTTAAAAATTACGAAATCCAAAAGGAAAAAATTGAAAATAATATTATAAATTTTATGAACGATTTACCGTGCTCCAATATGCTTTTATACGGCTGTAGCGGCACGGGCAAATCTTCTACCATACACGCAATTTTGAATAAATATGCAAAATTCGGATTAAAACTTGTAGAAATAAACGGGAACAATATTGTTAAAATTTCGGAAATTTCACAAAAATTAAGCCTGATTCCGTTTAAATTTATTTTGTTTTTGGACGATTTAACATTAGCCGACAGCAATGATTTGCCGTATATTAAATCAAGTATAGAAGGTTCTGTTTCCGCAACGGCGGACAATGTTATGATAGTTGCCACTGCCGATGAAAAAAGAATTATTAATAATTGTTCAACAAACAACGACTTTACAATGTCGGACGAATGTTCGGCGGAAATTAAATCGCTATGGGACAGATTCGGCATCACAGTAGAGTTTTCCGCTTGCGGTAAAAACGATTATATTTCAATAGTGAAACAACTTGCGGAAGATTATAAAATAAACTGCAAAGAACGCGAACTTACCGCCTTAGCCGAACGGTGGGCAGCAATAAAAAACGATACCTCTCCCAGACGGGCTAAACAGTTTATAGAATTTCTTTATTCCTCGCAAAAACGAGGCGTCAAGATTGATTTTTAACTATTTTTTTACAAATATCGTAAATGTCCCCCGCACCTAAAACAAGCGCTATATCTCCATCTTGACACTCTGATAAAAAGTCGCGTATATCCCGCTCGTCATCGCCGTAGCGGGATTTTTTAATATGCTGTGAAAGCGTAAGAGCACTGCCGCTGTCATCAAAGTATTCCCTTGCGGCAAAAGTACGGTAAATAAGTAACCTTTCAAGCGGCATAAGCACATTTATAAATTCATTAAACAGATTTTTCGTTCTTGAATACGTATGGGGTTGAAATATTACAAACAGTTTTCTGCCGCCTATTTCATTTGCGGTTTTAATAGTAGCAAAAAGTTCGTCAGGATGATGCGCATAATCGGCTATAACCTTTGCGCCGTTGTATTCTCCCAACAATTCAAACCTACGTTCCACTCCGGAAAATTCTTGCAATCCCGCCTTTATTGCTTCAAACGGTACTTCCGCCGAAATTGAAACGGCAACGGCCGCCAACGCGTTAAGGATATTATGTTTGCCGTAAACGTTTAAACTTACATTACCCAAGAGTTGCGTTTTATGCAGCACGTCAAAAGAATATTTACCTAAATTGCACTTGCAATTTTCCGCACGGAAATCAGCAGAAGTATCAAAACCGAAAGTTTTAGTTTTAGAATCGTTAATACTGCCGAACAATGCAACTTTTATGTTAGCGCAATCAATAAAACTTTTATAAGCGTTTAAAAGATTTTCTGCGGTACCGTAGCACTCCAAATGGTCAGGGTCTGTATTTAAAACAACTGAAATATCGGGTTTTAATAAAAGAAGATTTTTTTTATATTCGCAAGCTTCCGTTAAAAAATAACTATTTCCGCTATAATAAGCATTTGAAAACTTTAAATCTCTGCCTCCCACGTGTAAACCGAAACCTACATTTGCCGCATTTAAAATATGCGCGAGCATTGCCGTACACGTAGTTTTGCCATGGCAGCCCGAAACCGCTATACAAGTATCGAAATTACGGCTTATTTCATATAAAAGCCGTCCGCGCGATAATATAACTTTATTTTTTTCTTTAGCTTCCGCTAATTGTTTATCCGCAGGCTTTATTGCATCGGTATAAATTATAACTTCGTAGTCTTCAATACTTTTTTTATTATTACTCAAATCAACGCTTATACCGCAAGAAATAAGTTCGTCAATATATACGCTGCCGCCGATATCGCTACCTGCCACAATTTTGCCCATAGACAGAACGAATTTTGCCAAAGCGCTCATACTTACTCCGCCTATTCCTATAAAGTAAAACGAAGAATAATTATCTAAATAGTTTTTACACATATTAAATTTTATTAAATTTTTTAAAGAAATAGCACGAATTTTAATGTTTTTAATAAAAAAATTAAAAATTTTTCATTTATGTATTGAAATTAATTTTCTTATATTGTACAATATATTCAATGAAAGTACAATTTTGCAGGTGAAAGAAATGAAAATCTCAGATGTACGAATCAGGTTAGTTAACAAGGAGGACAATAAACTTAAAGCGGTAGCTTCTATTACTATCGACGAATGCTTTGTAGTGCACGATATCAAAGTAATAGATTCTCCCGAAGGCGCGTTTATTGCAATGCCCAGCAGAAAAACTAATGACGGCGAATATAAGGATATTGCGCATCCGCTAAACACCGAGACCCGAGAACTTTTAAAATCAGCTATCCTTACGGCTTACAATGATGAACTTAAAAAATAAGCTTGTTTGGTTTTACGTTAGTTAAATAACTGAATTTGTAAAAGAACAGTCGCACGGAATTCGTGCGACTGTTCTTTTATTCAATATTTATTTTATCAATCGTTGCGTTTACCCAAATTTTTAAGTTTTTCTATAAATTTGGGAACTGTTTTTTCGTTGGGACGCTCGATTATACGCTCGTCGTCATCAGGCTTTAAAGAAACAACTTTGGGCTGAATCTGCTGAACGGGTTCGGGCTGAACTGTAATTTGAGGTGCAGACTGAACGGGCTGCATAGGTCTGTAATAGGGCGATTCGTTTACCGACATTCTCTGAGGACCGCCGTAAGCATTTGTACCGTAGCCGCTGTTACCGTAAAGCATACCGTTATTGTAAGCCCTTTGCTGTTCTTCTTCGCGTCTGTTATCGTAACCGGGGAAACCCGTTGCAATAACGGTTATTTCAACTTCGTCCTGAACATTAGGGTCTATTCTGGCGCCGAAAATTATATTTGCGGAAGCGTCTACAACGCTTCTTACAAGTTCTGCCGCATCTGCAACTTCGTCAAAAGTCAAATCCTGTCCGCCGACAACGTTCAAGATAACGCCGCGGGCGCCTTCGATTGTGGTTTCCAAAAGAGGACAATTTACCGCAACGCGAACAGCTTCGATAATTCTGTTATCGCCTTTGGCTACGCCTACGCCCAAATGCGCTATACCTTTATCTTTAAGAATAGTTTTAACGTCTGCAAAATCAAGATTTATAAGCGAAGGATTAACTATAAGTTCGGTAAGTCCCTTAATTCCCTGTTTAAGTATTTCGTCGGCAACGCGAAGCGCTTCTGTCATCGGCGTATTTTTCGCAACAACGGTTTTGATTTTATCATTCGGAATAACAATAAGCGTATCAACGTATTTTTTAAGGTTATCCAACCCTTTTGCCGTGTTCTCCATACGCTTTTTACCTTCAAAACTGAACGGTTCGGTAACAACGGCAACGGTAAGAATTTTCATATCCCTTGCAATTTTGGCAATAACGGGAGCAGCACCCGTACCGGTTCCGCCGCCCATACCTGCGGTTATAAACAGCAAGTCGGTGCCTTTTACCGCTTCGGTTAACAAATCTTTACTTTCCTCGGCTGCCGCGCGTCCTACTTCGGGATCGGCGCCTGCGCCCAATCCTTTTGTTAAATTACCGCCTATTTGAATTTTATTTTCACAGGGAGACAGCGCAAGTATTTGACTGTCGGTATTAACTACGTAATATTCGGCGCTGGTAATCCCCGCTTCAAGCATTCTGTTAACGGCGTTATTGCCTGCGCCGCCCACACCCACAACTTTGATTTTAGCTCTACCGGTAATCCCTCCGTTACCGCCGATTAAATCGTTAAACATATTCACCTCCGTATAAATGAGAAAAAATTATTTCTGTTAAGCGTCTTTCAACGCAGTATCAAGCAAACTGAAAAGAGAAGCAAACTGCGGTTTATCGTAATACGGCACCTTAGGCACAACGATATCAACGCCTTTTACAAGTCTTCCCGCAATGTGTTCCGCAGTGCCGCGCACCACTTTTACGCCTTCTCCCGTTATAAGCAGATTTTTACCGTCTAAATTTTTACCGGTATAACTTTGTCTGCATTCTTCAATAGTTTCGCAAACGCCGTCTAAACCTTCTCTTATTAAATCGCGCAAAGTAACGGTAGGATAAGCGTAAGTTTTTCCTTCAAACAAACACTCCTCCGTACTCGACAGTTTTTCCTTAGCGTTTAAATTGACAGTTGATAAAAACGAAAGAGCAACCTCGTAAGGAATGTCTAATTCCGACATTAAATATACCGCCACGTGCCCTATTCCCACAGAAAACGATTCACTGTATAAAATCCCGTTACCGCAAATTACGCTATATGTTGATGAAATATATCCGAAATCAAACAATACCGCGCACTCGTCGCGTTTTTCCGGTTCGACAAGATACATTGCCTCGGCGTGGCAAGAAGGAATTAAATTAACCGAAGTAATTTCTTTAAAACGCTTAAACGCGTCCATTAAACATCCTATAAACGCATTACTACATTTATAAAAACAGAAATTACCCTGTAAACTGTCGCTGACTGCACCTATGGGATTTATAAGTTTACGCTTGTCCGACAAAACGTAATAAAGACACGCATGTCTGATAGTGCGCCACTTACCGTCGTCCGCAGGCGCCGACATTTCTGTTAAAGAGCGCACGTCGCCGGCGGTTACTTTTCTTGCAGACTGAAAAGAAATTACCTTATTCACTCCCACAAGTTTTAAAAATTCGCCCGGTACGCTAACGTAAAACGTTTTTATCGAGCCGTTTGACGACAGCGTACTTTTTACAACGTCGCAAACGGCAGACAAAAAACCGTTAACGTCTAAAAGCTCGCCCTCGGCGTATCCTTCGTACTCGCAGATATACTTGCTTTTTATAATAAAAGTGTTGTTTACGCCCCGTTCGCCGACTACCGCAGTCATTTCGGAAGAACGTATATCCAATACCGCAACACTGTTAGCGCGCATACCTAAACCCTCGTAATGAAATATATACACTATTATATAATACACAGAAAATATTGTCAACAGAATGCAACAAAAAAGCGGCACTCATAGCCGCTTTTTTATGGTTTATGCTTTAGGATTGTACGTTGCCGTAACCTGTTCATCGCCTGTTACGTAACAATATATTCTACCACCGAGTTTTTGTTCCCCGGAAAGATTGGTAAATTTATTAAAACCTGCTTCAATCTTTTCCGCGCTTAAATATCCGTAGTCGTGAATTTCTATATTAACGCCGCACCGCATTCTGAAAATTATTTTATCTGTTTCCAAACGCGATTGTGCTTTTTTCAAATTTATATCTTCAACGACAGAGCGCAATGACGAAAACTTATTTTTAAATTCGTTGCATAAAGCCGCAATAATTTTTACGTCGTCATCGTTATCCGCACCGTGAATAATAACGTTAGGAGCGCCGTCGGCTTTACCTAAAAAGCTTTCGTCCGTCCTGAGATAGCCGCCTTCTTCATCGTAAATACGATACGATTCTCCGCTTTGCTGCGCAAAGACTTCCCGCCGTTCGCGCACCACTACGTTTACGGTGCAAGGATAAACTTTTTCTATGCTTTCAAGTACGTATTCTCCGCTGCCCACTGCCGAAGAAACGGTATCTTCATCTACAAAAGAAATAAGCGAACCTTTTATTTTGCCAAGAATTTTCGTTTTGAATTCGCCGTTCTTTAGAACAGCTTCTTGACTGTCTGCTTTGTATGAATAACTTAAAAGCGTTACATTTACGTTTCGCACGGCAAATATTATACAAATACCTATTATTACCGAAGCGAGCATAATAACCGAAATTGCAGCTAACGTTAATTTTCTCAAATACTTCATTAGTACTTATACGGATACTCTTATTATATCTCCGCCGAGTTGCCTCAGCTTATATTCGAAGGCACCGTACCCCCTGTCAATGTGAGAAATATCCAAAATTTCGCTTCTGCCTTCCGCCGACAACGCCGCCGAAACCAAAGCCGCGCCGCCGCGCAAGTCCTGCGCAATAACTGTTGCGCCTTTAAACTTTTCTACTCCGCGCACAAAAGCGTTACGGTTTATAACCGTTACGTCCGCACCCATTTTTCTAAGTTCGGGTACGTATTTAAAGCGTGTTTCAAACAAATTTTCCGTAATAATGGATTGACCGCGGCAAATGCAGCAAAGCGCCGTCATCTGCGCCTGTAAATCCGTGGGAAAACCCGGATAAGGCTGAGTTTCAATACTTTTTACAGAAGTTAATCTTTTGTTGCTTTCCAATAGTATTTTATCACTGTTTATACGTATTTTGCAACCGTTTTCTCTAAGTTTATGTAAAAGCGAACTTATGTTTTCGGCGCTTGCGCGATTTAATTCAACCTCGCCTCCGCACATTGCCGCAGCTACCAAAAAAGTACCCGCTTCTATTCTGTCAGAAATAGGCTGATATTCACAACCTTTCAGTTCTTTTACGCCTTGAATATAAACTGTACTGCTGCCCGCGCCCTTAACTTTTGCACCCATTTTGTTTAAGAACTTTTGCAAGTCTTCTATTTCCGGTTCGCGGGCGGCATTTTTTATAACCGTAACGCCTTCCGCCTTTACCGCGGCAAGCATAATATTTTCCGTTGCCCCAACGCTCGGACAGTCAAGCATAATTTCGTTTCCGCGCAGTTTATCGCACTTGCATAAAATGTAACCGTTATCTTCGGAAATTTCAACCCCCAATCTTTTAAGACTGGATAAATGTAAATCCACGGGTCTAAGCCCTATATCGCAACCTCCAGGATAAGCAATTTTTGCGGTTTTGAAACGCGATATTAATGACCCCAACAAAAAAACCGAAGAACGTAGCTCATGCGCAAGTTCGCTTGGTATTTCATAACAATCCGCAACCGAACTGTCAATTATAATATTATCGTCTTCGAATATTGCCTTGCAACCTAATCTAGTAAGTATCTTTACCATATTCTTCACGTCGGAGATGTGCGGAATATTGAGTATTTTTACCTGATCGTCAGTTAAGACGGCAGCGGCAAGAATAGGCAGAACGGAATTTTTTGCCGTTTGCACGTTTACGCTTCCGTAAAGCCGATTTCCGCCGTTAATTATGTATTTTTCCATATAGACTCCGAATAGTAAATATAGGGTAACTTTTAATTTAATTTCAGTTACCCTACTTCACTATATGCCGAAGACTATTTAATTGTTAATTTGACCTTGATACGTTATAAAGCACACCCATAGACGCCATAGTTATTATCAAAGACGTATTACCGCTGCTTATAAGCGGAAGCGGCAGCCCCGTAGGAGGAATAGTTCCGGTTACAACAAGCGCATTAATAAGCACCTGTATTCCGTAAACCAAAGTAAAGCCTGCTGCCAGCAAAAAGCCGAATCTGTCCGAACAGCGGCGCGCAATTTTAAAACCTCTTATCACAATAAAAGCGCTTACGGCAAAAAAGAGCATCAAGCCCAAAAAGCCGAGTTCTTCGCCCATTATCGCAAGAATAAAATCGCTTTCCGCAAACGGTAAAAATCTGTATTTTTGAGTTGAATTAAAAAGTCCCGTTCCGAAAAATCCGCCGTTGCCCAAAGCATAAAGCGACTGTATAAGTTGATATCCTTCGTCCTTAGGCGACGCCCACGGGTCTATAAAAGCGCTTAACCGCTGTAAACGGTATGGCTCTAAAATAATAAGAACCGGCACGGCGACTACAAACGGTATTAAAATTACGGCAAAAGTTTTTAAATTTGTTCCGCTTAAAAATATAATTCCGAGCATTAACAGTCCTACGCACATAGTTATGGACATATTAGGCTCTATTATAATTAAAAGGCAAAACCCTATTCCGACGGCAAGCACGGGCAAAACTCCGCGAACCGTTTTAACTTTTTCGTAATTCTTTGCAAAATATGCAGCCGAGAACAGTGCAAAAGAATATTTAGCTATTTCTGACGGCTGAATGGTTACTCCGCCGAAACCTATCCAACGCGTAGCTCCGTAATTAGTTATGCCTATCCCCGGAACAAATACCAACGCAAGAAGTATAGCCGCAATTATTATGGCAGGGTATTTGAATTTTGCAAGTTTTTTATACGGCAGAAATGCCGTTCCTATCATTGCCGCAGCACCCAATACAACGCCGAGAATTTGTTTTTTAACAAAATACAGTTTATCGCCGTACTGCACGTCGGCAGTATATGAACTTGCCGAATAAATCATTAAGCAGCCGAAACACGCCATTAAAAAAACACATATTAAAAGCGGGATATCCCCCGCTTTTTTCATTCCGTTAAGCTTAGTCGGCAACTTCATTTATTTTTTCCACTAACTCTTTAAAAGCGTCGCCGCGTTCTTCATAGTTGGCAAAGCTGTCGAAACTCGAACTTGCGGGGCTCAACAAAACACGCTGTCCGGGTTTTGCAATATATTCGGCTATACGCACAGCCGTTTTAAATTCCGAACAAAGCGAAAAACTTAAAAATCCTGCGCGCACAGCGGCGTTCATCATTTTGAACCTGTTTTCGCCGTAAATTACCGCATGTACTACGGGGCTTGAAGTTAATCCTTCAAACAACGGCACGTAATCGTCTCCCTTATCTTTACCGCCCAACAGCACAACGGTGGGTCCGTTCATACTTTGCGCCGCTTTAATTGTTGCATCTACGTTTGTGCCTTTACTGTCGTCTATGTAAGTTACGCCGTTTACTTCGCGCACTTTCTCAATGCGATGACTTACGCCCTTAAACGCGCAAATAGCTTCCCCTGCCTTCTTTTTATCTAAATTAAGCACTCCGGCAACCGCAACGCAGGCAAGCGCGTTATATACGTTATGCACCCCGCTGACAGTAAGTTCGGAAACGTCAAGATATTTTTCGCCGTTATAATACAGTCCTCCGTTTTCGAAATAAGCGCCGTCTATTTTACCCTGCATTGAAAAATACACCGTTTTGGCTTTGGTGTTTTTTGCAAACGCGCGCACCGTGGGGTCGTCGTAATTCAATACGGCAAATTCGCTTTCGCGCAAATTTCTCAAAATTTTTGATTTTAAGAAAACGTAGTTTTCCATATTGTAGTGGCGGTTGAGATGGTCTTCCGTTATATTGGTTACAACGGCAATATGCGGACGTAAGCTTGTCAGCGTTTCAAGCTGAAACGAAGAAATTTCTATTACAGCATAATCTTTAAAGTCCAAATCTTCAACTTCTTTTATAAGCGGATTGCCGTTATTTCCGCACGCAACCGAATTAAGTCCTGCGGCATTCAGCATTTCGTTTAACATAGAAACCGTAGTGGTTTTACCGTTTGTGCCCGTAACGGCAACGGCGGTAGCGCGCAAATACATAGCAGCAAGTTCTTCTTCCCCTATTATCGCTTTACCCTGTTTTCTGAAAGTAACAGGCAGGATAGTGTCTATGGGAATACCTGGACTCAAAACCAAAATGTCGGATTTTTGTATTGCGGAATCAAGATTATCGGCCGAAACAACGTGCGCTCCCAATACTTGCAATTCCGAGAATACTTTGGAAATATTATCGCTTACAATATCGTCGTAAAGATAAACTTCCGCACCGCGCTCCAACAAAAAGCGGGCGCTGCTTTCCCCGGAAACAGACAAACCCGCAACAAAAAACTTTTGACCTTTAAAATACATTTTACCTCACATGAATATCAAACATAATATTCCGACTAAGGCTGTAAGTGCAGCATAAGCATAGGCAATTTTACACTCTGTGTATCCTTTCATCTGAAAATGATGATGAACCGGAGCCATTAAAAACACTCTTTTCCTTGTCCGTTTATAATATATGACTTGTACAATAACGGATATTCCCGAAATTACGAACATTATTCCCACAATAGGAATATATAAAGAGTTTCCTGAAAAAACAGAAATGCTTGATATAAGTCCACCCAAAGCAAGCGACCCTGTATCGCCCATAAATAAAGCCGCTTTATTGCAGTTAAAAATTAAAAAAGCCGCAAGAGCGCCCACGGCAGTAAAACTAACTATTGAAAATTCCGTCTGCGCAGAATAAAGCATTATGCCTATTACAAGTAAATATGCAAGGCTTGTCCCTCCGGCAAGACCGTCTAATCCGTCCGTAAGATTAACGCAGTTTACCGTGGCTATAAAAATAAAAATTATAAGCGGAATTATCCCCCAAGAAATATCAATTTGCAACCCGCCAGCAAACGGGATATAAATTTTTGTAATTCCGTTAATCCAACAATATGCCGCAACCAACGAAGCAATAGATACTTGAAACAGAATTTTTTGATAAGGCTTTAAGCCTTCGTTGTCTTTTCTGTAAATTTTAAGAAAATCGTCTAAAAATCCAACCACCGTAAATCCGGCGGTAACCGCTAAAGTGAGATTTACTTGTCCGTTTTTAAAGCCTAAAATACAAAAACTTACAACAATAATAGCCGTAATAAAAGCAAGCCCGCCCATAGTAGGCGTGCCGCCTTTACTTTTATGCTCTTTTACGTAACCTAAAATATATTGTCCTGCTTTAAGTTTTTTTAAAAGAGGCAGTAATGCCAAAAGCAACAAAAAACTTAAAGCAAACGCGCATAATATGCTGATATATACTGTTTTCATTTAACCGCCGATAATATTTTTTATAACTGTATTGTCGTTATAGCTGTGTTTTATACCCATAATCTCCTGATAATGTTCGCCGCCCTTGCCTGCAACAAGCAAAATGTCGCCTTCTTCCAAAAGTTCCAAGGCGTATTCGGTCGCCACATCCCGTTCAGTAACGGTAACGTATCTTTTACCGGAAGGTTTTACCCCTTGCTCAATTTCGCTGATAATATCATACGGATCTTCATATCTGGGATTATCCGAAGTTATAATTAAAAAATCCGCAAATTTAGCCGCAACTTCGCCCATTAACGGACGTTTGCTTTTATCGCGGTTGCCGCCGCAGCCGAACAAGCACATAAGTTTGCCTTTGCATAGCTTTTTAAGCGATTTTAACGACTTTTCAAGTCCGTCTGGGGTATGTGCAAAATCAACAAAAACGTCGGCTCCGTTATATTTTGCAACGTGCTCCAGTCTGCCGGGCACGCTTTTTAAATCAAAAAGTCCTTTTGCAATCACATTTATTTTAATTCCCAATAGCCGTGCGCAAGCTGCCGCCGCCATAGCGTTATAAACGTTATGCCTGGCAGGCATACACAATTTTACTTCGTATAACTCGTCGAAAAGATTTAAAACAAAATCGGTTCCGTTAAGCCGTTCGCGAAAGTTAACCGCAAAAACGTCCGCAGGATTATCTATGCCGTAACTTACGGCGCCTTTTACCTCTGAAAGCAATTCAACACCTAAAGCATCGTCCGAATTAATTACAGAATGTTTACACCTATTCTCTTTGAAAAGCAATTTTTTGCAATTGGAATAATCCTGCATATTGCCGAAGAAATCAAGATGGTCTTGCGTACAGTTGGTTAAAATTCCCACGTCAAAAGTCAACCATTTAATTTTATCGAAATATAATGCGTGCGCCGATACTTCCATAAATACATATTCTACGCCTGCGTTAACCATATCGGAAAATACGGAATGTAAAAAAACGGGGTCAGGCGTAGTAAGTTCAGGCGCAATAAATTTTTTACCGTAACTTATTCCCAAAGTTCCTATTACTCCGAACGGTTTTGAAGCAGCTTCAAAAATACTTGCAAGCATATATGTTGTAGTCGTTTTTCCGTTAGTGCCGGTTATTCCTACAATTTTAAGCTTTTTGTCTGCAAATCCGTAAAAAGCTCTTGCCGCAGTAGCTATCTGCGCCCTGCAATCCGAGCAAACAATTTGCGGCAAGGCGCAATTTTCTATTATATGCTCGCAAACAACCGCAACCGCGCCAAAGGCGGTTACTTCGGCTATATCTTGGTGCGAATCGTGATTTCTTCCTGCATAACAAAAAAACAAATCGCCGGTTTTAACGTTTTTACTGTCTGTGCAAAGTCCTGAAATTTCAATTTCGGTGTTACCTGAAATTTCTTTGTAATCTATGTAATCCAATAATTTACCGAGTTTCATTTATTCATACCGCTCTAAGTTTTTTATTTTTATAATATCTTCAAAAATTTCTTTTGCTACAGGGGCGGCAACTGCGCTGCCGTAATATGTTCCCTGAGGTTCGTCAACTATTATCAATGCAAGATATTCCGGTCTGTCTGCAGGAAAAAATCCCGCAAAAGAAGATACGTATTTACCCTGCGCAACGTGCCCGTCTTCATATTTCTGTGCTGTTCCGGTTTTACCTCCGACTTTATAGCCCTCTATATATGCGTGTTTTCCGCTGCCTTCTTTTACCACTCCTTCAAGCATTTCGGCAAGAATATTAGAAGCCTTTTCACTTATTACTTTGTTTTTGAGCACAGGTTTAAATTCTTCTGTTTTTTTACCGTCGGCAGAAACAACGCTTTTTAAAAGATGCGGCACGTAATAATTGCCACCGTTAACCGCAGCGGCAACGGCGCAGGCAAGCTGAATTCCCGTTACGGCTACGGTTTGACCGAAACCTATTCTCGCAAGGTCGCAATCTCTTACAGCCGTTTGCGGAACCAACATTCCAAGCGCTTCTCCGTTAAAATCCAAGCCCGTTACATTGCCGAATCCGAAAGAATTTAAATATTTATAAAAAGTTTGACTGCCAAGCGAAAGCGCCATATCGGTAAAACATGGATTGCAGCTGTTGTTAAGCGCAGAAGACAGCGTTTGGTTTGAATGTTTTCCGTTTGAATGGTCAGACCAGCACTTTATTTTTGTACCGTCTACAGTGCGCGTACGGCTACCGTTGAATATGTAAGAATTTGAAAAAGCTTTATTGTTTCCCGACAAATATTCCTCTATATTTGCCGCTGCCGTAACAACCTTAAAAGTTGAACCGGGCTCGTAAATATCGCTTACCAAATGATTGCGCGAAAGTGAATTCAAAAGTTCGTTGTCGTTACGCGGAACGTTGTTCAAATCGTACGAAGGATAGTTTACCATAGCCAATATGTCAAAGTTTTGCGGATTAAGCACTACACAAGACACAGCTTTCGCTTTGCTTGAATTATATACGGACTTCATTGCGTCCTCTGCGGCAAGCTGAATATCCATATCGATAGTTAGGCGAACTTCGTCGCCGGCGCAAGCTTCTTTATAAACTACTACTGAATTTTCGGTTTCGATACCAACAATATCCGTGGAATAAGTAATTTCTCCGTCGATTCCGCTTAAAATCCTGTCGTAATACTTTTCAATGCCAGAAAGCCCAGACCCGTCCGAAGAAGTAAAACCCAGCACCTGACAAAGCGCATCGTTATAAGAATAACTGCGCGTATTATCACGGGAATAATACACGCCCGCTATATCGTAAGAAACAAGTTTTTCTATGCTTTCTTTATCAACCTGTCTTGCAACGGTAACTTCCGAAACCTTGCCGCCGTCGATTTTTTTTAATATAGATTGCGGGTCCACGGAAAATATTCCGGCCAAAACCGTTGCGGCATATTCAGCATTTTGCACTGCGTTTGGCCGCACAAAAACGCTGTATGTAGTGCGGTTGCCGGCTATTATTTCGCCGTTTCTGTCAGATATAACTCCACGCGCGGCAATAATAGGTATTTCTCTGTTCCATTGGTCCGAAGCTTTAAATTTTAATTCTGCCCCCCAAGCCAGCTGAACATATATAAGCCTTGCGGCTATCAGACAAAAAACAAAGGTTATTGCCAAACTAATTGACAATAACCTCTTTTGTAAAACAGTGATGGAAAATCCTGCCTTATTAAACTTTTTTATATAATTGACCCCCGAATATACTTTAACTAACTTATCTTACCATTCCGTGATTGTATGCAAAATTTTCAACGGTTTCGGTAAGATTTTCCGCAAACGAATTAATTTGGTCGTTTATTCCGCCATATGTGCCTTTTACAGTTGTTAAAGTCGATTGCAAAGTGCTAAGCTCGCTGTTTATACCGGAAATAATAGCCGAATTGATTATTACCATAACAATCAAAGCCACTATAACCGCCGCTACAACGGCTATGGCTATTTTTTCTTTTCTGCTTAACGCCGAACGCTTTTCCGCGCTTACGTTTTCCGCTTGGCTCTTTACAATCGAATTCTGAACGCCGCTGGTTTTATATTGGATAGTCGTAGGCGTAGGGCGTAAATCTTCGCTCTCCTCGTCTTCGCTTTCCTGCGAAACCGACATTAACCTATCGGCTGCCAATTTGTTAACCGGGCTGTCCGCTCGGAATATCGCCGCGGTCGCCCTTGCGTTTTCAACAAAGTAAGGTTTTCTTTCAACAGCTATTTCACGCGCGGATACTATGGGCGCAACAGCTTGTACGGACACTGATTTAGCTTCCGTTTCGCTTCTTCCCAATACTTCGTCAAGCTTTGCTTCGGGATTTATCAACATAGCGTAATTTTTCTTTATACGCGAGTTATGCTCCTCATCCGCACTTATTCTTGCTGCAAATTCCGTATTCGGTTTTTCTCTTGTAAGTTCTCTCTCTAAAACGGGTGTTGAAACTGCCATTTTTTCTCCTTATCTCAAATCACACAATTTTTTCAGCTATTCTGAGTTTAGCGCATTTAGAACGCGAATTAAATATAGTTTCTTTTGCGCCGGCAATAATAGGTTTTTTTGTTAAAATTTCAATTTCCCTTTTCTTTCCGCATACGCATACCGGCAAATTTTTAGGACAAGTACAGTCTTGCTCTAAATATCTGAACGCCTGCTTTACTATTCTGTCTTCCAAGGAATGGAATGTAAGAATAACTATTCTTCCGCCCTTTTTCAATTTTGAGGCAAGTCCTATCACACATTCATACAATCCCGTTAACTCGCCGTTAACGGCAATTCTTATTGCCTGAAAACTTTTTCTTGCCGCAGGTCCGTTTTGCCGGAATTTAGCAGGTATGCTGCTTTCTATTATCAGTGAAAGTTCGCCGCAAGTTTCAATAGTTTTTTGCGCTCTGCTTTTTACTATGTTCAAAGCTATGTTTGAAGCAAACTTTTCTTCGCCGTATATCTTAAGTATTTTTGTTATTTCGCTTTGCGAATATTCGTTTACTATATCTTTTGCCGAAAGCGCTTGACCTCTGTCCATTCTCATATCCAACGGAGCGTCGGCTTTCATATAAGAAAACCCTCTGTCCGCGCTGTCAAGCTGCCAGCTTGATACTCCGAAATCCAAAATTACGCCGTCTAACCCGTTTACTTCGGCTTTATCCAAAACGCTTTGGTAATTTTTAAAGTCGTATTTAAATATTTCGTATCTGCCTTTAAATTGTTTTAACCGTTCATCTGCCGCCGCTATTGCGTCGTCATCTTTATCGGTTGCTATCAGTCTGCCGTTTGGCGCCGTTCTTTTCAAAATTTCGAAAGAATGACCGCCGCCGCCCACAGTTCCGTCGAAATAAATTCCGTCGTTTCTCAGTTTTAACCCTTCTATGCATTCTTCCAGCATTACGGGGATATGAGCAAAACCGTTCATAATCAAATGTCGAGGCTGTTAAACAGTTTATCGAAATCAACGTCTTCGTCGGCGAAGTATTCGTCATAAACTTCTTTCGCCCAAACTTCTATATGCGAGCCTGCTCCGCAAATTACTATATCCTTTTCTATTTTTGCAAACTCTTTAAGTTTAGAAGGAATAATCATTCTGCCCTGACCGTCGCTTTCAACCAACTGAAACGATTTTGTAAAAGCCCTTAAACCTTTTTGCTTTTCTACGTCGTTAAATTTAATTTCTTCAAGCTTTTCAAGCTTCTCTTTAATAGCGGCTTCCGAAAACACAAAAATACAACCGTTTGTTCCCTTGGAAAAATATAAGCTTTCTTCGTTTCCTTTAAGCTTACCTGGAATTCTTATTCTGTTTTTTGCATCAATCTGGTGATTGTATTCACCCGTAAGAAAAAACATAATGGTTGCCTTTAAATGTTAATCTGTAATAATCATACCACCAAAAATGACCACTGTCAACCACTTGATACTAAAAAATAAATTTTTTTTATTATTTTTTGGGAAATATTTCCCTTATAATCCATTTTCGGCAACTAAAAAATCAAATACTTTTTGGTTTTTACAGGCATCTCCGCCGCAAAAAGTTATTTTTGAACCTATTTTCGACGGGTGGTCAAAAATCCCTAAAATTTTACAAATACGGTTAACCGTTCCCTCCGCTCCGACAAACACGGTGCCGCCGTAAAAATCTTTTATATAGTTTTTTATGTAACCGTAATGCGTACAGCCTATAATTATGTTTTTAATGTCGGTATTAGGTAAATGTTTAAAAACTTCGCCGCGGTTTAAATTGAAAATATTGTTTTCTATGTAATAAGCAAGATCGCGGCAGGCTATGGGCTCTATTAAACCGTTCCCATAATATTTTATAAGCGTATTTAACGACGCACTGCAAATAGTTGACGGCGTTGCAAGAACCGCGCATCGCTCTTTGCTCTCTGCGGCAGGTTTAACCGCAGGCTGAACGCCTACTATAGGAAAATTATATTTAGACCTTAAAAACTTTATGCAGCTTGCAGTAACTGTATTACAAGCAACAACGGCAACGTCGGGGTTTAATTTTTTAATATCTTTAAAAAATGCGTCAACCAAATTATTCAACTCGTTATCAGTTATATTGCCGTAAGGCACGCGGAAATTATCGGCAAAATAAAAAAATTCCGCTTTTGGCAATCTGCGCACACATTCATATAACAAATTTATTCCGCCGATGCCGCTATCAAAAAAACAAACAACGGGCGTTTTATTGCAACTAAGCCCCATTACCTTAATATATTATTTTCGTAAAACAGAATATATTAAAAAAATTTGTAAAATTGCGTTTAAAAAAGTTTACAACAGCATTTTTTTATGATAAAATCATTCAAGATTTATATTTAAAGTTTTATAGGAGTAATTAAATGCCTAACATAAAGTCTGCTAAAAAACGCGTGCTTGTAATCGAAAAGAAAACGGCAAGGAACAAAGCCGTTAAATCCGAAGTAAAAACCGAAATCAAAAAGTTTCTTTCGGTTGTAGAAAGCGGCGACAAGGCGGCGGCAAAGGCTAAATTCCCTTCGGTTTGCTCTGCAATCGACGTTGCAGTTTCCAAAGGCGTATTTAAAAAGAACACTGCCGCTAACAAAAAGTCAGGTCTTGCGAAAAAGCTTAACGCAATGGCGTAAAACGGAAAGTTATTAAGCGAGCGGTTACTCCGCTCGCTTTTATCTTTTTCTTAAAATTATTTGCGCTTCCGTAGTTAAATGGATATAACAGCCCCCTCCTAAGGGGCAGTTCCGGGTTCGATTCCCAGCGGGAGTACCAAGAAAAATGTCGTATTTATTCAAATGATGAAATACGACATTTTTTACTGCATAAAACAACACGTTTTTATATAAATACTTTGCTAAACTTTGCCCGCATAAATGCTTTTGTGTATTTTAAAGCATTTTCATATGACATACTAAAAATGTATTTTTAAAGTTTAATTTCTGTATCTTTCCGCTACGCTAAGAATTAATACTTTGTGTTATTTTATTTATCATAGACGTAATCGCTTGTGTTTTATTTTGATTTTATTTATAATAATGTATAAGTTTTTGTTTGGGTGAGTAATGAACAGAGTTTTGGAAAACGAAATTAAAGAGCGTAACATTCAGATTTACCGAAGCTCTAAAAAAATGTTTGCGGAAGCAAAATATTCAAAACTCATATTATATTTTGTTAACTTTATTCCGCTTATTCTTATTTTTACTCAGAGTTTTTTCGTAACGGACGAAGCTACGGCAAACCTTGTTAAATTTACCAGCTCCGCCGTTTCTATTATTCTTAATATCCTAACGGAATTAATTTCCAATATTGTTGCAAACCATAAAGAAAAAGCGGTACTGTTGGCACAGCTTTTCGAAACGGAAATTACAGGTATTACTCTTTCAAAAATAGAATACGACAGAGAACTTACAAACGAACTTTTTGAACTTGCAATTAGAAAAGGAACTCTTAAAAAAGAAAAAAAATATACCGGCGCATACGACGTGCCGCAGGAAATAAGCGACAAATACGCGTTTATGTTCATAAATAGGTACATTGCCGCAGAAAACCGCTTTTTACTTGATAAACTGCAAATTGTTTACGGCATATTTATAACGTTGGTATCCATAGGATTTATATTTTGGCTGTCTAATATGAATATGACCGAAGCGCTTTATTACATAGTTTGTTTTTGGTCCGTATTTATTCCCATAATAAGAAACTTTGCAAAATGTTCTAAAAACAAACGCCAATGCGTAAAAATTTCGGCGGATATAGATAACTTCCTTGCCGACGGCGACGATTCAAAAGAAAAATTACACCGTTTTAATTCTTACGTCCAAAGTATTTCGTTTGAAATGCGCAACAACCTGGTTATAATACCTAAATCGTTAAGATTTTTGCTTTCTTATCAAATAAGAGTTTTGGACGTGGGCGTTACAAACCGATTCATTGAGGCAATTTATCAATTCGAAAATCTTGTGTCGGAAAAGAAAGGCTTAAAAACCAACAAAAAGAAGTTTGAATGGATTTCAAGAGAAACAAAAACTCCGCAGTCCGAAAAACGCGAACAAGAGATTATGTTAAAAGCCAAGAAAACTTCTAAACCCGTTAAACCGCTTTCAACTAAAAACGATACGGCTGCGGTAAAAACTGCCGCGTCAGAAAAATCTACCGCATCTTCCGTAAAACCCGTGTCAACTGCAAAAGCATCAACTACCGACAAGAAAAAATCTGCGGCGGCGCCCGCCCCGACAAAAAAAGCCGAGGCAAAAGCTGCACCTAAGACGAACGGTTCAACCGCAAAAGCTAAAACAGCCAACTCTACAGAAAAAACAAAAACCTCGCCTTCCTCTAAAAATAAAAAATAAAAAAGCTACGATTTAAAAACCGGAGCTTTTTTAATACTTTAAATCATAACTTCTTTTACCGAAACTTTTAAAAGACGTATTGAAAATAAAAATACGGTAATTGCATAAAGCGCAATAAAAGTTAAAAGCGTAATAAAAAATAAAGCAACGTCAAACTTATAAACGGGCATTTCCCCCACATCGGCAAAAATAAGATTTACCATAAGTTTTAATAATCCGTATTGATAAACCGTACCTATTGCAAACCCCAACAAAGCAAAAGGCGTGTAACCGGCAAAAACCGCAACTGCGTACTCGGCAGGTTTGTAACCGAAAGTTTTCATAATGGCTACGTTTTTTCGGTTAGCGTTAATTAAAGACGTAACCGACATAATCATACAAGTAAAAGCCAAAACCAAACCGATTAAAAGTATAAACACCCCCATCAACGAAGCGTTCATAGTCTTCATTGAAAATCCCATTTGAACCATAGCCGAATAGCAAAAACAAGAAAACGCTACAAAAAATACTATCAATTTTTTTGAACTAATTGTTTTAATGCACATATCCGCAAGAAAACTGCGTTCTTTATAAGATTTTGAAACGGGTTTTATTTTTTGAGATAATACTTTTGCGCCAAGCAAATCGCCTAAATTGCGTTTTAAAGCTATTGCCGCATAACCAAATGAAATAAACAAAAACGCGAACGGAGGCGCAAATACAAGCCCCAATAAAAGCTGCCAATGAAAATTTATTTCAACCGCAGGTATTCCGTTTACGGCTAAACCCTCATAAACGTAAGGCATAGCTATAAATCCGCCTGCATAACCTGCTATACAGCCTATAAAAACGCTTAATCCAAACACCCAAAAATGAATTGCAAGCCTAAAATTACCGTATCCCAGCGCTTTTAATATTCCAAGTTGTTTAGAGTGCGAATCAATATATATTTTAATATAAAAAAACGTCATTAAAACGGCAATCAACCCCAAAAATCCACCGGCGAGAGCCGAAGTAATTTTTGCCGTACTAAGTTGGGCATTATAAACCGCAAGTATCTTTCCGTCCGAAATTCCGCTTATACTACTTAAATCAAGATAAAAATTCAACATAAAGGTACAAACGAAAACAGCACAAAAACATATTACCGAAACAGATATAAGTTTTGCTCCGTCTTTTAAACTTATAACCATTTTACCACCCTATTTCATATGCCGATTTAATTGAACTGTTTTTATAAACTTCTGTAATACCGCCGCTGTTCATTTTTACAACCGTATCCGCCATCTCGGCAATATTTTGATTATGAGTTACCATAACCATTGTAAAACCTTCTAAGTTTTTTAATTTTACTATATAATCCAAAACGCTTCTGCCTGTTTGCTCGTCCAACGCGCCCGTAGGCTCGTCTAAAAAAAGAATTTTCGGCTGTTTTGCAAGCGCACGTGCAATGCAAACACGCTGTTGTTCGCCGCCGGAAAGCTCAAACGGACGGTTTTTGCATTTATCTTCCAAGCCGACGGATTTAATTATATTTTTATAATTTCTATTTCCTGCAAGATCCGCGCCCAAACGAACGTTGTTCTCTACAGAAAGATGCGGCAAAAGATAATATTGCTGAAATATAAATCCAACGTATTTTCGGCGAAAATCCGTAAGTTCTTTATCTTTTAAAGCCGTTAATTGTATTCCGTTGTATGTAACCGTACCGCTGTCAGGGCGTTCAAGTCCGGAAATTATACTCATAAGCGTTGACTTGCCGGAACCTGACGCGCCCAAAATAACCGTAAAATCCCCTTCGGCAATATCCAAACACACGTCTTTTAAAACACGCACATTACCGTTATTGAACGACTTAAAAATATTTTTTGCTTCTAACATTTATTTCCCCTCTGCTTTATATTTGCGTACCAAGCTTGCGCCAACTTCGTCAAGCATATTCGCTATTTCGTTTTCGGAAAATTTGCAAACCTTGGTAGCCGACAGCGACGCTATGCCGTGAGAATAAATCCAAAGATGCAAATAAAAACTTTTGGCAGTATTTTGTTCAAATCCGTACTCTCGCTCTATGGAATGTAATATATCTTCATAATTCTTATCTATAAGATATAAAACGCTGTCTTTTTCAGGTTCACCCGTAAGTTCCTGCATAAATAAAATTTTAAAAAGCTTTTCTTCTTCAACAGCAAAACGAATATAGGCTTTACCCACTCCGCGGAAAGCTTTTTCTTCACTTAATCCTGCGTCAACATAACTTTTATATAATGTTTTAGCTTTATTTACTACCTCGTTCTGGACTTCTTCCATACTGTCAAAAACAGTAAAAATCGGACGCGGAGAACTGTTCAGTTTTTCCGCAAGCGAACGAGCCGTAAGCGCAGCCATTCCATAACTTCTGACAATTTCAAATGCAGTTTCAATAATTTGTTCTTCACTGAATTTTGCTTTTGGCGGCATAACATCTCCCTATTTAAAACAATCGTTTTACAACATTTGTTTTAGTATAAACTTTATTTTCGCATTTGTCAATAAAAAAATACCGACTGAATCAGTCGGTATTTTTTTATTAAAATTTATTAAAGCTATTTACTTTATCAAGCAAAACTTCTTGTCCCGTCTGTCCGCAAATTGACACGTTTTCAAGAATTACTTCTTCTGCAAAATGGAAATCGAGTCCTTGATTTTTTACTGCGGTGTTCTGCTCTTTCATATCCGGATAGCCCGCGGCGGAATTTTTATTGTACTCAAACCTAACGTTTTTAAATTTAATGCTTTTTATGGGCGATTCAGGCAGACCGTAAAAAGCTCCTGCTGCGTATTCAACGCCAACGCATTCTGTATTTTTGAAAGTAAAACTCCCGATAACGGGCGTACGTTCGTCAAACGGCAACTTTTCCGTAGTCCAAACATATTCTGTATGTCCGTTTTCATCACCCATATTATAATACATATTTATTACAAACGGAACTTTAACGTTTACCATTTTTATGTCTGAAAAATTCACGCCGTCGCATTTACCTATATGCCCTCTGCCTCTGCGCGTCTTTATACGAAAGCCTCTATCGGTACCCTCAAATAAACACTGTGATACGTTAACATTTTCAATTCCTCCGGAAAGCTCGCTTCCGAACACTACGCCGCCGTGTCCGCAACGCATTAAACAGTTGCGTATATCTATATTTCTGCACGGCTGTTTGTATTTTTTTGCCGCCTCAAACGTCTGCGATTTTAAAGCTATGCAATCGTCGCCAACGGAAATATTCACTCCTGCTATTTCAACGTTTTCGCAACTGTCGGGGTCAATGCCGTCTGTTGTAGGCATACTAGGCGGATTTTCAAGCGTTAAATCCAAAAGTTTTACGTTTTTGCAAAAATAGGGATGTATATTCCAGCTGGGGGTATTTTTTACCGTTATACCCTGTAAAAGCACATTTTCGCAGCGATTAAAAAAGACTCCGCGCGGACGCCAAGCGCCGCGTTTTACACGATGATTTATATACCAATCGCCAAGAGACGCTCGGCAATCTATTGTACCTTCGCCAATAATACTTATATTTTTTTGGTTATATGCGGTAAATACGGAAGCAAAGCAATCCGCTTCCTCGCCCTGCCAGGTACCGACGTTGATTTCCCAATTTTTACCTTTTATAATTGCCGGCAAAACGGGATAACTTTCCCTGTCGACAGCGCCTAAAATCGTTGCGCCTTTTTCAAGGTAAACGGTTATTCCGCTTTTCAAAAATATCGGTTTTACTAAATAATCCCCTTTAGGGACGTATAGCACCGAATTTTCACCAAGGCACGCAAACGCCGCATAAAACGCCAACGTATCGTCGTGCTTGCCATCGCCTTTCGCACCGAAAGAAAGCACGGAAACTCGCACATATTCGGGGGGCAATTCAAAAATTACCTCCTCTTGGCGTGCGCTTAACGTATATTTTTTTCCGCTTTGCAAACCGAATACGGAAAATATATTTTTATTTTCCGAACGCAATATTTTACCGTTTAAACTAACGTTAAATAGACTTTCGCAATAATACGGCGTTTTGCAGTTTTCAAGTTCTACCGTAACGCTTACGGGAGTTAATGCAAGTATTTTCATAATTTTAAACCGATAACAGCCCTGCGGACATCAATATGCAAACTGTGATAAATATAGTAAAAATAGAACCGATACTCGTCCAAACAACAAGCTGCGTTGCAAGCTGTTCGTCGTTTTTCATCTCCCCTGCCATTATTGCGCTTGAAACTGCAACAGGCGAACCGAAGAGCGCAATCAATGCAGGATATTCCGTAACGCCGAAAGTAAATAAATTTGTATATTTACTTATAATTACAGCACATCCTATGCCCAATAGCGGAGCGATAACTATTCTGAACAACGTGCCCGCAATTATTTCTTTCAACATTCCTTTAACAGCTGAAAACTCAAATTGTCCGCCTAATACAATCAATGCAAACGGTGACGCAACAATCTTTAAATCGTTTAATGCTTTGTATAAAAAATACAAATGTTCTTTAAGCGTAAACACAGCGCTGCCTGCCGCAAAAATTTCAAGTTCTCTTATTCCCAAAAACACAAGTCCGGCAGCTACGCCGATTATAAGAGGATTTGTAATTATTCCTTTTAAAATGCCTTTAACCGCACCGCTATGCGACGTTTTTACAACGGCTTTGTCTTCTCCTGCATTTGCAGCAAGCGCATTTTCCGTTAAAGGTTTAGGTTCTCTGCCTACGAACACGGAAAGCGAAACGACTGCCAACACGTTGAACAGCGGAATAGAAAAAGCCTGAATAATGGCTACGGTTGCGCTTATATCGGTAGACAGCAATTCGTTTGCGCCTGCAAGAGCCACGGCAAGCGACGTACCTATAATTGCGAAATTACTTCTGAACGTACACTGCAAAATGACTCCTCTGCGGTCGTTTCTTTTTGTGATTAATATGCTGGTAAGAAATCCCAATCCGAAAATTATTACAATAACAATAAGCGAATATAAAATAACGTCCCAACGGAACGATTTAAAATCGGCGTTATATACGTTAATAAAAAGCATTACGGGTAATAATACTTTAAAAACAAGTTTGTTGCCTATTTTAAGAAACTCTTTATTTAAAAGTTTTATTCGCTTTAATGCATAACCCAATAAAATAAGCAAAATTATAGGCAGAACGGCGTTTACTGCCGTTAATATAATTTTTCCCATATACAACCTACCTTAAATTTCCGTTTCCGATAGCAACGTATTTATACGAAGTAAGTTCTTTTAACCCTATCGGTCCTCTTGCGTGAATTTTCCGAGTAGAAATTCCTATCTCAGCGCCCAAACCGAATACGCCGCCGTCGGTAAGTCTTGTAGACGCATTTACGTAAACGGCGCAGCTGTCTACAGACTTTACAAAAATCTTTGCGTTTTCTTCATTTTCGGTAATTATGCATTCGCTGTGTCCCGTAGAGTGCAATGCAATATGCGATACAGCCTCCTTAACGCTTTCAACGGTTTTAACCGCTAAAACGTAATCAAGGAACTCTTTATCAAAATCATCATTTTCTGCTCGCTCGCAATAAGGCAAACCCTGTAAAACCGAATACGCGTATTCATCAAGTTTTAAGGTAACGCTGTTGCTTTCATTTTTTTTGCAAAGTCTTTTATAAAGCTCCGGTAAAAATTCTCCTGCTATTTTTTTATTTATAAGCAGCACTTCCATTGCGTTGCAAACCGTAGGTCTTTCGCATTTTGCATTTTCAACAATATCAAGAGCTTTATTAAAATCCGCATATTCGTCAACATAACCGTGGCAAATTCCGGCGCCGGTATAAATACAAGGAACTTTTGAATTTTCAGCGCAATTTTTAATAAGTTTTGCACTCCCGCGCGGAATAAGCAAATCTACATATCCGCAGGCGGACATAAGTTCATTAACGGCTTCTTCCGAAGGTTCTTCAATAAAATTAATAACGTATTGCGAAACGCCCGCGCGCTTTAACCCCTTACGCAAAGCGGTTATTATTGCTCTTGCCGATAAAATCGACTCTTTCCCCGCCAAAAGAACGCACACGTTACCGCTTTTTAAGGTTAATGCGGCAGCGTCGGCTGTTACGTCGGGGCGGTTTTCGTAAACAAGCGCAATTACGCCTATCGGAACAGCAATCTTTTTAAGCGTAAGTCCGTTATCAAGCAATTTTTCTTCTTTGATTTCGCCAATGGGATCGGGAACTTTTGCAAGCGAACGCATATTTTCAGCCATAGCGTGCACGCGCTCTTTATTAAGCATTAACCTGTCGCGCATTGCAAACGACAAGTTTGACGCAGCAATATCCGAAGCGTTTGCTTTTAAAATATTTTCGGCTTCATCTTCAAGCGAAGCCGCCATATTTATAAGCGCCGCCCGTTTTTGTTCGTTAGACAGCGTTGCCGCTCCGCTTTTGGCTTTTTTGGCAAATTCCAAAATTTCCGAAGTCGTCATTAATATTTAACCTCTTTAAACAATACAAAATAAAAAATTTGTATTGTGCAACTATTTTTCGTATATTATAATTATTTTACAATATACTGTCAAATAAAAAAATACCGCCCCTGCAAGGGGGCGGTTATTATAATCAAACAATGCCTTGAGCCATCATTGCTTCCGCAACTTTAATAAATCCGGCGATATTGGCACCCATTACATAATTGCCTTCAAATCCGTATTCTTTTGCCGCTTTGTCAATGTTGTTATAAATATCCGTCATTATTGTTTTTAATTTTGCGTCTACTTCCTCAAACGACCAAAACATTCTGCCTGAAGACTGAGCCATTTCAAGAGCCGACGTTGCAACGCCGCCCGCATTTGCGGCTTTTGCCGGTAAAAACACCACGCCGTTTGAAATGAAAACGTTAATCGCTTCAAGCGTTGACGGCATATTTGCGCCTTCGGCAACGTACTTAACACCGTTTTTAACAAGAATTTCGGCAGATTGTTCATCAATCTCATTCTGCGTTGCGCAAGGCATAGCTATGTCGCACGGAATAGTCCAAATTTTTCTGCAATCAGGATTAAACTCTGCTCCGCTTACTCTTGCCGCATATTCCTTTATTCTTGCGCCTTCTACTTCTTTTATCTGCTTAACTATATCAAGTTTAATTCCGTCGGGGTCGTAAACATAACCTTTGGAATCGTACATCGCCACAACTTTTGCGCCGAGCGACTGAGCTTTTTCGCAAGCGTAAATTGCGACGTTGCCGGAACCGGATATAATTACCGTTTTATTTTTTAAGCTGTCGCCTCTGGCTTTTAAAGCTTGCTCGGTAATATAAATCAATCCGTAACCCGTAGCTTCTTTTCTTGCAAGGCTGCCGCCGTAAGAAATCCCCCTGCCTGTAAGCACGCCAACGTGTTCGTTGCGTATTCTTTTATATTGACCGAACAAATACCCTATTTCTCTTGCACCTACGCCAATGTCGCCGGCAGGCACGTCGGTATCCGCTCCTATATGGCGGTACAGTTCTGTCATAAAGCTTTGGCAAAACGCCATAATTTCTCTATCGGATTTTCCCTTAGGGTCAAAGTCCGAACCGCCCTTGCCGCCGCCTATTGGTAAACCCGTAAGACTGTTTTTTAAAATTTGTTCAAGCCCCAAAAACTTTATAATCGAAAGATTAACCGACGGATGAAAACGCAAGCCGCCCTTATAAGGACCTATTGCGCTGTTAAACTGTACGCGGTATCCCTTGTTTACGTGTACTTTGCCTTTGTCGTCAACCCAAGGCACGCGGAACATAACAACGCGTTCGGGTTCAACAAATCTTTCCAAAAGCGCCGCCGCTTCGTATTCGGGATGCTTTTCGATAACAGGCGAAAGCGATGTTAAAATTTCGGTTGCGGCCTGATGAAACTCGGCTTCTCTCGGATTTTGCTTTTTTAAATTTTTTAAAACTTTTTCAACGTATTTCATTATTCGCTCCTTGTGTAGCTTGAAAAATTTAACGTAAATAATTATATCACGCAAATTTTTTATAATCAAATTCCGTTAAGCTTTAAAGCCAAAAAGCGGCATAATGATTTTTATAAATATATATAAGTTTTTATTATATAATTTAAAAATACAGCAGTATCCGTAGCGCTTATTTTATTTAAAATATACTTTATTTGCAGTATTATAAAACACGTCTTCAAGCTCGGCTTCAGTAAATACACCCCCATATATCACGTAATTAACCAAGTTTTCATAGCTATCGCGTGAAAGAGTGCTTGGCATATCCGAACCGAACATAAGCTTATTTGCGCCCACTGTTTTTTTTGCGGTTTTTAAATGTTCTACCGCGGTAGGATACGGATAAGTTTCGGGCTTTTGATTATGCGCAAGCGAAGATATGTCAAAATAAACGTTATCCGCAACAAGTTTATAAAGTGCTTCTTCCAGCAGCTTTAAATCCCCGCGCTGAGGCGACAGCAAGTGGCAGAAAACAAAATTAATCTCAGGGTATTTTGCAACAGCGTTTGCGCAGGCTTCTATCTGCCAGCACGCGTTTCTCGGTCTGCCTATATCAAGCACAACAGTTATGCCTCTTTCCCTTGCATATGCGTAGCACTCGTTCATAACCGTACCGTCAAGATAAACGGGCGGACGGTTTGCCATAAGCCCTGAACCCGTAGAAAGTTCAAACTTTACCGTTTTAAATTTTAAATCGTCGAAAAGACGCTTACGGATTAAATCAACGTTAATGCAAAACGGGTCGTAAGTTGCCGCGCCCGTAAAACGGTTTGGATATTTTTCAATAGCTTCATAAGTATATTGATTATGAAACCCAAGCCAATTACCCTGCAATAAAACAGCTTTTTCTACTCCGTGCGCGTCCATAACTTTTAAAAGAGATTCCGGTGTAACGCCGGTATCTCCCATTTCTGGGGGAAACATTAAAAACGTTTCCCCCGTTGAATAGCTTGCCTTTCCGCCGCCTGCAGCTCTCAGTTCTCCGCGCGAGGTAAATCCGCAAATATATTGTGCAACGTGAGCGTGCGCGTCAATAATTTTCATTTTGATTTCCTCTTTTTAGGCTTAGGCATAGGCAGCTTGGCATAAAGCAACTCAAAAACGCTTAACAAAAACTCACCGTCAAAGCATTCAACCTTTACAAGCGGTTTAGCGCCTTTGTACGGAATTTGCAGTTCCGCATTAGGCATAAGCGTTTCAAGCCCGTTAACAGGCTTAATAAGCACCCTGTTGTCGTAAATTCCGCCTATTACTTTTTGTTTATAGTATAAAACGTATTCGCCCATCATTGCGCGGTAGGCAATGTCCGGTATTGAATTTGCGCTTTTTAAAAAACTATTTAAAAATTCTTTTGTTGTAGCCATTTTAACTCCTTATTTTATATTATTTAAAGTATAAAACAAGCAGCAAACAAAGTCAATATTTAAAAAATTTTTAACCTGTATTTTATTTGATTTAAAAACGCTTGATTTTTTTTAAATTATTTAATATTATATTATTGCTTGTATGAAAAAACGAGCGGCTATGCAGAGATGGCTGAGCGGTTTAAGGCGCACGATTGGAAATCGTGTGAGGGCTAATACCCCTCCGGAGGTTCAAATCCTCTTCTCTGCGCCAAGAGAAACCTAAATTGAACACCTAATTAAAGGGCTGTTTGATTTGGGTTTTTCTTTATTTAAACGGCTACTTTATGCCGCGAAAGGCTATTGACTGAAATTGCGGTGTTTAGGCTCGTGTGCCAAAGGCAAACCAAACCCCACCGAGATTTTTCTCAGTGGGTTGCTGTGTTTCGCCCTTATTTGCCTTAATACACACCGCAAGAAAAGTTTCAGTCAATAGCACCGTGGAATAAATAGCCGTTCGGCTATATTCTTAATGTAATAACTATGGCAAGCTCTGCAATTCGCTTTAATAGGGTGATGTAGAATACCTGTTGTTCGCTCTCCGTCAAGGCTTCGATACTCGGCTTTCCGATAGCTCTGACTTCAATGTTTTTTGTCTTGTTTTCCTGCAAATTCTTATCTCCTTTATCGAAAAATTTGCACAAAAAAATGGCGATGTACAAAATCTTACGAGAACTTAATCTTATAAAACTTTGTACATCGCCCGTTGAATAAGAGTGTGTTATCTTCTCTCTTATCAAAACGCAACTCTGCACCTTTTCTTTGTGTTGGGGGTGAGCCGGCTTTTCACTTTACGCTACTTCGCACCTTAATCTAAACACTGGTATGCTGTTTTAGCTGTTACAATAGATTTCCTATTGATACAGTCCCGATATTAAATTGTAAGCGCCTCGTTCAGTCCTCCAAGACGTACAAAAGCGGTAATAAATTAGAATTTTTCTGCGAGTACAAGTCGGACGGAGAAAAAAGAAAAATCCGCGTACCTAAAATAATCGGCGCCCCTATGCTGAAAAAAGGTAGTCGGACGCAAAAGTCGTATATGATAAAACCACGACAACCGTCGTAGTCAAAAAAGGCAAATTCCCCGACGTTTTAAAACATTTTACTAAAAACGATGTAATTTAAAACCCCGTCAAGAAAGCTTCTTATCGGGGGCTTTTATTTTATTTTGAAAGTTCTGCCGCAAGAGCGGAAAGCCGTACTTCCGCCGCCTTATCCAAGGCGGAGTTTACCGTAACCGCCTCCGCACAGAAGGATATTGATTTAAAGCCTTCAAAAGCGGTACGCATAAGCTTTGCCGAAATAGGCGCCCAGCTTCCGTTCTGAATAAATCCAACGGTGCGGTTGCTGTAATTTTTCGCTTTCAGCTTGTTTATAAATTCTTCGGCACATGGCATTATTCCGCCGTCGTAAGTTATGCTTGCTATTACAAGCTTATTATACTTAAACGCGCTTGCAACCGCAGAGGATAAATCGCAACGGTTCAAATCGGCAACCTCCGCCTTTACTCCGCTCTCTTTAAGCTTTTTGGCAAGCTTTTGCGCGGCACAGGCGGTATTGCCGTAAACGGACGCGTAAGCTACGAACACCCCTTCCTCGTCGGGCTTGTACGAACTCCACGTATCGTACTTGCCTATATAATATTCAAGATTGTCTTTCAACACGGGACCGTGCAGAGGACAGATTATTTTTATATTGAATGCGGAAACCTTTTTTAACGCGCCCTGAACGGGGTTGCCGTATTTACCGACGATATTTATATAATATCTCATCGCTTCGTCAAGCCAGTCCTCATTACAGGACAGAGCGCCGAATTTACCGAAAGCGTCCGCAGAAAAAAGCACGCCGTCGTATTTATCGAACGAAGTCATAACCTCGGGCCAGTGAACCATCGGCGCAAAAGCAAAGGCAATTTTGTGTTTGCCGAGATTAAGCTCCTCGCCGTCCTTTACGGTAAATTTATTTTTTACGGTATTGCCGTAAAATCTTTCAATCAGCAAAAAGGTCTTTTCATTGCCTACAACGGTAACGCAAGGATAAGCCTTTAAAAAAGCGGGTATGCTTGCGGAGTGGTCCGGCTCTACGTGAGAAACTATAAGATAGTCGGGCTGTCTGCCGTTTAAAGAGGCGGCGAGATTTTTAAGCCACTCCTCCGTTTTGCGTTTATCGACGGTATCGAACACCGCAATTTTTTCATCTATTAAGACGTATGAATTATAAGATACTCCGTTAGGCACTTTATACTGCCCCTCGAAAAGATCTATATCCGTATCGTCTACGCCGATATACTTTATATCTTCAGTTACGCTGAAAACCATAAAATTTTTCCTCTATAAAAGCAACTTTGTTTTTGCGGTTTTTATAATACACGCTTTACTTTATTTCGTCAACCTTTAAGCTATAAAAAATTACCGACAATAACATTTGTCTACTTGCTTTTGTAAAGTTAAAGGCGTATATCAGTCAATGTAAAGGTTAAAATATGAAATCGCTTACTCAGTTATACATATGCGGCATGGTCCTTCAAGCTCACACACGATAGGCGTTCAAAACGCGTGTAAGGCGTTTCTTTCAGACTATCCGGATATAGACGAATACAACGTTATTCTTTATGTTTCTCTTGCAAAAACGGTCAAAGTCCACTACGCCGACAAAGCAATAATAACCTCGTTTAAGGATATAAAAGGCACCGTTAAGTTCGACTGCTCGCACCACGGCCTGCCGCATCCTAACACTTTGGATATTATAGGCTTTTCAGATGGAGAACAGCAATAAAATTTAGAAAGACAAATACTTTTAGAGCAAAGTAAAACCGCCGTAAAGTTTACCGAAAAAGAAATTAGAGCGTTTTACGAGCAAGCGTTGAATTTAGAGCCGCAAATGCTTATTAACTACGTGTAAAAGAAATATTGGTTTACGACGATAGAATTGACGCAATTTGTAACAGCCCTATAACTGTAAGTCCTGATGATTAAAATCGTCAGGACTTTATCTTTTACTCAAAAATATTTAAACTCAATGCTGTTCAAAACATAGTTATTACATTAAGAATATAGCCTAACGGCTATTTATTCCACGGTGCTATTGACCAAAACTTTTCTTGTGGTGTGTTTGCATTTGGCGCACGAGCCTAACACACCGCAATTTCAGTCAATAGCTTTTCGCGGCATAAAGTAGCCGTTTAAATAAAGAAAAACCCAAATCAAACAACCCTTTTAATTAGTTGTTCAATTTAGGTTGCTCTTGGCGCGTCTGCAATATTCAACGGTTTTAACCGTTGAATATTTTTTAATTAATTTTAACTTTAACGGAAATAAATAGAAACCCGTCCGTCGGGCTTCGACGGACGGGTTTTGCTTATAAATTTTAAGCGTTAAATAAAACCTTTTTTTCTTTTTGTACAACTACGCTTAAATTATTATTTGCTGCGGTTTCATCTTCTTCCAACAATTTTCTAAATTGTATCTTTATAGAAGTTACGTCTTTAACAACTTTGGAATCGCGCTTGTTATTACTCCAAATTTTTTTGTTTATAAAATAAAAATTATATCTATAAAAAATTTCATTATAAAGTTCGTTTGTTATTTCGATATAATGATTTTCTAAAATAACCGATTCCTTAACGCTTGGCGATCTTGTAAAGTCTAAAAACCACCCCGGTTGAAAATAACCAACGTAATATCCTTTTGTATATTCCCCGTCAGATAAATTTTTAAAAATTAATTCCGCAAATTTATGCAATGTTTCTACGTTTTCAACTTTACAACTGTAATATAAAACGTTGGTTTTACGATTTGTTTCACCGTCCAAACGATTAACCGAGGTTTCGTTTTCTGCATTTTCAGGCCGTTGCAGCCACGGCATATAAAAATAGTTCAATACTTCTTCATCAAATAAATTATCCGATAAAGTTTTACCGCCGCAACCGCACAAAAACGTAATAAAAATTGCGGTAAAAATACTTACAATACAAATTGACGCTTTTTTCATTTTTTACCTCAAATTAATCAAATCTATGACTATTTAAAACAATATAATCGCTAAAAAGCTTAGCACAGTATTTTCTTATAGCAAATGAAGGATAACCATTACTTACAAGCAATTCTAGAGCATAAGAATCCGAGTTGTAAAATTTATTATCGTAATATATTCCATTTAAACACTCCAAATTCATAGGGTGCGCTACTTCATTCAAAAATCTATCTTTTAAAGTCTTATATCCGTTACCGCCGTTTAAATCTATTGTAGAAGTATAAATAAAAGCATAATAGCGATTACCACGAATAGCATTGTCATTTTGCATTACAGTGTAGTACGCATTCATTGCTTCAGAAAGAGAATTGTTAGTACCCTCAATAAACAATTTAACAATATTCATTGCATCTATATCAGCTAACAAGTCTCCAGAAGAAAATGAACTACTTATATTATTCACATAATTATTGAAATCAATATGTCCTTCATTTATTGTATAATTTTTTAAACCATTAATTTGCGCTTCACTTTTATTAATATCAGCAGCAAATGTCTGCAAATCTCCTAACCAAGAACAAAGATCTTTGGAATAATTTTTACCAAGAGTTAAATTACAAGCAACACTTCGTCCCGTATTCTCATAAATAGCATCTATAGATGCTATCATATGTAATAAATCAATACTTTGACCAGAACCAAGCGGATCTGGGATAGTATAATGTTTTGATAAAATGTATGAATTTATCGGATTTGTTAAAAAGTTGTTATATTGAACATTTTAATCATCAATATTTTGTAAAAAACTTGCAAAAAATTCTGCAAGTGAAGTTTCATACCCACTTTTACCATCTGAAAAAGTAATAAATGATGCATCAAAATTTCCGGCAACAAGATCCCACTTATTTCCATAACTTATAGAATAATGTTTATTAAGCTGTCTTATAAAACCTGTAACAATATTAAATATCGAAGATCTGTCGTTGTGCCCTAAAAATTTTTCGGCTTTTTCTTCTAGCTCCCTAATAATATGTACTACATAATCAATATCATAATAACTTGAATAAATAATGGGTCTTCCATTTCTTTCGTATTCATTATATTGCTTACCAACAACATAATCCGCATTTCCATTATTATAAACATTAGTAAAACTTTTAAATTCTTCTTTTGCTTCACTATTAATTATAAAGTTTTTTTTAGGAATATCCACAGTAAATCCCATAAAACACATTGAACAAATACATATTAAAACTAACAATAATGATACGAATAATTTTTTAAATTTATACATATATACTCCTTTTATATTATACAACTCTTATAACCGAAGCCACGTTTGCAACTCCTGCCGTTGCGTTTATATCATCAACGGCTTTTTTAACGCTGTTTTCTTTGGTTTCGTGAGTGATTATTATAAGCTGAAGTCCGTTTGTTCCGTCGTTTTCCTGCACTACCTGCGCAACGCTTATACCGTGCTTGCCCAAAAGCGAAGTAACTTTTGAAAGAACGCCCACTTTATCTTCTACACATACCCTTAAATAATATGCGCTTTCGAAATTTTTAACAAATTTGGTAGCAGGATCTGCAAATTCGGTATTTTTAAACGTAGAATAATTAAAGCCCTGATGGGTTGCGCAATAAATTATATCGCCTACAATGGCGCTGCCCGTAGGCAGCGCGCCTGCGCCCCTGCCGTACAGCATAACGTCTTCAACGCTGTCGCCCGTAACGTAAACCGCGTTGTAACTGTCGTTAACGTTTGCAAGAGGATGTTCCGATTTTATAAACGTAGGATGTACGCGCACCTCTATTCCGCTGCCGCTGTTTTTGCCGATTGCAAGCAACTTTATTGCGTAACCGAGCTTTTTGCCGTAGTTAATATCATCATTGGAAATTCGGCTTATGCCCTCCCTGTAAATTTCAGTGTAAGGAATTTTTGTGCGGAAACACATACTCGAAAGTATAGAAAGTTTATACGCTGCGTCGTAACCCTCCACGTCGGAAGTAGGGTCGGCTTCGGCATAACCCAATTTTTGCGCTTCTTTTAAAACTTCGGAATAAGACGAACCTTCATTTGACATTTTGGTTAGAATATAATTGGTTGTACCGTTTATAATGCCCATTATCGACAAAAATACATTGCCTTGAAGATTATCCAAAAGCGCGCGTATAATAGGCACACCACCAACGCAGCTAGCTTCGTAAAAAAGTCCGCAGTTGTTCTTTTTTGCGGTTTTTTCAAGCTCGTGTCCAAATTTACAATAAAGCTCTTTATTTGACGTTACTACGGATTTACCTGCGTTTAGCGCCGAAAGCACAAACGTTTTTGCAGGTTCTATACCGCCCATAACTTCAACTACGATATCAACTTCGGGATTAGAGCATATTTCCGCCATATCGTTTACAATTTTGCTTGGCTCTACGCCAAGTTCTATTGCGCGTTCTTTTCTTCGCTCTAAAACGTTTTCCACAACAACGTCAATATTTTGGGTCTTTTTATAAAACTCTCTGTGTTCGGAAAGTATTTTATAAGTCCCTCCGCCCACAATTCCGAGTCCTAATATTGCAACGCCGACCTTTTTCATTTTAATCCTCCGCACTGTTAAGCATATACAGATATTTAAGCCCTTCTAACGTTAACAGCTTGTCTACGTTATCTATACAGGAAATTTCTTTTGCTATAACGTCTGAAAACCCGCCTGTGGCAATAACCTTAACTTTTTCAAGTTTCATTTCACGTTTAATTTTTTTAACGATATACTCAACTAATCCCGCAAAGCCGAAAAAAATTCCGGACTGCATATTCGTAACCGTATTTTTACCTATTACGCTTGAAGGTTTTTCAATTTCCACCCTCGGCAATTTTGCTGTTCCGTTTACAAGGCTGTCAAGCGAACCCTTAATTCCGGGCGCAATAACTCCGCCTATAAACTCTCCTTTACCGTCTATTACGTTAAATGTTGTCGCCGTGCCGAAATCTATTATTATTAATGGAAAACCGTATTTTTTTACCGCCGCAACGTTATTAACAACCCTGTCTGCGCCCACTTCTTTTGCGTTATCAACTTTAAGGTTTAACCCCGTTTTAAGTCCGGGGGCAAGTATTAACGGTTTTATACCCAAGTAAACCGCGCACATACGCTCTATGGTATAATCGAGAGGGGGTACAACAGACGATATAATTCCGCCTTTTATATCTAAAGCAGATACTCCACCGTTTTTTAAAATGCTTAAAAGCTGACCGCCGTATTCGTCGGAAGTTTTTTTATGCTCGGTAGCAACGCGAAAACTTATTTTTAAAGCGTTTCCGTCAAATACCGCATATTTTATATTGGTATTACCTACGTCAATACAGATAATCATTTATTTTTAACCTTTATTTGTTTGCTGATTACTTTGTTTACCGTATAAAGCGCGGGGGCGCAAATAAGATTTATGGCAAGTTCCACAAAAAAATTTATCCCGACGCAAATTACAAGCACAATATAAAACGGATTCATTTGTGTAACGTCAATTCCCGCTCCGTTTAAAAAATCGCTTATTGTGCCGCTTATGCAAAGCGCGCCTAACACGAAAATCAAAGTATTTATAATAGGCGCCGCTGCGGAAGCAACAAAAACGGCAACATATTTATTTTTTTTGGATATAAGCTTAAAAGCCAGCGCCGAAACCGCGCCTGCTGCTCCGCCTTTTACTATACATAAAAGCACGGTAATTACGGGTTGTTCGTTTAAAAGATACAATGTAAACGGGTCCATTCCGCCAAGCGCGTCAAAAATTACCACCAAACCGAATACAACGCCCAATACAAGAGCAGGCATTACGCCCAGCAGCATTCCGCTTAAAACTATGGGCACCAAAACAAAGCTTAAACTTGTAGCCCCAATTTTAAAATAACCGCCGAAAACCTGTAAAACAATTACAAGAGCCAACAAAACCGCCATATACGCAATGTTTACGGCGGAAAAAAACCGAGTTTTTTCCTTTTCCATTTTACCTCCGTCGGATTTCCGCATAAGGAATATCCGCAGTTAAATTTATTATACTTATTATACGGTCAGAATATTATTTCTGCCGAAAGTACCTAAAATACTTAAGTCGATTATTAAAATATGATAACATTTCCGCGATTTTTTTGCAAGTAAATTACCAATGCAGTAACATTTTTACCGCAAATAAAATATTATTTAATATACGATAACTGCATAAAGCTTTTAATTTTTATGCGGCATACAACTGCACGGGACAAAACCATTACTTTACATACCGCCGTGCAGGTTATAAGGAGGAAAACTTATGAACATTTTTTCGTGTTGCGGTAACAACAGCTGCCTTTACATTTTGATTCTTTTGCTTCTTGCGGCAAGCGCAAGCAACTGTAACGGATTAGAAGGCGTGCTTTCGGGAAGCTGCATTCCCTTACTGATAGCTCTTATATACAGTATGTGGAAAAACGGCACGCTTTCCAGCTTGCTTAACGGCAACTGCAACAGCTGCGGCTGCGGTTGTAACTGAAAAGTTAAGGGGTTGCATTAATGCAACCCCTTTTCTGTTTTATTTATTTAAAATATTCAAATATTTATATACTGCGGCAACGGTTTTTGCGTCGCAAATTTCTCCGCTTTCAATCATTTGCAAAACTTTTTCTATAGTCATAAAAACATAACTTAAAAACTCGCCGTTATCAAGCTTTTGACTGCCTTTTTTGCAACTTTGCGCAATAAAAATATTAATTACTTCATCCGTATACCCGGGAGAAGGATAAATTTTTAAAAACGGAGCAATTTTTTCCGCAATAAATCCCGTTTCTTCCGCCAATTCGCGATATGCCGCGGAGGATTCGCTCTCGCCTGCGTCAATTTTCCCAGCAGGTAATTCGAATATTTCTTTGCCGTATAAATAGCGAAATTGTTTAACAAGCAAAATCCGACCGTCTTTTACGTATAAAACCGCAACTCCGCCGCAATGCCTAACGCATTCGCGCTTGGAAGTTTGCCCGTCCGGTAAAAGCACCTCGTCCACTTCCAAATTCAATATTCTCCCTTTGTAGATTGATTTACCGTCAATCTTTTTTTCCGTAAAATTCATACGTTTAAAGTTTGTTCAAACTCCCCTACAGTTTCAATAAGCATACGCACGCCGTCGGATACGCACTTATTATATAAAAGAAAGTAATTATAACCGCACAACAATGCGTTAATAAGTTCTTCGTTCTCGGCTTTTACCGCATAAAACAGCTCGGAAAGAATTTTGAGTCCGCCTTCTTTATCGTCTTCGGGAATAGAGCTTTGAGTTATAAAACGCATTTCCTCGGATATTGCAAGATTTAACGCAGATAACAGCCTGACTTTATTAGGATTTGACAAGTCCGCGGATTTTTCTTCATTATTGTATTTTTGAGAAAGCTCGTTTTTAAATACCTGTGCAACAGCGTCTTGTAAGCCCTTTATTATATTATTGCAAAAAGCTTGATAACTTGCAAAATAACTTCCGTCTTCCGGATAATAGCGGCGCAGAAAATCGTTAAAATTAATTGAATCTTTGTCAAACTCAACCAAAAGACAAAAAACAAAAGCAAGCCTTTCTCCCACCGTATTTGGCAGAATTACGCAATTTCTTTCAAACATACCGTCGTTGGCAGTTACCAAACATTGCATTTTTGCCTTAGGATAATCAAAATTTTTAGTTACGGCTTCAAAAAGTCTGTAAAGTTCCGGACTGTTGACTATACATTTCAATAAATCCTTTATTTTTGTGGTAGCCATAATAAATTTACATTTTTTAAGTTCTTCGCAGCTATCTAAAAACGTCAATATCTGTTCTTTAGTACTATTCATAGTTACCGCCTTTAATACAAATAAATGAAAAATAAACGCCAAACAAGGTTTTATATTTGTATTATATCACAGTTAATTTTAAAATTAAATTAATTTAAAGTAAATATCTTGATTTTCGCAAAAATATTATGTATAATAATTGCAACTTTTGCATTTTTTAAAAGATTTTAAATTATTATGTTGAACACAGGCGAAACTTCCACAAACAAATTAATAATACTTTTCGTCTTTGATAAGATGGAAAGCGCGCTTTCCGAGCGCACTATCGTGGATATGTGCTCTACAACTAACAGTTGGATGGGTTATATGGACTGCGTTAACGTAATACATAAACTTTTAGACGATAATTTTATTTGCGTTGTAGGCGAAGACGACGACACGCTTTATACTATCACGCCTGACGGCCGTGAATCGCTTGCGAATTTTTATATTAATATTCCAAAAAGCGTACGCGAAGAAATTTCTCAGTTCGTCAAAAAAAACAGCGCGCGATACCGCAACCGTCAGGAATGCCGTTCGGATTATTTTCAAAACAGAGACGGCACTTTTACGGTTTCTTTAAAAATTCTTGCTCCCGTACAGCCTATATTGGAGCTGAAATTTGTTGTTCCAGATAAAAAAACGGCAAAAGCAATATACAAAAAATGGGAAGAAAAAGCCGCGGATTTGTATTCTATTATATACGAAAATCTTTGCGATTAAAGGAGATAAAATGTTTACATACTTTACTTCAGGTACCTGTTCAAGACAGATAATTTTCGAAGTGGAAAACAACAAACTGCACTCGGTTAAATTTATAGGCGGTTGCAGCGGCAACTTACAAGGCGTGTCTAAACTTGTAGAAGGCAAGGAACTTGATGAAGTTCAAAAATTGCTTGAAGGGATTAAATGCAGAAATAATACATCTTGCCCCGACCAGCTGTCAAAAGCAATAACCGCTTACAAAAAGTCGCTTGAAGAAAATATTAAATAAATTTTATATTAAAATTACAAAGCGCGTTAAG
>CATLBN010000002.1 GCA_949878885.1 uncultured Clostridia bacterium | reverse complement strand
TATGATTATATAAATGTACATCTATTAAGCTATTAGATGTACTTTTTCTTCCTTCTCATTTGAAACTCTTGGGGCACTTGCTTTTCTTCTGCAAGTACCCTCCTTTTTTTTACTTAATTCATAAAAATCCCCCCCTCGGCAGAAAACCGAGGGGGGGATTTTAAATATATTATTCAATTAATTAATCATTCAAAAATTCAGAAATTTTAAACATAATATCTTCGTCTTCAACCGTTGCCGCACTAAAATCAAAATTTGAAAAATATGCGTTTTTTTCATCTTCCGTCATTTTGCGCACACGCGCGAGAGCGGAAGAAAGCTCACAAAGTGTTGCTTCGGCTTCCAAAGTATTATAGGGATTATGAGCTTTTCCTTTTGCAATAAGCTTGCTTATGTGCTTGCCAGAAGCCTTGTTTATAACCGCGTTGCTTGAATTAACTATTTTATCGCAATCGCCGTGAACAAGCAATACGGGAATATTGAGTTCGCTTGCGCATTTTGCGGCATTGGAATTGCCTTTTATGCCGAATATGCACAAGTTGGCAAGCCACCAAAACGGTTTGAGAATTGACGCAAGAAAACCGCCTATAAACGGCTTTGCGCCTTGCATTAAAGTTTTTGTCGGAGTTGTCGGCGCGCTTATTGCTATTACTTTGTCGATTTTTCGCTGACTTGCGGCGCATAGCGCACAATAGCCGCCCCAACTGTGTCCTACAAGGTAAATTTTGTTTTGAGGATAACGCTTTTGAATAAAATCAATAGTATCAACGGCAGAAATAACGCCTTCGTACATACCCTTTATTTTTTTACCAAAAGAGTCGCCGCATCCGAGGCTGTCAACCGCCGCCACAGTATAGCCGAGATTGCAAAAATAAGCAATTTCCGTAATATAAGCGCAGTGCCCCGGACCCATTCCGTGAACAAAAACTATAATTTTTCCGTTATTTTGCACGCCTGCCTTGCTGTAAACCGCGCCGTTAAGACAGCCAAGCGAAATCTCACTTTTAATAAGATTAAAATCTTCAGCCGTAAAGTATTTTAAAAGCTTGTTTTTATCATACCTTCGATTGAATGCCGTATTATATGCAAAAACCGCCGTAAAAATCAAAATTAATAAAACAAACGCAAGCGCGGATGCCGCTATTAAAACAATTTTCCAAATTTCCATAATAAGTATATAGGCGGACAAACGTCCGCCCGAAATTTTTATTAAACTATATATTTATCTTCTAAATCAGGCGCGGAGTCCATTTCTTTTTTCTGCGCTTCGTAACCTTTTTTGCCGAGCAACGCAAAAGTTGCTTTTTTACCGTTTTCAACTCCAGGCTGATTAAACGTATTTATATTTAAAAGTGCGCCTGTATATGCCGTTTGCAATTCCAAAAGATACATAAGCTGACCCAATGTAAACGCGTTTACTTCCGGCAAAGTTATTGTATAGTTCATTCTGCCCGCCTGCATAAGCGCATATGCCGTTGCCTTGTTTTCCGCCTGAATAAGCTCCTGCATAGTATGTCCGCCCAAAAAACCTACGTCGGGTATGTCGTCCAATCCGTGAGCGATAGGCATTTCGCAAGCGTATTTTGCTACGGAAATAAACGTTATAACCTTGTCGTAAGGACCTTCTATATAAAGCTGAACCTGCGAGTGCTGGTCGGTTACTCCCAAACTTTTAACGGGTGTAGTACCTGCGTTTACAGTATTGCCCGCATAGTCAACGGCTTTTCCGAGAGATTCCGCCCAAAGCTGACAATACCAATCTGCCATAAGTTTTAAATTATCTGAATAAGGCATTAAAACGTTGATATTTTTACCCTGCTGCATACTTATATACTGCAAAACAGCGCAAGCGAGAGCCGGATTTTTTGCAATGTTGGGCTTTGAGCACAGCCCGTCCATATATGCGGCGCCTGCAAGCATTCCCTTTATGTCTATTCCTATTACCGCCGCGGGAAGCAATCCCACGGGGCAAAGTTCTGAAAATCTGCCGCCTACTCCGTCGGGAAGCACGTATTTTTTAAATTTATTGCCGTATTTTTCGTCGATTTTAATTAAATTACCGCGGCAGGCGTCGGTAGTGAAAATCATATTTTCGGAAAGATTGACACCTGCTTTTTCCAGCAAATCTGCAATAATTAAAAACTGCGCCATTGTTTCGCTTGTTGCGCCTGACTTGGATATAACGTTGAAACAAGTTTCTTCGGGAACTATTACGTCTAAAAGCGCCTGCATTCTAACGGGGTCAACGTTATCTTCTACGTAAAATTTGGGACCTCCGCGTTTTTTGGGAGAGAGCTCGTTATAATGCAGATGTTTTAAAGCGTTAAAAGCCATTATCGGACCGAGTGCGCTGCCGCCGATGCCTAGAACTACAAAATATTTAAACTTTTTTCTTACTTGCTTTGCTGTTGCCAGAATATCGTTTACAATAGCGTCTTGATTGTAAGGCAGTTCGGTCCAGCCCATAAACAAATCGTCGTTGCCGCGGTTGTCGGCTACATACTTAAAAGCATCCTCCGCTCTGCCTTTAACGGCGCGAAGCTCAGCGTCGGTTATGCCGCGCTCTCCAAGCGACTTAGACATCATATAATTGTAATCTACTGTAACGCGCATACTTTGGCGCCACTCTTTGGTTTTATAACCCATAAAATCCTCCGAAATTGCATTTGGGAAATTTTTTCCACGAAAAGTATTATAACTTATAATTATTTATTAGTCAATAAGCCGCGCAAAAATTGATTGAAATATATTTTTACTATAAAAATGAAGATTTTAAAAAATATTTAAACGCTTGCAAAAACTTTTGTTTGCGTGTTATAATTTTTTTATGGCACTCGATTTGACCGCAGGCCAAATTACGGCGGACAAATTAATAGAAGATTGGTTTTTACATTCTACCCGCCAAACCTTTGTTTTGGCAGGTTATGCAGGTACGGGCAAAACCACGCTTTTAAAACACACTGTTTGCGAAACTTTGGGGCTTGTACCCGAAGAAAGCGCGGCGTTTGTTACGCCTACCGGTAAAGCTGCCACGGTTTTAATTCGTTCGGGTATAGCCGCAACCACTTTGCACAAGCTTATTTACCAATCTATTGCCGAAGAACAGGAAATTGAAGTTAACGGCAAAAAAATTACCGTTGAAAAACTTAATTTCAAACGGCGCGAAAGTATTGATAAAAGTATTAAACTAATAGTTTTGGACGAAGCTTCTATGGTTTCGGACGAGGTTTTGTACGATTTAACCGAATTCGGAGTAAAACTGCTGCTTTGCGGCGATAACGCGCAGCTTCCGCCCGTTGAAGGCTTTAACGGTTTTATGACCGCACCCGACTATACATTAACAACTATTGTAAGGCAGCAGTCGGGCAATCCCGTACTAAAACTTTCTGAAATGGCGCGCGAAAACAAATATATACCTTTCGGAAAATACGGCGACAGTGTTTCGGTTATAAGCAAAAGAATTTTTCAGGGCGAAATAAGAAAAAGAAGTTTAATACGCGCCGACCAAATTATTTGCGGAATTAATAAAACCAGAGTACAGATTAACGATGAAATACGCAGTTTGCTGGGCTTTTCGGAACTGCCGCAAAGCGGCGATAAACTTATTTGCACGCAAAACAACTGGGAAACTTTTATTGATACGCAAATGCGGTTTAATATGGTAAACGGCATTATAGGCGAAGCGTTTAAACCGTTTTACGATTTTAAAACAGGCGTAGGCTTTATGATGTTTAAGCCTGATTTTTTGGAAGACTTCTGCGCCGAGGCAATTCCGTTTGACATAGGAATTTTTACAGACGGCTATTACAGATACAAACGCGGCGATTACTTTGAAAAATTTGACGATAAGGGCGAACCGTGCGGCGCGTTTACTTTAAACCGCTTTGAGTACGGATATTGCATTTCCTGCCATAAAGCTCAGGGAAGCGAATTTGATAACGTTGTTGTATTTGACGAAAGTTATGCTTTTAAAGAAGATAAAAGCCGATGGCTTTACACCGCTATAACCCGAGCAAAGAAAAAACTTATATTGGTAAGATAAAAACCGCGCCGAAATTTCGGCGCGGTTGAATTTTAAAATTTGTTATAAAATTCGGCTACAAGCTCTAACGTTGGATATTTAAAATTAAATAAATTATCTTCTACAAACGTTAACGTTGCTTTATTTTCTACATTTACATACGTTCCGCAAGCTAAAAGCTCGCCCATAGGTTCTTCATATGTATTGTACTCATAAATTGAAAACTTTTTGTCCGCCTGCCATTGTAATACATAGTCTTTTTCCGCACCGTCAATTTCTGTTGTTAGCCAAAATAACTTATTTAAATAAACGTATTCAGAGTCGGTTAAACTAAACTTTATATCTCCTTGCGCTTTCCAACCACGAGTATATTCACTTGCGTCAAACGTTGACTTATCTACTTGCGTGCACTTTAATACTATTTTTCCGTAATATTCGCCGAATATACTTACATCGTCATCAACTGATACCAATTCGTTATTTTTATTTAGGTCGTGAAAACTTATAAAATCCAGTGCATAATCTTCGTGCGAGCCATAGCCTCTAATTTCCGTGGAGCCTATATCTTTTTTTCTAACGGTTATTCTTACACTGCTATTAAACCTAGTTTCAAATTGAGCATCTACTTTTTTGTCATTTACAGTTATATATCCACCACCTTGATAGCCTTCAACTGCGCGCCATAATATTTTACTTTCAGTATCTTTTAATTCTATAAAATTTAATTTTTTAAAATTATAAAATGCATATGTACATCCTGAAAATGCAACACTTAAAATTATGCTTATTATACAGGAAATCAAAAAAAATATTTTTTTCATTTGTTCAATTTTACTATGTTTTTGTTAATATTTCAAGCATATTCGCCGCGCCGCGGTTGCGGCGCGGCGGCAGTTTACATCTCGTTATAAAATTCGGCTACAAGCTCTAACGTTGGATATTTAAAATTAAATAAATTATCTTCTACAAACGTTAACGTTGCTTTGTTTTCTACATTTTCATACGTTCCCCAAGCTAAAAACTCCCCTATCGGGTCTTCGTTTGTATTATACTTATAGATTGAAAACTTTTTTTCCGCCTGCCATTGGAAGACATAATCATTCTCTGTTCCGTCTATTTCAATCTTAAACCATAATAATTTATTTAAATGTGGATAATCTAATGCACTTAAAGATAATAAATCATCGTCTTGTGTTTGCCAACCCAAAATATATTCGCTGGCGTCAACCGTTGACCTATCAGCATCCCTACATTTTAATACGATTTTTCCATAATATTCGCCAAAAATTGTTACATCATCTCTAACGGATATCAATTCTTTATTTTTGTTCAAATCATAAAACTCTACAAACGCAACGGCATACTTTCCCGAAAAAAATTGACTTCCTTCATCAATCGAATCAATGTTACTTCTTTTTACTGTTATCCGCACGTCGCCTTCTAATGTAATTGAAAATTCCGCATCTACTTTTTTATCTTTTATTGTTATATATCCGCCGCCATTATAACTTTTTACCGAACGCCATAGTATTTTGTTTTGCACATCTTGCAATTCAATATAATTTAACTTTTTCAAATTGTAAAATGCATACGAACACGCCGAAAACAAAAGACTAAAAATAATACATATTATACAAATTGTAAAAATTAATATCTTTTTCATTTTGTTATATTTTACACTTTTTTAATTAAAATTTCAAGCGGCTTTCGCCGCGCCGCGGTTGCGGCGCGGCGGCAGTTTACATCTCGTTATAAAATTCGGCTACAAGCTCTAACGTTGGATATTTAAAATTAAATAAATTATCTTCTACAAACGTTAACGTTGCTTTGTTTTCTACATTTTCATACGTTCCCCAAGCTAAAAACTCCCCTATCGGGTCTTCGTTTGTATTATACTTATAGATTGAAAACTTTTTCTCTGCCTGCCATTGGAAGACATAATCATTCTCTGTTCCGTCTATTTTAATCTTAAACCATAATAATTTATTTAAATGTGGGTATTCTAATGTATTTAAAGACAACCAATCATCGTCTTTTGTTTGCCAACCCAAAGTATATTCGCTGGCGTCAACCGTTGCCCTATTAATATCCCTACCTTTTAATACGATTTTTCCGTAATATTCGCCGAATATGCTTACATCGTCGTCAATAGATACCAATTCGTTATTTTTGTTTATATCATTAAAATATATTGCGGCTGTTTCATATTTTTCAAAATCATCGCTTAATCCTAAATCTTCTTTTTTTACGCTTATTGCTATTTGACCTCTATGCGTTATAAAAAACTCTAAATTTATTTTTTTATTATTTACAGTAACGTATCCGTTGCCCTCACAACACCAAACGGCACGTAACAATATTTTTTGCTCCGCATCTTGAAATTCTTTATAAGTTAACTTTTTAAATATTGTAAACACCGAGTTACACGCACTGCAAATTACGCATAAGACTGCTCCTATTATACAAATTGTGAAAATTATTATCTTTTTCATTTTGTTACTATCCATCCGTTTAAAAATCCTTGCATATTACTTTTAAATAAAAAGTCGTACATACTGTAAATTATTTTATCTGGACCATTATTTAAAGCTCTAAAAGCATACCCGTTTTTATAACTTGAACTATATTCTTTTAAAATACAAATATTATGCGCTAAAGGTTTTCCTTTGTATAAGTACCAATAACATAAAATTGCCATTTCGTTATTTTTTAAATTTCTGCATCTGCTTTCAAATAAACCTGCTCCAAACGAATTTCTGTATTCAGTTACGTTAACTCCGTATTTAGCAAGAATTGGACCTATTACAGCCGGATTAATGCCCAATGCTCCGGTAATTAAGGTACCGCTGCTTGTTTCGTAAGAGCGAATAATATTTGCCAAACTTTCGGACTTTTCTTGCGCATTGCTATTAGCCGCAATTTTGCCTGTAAAAACCAAAGCGTTATAAGTTGCTATAGCTCCGCACCCGTTATCTTCCAAAGAGTCAAATCCCATTGACCAATTATAAAAACTATGTTGAGCATCTATATAATTAGGATAATTAGTTTTTTCGTCCAAAGTTGCTACATTCTGTTTTTTATTAGATTCATAATTTTTATTGCTTTGATAAATAGAAACAGGTGCTAAAACTATTGCTATTAATCCTCCTAACAATTCAAAAGTAGGAGCTATAGATACAACAATAACTTTAATTAAAGCATTAAATACCTTTTTAATATTTTTCCATAAATTTGAGAAAAAGCCGATATTGTCTAAAACGCCGTCGCCGCAGAGGTCGCTCAACAACACAGGTTCGCCGTCTAAAACAAACAACGCGTCGGCCTTGCCGTTTGCATTAGTAAAATATGTACCCACTAACGTGTCTTTAGCGTATTCTCCGTTTTCTTCCGGCATTCCTACCGTTATAGAAACTTTGCCCGTTTCTTTATCAACAGATATTTCGTAATCAACGTTTAAAAGATTTTCATCTATTTGATTTATTGAAATAAGCTCGTCTTCAGAAAATAACGAAGTATCAAACTTTTTTGAACCTTTAAACGTTGTTACCGTTCCTTCGGTAGTTAAAGAAGCGTTTTCGTACCGGCTGAAAACTTCGTCGCTTTCCAAAACTTTGTTATCCATATACACCGTTCGGGTTTGGGCTTGCGCTAAATTTGAATTGCCGCGATTACCGTTTATTGTTATAACCGTTACAAACAACAGTACAGCGCTTAGTACCAACGCCGTAATACCCGTAATAATTTTTGTGCTTTTTTTCATTTGATTTCTCCTTTGTTTAAATATTATTTATATAATCAAGTACCGTATTTATAGGTATGCAGTAAACAATACCGTATATAACGTTGCCTAAATTATCTTTGGTGCGGAAGGTTGTTATACCTATTAGTTTTCCGTTCTCGTTTAAAAGCGCACCGCCGCTGTTGCCTGCCGCAACGGTTAAATCGCACTGAATAACGCTTTTTGTTACGTTATCTATTTTGATATTAACAAGCGGAATGCTTATTAAGCCCTGAAAAATGCCTACGCCGTAATTCGCCGCATTGCCTACGGCATATACTTTTTGACCGGATTTCAAAGCCGAGGAATCGCCCGTTGTTACGGGAGTTAAGTTTAAGCCCGTAATAACGGAAATTTTAATTACCGCTAAATCGAGCGCGGTATCAAACTTTATTAAATCGGCAGGCAAATATTCTTCCGACGACGAAAAGCGCACGTAAATATTTTGGAACGGCACTGCCGCGCCCATTTTTGTATAAGTTACCACGTGCGCATTTGTAACAAGCGTTCCGTCCGACGACATAAGTTCTGCCGTGCCGAAACTTTCGCCCACGTTCTCGCTTTCGGCTTTTACTTCTAAAACGTTGTTTACGCACCTGCCGTAAATTTCAGATACGGTAGGTCCGTTTTGGTTTTGAGCGGAATAAACCAACGCCATTAACGACAAAGCCAAACACAAAATTGCAAACGCAAAAATTAAAACGTTGAAAATATTTTTTTTCATTGGTAGTTACAAACTTTTATTAATATAAAAATTGTAAACTATATTTTTATAAATTAAAATTGCAAAATCTTGTTTGTTTTTTTGCGTTTTTGTTGGTTTTTATTGCTTTTTGGTAAAATAAAAAACAAACGGGCGAAATATTCGCCCGTCTGCTTTTAAAAATATTTATATGCCAAACCGTAAGTTCAAACTTCCACTTCGGCGGCGGCAAGAATTGTGCGCGCAACTTCGGCGGCATTTTTGCTGCCTATTACGCTTGCGCCCATATCTATGGCGCTGCTCATTTCAAGCACGGTTGCAATGCCTTCGGCTTTTATTGCGCACTTGTCTTTAACGGCGGTTTTTATATCGGATATCATTTCTATTTCGTTGCCGCTTCCGTAAACGCCGGAATTGGTTTTAACGGAATTTACTCCGCAGTCTGCAGCAAGCGAACAAACGCGCATTACTTCTTCGCGCGATAAAAGCGCGCATTCGGCGTTTATTCTTAACGCTTTGTTTTTTGTTGCGGAACGCAGTTTTTTAAATTCCTTTTTTACGTACGAAAAATTTCCGTCGCGGATACGCGCGATTGGCGCGGTTACCTCAACTTCGTCAGCGCCGTCTTTAACGGCAAGCTTTGCCGCTTTTACCTTTACTTGAGTGCAATCGCCCCCGTGCGGAAAACTTATGCAGGCAACCAACAGGCTCTTTTTTTGCAAGCCCAAAAAACCTTTGCAAGCTTTTACGTAGCACGGCAGCACGCAAATTGCGCCCAGCCCCAAAGAGTTTGCGTCGGCGCACGCCGTTTTTAAAACGCTTAGCCCCGCAGTTACGTCCGACAGGTTGTATTCTAATTTTTTAACCTGCGCACGGGCTGCCTCTGTATTTATTTTTCTGCGGAACTGAGTATAAAGCAATTTTTCGCTTTGCGAAAGCGTGGAGATTTTTGTAGTATCCATTTTTTTACCTTTTAAACCATAAACCTTGTTTTTATCACAAAATTTTACGTTTTGAAACGATTAAAATTAAGATATGTTTATGGGAATTTTATATTTGTTTTTGACCTTTTTATTTTGTTTTATTCTGGTGCACGTAATAAAACTTGCCTTAATAGGAATTAACTCTATGAAAAAGCCTGCGCCGACAGAAGAAAAAAAACCGACCCCAAAAGCGGAGCCGGTATATTATATAGTTGAAAAAAAGCGTTCTAAAAAAACTTATTCCAATCCCAAAGAGATTGAATTTAAAAAGTAAATCAATTTTCGTATCGTATTAAATTTTCGCCGTCTGCCCAAAGCCTTTCAAGGTTGTAAAAATCGCGTTCTTCGTCGCCGAAAATGTGAACAATTACGTCGGAATAGTCCAATACTGCCCATCTTCCTTCGCGTACGCCTTCTCTGCGGCGCGGAGTTAAGTTATGAACTTTATCAAGCTTTTCCTCCAAATTTTCGGCAAGCGATTTTACCATTGTTTTTGACGAGCCCCCGGCAACTACAAAATAGTCGCAAAGACTTGTTTTTTCTTCCACGGCAATATAAACTATGCCTTTGGCTTTTTTTTCAGACAAAATACTGCAAATCAGCAGCACTTTTTCTTTACTTGTCATTTTTATTCTCCTTTAAATATTCAAACGCACGGCGGGTAAGCGGATAAACGGGCTTGCCCGCTTTTTCCAAATATTCCGTTTGACTTTTTAACGCTTCGTAAATACATTGCTCGGCGTCAAGTTTTAAAAGCTTGCGCAATTTTTCAACGCCGTTAAAATCTCTGCCTTCTTCAAGCAAGTCGGCAAGATAAATAAGCTTTTCCAAACCGCTCATATTTTCCCTGCCGCTTGTATGGTACCTTATTGCGTTTAGCACGTCTTTATCCTTTATGCCGAAAGTATGTTCGGCAACGTAAGCGCCTGCATATTGATGCACCACCTGGCTGGGCACGTTATCGGGACAGACAAAGCCGCTGAGTTCAGATGCGGAACTTTCAAGATATTTGGCGCAATCGTGCAGGGTCGCGGCGGTAATTGCATCTATTTCGTAAACGCCGAATTTGCGGCAGTTTTCCGCCGCGGCAACCGCAACGCCTACCGTATGCTTCCAGCGTTCCTCCGTAAGATACCTTTTTACCGCGCAAATTTCAGGCAGAAAGTACAGTTTACCCCGTAATATGTGCCGTTTAACTGCATTTGGAACCAAACTTTTAATATCTTCGCCCAATGCCGCCAATGTCCGCACGCGGGTGGAACTTATGTTTTTTCCTACATAGCCGAACGTTACCAAATCACGCTTGAAACGCGTTTGAAAACTTTTAATTTGGTTTTTTAAAAATAAGGAATCTTCCCTTGCGCAAACGGCAAGCGTAACGCATTTTAAAATTTCTTCGGGATTGCGCCAACTATTAAAACTTTGCAAACTGTCGGCGCCGATAATAAAATAAAGCTCGTCATCGGGGTAAAGCTTTTTAAAATGACGGCAGGTTATATACGAATAGCTTATGCCGCCGCGCTTAACCTCGTAATCGGAAATTTCCACTCCCTCGGCTCCGCAAAACGCCGCTTTGCACATTTGCAATCTATCCTTGGCGCGCGCCGTCATACAGCCCTTTTTATGCGGAGAAATGAACGTTGGCATAATTATTAATTTATCAAGCCCAAGAGCGGTTTTTGCGGCAAGCGCAATATTAAAATGTTCGTTGTGGACGGGATTGAACGCTCCGCCGTATATCGCTATTTTCATTGTATAATTTTAAATTCCGCGGTTAATAATTTATTTATGAAAAGATTGAATTTACCGCTTGTTTTAGATACTTTGTTTGCCGCAATGTGCGCATTTTTACTGTTTTTTACCGCTATTAGGTTTTATACCCAAAGCGCGGTTATAGCGCTGGTATTCGGGATAAGCGCAAGCTTACTGTTCGGCGCACTCGGATATTTGTACATATCCGCAAAACAGAAAAAAACAATGCTTATAACGCGCGACGAAAAACAGAAAAAGCTGCTTGCGCTTCATCTTTCGCTATCCGCCGACGATTACATTAAAAAACTGCTGCAATCTTGTTTGGAAGGCGCTAAAATACGCGGTAAACGCCTTATATTAGGGGAGCAATGCTGTTTTTACGACTTTAAAATGCAGCCGCTTACAGAAGACGACATAGCGCGCGTAATAAAATATAAATGGGAAAAAGATAAAATTTTATACTGCGTAAGACTATCGCCTGAAGCCGCCGTGCTTGCGGAAAATTTTTCTATTAAAGTTATAGGAATAGACGGCGTTTATAAACTTTTATCCGAAAATAAACAAATGCCGGAAAAATTCGTTTACGAAGACGCTAAAAAAATCAGCTTTTTTAAAAAAATAAAACTGAGATTTTCGCGCAGACTAGCAGCTCCGCTGTTTTGGTCGGGCGCCGCGCTTATAGCGCTTAGCTATATAACGTTTTTCCCAATATACTATATTATAAGCGGAGGAATAATGCTTATACTAGCTTCGGTTGCGTTAATTTTCAATTAAGTTCGATATGCTCTATATCCTGCCTATGCGACCTTCTGTATAAAACGGCTTTTCTGCCGATTACAATAACACATTCGGCAGAAAGCTTTGCCGCAAGTTCGCGTCCCGTTTCTTTAGGGTCGCCATCGCAATTTTCAAGTATGTTTATTTTAATAAGCTCGCGCTTTTCCAGACAATCAGAAAAACCTGCCAGCATATTTTCGCCTATGCCCTCTTTGCCGACCTGTCCCACAGGCGACAGATTTGCGGCAAGGCTTTTTAATTTACTGCGTTGTTTTGACGTTAACATATTTCTCCTTACGGTATATATTCAAACTCGACTTCGCCTATGCTTATAGTGTCGTTTTCTTTAATGCCCATTTTTACAAGCTGTGAAATTACGCCTTTTTCTCTTAGAATTTTTTGGAAATAAGCCATAGAATCGGGGTCGTTTAAAGTTACGTTTCTGCAAAGCATATCTACAAGCGTGCCCACTATAACGTAAACATCGCCGTCCATATAAATTTCAAAGCCGAGGTTGCCGCTTTTGCGATAAGTAAAGCTTTCGTCGCTTTCAACCCTTTGTACGGGGGGCAATGTTTTAAGTTTTTCGTAAACACCCTTAATAAGCTGCTCGGCGCCGTCGCCGCTTACGGCAGTAATTGTATAAATTTTATATTTTCTGCCGAATTTGCTTTTAAAAATTTTTATATTTTCTTCCGCGCCGTACACGTCGCACTTATTAAGCGCTATAATCTGCGGCAGTGCGGCAAGCTTTTTGCTGTATTCTTTAAGTTCCGAATTAATCTTTTTAAAGTCTTCAACGGGGTCGCGTCCTTCCGAGCCCGAAACGTCTACAACGTGCACAAGCATACGCGTACGCTCTATATGTTTTAAAAAATCGTGTCCAAGACCGGCTCCGTCCGCCGCGCCTTCTATAAGTCCGGGGATATCGGCTGCCACAAACGAATCGTCGTAATACTTTACAACCCCCAAATTAGGCGAAAGCGTTGTAAAGTGATAGTTTGCTATTTTGGGCTTTGCCGCCGAAATTTTAGAAAGCAAAGTTGATTTGCCTACGTTTGGAAATCCTATAATGCCTACGTCTGCTATAACTTTAAGTTCCAAAACAATAACGTGCGGTTCGGTTTTTTCTCCCTTTTGCGCAAAATTCGGCGCGTGCCTGCGCGACGTGGTAAAACGCACATTGCCCTTACCGCCGCGTCCGCCCTCCGCTATAAGCTTTTTTTCTCCGTCGGCAAACATATCGGCAATTACCGCGCCCGTTTCCAAATCGCGCACAACCGTTCCCTGCGGAACTTTTATTACAACGTCGTCGCCGCCCTTACCGAAGCACTTGTTTGAGCCGCCGCGTTCGCCGTCGCCCGCAAAATATTTTGAAACAAATCTGAACGCAAGCAAGTCGTTAACGTTTGAATCGGCTTGTATATAAACGTTGCCGCCGTCGCCGCCGTCGCCGCCGTCCGGTCCGCAAGCAGGCTTGCCTTTATACGACTTAAAAGAGTTCATACCGTCGCCGCCGTCGCCTGACTTTACGGTTATTTTAACTTTATCTACAAATAAATTTTTATCCGCCATAATCAATTTTTAAATTTTTCAATAATCTCCGAATTGTCTTCCGTTTCTTTAAACAGCTTTATTATATCTTCATAAGAATAATTTATTTTTAAATACGAAGCAGTCTGCGCGCAATCGTATCCTATAATCTGTTCGTCCCTATCGGCAAAGCATTTATTAAAATCTATTGCCGGAAAAATTCTTTTTAACGATAATTCCGAAGACAGCGCAATGCACATATTCGCAATAGAAATAAATTCCGCATCCGAGTCGGAACAGGTACTTTCGGCGGACAACGTAGACATCACAGTTACGGAACCGCCCTCCTCCGCATTGCAAGCGCAAGAAAGAATACGTTTTACTTCCTCGTCCGCATTGCGTCCGCATCCGCTTATAGCGCGTTTAAAACGCGTTATACCGTCGAACAGTAAAACTGCGTTGCCGCCGCTTTCGCAAATGCGTTTGCAATGTTCCGCGCACAGCCGCGCAACGTTGTAATGCGTATCTGCCGGCATATCGAAAGTAGAATAAAAAATTTCGCAGTTTTTAACCGTGCGTTTATAATCCGTAATTTCTTCCGGAAGTTCGTTTGTAAGCAATAAAACTACTTTAATTTGCGGATAATTGGATGATATTCCCGTAGCAATCGATTTTAAAAGACTTGTTGCGCCGGATTTTCCGGGCGCCGAAATTACGGCGCGCTGCCCCAAGGCAAGCGGAGCGAACATATCTATTATTCTGCATAAAATATCTTTGCCGTCAACCGCGGTTTTTACGTTAACTTGAGGATATACGGGGGTTAATTCGTAAAAAATCCTTCTAAAATCGTTTTTTGCGGCATTCTCTCCGTTAATTTTAAATATCTCTGACAAGCCGTAAGCTTCGTCTGCGCTTTTCCTTAAACATCTGCCCTCGACAAAGTCGCCTTCTCTTAGCGAATACCTTGAAATAAACGAATCGTGCACAAACACGTCGGTTAAATTTGTTCCGCCGTTGCAGCTGCGTAAAAACGCATATTTTTCACTTAAATCAAGCAGACCTCCGCACCCCTTCTCGTCATACGCTTCAAATTCCTGCCTTACGTCGCTTAACTTTAAAACGGTTGGTTCTTCTTCCGGAATTCCGCCTGCAAGCGCAATATAAAAGTTGCGGCAGGTTTTTATATCCGCAACCAATTCTTCGTCGAATTGCTGTGATTTAGGCGGAGCGCCTCTGAGCGAAGGAGGTTCGGGCACCGAGTTGTTTTGCGCAATTTCCAAAATCGCATTTATAACTCTGGATTTTTTGCCGTCCGCAGGTCTGTGCACGCCTACCGCGCGGGCTACTTGTCTAAGCTCGTAAATATTAAGTTTTTCAAGCCGCAACTTTATGTCGCCGAGTATCCGCTCTCTCTGCATTTAATTTCTCCTTAAAACAATAATCTTTGTTTCGCCGTTTAAGTCGCTTCTGGATAACTCCAATTCCGCTTCGTCTTTATATTCTATATATTCATCGTCAAAAAGTTTTAAAAATTCGTCTACTTTATCAATATCCAATTTGCTATCTTTTGTTCTATAGTGCATAGGAACCACTATATCGGGCATAAGTCTGTCTACGTATTCTTTTGCCATTTCTGCGTCAATAGTATATTTTCCGCCCACGGGAATAAGCAGCACGTCCACAGGCAAAACCGTTTCTATTAAATCGGGAGAACACGCTTCGCCTAAATCGCCCAAATGACATACGTCGATACCGTCCATTCTGAATTTGAAAATAAAGTTTTCGCCGCGCATTTTTCCGCGGCTGCCGTCGTGAAAGCTTTTTACCGCGTCGATATTTACGCCCGTAAGTTCATAACCGCTTTCGTTATCGATTATTACGGGGCTGCCGCCTACTTTATCAACCGCGTCGTGGTCGTAATGTCTGTGCGAAACAGTTACCGCGTCCGCGCTGACTTTAGGCATTTCAAACCCAACCTCGGAAGAATACGGGTCGCATACTACAGAGGTACCCGTACTTTCGGTAAGTTTAAAACAAGAATGTCCGAGATATTCAATCTTCATTTTATCTCCTGTATTTTTTCTGCGGCAACGGTAAGGTTAACGCGCTCACCGCCGCAATCGTAATCAATTAAAATATGTGCGCCGCTTTCGTCCGAGTCTATTTGAACTTTATAGGTGTAAACCTGCAAAGTGCCCTGCAAATCTTTTTCGCCGAAAATACAAAACGTTTTTTTTCCGGCAATAAAAGTTATTTCCGTATTGAACGCGCCGCGGCGCTTTTGAACAACCGTGTCGCCGAAACTTAAAAGTGAACAGTCGTCGCCGTCTAATCTATAAAAAATTTCAAAACCTTTATTTGTAAAGTAGAGTTTCCCTAAAGAGGTAAACTCTCCGCCGCGGTCTTCTCCCGCAAAAACTTTAACTATGCACTTCATAATAATTTAAAGCTCTGTAACAGAAATTTCGGAGCGGTTTAAAAAAGTTTTACTGTCTTCAAAAATTTCTTTTCCGTTTTTTAACAGCAGTTTAAGATTGTTTTCGTCGCATTCTTCCAATGCGCGTTTATAATCGGTTAACGAGCGAATTAACATATCTAACTTTTGCACAAGATTTTTGCTGTTGCAAATATAAAGCTCCGTCCACGTAATTTCGTCAACGCCGGCAATTCTTGTCATATCCTGAAAGCTGCCGCCCGTAAAACCCAAACATCCCAAAATTTCGCCGTCCTTAACGTATGCGCTGGAAACAAGGTGCGCAAGCTGCGAAGTGTAAGCTATTTTTTTATCGTGCATTTCGGCGGAACACTCCACAACGCGCTTAAACCCCATTGCTTTTGCAACGTTTTTAATTAATTGAACCGCATATATGTCCGTATTAACGCATTTTGTAATTACTATATTCGCGCCGTCAAAAAGCTCGGCACAGGCATTTTTTATACCTGATACTTCCCGTCCAGCCATAGGGTGCGTGCCTACGAATTTAAAATTGCGCGGAATTTTATAAACGCTGTCTTCGATTATTTTTTTAACGCCGCAAATATCCGCGACAATAGAACCGTTTTTGAATTTTACTTTATTTATGAAGTTTATGCAAGCGTTTACCGGCAGACATACAAACGTTAAATCGAAATTTTCAAAATTTTCTGCAACGCTGTCTATAATAGCGTTATTTAAAGCATATTCAAGGATGTTTTGTGAAATATCGTAACCTGCAACTTTATAACCGGCGCGCTTTAACGATAAACAGACCGAACCGCCCATTATGCCCAAGCCCACTACGCAGATTTTCATAAGAATTCCCCAAAAAAGCTTATTTTAAATTATTATAACACATATCGACGTTTTATACAATTATTTTACAAAAAAAATAACGGTCTATTTTTTTATTGCGTCAAAGCCGCTTATGCTTATAATTTTATTGACTTTTAAGTTGCTTTATTTTATACTGTTTAAGTAAAAAAATATTTATTTTCAAGGAGCATTCATATGAACAAACTGTCCGTTAAGGATATTAAAGATTTAAACGGCAAAAAAGTTTTGGTACGCTGCGATTTCAACGTGCCTATGAAAGACGGAGTTATTACCGACGAAAACAGAATTCAAGGCGCGCTGCCTACAATTAAATATCTTTTGGACGCCGGCGCAAAAGTTACGCTTTGCTCGCATATGGGCAAACCTCACTCCATTTTTTCGGCGGAAGTTAAGCTGAACAAAAAAGACCAGAAAAAGGTTGACGCAGGCGAAACAACCAAAGAAGCGTTGATTGAAAAGGCAAAAAAAGACGAGCCCAAAAAACTTACTCTTGCTCCCGTTGCAAAAAGACTTTCGGAACTTTTAAACGGTAAAGTTACATTTGCTTCCGACGTTATCGGCGCAGACGCAAAAGCTAAGCGCGACGCATTGAAATGCGGCGAAGCGGTTTTGCTTGAAAATTTAAGATTCCATTGGGAAGAAGAAAAGAAAGAAGAAGGTTTTTGCAAGGCGCTTGCTTACGATGCGGAAATTTTTGTTAACGACGCTTTCGGAACGGCGCACCGCTCGCACGCTTCCACCGCCGCTATCGTAGAATACGGCATAATAAAAACCGCTGTGTGCGGCTTCCTTATAGAAAAAGAACTTGAAGTTATGGCTGACACCCTTGAAAATCCCAAGCGTCCGTTCGTTGCGATTTTGGGCGGAGCAAAAGTTGCCGATAAGCTTAACGTTATTTCAAACTTACTTGAAAAATGCGATACCCTAATTATTGGCGGCGGAATGGCTTATACTTTCCTTAAAGCAAAGGGCTATGAAGTAGGAACTTCGCTTTTGGACGAAGAAAAAATAGATTATTGCAAAGAGATGATGGCAAAAGCAGAAAAATCAGGTAAAGAATTGCTTTTACCTATCGACTCGGTTGTTTGCGACCACTTCCCCGACCCCATTGACGAAGATATTAAAGTTGAAACGGTTGACGCCGATAAAATCCCTGCAAATAAAATGGCAATGGATATAGGCGAAAAAACCAGAAAGCTGTTTGCCGATAAAATTGCTTCCGCAAAGTCGGTTATTTGGAACGGACCTATGGGCGTGTTTGAAAACCCCACTCTTGCAAAAGGTACGATTGCGGTTGCCGAAGCGCTTGCAAACGTTTACGGAAAGTGCACCACCATTATAGGCGGCGGCGACAGCGCGGCGGCAGTTCAGCAGCTTGGTTTTGCCGATAAAATGACGCACATTTCCACGGGCGGCGGAGCTTCGCTGGAACTGTTTGAAGGTAAAGTTCTTCCCGGCATTGCTTGCTTGAACGAAAAGAAATAATAAAAATAAAAAATTTAAGCCTGCGGCATTGATTTGCCGTAGGTTTTTTATTGGTTTTATATAAAAAACTTAAACTTTAAGTTTATAGATAATAAATAACTTAGCACCGACGTTTTGTTGCTTTTTCTGCGGCGGCTGTGATATAATAAATTATGCTGAAATATAAGTTAAAGGAGATAAATTATATGTTAAGAAAGCCGTTTATTGCGGGCAACTGGAAAATGAATATGACGGTTGCTTCGGCGAAAAAACTTATTGAAGAACTTAAACCGCTTGTAAAAGACGCAAACTGCGACGTTTGCCTGTGCGTACCTGCCGTTTTGATACCCGAAGCTGTTAAAGCCGCCCAGGGCAGTAATATTAAGATAGGCGCGCAAAATATACATTGGTCGGCTTCAGGCGCATATACGGGAGAAATTTCCGCGGATATGCTTAAAGATTACGGCGTGCAATACGCAATTATAGGACACAGCGAAAGAAGACAGTACTTCGGCGAAACCGACGAAACCGTAAACAAACGCACTTTAGCCGCGTTAAATTCAGGCATTACCCCCATAGTATGCGTTGGCGAAACGCTTTCGGAACGCGAAAACGGCGAAACCGAAAACGTTATTTACCGTCAACTCGAACAGGGGTTGAAAGGCATTGACGACGTTTCTAAAATTGTGATTGCTTACGAACCCGTTTGGGCGATAGGCACCGGAAAAACGGCTACCGACGCGCAGGCGCAGGAAACCGTTGCGTTTATCCGCAAAACCGCAGGTAAACTTTTTTGTCCCAAGTGCGCAGAAAAACTTATTATTCAATACGGCGGTTCAATGAACGCAGGCAACTGCAAGGGGCTTATGGCTCAGCCCGATATAGACGGCGGACTTATAGGCGGAGCGTCGTTAAAGCTTGATTTTGCTACTATTGTAAACTACGATAAATAATTTTATTTTAAGCGGCGCGCCTTACGCGCGCCGCTTATTGATTAGGAGCTTGAATTATGGAAAAGAAAATTCCCTATGCGCTTATTATTATGGACGGTTACGGTTTGGCGCCCGAAAGCGCAGGCAATGCCGTAACGATTAACGGCAGTAAAAACGTTAATGCGCTTATAAAAAATTATCCCTCCGCCACGCTCGGCGCAAGCGGACTTTCTGTGGGACTTCCCGAAGGACAAATGGGCAACAGCGAAGTCGGACATTTGAATATGGGCGCCGGCAGAATTGTTTATCAGGACTTGACAAAAATTACAAAAGCAATACAAGACGGCGACTTTTTTGAAAATCCCGCGCTTATCAAAGCTATGGACGGCGCCAAAAACAACGGCAAAAAACTGCACCTTTACGGACTTTTATCCGACGGCGGCGTACACAGTCATATAACGCACGTTTACGCACTTTTGAAAATGGCTAAAATGCGCAATCTTAAAGAAGTTTACCTGCATTGTTTTTTAGACGGCAGAGACGTTTCCCCTACTTCCGGCGCCGGCTTTATACGCGATTTGCAAAACCAAATAAAACAAATAGGTATAGGTAAAATAGCAACCGTATGCGGAAGATATTACGCAATGGACAGAGACAACAACTGGGACAGAATAGAAAAAGCTTACGATATGCTTACTCTGGGCACGGGCGTAACGTGCACCGACCCTGCGAAAGCCGTTGAAGAAAGCTATAAAAACGGCGTAACAGACGAATTTGTTTTGCCTACCAACGTAACCCGCTGCGGAAAGCCCGTGGGGCTTTTGGAAAACGGCGACAGCGTTATTTGCTTTAATTTCCGTCCGGACAGGGCAAGACAGATAACCCGCGCCGTATCTCAAAAAGAATTTACCGTACCCAAGGGAACTGCGTTTGAAAGAAAAACGGGTTATTTAAACCCCAATTACGTTTGTTTTACCGTTTACGACGCGGAATTTGAAGGGCTTGAAATTGCATTTCCCAAAACTTCGCTTGACAATACTTTGGGCGAATATCTTGCAAAGTGCGGAAAAACGCAGCTGAGAATTGCCGAAACCGAAAAATACGCGCACGTAACGTTCTTTTTTAACGGCGGCGTTGAAGCGCCCAACGACGGCGAACAGCGCGACCTTATCCCTTCCCCCAAGGTTGCGACATACGATTTACAGCCTGAAATGAGCGCTTATCTTGTAACCGAAAAAGTTTTGGAAGAACTTGACAGCGGCAAGTTTGACGTTATGATTTTAAACTTTGCCAACTGCGATATGGTAGGTCACACCGGAGTTATTTCTGCGGCGGTAAATGCCGTTGGCACGGTTGACGAGTGCGTTAAAAAAGTTACAGATAAAATTTTGGAATTGGGCGGCGCGGCGCTGCTTACCGCAGACCACGGTAACGCCGACAAACTGCTTTCGGAAGACGGCTCTCCGTTTACGGCGCATACGACCAATCCCGTACCCGTAGTGCTTATTTCCGAAAAATACAAAAACGCGGACTTACGCGAAGACGGTGTTTTGGCAGACCTTGCCCCCACTCTTTTGCAGGTTATGGGTTTGCCTATACCAAAAGAAATGACGGGTAAATCGTTAATTAAATAAACCGAATTTTTTTAAAACAGCAGTCCATCCTGAATATTTGGGAAAGACTGCTGTTTGCTTAATTTTAAAAGTTTAAATATAATAATACTGATGCCTATTAAAGACAAACAAAAATTTTTTACCAAAACCTGGGTTGTGTGCGTATGCGCGATATTCTGCTGCATTTTATGGGGCAGCGCTTTTCCGTGCGTAAAAATAGGCTATAAGCTGTTTGAAATAAACCGCGACAGCGCTCCCTCTTTAATGCTGTTTGCAGGCGTGCGCTTTACGCTTGCAGGAATACTCGTTATACTGTTCGGTTCGGTAACAAAACGCAGATTTTTAATGCCTAAACCCCGTAATATATGGCGGATACTTATAATTGCGCTGTTTCAGACAATTTTGCAGTACACGTTTTTTTATATAGGCGTTGCGCATACGTACGGCGTTAAAGCTTCGGTTTTAAACGGACTTGGAGTGTTTTTTACAATTATCGCCGCGTGCTTTTTATTCCGTACGGAAAAATTCAATATAATAAAATTTTTAGGCTGTATTTTGGGTTTTGGGGGAATTGTTTTACTGAATATAAGCGGAGATTTTTCTTTTGAATTTACCCTTTTGGGAGAAGGCTTTGTAATTTTTTCGGGGCTTTCGTCTGCTATTGCCGCCGGATTTGTTAAAGTTTTTTCCAAACACGAAGACACTGCCGCCTTATGCGGATATCAGTTTTTCGGCGGAGGAATTATTCTTATTATTATAGGTGCAAGTTTCGGCGGAACAATTCCGCATTTTAGCACGGGCGGCGCTTTTATGCTTTTGTACCTTGCTTTTTTATCGGCTTGCGCGTTTACTTTGCAGGGATTTTTGCTTAAATACAATCCCGTTTCTAAAGTTGCAGTATTTAAAAGCACAAATCCGCTTTTCGGCGCGGCTTTTTCTGCGGCGATATTGGGAGAAAGCGAACAGCTTTTAAGCGTTTTTACTTTGCTTGCGCTTGCGCTGGTTTGCGCAGGGATATTTATAATTAACAAATTCGGAGAAAGAAAAACTTGTTTTTTACTGCGGAAAAACGCAGACGCTGCCGATTTATGCGAACAAGCCGACCGAACCGAAGAGCCAAGCGACGAAAATACGGATAATAAAACATAAAAAATTTAAAAAACACCCCCGTTTTTGATTGAAAAAAGTTATTTGCTGTGATATACTTTTTGAGTAAATTTATTTAAGAGGTACAAATTATGATTACCGCTATGATGGCGGCCGGTATGAACAACGGTCAGTGGTATGCGTACTTAACGCTTGATATAACCTGCCTTATTCTTATTTTTCTTGCGGCGCTTGTAACCATTATTGTGGTTTTGGTGCAAAAGAGCAATTCCGACGGTATTCAGGGAATCACTGCTTCAAGCGAAACGTTCTTCGGCAAAAACAGAGGACGTTCGATAGAAAGCAAACTTAAAAAATGGTCTTGGATTTTACTTGCGGTTATCGCAGTTCTCTCCATAATCGTTTATGTGGTTCAGTTGTTGGTTCCGTAATTAAATTAAGATACACAGGCGGCTTAGGATTTAAGCCGCTTATTTTTTTGAAGCAAATTTATGAGTTATAATAAAAGTCCGCGCGGCAGGGTCCGCCCCAATCAACGCGCAAAAAATTTACGTCAATCGCAAAACCGCAGCCGCCGCTCCCCCGTTAAAGCATTTACGGGCACGGTTCAGGGCAGCGATAAAGGTTTTGCGTTTATTATTCCGGATGATAAAAACAGGTTCGGAAAAGATTTTTTTGTGCCCGGCAGTTTGCTTATGGGCGCTTACGACGGCGATAAAGTTTTATTTTTGCCCGTAAAAGGCACGGACGATCAAGCTCAGATAATTAAGATATGCGAACGCGGTTTTAAACGGATTATAGGAACGCTTGAAATTTCAAGGCGCAACGGCATAGTATTTCCCGACAATTTAAAACAGCCAAATATTTTTGTAAACAGCGTAAACTTAGGCGGAGCAAAAGACGGCGACAAGGTTGTTTGCGAAATTTTAAAATATCCCAAAGGCAAGGCGCCTGACGGTAAAATTACAGAAATTTTAGGCGAGAGCGGCGAGTTATTCTGCGAGGAAACGGCAATAATAAAAGCTTTTAATCTTTCAACGGAGTTTGCCGAAGAAACTTTGCAGGAAGCCGACGCCGTTTGTAAAAAAGATATTTATTTAAACGGACGCGAAGATTTGCGCAACAAACTTATATTTACCATAGACGGCGAGGACACGCGCGACATAGACGACGCTATTTCGCTTGAAAAAGACGGAGATAACTATATTTTGGGCGTGCATATAGCCGACGTAAGCGAATACGTTAAACCGCATACCGCACTTGACAGAGAAGCGTTTGCCAGAGGAACAAGCGTGTATTTTCCGGACAGAGTTTTACCTATGCTGCCCAAAGCGCTGTCAAACGGCGCGTGTTCTTTGAACGAAGGCGAAGACAGATACGCTATGTCTTGCGAAATGACTTTCAACGCGTTAGGCGAGCGGCAGAATTACAGAATTTTTAAAAGCGTAATACGGTCGCGGTATAAAACCTCTTACCCCGAAATTACGGCAATTTGTTTAAAAGACCCCGTAATATGCCGCAAATACGGCGATTTATACCAAACCGTAAACGCTATGCAATTACTTTGCACTTTACTTGAAAAGCGCCGAGAAAAACTCGGTTCCGTAAATTTAGACGTTAAAGAAGCGCATATTTACGTAGACGAAAACGGAGAAATTGTTATTCCTACGGCGGAACGCACAATATCGCAGAGAATTATAGAACAGTTTATGATTTCCGCTAACGAAGCGGTTGCGGAATTTCTTTTAAAAAACAAAACCGCCTGTCTTTACCGTATTCACGAAAAACCTACGGCGGAAAAAGTTGAAAACTTTTATTCGTTTTTACGGGATTTGGGTGTAAACGCAAGCGGCGGAACAGACGATACTTCCCCTGCCGATTTCCAAAAAATATTAAAGCTTGCCGAGGACAAGCCGTTCTATTCCCAAATAAATAAAGTTATGCTGAGAACAATGCAAAAGGCAAGGTATTCTCAGGAAAACGCAGGGCACTTCGGACTTGCTTCGGACTGTTACTGTCATTTTACCTCTCCCATCCGCCGCTATCCGGATTTGTTTGTGCACAGAGCAGTTAAATGCGTTTTGGAAAACAACGCAAAAGCTGCCCAAAAGCTTTTATATACGGCAAGCGAATACGCGGCGCACTGTTCCGACAGAGAGCGCGTTGCCGACGAAGCCGAAAGAAAAGTAGACGATTTGTATAAGCTTGCATATATGTCGGAGCATTTGGGAGAAATTTACGGCGCGGTTGTTTCGGGCGTTACCAAACACGGAGTTTACTGCGAACTTGAAAACGGAATTGAAGGGCTTGTTCCGTATGAAGATTTGCCGAACGACAGATACGAGCTTTTTGCCGAAAAATTTATGCTTAAAGGCACGCGCAAAAGCTTTAAATTGGGCGACAGCGTTAAAGTAGAAGTTGCCGACTGCGATTTAGGCAGAATGAAAGTGCTGTTTATGCTTGCATAACGCTTAAAAAAAGTTTAAAATATAGGTTGAAAATGAAACAGATTGCGTACAACAGATACGCCTTGTACGAATACTTCGTAATTGAAAAATTTGAGGCGGGAATAGTTTTGGAAGGCGCGGAAGTAAAAGCGCTTAGGTCAGGCAACTGCAACCTTAAAGACAGCTTCTGCCTGCTGCGCGGCGGGGAACTTACGCTTAAAAACCTGCATATTCCCGTTTACGACAAGGCTGGAGCGTTTTCCACAAAAGATTCCAAGCGCGACAGAAAGCTTTTGATGCACCGCAGGGAATTAGACCGGCTTGCAGGAAAAATAAACGAAAAAGGGTTTACTCTTATACCGCTTTCGCTGTATTTTTCGGGCAGTCTTGTAAAAGCGGAAATTGCGCTTTGCAAGGGCAAACAGAATTACGATAAAAAACGCACCGTTGCCGAACGCGACCAAAAGCGCGCGCTAGAACGGCAGCTTAAAGAATATAATAATTAATTTTACAAAGAGAGGATATATTATGAAAAATTACAAGCTTGATACTCTTTGCGTGCAGGCAGGCTACACGCCCAAAACGGGCGAATCTCGTATTCCGCCTATATACCAATCCACCACTTACTACTACGAAAAAACCAAAGATATGGCGGATTTGTTTGATTTGAAAAGCGACGGATATTTTTATTCCAGACTTTCAAACCCCACCGTTGCGGCTTTTGAGGGCAAAGTTGCGGCTTTGGAAAACGGCGTTTGCGCAATAGGCTGCGCTTCGGGAATGTCCGCCACCACTTTGGCGGTATTTACTGTTGCAGGAGCCGGCGACAACATAGTCTCTTCTTCCGCAATATACGGCGGAACATATAATCTATTTGCAATTACCCTGCCGAAATTAGGAATAGAGTGCAGATTTTTCAACCCTGACGCACCTGCCGAGGAAATTGAAAAACTTATTGACGGCAATACAAAAATGATTTTTACCGAAACGGTTGCAAACCCTGCGATTGTTGTTTTGGATTTTGATAAAATTGCAGGAATAGCAAAAAAACATAACGTTTTGTTTGCAGTTGACAACACGCTTGCAACCCCCGCGCTTTGCCGCCCCAAGGAGTTCGGCGCACATTTGGTTATTCATTCGTCAACAAAATATCTTGACGGACACGCGGCGGCTTTAGGCGGCGTTATTGTCGATTTGGGAAATTTCAATTTTAAAAACAATGCGCGGTATCAATCTTTTAATAAACCTGACGAAAGCTATCACGGCTTGGTTTACGCGGATTTGCCCGTGGCTTTCGGAACAAAGTGCCGCGCACAGATGATACGCGATATGGGCGCGATTATGAGTCCGCAAAACGCGTTTATATCTTTTATAGGCTGCGATACGCTTGCTCTCAGAATGGAACGCCACAGTAAAAACGCCGAAAAAATTGCAAAATTTTTATCAGAGCACCCCAAAATCGAATGGATAAACCATCCTTCGCTTAAAAACAACCGCTATCATAAACTTGCGCAAAAATATATGCCCAACGGTCAGGGCGGTATGATGAGCTTCGGAATTAAGGGAAGCGTTGATAAATGCGCCGCGTTTATGGAAGCTTTAAATCTTATAACACAGGAAACGCACGTAGCGGACGTTAGAAGCTGCGTTTTGCATCCTGCTTCCACCACTCACAGGCAGCTTTCGGAATCGGATTTAAAAGCCGCGGGCGTTCCGCATAATCTTATAAGGCTTTCCGTTGGTATAGAGAACGCCGAAGATATTATTGAAGACCTTGCGCAGGCGCTTGAAAAAGTTTGATTTTAATTTTATTTTAAAAGGATTGTAAACCGATGCCCATAGTTATAGACAAGGACATACCCGCATTTAAAATTTTAACGGGAGAACGCATATTCGTAATGGACAGAGAGCGCGCCTGCACACAGGAAATACGCCCGATAGAGATTGCCATTTTGAATTTGATGCCAACAAAAGAAACTACCGAAACACAGTTTATGCGGCTTTTATCAAACTCGCCTCTGCAAGTTAACATAACGCTTATTAAAACCTCGTCTTATAACGCAACCCACGTTGACAAGGGGCATTTGGACAAGTTTTACAAAACTTTTACAGAAGTTAAATCACGGAAATTCGACGGTATGATAATAACGGGCGCACCCGTTGAAAATATGCCGTTTGAAAAAGTTGCGTATTGGAAAGAGCTTGAAGAAATTTTAAATTGGACAAAGAGCAACGTTACTTCTACGCTGTTTATCTGTTGGGGCGCACAGGCGGCGCTGTATCATTTTTACGGAATAAAAAAACATAATTTAAAAGAAAAATGTTTTGGAATTTTTGCGCACCAACGCGTGCGCGACGGCGTTATAGAACCGCTTATGCGCGGAATTTCGGACGAATTCCATATGCCGCACTCCCGTCATACGGTTATTTACGCCAAAGATATTCTGCATATAGACAAGCTTAAAATATTAGCCTATTCCAAACGCGCAGGAGCTTCCGTTATTAAAAGCGTTGACAACAGACAGGTGTTTGTTACGGGGCATATGGAATACGACAGAGAAACGCTTAAAAACGAATACGAACGCGACGTTGCCAGGGGTTTGGATATTAAACCGCCCGTAAATTATTTTACAGATAAAAATCACAGCGAAGTTAAAATGAACTGGTCTTCTACCGCCAATTTGTTTTACATAAACTGGCTTAATTACTACGTATATCAAGTAACGCCGTTTGATATTAATAAAATAGAAAAATAGTTTTATGCAAAAAATAAAGCGGAGCGCCGAAATTCGGGCGCTCCGCTTTATTTTTATATAAATTAAACTCTTTTTAAACTTGCCGTATATTCTACTTGGGTTAAAACGTTTTGCCTGTCTACCGTAAACGAAACCGTATAACCTTCTCTCGCCGAAAGCAGCGTATCTTCTATATTATAGGTGCGCGTAATATTTTTTTCTTCTATAACCTTTCCGCTTGAATCGGTAATTTTAATTTTCTTTAAAACGTCGCCCGATTCAAATCCGTTAACGCTTTTTGTTACGGCTATTGTTTGATTTATAATGGCATATCCGTTTTCAAGCCGCGAAGACGAAGCGACAACCCTATACTCGGCAGGGAACACGGCGCGTTTAACGTAAGGGTCGGACAGCGAAAAATATGAATTTCCGCTTTCGTACACTTCCTTCATAATAGGCCAAAGTCTTTTAACGTTGCTGCCGGGAAGCGCAAATCCCATATTGTCTATTTCTTCGCTTACGCTTTTGGAATTTATAATGCCTACAAGTTCGCCGTTGTCGTTATACATTCCGCCTCCGGAGTTACCGCCGTTTATAGCCGCGTCCGTACGGATAACACGGTAAAAATCAACGTCTTCTTTGTTAACTTCCGATAACCCTAATTCTATAATTTCGCTTTCTTTGCTTATTACGCCGGAGGTAACCGACATTCCGTCGCCTTCTGGATTTCCCACCGCATATACGGGCTGACCTGCATACACGTCGTCGCTTTCCGCAAACGAAGCTACCGCCGCGGAACCGTTTTTAAGCGCATCGCTCGCCGTAATTTTCAGTAGCGCAATATCGTATTTAACCGAAGCGCCCACCACTTGCGCAGGTATGCAAAACTGTTTGTAAACGCTGTATTCTGCGTTTCCTTCGCCTTCGGTTATGCCCATTAAATCATAATCCACAAGCGCGTCGCCGTTAGCGTTATAAACGGTTTTTCCGCCGTATGAGCAATATTTTGCGCCCACTTCGTAATTTTCGCCGTCGGTGTCGCCGCCGTAAAGGTAAAGAAATACCTCGTCGGCTATCTTTGTTGCAGACGAATCGTCGTAAACAACGTGGCAGTTTGTTACAACATACGCGTCGCCCGTGGTTTTATCAAGTTCAACAATTACTCCTGCGCCGCAAAAAATCAAGTGATAAGCTTGCGTGCCTATTTTTTTGAGTCCGCTTCCGCCCCAAGCGCCTATTGAAGTCTGCTTTACGTAGCCTGCGGTTTGATACTCGAAACGCGTTAAAATAGAAACTCCGCTCATAAGCGAATGACTTATTGCCGCCTGACGTTTTGCAGCGTTATCGCCCGTTTCGGACAATCCGTTCATATAATCGCGCCATTGTTCGTCGGTCATTGCGGCGAAATTGTTATTTACCGTAACATCTACCGTAGACGCGCCGTTTTGCGCGCAGCCGCAAAACAAAGCGGCGGCAAAAACAGTTACGGTAATTAAAATGCACAAGATTTTTTTCATTTTATGTTTCCTTAATAAATTTTCTAGTATTAATTAAAGATGAACGCCGTTTTTACGCAAAAGTTCGCGTGCGCTGTCAACGCTGTCCGCGCCCGTAGCGTTTTTTACGGGAGCAAACTCGCACTCTCTTTCCACTTCAAAAGCCAAACAGCTGCCCATCATATTTACCATATCTACAACAAGCGTTTCAAACTTATAACCGCAAGGTTTTGAAGGCGTTACGCGTTCTCCGTTGCTCATATGAGCAATAGCCTTTTCGGCAAGATGATACGGCAGTCTGCCGTTAAGCGTTAAATTTAAATCGTGTACGTTAAAAAGATAGTTAAGCGTTACTCCGTAACCGTACACCAGCCCGCCCTTTTTGGTTTTATATTTTAACTCGTCGGGCATTTCAAAGTATTCCATAATAGCCGGTCTGCCGTTTTCAAGGCATAAAACGCCTACTTTTTCTTCGGGAGATACTTTTTTAACCACTTTTGCACCGCAGCGGCAGCGCGTAAGCACCGTAGCGCCAATAAACACCGGGTCGCAAATTTTTTGCAATACGTTGTCTACACTGTAAACGTTAAGCCACTCTATTCCTTCGCGCTCCAATATTCTGCCCAAACCGCTGTTTACAAGCGAAGAATACCAACCTCCGTTGCCGTTTGGCGCAAGCGATACGCGGCACTTGCTGTCTAAAAAAACCTTGCCGTTAAAGTCGCAAGTGGGAGCAACGTCTTGAACGTAAAAATATACTCTGTCGCGCGGATAGCCGAAATAATTGTGATTTTCAAAAAATTTAACCGTATCCGCGTTGTTTACGCTACTTGTCATTATAAACAGCGGAAAACATCTGCCTGAAAGCGACGTTACAGCGCGTATGTTATCCATTTGCTGTTCGAAAATAGAAAGTTCTCTGCTTACGCCTATATTAAACGTGCCCTTGGGTCCGTCGAAACCCAAACGCGAGCCCTGACCGCCCGCAAGCAGCACCGCAGCAACTTTTCCTTCCGACAAAATATTTAAACCAACCGCTTCGAATTGAATACGGCGGCGGCGGATAGCTTCCACCGATACGGCGCTTGTAAGCGGCGTTATCTTCCCGCGCGGTTTATGCGGTTTGGCGTTTATGTTTTTTAATATATTGAAATTGACCGATTCTATGTCGCTTAAAAGCAAATCGCGTTCTTCTTTGGAAAGCTCTTTATAATATTTTAAAAGATGTTCCTGTCCGCGTTCTGTAAGATAAATTTTTGCCCTTTCGTATGTAATTTTATTCATTTATATTTTATTAACAACAGCTAAAACAAATTCAGCCGTCGGTTTTCCTTATTTATAATACTATTATTATATAGGAATGTGAAAACTAAGTCAATATTTTTATGAAAATTGCGCGAATGTATTGAAAATTGCAAAGCAATAATATATAATATAAACGTTAGAATAATTAAATGATTAGGAGGGATTATATGTTTTGTACTGAGTGCGGAGAAAAAACTACTTTAATGTTCGCAAGCGGCGAAGGCTTGGTACCCTATTGCAAAAACTGCGGAAAGTTCCGCTTTGCGCAATTTCCCACAGCCGTATGTATGGTTGTAACCAACCGTGCAAAAGATAAAATTTTACTTGCAAAACACGTTGACCAAGACGATTATATTCTGTTTGCCGGTTACGTTAAAAAAGGCGAAACCGCAGAAAAAGCGGTAACTCGCGAATTTAAAGAGGAAACCAAACTTAACACCGTTAAATTCAAATATATGTCGTCAAGGTATCACGAACCCAAAGACATACTTATGCTCAATTTTATTTTGGTTGCAGAGGACGGCGACCCCGTACTTGACGAAAACGAAATTGAAGAAGTTAAATGGTTCTCTTTTGAAGAAGCTTTGAACGCCGTGCGCAAAGACAGCACTGCCGAAGCGTTTTTAAAGAGCGCGCTGGCGGAAATTAAAAAGATTTAAATTTAAGGAGTTTATATTATGAATTTACTTGCTCTCAGCGGCGCCGCTATCGGCGGAATTGTTGCCGCGGTTGTGGTTGTAATTTTGCTTGCTATTTTAATTTGGTATTTTTCAACCTACAACAAACTTATAAGACTTAAAAGCCAATACGAAGACGCTATTTCTACGATAGACGTTTATTTGAAAAAGCGTTTCGACCTTATACCCAACCTTGTTGAAACGGTAAAAGCATATGCCGCGCACGAAAAAGATACGCTTTTAAAAGTTACCGAAGCGCGCAATATGGCGCAAAACGCAGTAACTTTGGAAGATAAAGCCGTTGCGGATAAAGCTATGACGCAGGCTATACGCTCTTTTAATTTGGTTATGGAAAAATATCCCGATTTAAAAGCAAACCAAAACTTTTTGGATTTGCAGTATCAGCTTAAAAATATAGAAGGCGAACTTTCGCAATCCAGAAAATATTCCAACGCCTGCGCACGCGAATTAAACGTTAAGCGCGAAAGCTTCCCCGCATTTATTGTTGCAAAGCGTATGCATATGGAAAAAGCAGCTTATTTTACGGTTGATTCGCCCGAAGAAAGACAAAACGTTAAAGTTCAGTTTTAACAAAATATAATTTTAAGCCCCTTTGCGCACAAAAAAGCATATAAGGGGCTTTTTAGAGGTTAATATGAAAAAATACAAAGCGCCTTATTTTAGTATTATAGCGCTTATTGCGGCTGTTGCCGCCGCGTTGCTGTGCGGTATTGCGGCAAGTTTGCAAGGCAATACAGCCGCCTCCGCCGCCGCTGACCCTGCGTATAAATTCGAAGTATCGCATTACGACGTAACTTACGACATAAACAAAAACTGCTCTATTGCGGTAACCGAAGATATAACCATAAGTTACAAGGGATATGCAAGCACGGGTTTTTTAAGGGATATACCCGTTAACGGCGGAATAGAAATAAGAAACGTCAACGTGGCAAAACTTGTAAACGGAAAAACCGAACCCGTATTTTACGACGTTTATTTTGAAGATACAAATTATCTTACGGTTGATATAGGCGACAGCAGTAATAAAACGGGGAAAAGCGAAAGCTACCGCATTACATATTTCTATAACATTACCAACTCCGCGGTAAATAAGGGTATGCTTCCGTTAAACCCCATAGGCACGGGCTGGGAATGCACTTTAAGAGATTGCAGCGTAACGCTGTTGGCGCCGGAAGGTTATAAAGGCGCAGTTTGTTACAAGGGCCGCGCAGGCTCAACCGCAAAATACGAATTTACCGATAACGAAAAAACCGAAGACGGCAAAACAATTTTGCGCGCTTATGCGGAAGTTTTGGGCGAGTATCAGGGAATTACGTTTGACTTGTCTTTTGAAAGCGGAGCCGTTAAAAGCTATTTCAATTTTACTCCTTATTGGTTTGTAATAGGCGGTTTAGCGATTTTGGCGTTAGCTGTAATTTTAAAACTTTTTATATTCAACAAAACGGCTCTTACTCCCGTTGTCAATTTTGAAGCTCCCGAACATATGGACCCTCTTTTAATGGGCGTGCTTATAGACGGCGTTATCGACAATGAAGATATAACTTCGTTAATATATTATTTTGCAGACAAGGGATATTTAAAAATTAACCTTGACGACAAAAACAACCCTACTTTGATACGCGTAGTACAAAACCTGCCCGATAGCGCCGAAAACTACGAAAAAACTATGTTTTACAGTCTTTTTGCAAACGGCGAAGTTGTACAAACAAAAAGCCTTGCAGACAGTTTTTACCGCACGGTAGATAAAGTTACGGCTATGGCAACGGCTAAAATAAAGGGACTTTACAAAAAAAGCAGCGTAACGGCGGCGTTGGTTTTTGCCGCTCTTGCCGGAGTGCTTTTGGGAATTGCGCCGCTTATTTTGGCGTTTTTCGGAATTTCAAGCAAGCTGTTAACCGCTATTGCGTTTATTGCAGTAGTGCCCTGCATTGTAGTTTCTTTAATAGGGCAATCTATAATAACAAGAAAACACAAAACGGCAAAAAGCAAACTTGCGGGTATTGCGGGCATTATGGCGGCTGTAAGTATAATTGCAGGCGCTGCCTACGTTTTTTTGGTACCTTCCGCAATTATCGGAATTGTACCAAAAATTCTTCTTTGTATTACAAGCGCGGCGATAGCGGCAATTTCTTCTACGCTTATTAACCGTACCGAAGAATACACGCGCAAACTAAACGATATTTTGGGATTCAGAAATTTTATTCTGCTTGCCGAAAAAGACAGGCTTGAAAAAATGCTTGAAGATAATCCGCAGTTCTACTACCACGTTTTACCTTACGCCCAAGTTTTGGGAGTATCGGATAAATGGGAAGAAAAATTTGCCGATTTAACGGTGCAGCCGCCCGCGTGGGCTACAGGCTCTATGCTGAACACCGTTATTGAATTCCATATTATAAACAGCATTTTAAGAAGCACTATGAGAAACGTTTCTTCAAATATGGTTTCGCGTCCTGCTTCCTCTGGGATTAACGGGGGCGGCAGAGGCGGCTTCGGCGGCGGTTTTTCCGGCGGAGGCTTCGGCGGCGGTGGCGGCAGAGGCAGATAATTTTAATTTGCTGACTGCATTTAACAAAGCCTAAAATTATAAAAACGGCTCGGACAAAATTGTCCGAGCCGTTTAATTTAATATTTATTCCGCTTCTACCGTAACGCGGATTTTTGCCGAAATGCTCTCCATAAGCTTTAAATCCACTTCGTACTCTCCCAGCGTTTTAATAGGCGAAGAAAGCGCAACTTTCTTTTTATCTACTTTATAACCTGCCGCCTGCAACGCTTCTGCAATGTTTGCGCCCGTAATTGAACCGAAAACTTTTCCGCCTTGTCCGGCTTTTATTTTAACCGTAAAATTTTTACCGTTAATTTCTTTTGCAAGTTCGCGCGTGGCTTTAACTTCTTCCGAATGATGAAAATCCGCAGCAGCTTTTTTTTGGTTGATATCGTTTATTTTTGTTGCCGTTGCAACTTCCGCCATTCCCTTTTTTATAAGAAAATTGCGCGCGTAACCTTCGTTAACGTCAACGACTTCTCCCTTTTTACCCTGTCCTTTTACGTCTTGCAACAATACAACTTTCATTACGCACCTTCATTATATTTTTTACTCTTTTATTTTATAGCTAACATACGGTTTTGTCAATAGCTTTGAATAAATAGCAGACTTTTGCGCAAAATTACTTTCGGAGGGTATTGTATGGAAAACGTTAACAACGATATAGCTTGCGACGTATCTACCTGCAAGTACAATCACGCCGGCTGCAACTGCACGCTTGACCATATTAAGGTAGGCTGTTCTTGCGGCAAGGTTGATTGCACCTGCTGCGAAAGCTATTCCGAGAAGGTTTAATTAAGTTTTAATTTAAATACCTTGCTTTTGCGGGCGGAAAAGCCTGCAATTCAGGCGCCGCGCGAAAAATTTTTCCGCGCGGCGTTTTTTTTATTTATTAAAGTTATCTTTTAACGACACTATTTCCGAAAGCAGCAAACCGCCGTCTTGGCTTTTTTTATAATATCCCGTGCGCATAAGCTGAAACGCTTTGCCGTTTTCGCTCTCATACAAATACGGTTCAGCCTTTCCCTTAAAACATTTTTCACTGTTGTAATTAATGCGCTCGGCATAATCTTGGTCGGGGTATTTTTCGTCGGTTAAAAGAGATTCGTACTGTCTGAACTCCGCGTCAACGCCGTATTTTGCGTCTACCCATTGGATAACGCCTTTAGCTTTAATTTGACTTTCGGCAGTGCTTCCGCTGCGAGTTTCGGGGAAATACGTACATAAAAGTTCTTCCGCCTCGCCGTTTTTATCAAGCTTAACTTCGTCGCACCTAACTATATACGCGCCCTTTAAGCGCACCGTGCCGCCCTTTTGCAATCTTTTGTACTTAGGCGGCGGATTAAGCGAAAAGTCGTCTTTATCTATATACACGCTGCCCGTAAACTTTATGTTGCGCACTCCGCAGTTTTCTTTTGCGGGGTTTTTATCAAATAAAAGTTCTTCTTCGCCGGAGTAATTGGTTATTGTAAGCTTTAACGGATTAATAACCGCCATTGCGCGTTCTGCATCGGCGTTGAGCTCGTCGCGTATGCAGCTGTCTAACTGAGCTTGATTTACAACCGAATAAGCCTTGGCAACGCCCACGTCGGCGCAGAATTTTTTAAGCGCTTCGGGCGGCACGCCGCGGTTTTTAATACCGGCGATAGTAGGCATTCTGGGGTCGTCCCAACCGCGCACAACGCCTTCGTCCACAAGCTTTTTCAAATACCTCTTAGACATAAGCGTATTTGAAATATTAAGCCGCGCAAACTCTATCTGACGGGGACGGGGTTCGGGAAAACCAGCTTTTTCCACAAACCAATTATAAAGCGGGCGGTGATTTTCGAATTCGAGCGAGCAAAGCGAGTGAGTTATTCCCTCTATCGCGTCGGATACGGGGTGCGCAAAGTCATACATAGGGTAAATGCACCATTTATCACCCGTGCGGTAGTGCGTTACGTGAGCAATTCTGTATATTACGGGGTCGCGCATATTTAAATTGGGCGACGACATATCTATTTTTGCCCTTAATACTTTTGCGCCGTCGGGATATACTCCCGCTTTCATTTCGCGGAAAAGTTTTAAATTTTCTTCCGCGCTTCTTTCCCTGTACGGGGAGGGCGTGCCGGCTTCGGTTAAAGTTCCGCGCGTTGCAGTTATTTCCGCAGCCGATAAATCGCAAACGTATGCAACGCCGTCTTTAATGTATTTTTCCGCAATTTCGTAAAGCCTGTCGTAATAATCAGAAGCAAAAACAAGCTTATCGTATTCAAAACCAAGCCATTTAATTGCGTCTATTATGGAATTTACGTATTCGTAATCCTCTTTTGCAGGGTTTGTGTCGTCCATACGCAAGTTAAGTTTTGCGCCGTACTTTTCCTTAACCCCGAAATTTATGCACATAGCTTTTACGTGCCCTATGTGCGGATAGCCGTTGGGTTCGGGAGGGAAACGCACCTGCAGTTTGTTGCCGCGGCTTTCGAATTTGCCCGCTTCCAATTCTTCGTTTATTATCTGTTCTATAAAATTTGCCGCTTCGGGAAGTTTCATATTTTTTGAAAACCTTTTATTGAATATTAAAGTATTTGTTTAAATGTTCCTTTGCTTTTTTATCCCCTTGCACGGCGGCTTTTTCATACCGATATACCGCTTTTTCAAGGTTCTTTTCTATACTTAATTACGACAATCCCGTAATAACGCCGTCTTCGTTTATATCTATATGTTCTGCGCAGGGAACTTTGGAAAGACCTGGCATTAACATAATCTCGCCCGCAACGGCAACTATAAAGCCGGCGCCGCCCTTGTAAATTATATCGCGCACGTAAATTTTAAAGCCCTTGGGCGCGGCAAGTTTTTTTGCATCGTCCGAAAGCGAATACTGAGTTTTTGCAATAATTACAGGCAAACCGCATATTCCGCGGCTTTCTATATTTTTAATTTTTGCAAGCGCATCTTCCGAAAAGTCAGCGCCGTCGCCGCCGTATATATTTTTTACAATGTCTTCTATTTTTTTAATTATTCCGTCGTTTAAATTATACGAATAATGCAGTTCGGAATGTTTTTCGCACTCTTTAAGCACGGCTTTTGCAAGCTCTACGCCGCCGTCGCCGCCTTTTAAGAACACGTCTGTAAATACTGCGTTTGCGCCCGATTCCGCACACGCGTTAAGCACCGCGTCTATTTCCGCTTTTGTATCGGTTGCAAATCTGTTCATTGCTACAACCACGGGCTTTTTATATACGTTTTTCATATTTTCTACGTGCTTTAAAAGATTGGGAAGCCCTGCTTTAAGCGCAGTTAAATCTTCTTTGCAAAGTTCGGCTTTGTCGGCGCCGCCGTGCAGTTTTAACGCTTTTACAGTTGCAACTACAACAACGCAGTCAGGCTGGATATTCGCTATTCTACATTTTGTGTCCAAAAACTTCTCCGCGCCGAGGTCTGCGCCGAAGCCCGCTTCGGTTACAGTGTAGTCGGAAAGCGTCATCGCCGTATAAGTTGCCCTAATAGAATTGCAGCCGTGCGCAATGTTTGCAAACGGTCCGCCGTGAACTATTGCGGGGGTGCCTTCCAACGTTTGCACAAGATTGGGTTTTATTGCGTCTTTTAAAAGCGTTGTCATAGCGCCGTCGGCTTTAAGCTGTTTTGCGCGTACAAAACCGCCGTCTTCGTCTACGCCTACCACAATCTCCCCAATTCTTCTTTTTAAATCCTTTAAGTCGGTTGCAAGGCATAAAACCGCCATAACTTCGCTTGCGGCGGTAATTTCAAAACCTTCTTCCCTGTCGTAGCTTTGGCAGCCTTTCATATTGCCGGCAGAACTATGCAACGTTATGTTTCTTAAAGCGCGGTCGTTCATATCCATACAGCGGCGGAAATAAACCTGTTTTATTTTAAGCTGATTACCGCGGAGAATATGGTTGTCTATCATTGCGCAAAGCAAATTGTTTGCCGCGGTAATTGCGTGCAAATCGCCCGTGAAATGCAAATTTATATCTGCCATAGGCACAACCTGCGCGTAGCCGCCGCCTGCCGCTCCGCCTTTAATGCCGAAAACGGGACCGAGCGAGGGTTCTCTTAACGCAAGGCAAACTTTTTTGCCGAGTTTTTGTATGCCGTCGGCAAGACCTATGGAAACGGTTGTTTTGCCTTCTCCGCTCGCCGTGGGATTTATGGCGGTTACAAGTATCAGTTTTGAATTGGGAGCAACCTTTTTAAGGTCGATTTTGGCTTTGTACTTGCCGTACAGCTCCAAATCGTCCTCTTTTAAGTTCAGCTTTTCCGCAATTTTGCGTATATCCTGCATTTTGCAACTTTCGGCTATTTCGATGTCTGAAAGCATTGTTTACCACCTTTGTATATTTTTTATTTATTGTAACATAAAAGCAAAAATTTGTATATCGTTTAAAACGGATTTTCAAAATTTTTTAACTTTGCATTTACTTGACTATAAAAACGTTTTAAATTAAAATTACTGTATTGACCGCATTATTACCAAGTGCGGAGAAGGAGCAATAATTCTATGGAAAAGAAAAAAAGAACGGTAACGCAGGAAAAGCTTGTTGCGCTTTGCAAAAACAGAGGTTTCATTTTTCCCGGAAGCGAAATTTACGGAGGACTTGCAAACACCTGGGACTTCGGTCCGTTGGGCGCGGAACTTAAAAACAACGTAAAAAAAGCCTGGTGGAAAAAGTTTGTGCAGGAAAACACGTTTAACACGGGATTGGACTGCGCTATTTTAATGAATACGCGCACTTGGAAGGCTTCGGGACATCTGGGCGGATTTTCAGACCCTTTGATGGATTGCAAAAACTGCAAAGCAAGACACCGCGCGGACAATCTTGTAGAAGGATATTGCGGCAAACATAACCTTGATTTGAAAGTAGAGGCTATGGATAACGACGCGTTGGAAGCGTTTATAACCGAAAAGAAAATTGTTTGCCCTGTTTGCGGCAAAAGCGATTTTACGCCTATAAGAAAATTTAACCTTATGTTTAAAACTTTTCAGGGCGTAACGGAAGACAGTGTAAACACCGTGTATCTACGCCCTGAAACGGCGCAGGGAATATTTGTAAATTTTAAAAACGTTCAGCGCTCGGCGCGTATGCGCGTACCGTTCGGGATAGGTCAGATAGGAAAATCGTTCCGCAACGAAATTACCCCCGGAAACTTTATTTTCCGCGTAAGAGAATTCGAACAGATGGAACTTGAATTTTTCTGCAAACCCGGAACGGATTTGGAGTGGTTTGGATATTGGAAAGATTACTGCAAAAACTTTTTGCTTAGCCTTGGGCTTAAAGAAGAAAATCTTACAACGCGCGACCACGACAAAGAGGAACTTGCGTTTTATTCCAAGGCTACTACCGACTTCGAATACGAATTTGCTCACGGCAGAGGCGAACTGTGGGGCATTGCCGACAGAACAGATTATGATTTAAAACAGCATCAAACCGAAAGCGGCGAAAATATGGAGTACACCGACCCCGTTACAAACGAAAAATACGTGCCGTACGTAATAGAGCCTTCGGTAGGCGTTGAAAGAATGCTGCTTGCGTTTTTAACCGACGCGTACGACGAAGAAGTTTTGGACGCGGAAAAGAACGACGTGAGAACTGTTTTGCACCTGCATCCTTTTCTTGCTCCCTATAAAGCGGCTGTTTTACCTTTGCAGAAAGGGCTTAGCGATAAAGCCGACAAAGTTTACAAAGCGCTTGCAAAAAAGTTTTCCGTAACTTACGACGTAACGGGCTCCATAGGCAAACGTTACCGCCGTCAAGACGAAATAGGAACGCCTGTTTGCATTACGGTTGACTTTGACACGCTTGAAGACAATTCGGTTACGGTGCGCGACAGAGACAGTATGAAGCAGATTCGCATTAAGATTGACGAGCTTGAATGCTATATAGAAAAAACTTTGGAATTTTAAAATAATTTTAAAAAACAGCGCCGCCCGTGCAGGGCGGCGCTGTTTTACGCTTTTGCTTTTATTATTTTTTATCGTCGTTAGTGCTGCCCGTAATGTACTTGTCAAGCATAGATTTACCTATTTTCTGTCCCATTTTCAAAAGCCTGCCTTTCATTGTGGGTTTAGGCGGTTTTACTTCCTCCTCCACGCTGCCTTGAAAATTCAAATCCTTACAGGGGTCAAAAGTAACGTAGCCGCGTTCGGTTGCATAATTGAACAAATTTTTCAAAACCCCTTCAAGCACTGGTCTGTCGCCCTCGTCCGCGCGGTTTACAACGTTTAAAAGAGCGGCGGACTTAATTGTGTTTATATATTTTTTACCCAGCGAAGGTACTAAATAATTATCGATTAACGCCCCTATATCTTCAAAATAACGGCTTGAAACCTTTTTTACGCTGCCCATATCCGAACCGGAAACGGCAAGTTCGTACCACTCCAACGCTACCGTTGCAAAACGGTATTTTGTTTTTACGGGAGATAGCAGCCAACGCGCCATTTTACCCAATCCGCCGAACAGCAGCGGAATAATTTGAATAACCAGCATAATAATCGAAAACACGATTATTACAACGTTTAAAGCCATTCCCGAAGCTTCCAGCTCTCCGCCTACGGTTGACAGAACTATGGCGGCTATTGAAATTGCTATGGAAGACAGTCTGACCAAAATTTTAAAAACCGCCAGCACGCGTTTAATAGCGCGCAAATTTTTTGTTTTTGCGCGGACGCTGCACGCGGTAATAATTAACAGCACCGTAAACAGCAGCGCGTACACGCCCAAAAGTGAATACAAAACTATTTCAAGCTTTATATTAAGCTTGCTTGTGAGCGCTGTAAAAATTACGTACGCCGCATACAGCAAAGTGAAAGCCGTGCTTAAGGAAAGCGTTAAAACGTTTAACCTGCGCGCAATTACGGCGCGGTTGCTGTAAACGTTTTTTATAAAACAGCGCAAATCGAAAACGTCTTTTGCAAGCGTAAACGTTTCTTCGGCGGTTATGGTATGACGGACAACCTGTTTTTCTTCGGTTTGCTTTTCCGTATCTTCGTTTAACTGTTCTTTATCCATATAATCACCGTATGCATTATAGCACGTTTTCATACTCTTTGTAAAGTACGTCAAGCTTATTTTTTATAAGCCGCAGCTGCTCTGTAATTTCGCGCACTTTAACGTAGTCCGAAGCGACTTCGGGATTGGAAAGCTGCTCTGAAAGCCGCAATTCTTCGGCTTCGTTAAAGCATATGTCCGCCTCTATGCGCTTTATAAGCTCTTTTTTACGCGCTTCTTCCGCACGTTCCTTTTTTGAACGGTACGCCGAATTTTCCGTTTGCTGCCGCTTTAACTGTTCCGCTTCGCGCTCTTTTAAAAGCTTTTCTTCGCTGCGTTTTGCCTTTTGCTCGGTATAAAAACCGTAGCCGCCTTGGTATATATTAAGCTTTTTATCTTCGATTTCCGCAACCTTACCGGCAAGCGCGGACAGGAAATACCTGTCGTGAGATACGAAAATAAGCGTGCCTTCGAATTTTTTAAGCGCGTTTTCAAGGCTTTCGCGCGCGGGTAAATCAAGATGATTTGTAGGTTCGTCCAAAAGAAGAACGTTTCCGCGTTCGCATTCCAAAACGCATAGCGCAAGCTTGGCGCGCTCCCCTCCCGACAGCGAAGCAACGGATTTATGCATATCTTCTTCATACAGTCCGGCGCGGGCGAGCACAGCCCTAACTTCGGTTTGCGTAAGTCCCGTATGCCGCTCCCAAAGTTCGGAAAGCACTGTGTTGGAACCGTTTAAATTTTCGCCTTCTTGGTCGTAATAAGCAAGTTTTACAAACCGACCAAGCTCTGTATTTTTATTATTGCCGCTTAAAATACACTTTAAAAGCGTTGTTTTGCCTGTGCCGTTTTCGCCAACTACGGCAACGCGCTCTCCTCTGCGAATTTCAAGTTCCCCCCCGTATATAAGCGTTTTACCGCCTATTTCAAGGTTTAAATCTTTAATTTTAAGCACGTTGTCGTAAGACGTTATTTCAAATCCGAAGTCAAACTGCGGCGCCTTGGGCGGAACGTAAGGTTTATCTAAAATTTCCATTCGTTCAAGCTTATTAACACGTGAAAGAGCGGATTTTGCAGTTGTTGCGCGCACTATGTTTCTGTCTACATAATCCTGCAGTCTTGCGCGTTCCTCCTGCTGGGCTTCGTATTCTTTCAACTGCCTTGCATTAAGTTCCGCTTTTAAAATTTTATATTTTGTGTAATTGCCCGTAAACGATAAAATCTTTTTATTTTCCGTTTCGAGTATCCTTTTGCATATTTTATCTAAAAAATACCTATCGTGCGAAACTGTTAAAATTGCACCTTTAAACGTAGAAAGATAGTCTTCCAGCCAAAACAGCGTTGAAACGTCCAAATGGTTGGTAGGTTCGTCTAAAATAAGCAAGTCGGGCTGTTCAAGCAAAAGCCTTGCAAGTTTCAAACGCGTTTTTTCGCCGCCGCTCATTGTATCCACAACTTGATTGTATTTGCCGGAAAAGCCCATTCCGTTTAAGACAGTTTTAATTTTTACTTCGGTATTGTAGCAGTCGCGCGAGGCAATATAGCTTTGCACGCTCTCCATTGCGGATGCCGCCGCTTTATACTCTGCGCTGCCGTATTCGGCGTTTGCAAGTTTTTCGGAAAGAGCGGAAATTTTTGCTATCGCCGCCAAATCTTCTTTAAATACGGCAAGCATTTCTTCATAAACGGTATTGCCGCTTTCATAGCCGCCGCTCTGTTCCAAATAGCCTGTTTTTGCGCCGTTTTTGCGTATTATTTTACCGCTATCGGGTAATAGACCCCCTACTATAAGCCGAATAAGCGTGGTTTTGCCTTCGCCGTTAGCGCCTATAAGCCCTATCCGCTCGCCTTCGTTTACGCTGAAATTCACGTTGTCCAATATTAAATTGTCGCCGTAACCGAACGTTACGTTTTCAACAGTTACTAACATAATTTAAAAATCCCATTCGGGTATGTAGCTTTCTTCCGCGCTGTCATAATCCTGTAAAAACACGTTTTTAAGCCCTGCTTCTTCCGCTGCGGCAACGGCTTTTTCGTACTCGCGGCGGGTTATACGCCTTTTAAGTTCGCCTAACTTTTCTATATCGCCGAACGGCGTATATTGGCTCATAAGCGAAAACCTTACGCTCTGCGGAAGATTTTTAACGAATTTTATAACTTCCAGAGTATCGTAAACGGCAAGCGGCAGTATCAGATGACGGACAATACAGCCTGAAAGCATTTTGCCGTCGGCGCGTTCGGAATACTTTTTCTGCGCCATAAACTTAACTGCCGGAAGTGCGTATTCGGCATAATCGGCGCGCGCAGTATAGCGTTTGGCAAGCGCACTGTCCGTAAATTTTAAATCGGTAAGATATATGTCGGTAAACGTATCGGCAATACTCAAAGCTTTTAAAGTTTCGTAACCGTGAGTATTGTAAACAACGGGAATTTTAGGGCGGTAAATTGCCATTGCCCCCGCAATATCATTTAAATAATGAGTCGGATTTACCAAATTTATATTCTCCGCGCCCATATCTTCAAGTTTTTTGAATATATCGGCAAGCTCGCTTACGCTTATAATTTTTCCGCGGCTGCCGCGCGAAAGTTCGTAATTTTGGCAAAAAGCGCACTTTAACGAACAGCCGCAAAAGAATATGCAGCCGCTTCCGTTTTTAAAAGATACGGGCGGTTCTTCATACGGATGTAAATAATATTTGGCTATTTTAATTGCGTCCGCACCGCAAGCGCCGGAAACCTTGGGACGGTCCGCTTTGCAGGCAACGGGGCACTGTATACACTTCATATCGTTATTATAATAAAATAGCCGTGCAAATGCAAGTTTTGTTTGACATATTTTAAAAACAGTGATATTATAAAATCAAACCTATATAGAGTGTGCGAGGGAACGGCCCTGCGACCACACAGCAACCTGCAAAGCAAGGTGCTAACGCCGAACCGATGGGAAAATATTTAAAATTATTACCCTGCGGTTATGCGGGGTTTATTTTTTACTATGAGGATTTAAAATGAAAAAGTTTTTTACAAGCGAAAGCGTTACCGAAGGACATCCCGATAAACTGTGCGACCAGATTTCAGACGCGATAGTTGACGAAATTTTAAAAACAGACAAATCTGCAAGGTGCGCGGTGGAATGTTGCGCTGCATACGACAGACTGCTTATAATGGGCGAAGTAACTACTTTTGCAAACGTAGATTACGAACAAACCGCAAGAAACGTAATACGGAAAATAGGCTATATGCACGGGTCTTTTGCGTTTGACAAGTGCAAAATAGACGTTGCGATACACCGCCAAAGTCCGGATATAGCTATGGGCGTTGACCGAAGCGGCGAAGACGTGCGCGAAAGTTTCGGCGCAGGCGACCAAGGTATGATGTTCGGCTATGCTTGCAGAGAAACCGAAGAACTGATGCCGCTGCCCATAGCGCTTTCGCACAAGCTGGCAATAAAACTTGCCGAAGTAAGAAAAACTGGACTTCTGCCCTACCTCCGCCCTGACGGAAAAACGCAGGTTACTGTTGAATACCAAGACAAAACGCCCAAGCGCATAGACACCGTTGTTGTTTCCGCACAGCACAACACCAAAGTAACGCAGGAAAAACTTAAAGAAGATATTATTAAATACGTTATTCTGCAAACCGTGCCGCAGGAACTTTTAGACGGCAACACAAAATTTTTAATTAATCCCACGGGAAGATTTGAAATAGGCGGACCTGAAGGCGACAGCGGACTTACGGGCAGAAAAATTATAGTTGATACCTACGGCGGAAGATGCGCGCACGGGGGCGGCGCTTTTTCAGGCAAAGACGCAACCAAGGTAGACCGTTCGGCGGCTTATATGGCAAGATACATTTGCAAAAATTTGGTTGCAAGCGGAATTTGCGACGAAGTTGAATTACAGCTTGCATACGCCATAGGCGTTGCGCAGCCCGTTTCGGTTTTTGTTGACACTTTTAAAACGGGCAAATTGAGCGACGGAGAAATTGCCGATATAATAGTAAAAGAATTTGATTTGCGCCCCTATTCCATTATACAGACTTTGGGATTGCTTGCTCCCGTTTATTCGCAAACGGCGGCGTACGGGCACTTCGGCAAACCCGGTTTAAGCTGGGAAAGATTGGACCGCGCCGAAAACTTGAAAAAATATTTAAAATAATAAAAAAGGAACAGCGTACCAAAAGCGCTGTTCTTTTTTAATGCAAATTATTATTTTAATATTTTAGTAAGAGCGTCAACCTATTTTACCGTTTTATCTATCTCCGATTAATACGCTCTGGCAAAAATAACGGTATGTTTGGCATTTTTTCCGCATACCGCGCATTTTTCGCTTGTTTCGTCCTCTGCATATACTCTTGCCGTTGCGGCGGTTTCCGCTTTGATTTTATCCTCGCAGCCGCGGCAGCCGCACCAACCTGCTTTAACAAAGTTGCCGCTTTCGACCCCCTGCAAAATGCCGCGCATATCGTTTGCATAAACAATTTTGCCGTCCCTGCGCACTCTTGCCGCTTCCAGCATATCGCTTTGCACTGTTTTTAAAAGCGTTTGCACCTCGTGTACTATGTTTTCAAGTTTATATTCGGTTTTTTCAAGCGTATCGCGGCGGAAAATAAGCGCGTTGCCCGCTTCTATGTCGCGGGGGCCCAATTCTATGCGCAAGGGCACGCCCTTCATCTCCCACTCGTTGAATTTCCAACCGGGGCTGTTATCCGTTTCGTCCAATATAACGCGCACGCCCGCGCTCTCCAATAATTGCTTGACTTTTGCGCAAATTTCCAAAACTCCAGCTTTTTTAGCGGCAATGGGTACTATAACTACTTGGTAGGGCGCAACCTTGGGCGGAAGCACAAGCCCTCTCTGGTCGCCGTGCGCCATAATTAAAGCTCCGATAAGTCTTGTGGAAACGCCCCAACTTGAAGTATAAGCGTATTTTAACGCTCCGTCTTTATCCAAATATTTAATATCGAAAGCTTTTGCAAAGTTTTGACCCAAAAAGTGAGTTGTACCTGCCTGTAAACTTTTGCCGTCTTTCATCATTGCTTCCATACCGTACGTTGCAACGGCGCCGGCAAACTTTTCTTTTTCTGTTTTTTTACCGCATATTACGGGTATTGCAAGGCAGGTTTCGGCAAATTCTTTGTAAACGCCAAGCATTTTCATTGTTTCTTCAACGGCTTCGCTCTCCTCTGCGTGAGCGGTGTGCCCTTCCTGCCATAAAAATTCGGAAGTTCTTAAAAACGGACGGGTGGTTTTTTCCCAACGCATTACGTTTGCCCACTGATTTATAAGTATGGGCAAGTCCCTATAAGACTGTAACCATTTTGAGTACATGCTTCCGAAAATCGTTTCCGAAGTGGGGCGTATTGCAAGAGGTTCGGCAAGTTCTTCTCCGCCGGCGTGCGTTACAACCGCAACTTCGGGAGCAAAACCTTCAACGTGTTCGGCTTCTTTTGTAAAATAATTCATAGGAATAAGCAGCGGAAAATATGCGTTTTGATGTCCCGTAGCCTTAAAACGCGCGTCAAGTTCCTTTTGAATATTCTCCCAAATAGCGTAACCGTAAGGACGGATAACCATTGTGCCCTTAACGGGTCCGTAATCCACAAGTTTGGTTTTTATAACCACGTCGGTGTACCACTGCGGAAAATCCTTTTCGATATCGGCTATTTGTTCTACAAAATTGTCTTTTGCCATTTTTATGCCTCTTATAAACTGATTTAATCCGAAAAATTATAACATATTTTAATGTAAAAATATAGTTTTTTGCAATGATTTTTATTATTTTTTAAAAATAAATATAACCTTGCGCCGTATTACGCAGTTTTTATGCAATCACGCGCAAAAGCAAATAAAATTTTGACAATTATTTAATATAAATACTTGTAAAAAACGGCGGTTTATTGTATAATTTTAAGCGTATATGTCTAACGGGAATTTAAAAAAACTTAAAAGCGGTACCGATATACGCGGAATTGCGGTGGAAGGCGCTTCCGCAATTACTTTAACCGACGAAGCCGTTATTGCTATAAGCAAAGCTTTTTATAAGTGGCTGAGCCTTAAAACGGGCAGAACGTCGCTTAAAATTGCGGTTGGAAACGACAGCCGCATATCGGCGGAACATATTTGCGGATTGGTTAAAACCGCAGTTAACGGCTGCGGAGGCGACGTTATTTATACAGGGCTTTCCTCTACGCCGTCAATGTTCGTTATTTTAAAGAGGCGCACTTTTTTAGACGCTTCTATAATGATAACGGCGTCGCATATGCCGTACGACAGAAACGGTTTAAAATTTTTTACGGGCGACGGCGGACTTGACGGAAAAGATTTGGACGAAATACTTGAAATTGCCGAAAGCGGAGATTTTTTGAAGGGCGCCGGAAGTTACATAGAACAGCCGTTTATGGACGAATACGCCGCTGTTTTAGTTGAAAAAATAGAGGACGAATGCGGCAAATACCCGTTGAGGGGCAAAAAAATTATAGTTGACGCCGGCAACGGCGCTGGCGGTTTTTTTGCAGAAAAAGTATTAAAACCGCTGGGAGCGGACACCCGAGGCAGTCAGTTTTTGGAACCTGACGGGCGTTTTCCCAATCACATACCCAATCCTGAAGATAAAGAGGCGATTGAAAGCCTTTCGAAAGCGGTTTTAAAAAACAGCGCGGATTTAGGTATTATATTCGATACCGACGTTGACCGCGCTGCCTGCGTAGGCGCCGACGGCGAAGAAATTAACAGAAATACGTTAATTGCTTTAATTTCGGGCATACTGTTAAAAGAAAAGAGCGGAGTTATAGTTACCGACTCGGTTACAAGCGATTCTTTAACTCAATTTATAGAAAGCCGCGGAGGCAAACATTTGCGTTATATGCGCGGTTACAGAAACGTTATAGACAAATGCAAGCAGCTAAACGACAGCGGTGTTTACTCCCCCCTTGCCATAGAAACCAGCGGACACGCCGCCTTTAAAGAAAATTATTACTTGGACGACGGAGCATATCTTACCGTTAAACTTTTGATTAGTCTTGCAAAACAGGCGAAAGAGGGCAAAGACCTCTCCTGCTTGATTTCCGACTTTAAACGCCCGTTGGAAGAATGCGAAGTACGCATAGGTTTTAACGGAAAAAGTACGGATTTTAAAAAAGAAGGCGAACAGGTTATAGAACATTTGAAGCGGCTGGCGCAGACGGACAAGCTTATGCGGCTGGCACCCGATAATTACGAGGGCGTTAAAATAGGCTTGAACAGCGGCTCTTTCATTTTGAGAATGAGCGTTCACGACCCCGTTATTCCCATAAATTTCGAAAGCGACAAACAGGGCGGAACAAACCAAACAAAGTTAAGACTTTTAAAAGAATTAAAAAAGTTTGAATTTTTAAATTACGAAAACTTGGAAAAATCAATTACAAATAAAGGAGAATTATAATGTCCATTGCCAAAAAAAGCGTAGACGCAATAAGAATATTATCTGCCGAAGCAATACAAAAAGCCAATTCGGGACACCCCGGCATTTGCTTGGGCGCCGCGCCGATAGGTTACGAAGTTTTTGCGGATTTTCTTAATTTCAGCTACAAAAACCCTAATTGGGACAACCGCGACAGATTTATTCTTTCCGCCGGACACGGTTCTATGCTTTTGTATTCGCTTTTGCACCTGTTCGGATACGGAATTTCTATAGAAGATATTAAAAATTTCCGCCAAATGGGTTCGCTTACCCCCGGACATCCTGAATACGGCAAAACTTCGGGCGTTGAAACCTCCACCGGTCCTCTAGGACAGGGGCTTGCAAACGCAGTGGGCTTTGCTCTTGCGGAAGAATATCTTGCGGCAACGTTTAACAAACCCGATTTTAATATTGTTGACCACTTTACCTACGTTTTGTGCGGCGACGGATGCCTTGAAGAAGGATTAAGTTATGAAGCGTGTTCGTTTGCCGGCACCCAAAAGCTAGGTAAACTTATTCTTTTATACGACTGCAATAAAATAACCATAGAAGGCGATATTTCCGCTACGTTCGGCGACGACACGGCAACGCGTTTTGCCGGACAGGGCTGGCAGGTTATACGCGTGCCCGACGCAAACGATTTGGTTGTGTTAAAGCTTGCAATAGAACGCGCAAAGTCCGATTTATCCCGTCCTTCCGTAATTATCTGCAATTCTAAAATAGGATACGGTTCTCCTCTTGAAAACTCCGCGGACTCGCACGGCGCGCCTTTGGGCGAAGAAAACCTGTTAAAAACAAAACAGCGCTTAGGCTGGACGGAACAGCCGTTTACCGTGCCCGAAGACGTAAAAGTACACTGTTTGGAAATTGCGGAAAGAAAGCTTGAAAAAGAAAAAATGTGGATAAATTTATTTGAAGAATATTCAAAAGCTTATCCCGAACTTGCAAAAAAATACAAACAGTATATGAACGGCTACGACCCGGATTTTGCGGATATATTCGATTGTTTCGGCTTTGAAAAACCCGAAGCCACAAGAGTTTCCGGCGGCAAAATATTAAACGAAATAGCCAAACTTATTCCCAATTTATTATCCGGTTCGGCAGACCTTGCCCCCTCCACTAAAACCGAAATAAAAGACGGCGGTTATTTCTCTCCTGAAAACAGAACGGGCAGAAACATTCACTTCGGCATACGCGAACACGCTATGGCGGCAATTTGCAACGGAATTCAACTGCACGGCGGTTTGCGCGTATTATGTTCGACTTTCTTTGCTTTCTCCGATTATATGAAAGCCGGCATACGAATGAGCGCTCTTATGAAAATTCCCGTTATATACGTTATGACGCACGATTCCATAGGCGTAGGCGAAGACGGTCCCACTCATCAGCCCGTTGAACAGCTTATTGCCTTGCGCTCTATACCCGATTTAAAAGTTTTCAGACCCTGCGACGGCAAAGAAACCGTTGCCGCTTACGTTGCGGCGTTTACGCAGAATTCCCCCACCGTTCTTGTGCTTTCGCGCCAAAATTTGAAACAGCATCAAAATTCGGGCGTTAAAACGCTTGCAGGCGGTTACGTTTTGGACGACTGCAAGGGCAAACCCGACGTTATTTTGATTGGCACCGGCTCTGAAATAGATTTGTGTATGGGCGCAAAAGAAATTCTTAAACAGGATAATTTGAACGTACGCGTTGTTTCTATGCCCAGCATAGGAGAATTTGAAAAGCAAACGCCCGAATACAAACAATACGTTTTACCAGACGCTGTTAAAGCGCGGGTTTGCGTTGAAGCGGCTTCGCATTTTGCTTGGTACAAATATGCGCGCGACTTTGGCGAAGTTATAGCAATGCACTCCTTCGGAACAAGCGCGCCTGCCAACGTGCTTTTTGATTACTACGGTTTTACCAAAGAAAACGTTGCCGAAAAAGCAAAAATATCTATTCAAAAAGTAAAAAAAGGTTAAATAAATTTAAAGCGTCGGCGAGTTAACTTGCCGACGCTCATAATATATATTAATAAAATTTTTTAAAAAGGTAAAAAATGAATTTAAAAGAACTTTTTAATTTAAGACAGAGCACACGCGAATTTTCAGACAGACCCGTAGAAGACAAAACGCTTGAAGAAATATGCAAGCTTGCAACATCGGCTCCTTCCGCCGTTAATTTGCAGCCTTACAATTTGTATGCGGTAAACGGCGAAAAAGCAAAACAATTTACCAAATACGTACAAACCAACGGCGCAAATAAGTGGGCGGACGGCTGCCCAGCATACATAGTAATACAATCGCGCGAGCCGCACGCGGTTATGCGCGGAGAACGCAGAGTTTCCAACGAACCGTTTATTGCAAACGACGTAGGTATTCTTGCCGCGTATATAGTACTTGCCGCCGAAGATATGGGCGTGCAGACCTGTATTATAGGACTGCGCGACGAAAAAGGCATTGCGGATTTTCTTTCCGTTACGGAAAATAAGAAATTTCCGCTTATTATAGCTGTTGGATACGCAGCCGAAAATTACCCCGTACGCGATAAAAAACGCAGGGATTTCAGCCTTACATATAAATTGATTAAATAGCTCTGCAATAAACAGATATTCGGATAATATTGCGCCGTATAAATTTTACGGCTGCAAAAAAAGAAGCCGCGCGGCTGAAAACCGCGCGGCTTATATTATATTAAGATTTTAAATTTTCCCTTGCCGTGGCAAGCATTAGTTTTATACGGTTTTCCTGATTTACTTTTGTTGCCGAAGGGTCGTAATCAACCGCTACGATATTTTCGTTAGGATACAAATTTTTAAGCGTACGGACCGCGCCCTTGCCTGTTATGTGATTGGGTAGACAGCCGAACGGCTGCGCGCACACCACGTTGGAAACACCCGTTTCCGCAAGCGCCGCCATTTCCGCCGGAATAAGCCATCCCTCTCCCATTTTAACGCCTTGGTTTATAACCTTATCCGCACATTTGCGCAAATGTTCAAAATCGTGCACAGGCATAAAAGTTCCGTCTTCTTCAAACTGTTTTATTACGTTCTTCTGAATTTTATGCAAAAATTTATATACGGAATTGTAAATAAACGCCGTAAACGGTTTGTGCCCGTATAATTTTTTGTCGTTTACTACGTTAACTATACAGTACATTACAAAGTCCAAAAGCGCAGGCACCACGGGTTCGCAATTTTCAGAAATTAAAAATTTTTCCAGATTGTTGTTGCCCAAATACGAATACTTAACGTAAATTTCGCCTACGATACCTACTTTGACTTTCTTTTCCGAACTGCGTATTACTTGGGCAAAAATTTTTATAATCGCTTTATTTACTTTTTTATATTTGGAATAACCGCCGTTTTTGAATTTTTCCAAAACGTACGAAACGGCTTTTTCGCGGGCGTTATCAGTATCGCCTATGTTCAATTCGTAAGGACGGGTTTGGTTATAACACCACATAACCGTGTCGCCGTATAAAATGCAATAGGCGAGTTTTTTTAAAAGTTTTAACGATATAGGGAACGAACTGTCTTTTTCAAGCCCTGAAAAGTTTACAGAAACTACGGGCACTTGCGGAAATTCTGTTTTTAGCGCTTTTCTTATAAGCGGCATATAATTCGACGCGCGGCAGCCGCCTCCCGTTTGAGTAATCATAACCGCGGTGCGCTCCAAATCGTACTTTCCGCTCTTTAAGGCGTCTATATACTGCCCTACAACGCAAAGGCACGGATAGCAGGTATCGTTATGCACGTGTTTTAAACCTTCGTCTATAACTTTGCGTCCGTCGTTTTTTAAGACCTCGATATCAAAGCCTTCCTGTTTTAAAACTTTTTCTATTATCAAAAAATGCCAGGGAAGCATATCGGGCACTAGAATTTTATATTCGCTCTTTTTCGATTTATCCCAATGCGGATATTCTGTTCTGTAATCGTAAATTTTTTCTTCCATTTTTAAATTAAAAAAGTAAAACCGTCTATAATATTATGCGGCAAATCACAGCGCCGCAAGCATACTTCTAAGGCGTATTTTAACTACGCCTAAATTGTTTATTTCGTCTATTTTAATCTGAGTGTAAAGTTTTCCGTTCTTTTCTAAAATAGAACGCACTTCGTCTGCCGTTATTGCGTCTAAGCCGCATCCGAACGAAACTAATTGAACCAAATTTACGTTTTCCCTATGTGCGGCAAAGTCTGCGGCGCGATAAAGTCTTGCGTGGTAAGTCCATTGGTTAAGAACGTCTACTTTTACCCGACTGCCTTTATTGCACACGCTGTCTTCCGACAACACCGCAAGCCCAAGCGAAGTTAACAGTTTGTTTATTCCGTGATTTATTTCTCCGTCCAAATGGTACGGCCTGCCTGCAAGAATAATAACCTGTTTACCTTGCTGTTCAGCCTTCCATAAAATTTCGTCCGCCTTTGATTCTACGTCTTTTTGATATTCTTCTAAACGGGCAAAGCCTTCGTCCAAAGCGCGGCAAATATCGCGCTTTTTGAATTTATATTTTGAAAAAGTTGCCGTAAGAGTTTTAACCGCGCTCTTTTTCATATTTAAATCTATGTAAGGCATTATAAAGTTTTCTTCGTTCAGCCGTTCGTTATTGGCTTTTAAAAGTTCGGGATAGTACGCAACAACGGGACAGTTATAGTGATTTGTAGAACAATGTTCGTCTAAATTATAACTTTCGCACGGTAAAAATATGAAATCGGCTTCACCGTCGAGCAAACTTTCTATATGCCCGTGCATAAGCTTTGCAGGATAGCAAGCCGTATCGGAAGCTACCGTATGCTGACCTTTAAAGTACAGTCCGCGCGACGATTTGTCGGACAGAACCACCTCGAAACCGAGAGTTTCGAAAAATCCAGCCCATACGGGCAGCTGTTCGTACATACCAAGCTGCAACGGCAAACCTACTTTGCCGCGGCGCAAATGTCCAGAAACTCCTTTTACGCTGTCTATAAGCCTGCGCTGTTTATACGCGTATATATCCAAATCGTCCGAAGCCGGTTTAAGACCTGCTCCGCGTTCGCATTTGTTGCCTGAAACGTATTTTCTTCCGTCGTTGAATTTAATAAAGTTTACGCTGCAATTAGAAGTGCAGCCTCTGCAGTTTGCCGACTGCGTTTTATAAGTAAAGCCGTCAAGCTCTTTTTCGCCTATTACGGAGCTTTCGCCTTTAACGTTTTCCTTTGCGTACAGCGCCGCGCCGAAAGCGCCCATAAGCCCTGCAATTCCGGGGCGTATAACCGATTTGCCCGTTTCGTTTTCAAACGAACGCAGTACGGCGTCGTTTAAAAACGTACCGCCCTGAACTACAATGTTGCTGCCCAATTCTTCGGCGCTTTGCGCCCTTATAACTTTATAAATAGCGTTTTTAACAATAGACGAAGAAAGCCCTGCCGAAATATCTTCAACGCTTGCGCCCTCTTTCTGCGCCTGCTTTACCGCGCTGTTCATAAAAACGGTACATCTTGAACCAAGCTCCACAGGGTGCTTGGCATACAGACCTTTTTCGGAAAACTTATCGATTTCCATACCCATAGCACGGGCAAAAGTTTGAATAAACGAACCGCAGCCCGATGAGCACGCTTCGTTAAGCATAATAGAATCAATAGCGCCGTTTTTAATTTTAAAGCATTTTATATCCTGTCCGCCGATGTCTATAATGAAATCCACTTTGGGATTAAAATGCAAAGCGGCTTTAAAATGCGCAACCGTTTCAACTATTCCGAAATCGGCTTTTATAGCGCTTTTTATCAAGTCTTCGCCGTAGCCCGTTACCGCGCTGCCGCAAATTTTAAGTCTTCCGCCGCCCAGCGCATACAGTTCTTTTAACTTGGAAATAACAATTTCCAACGGCTGACCGTTATTAGGCTGATAGTGCGACCACAAAATTTTACAATCCGGCGTTATAAGCATAAGCTTGGTTGTTGTTGAACCGGAATCTATACCTAAATAGCAATCGCCGTTATAATTTTGTATATCCGCAAATTTTAAATCGGTTGCGCGATGCCTTTTAACAAACTCGGCATATTCCTCACGGCTGTTAAAAAGCGGTTTGCCCGTTAAGATTTCGTCGCTTTCTTTAACGGACGAAATTGCGGATATTATGTTTTCGATATTTTCGGATTTTTCTTCCGTTGAATTAAGCGCCGCGCCTACAGCCATAAAACAAGGCGCGTTTTCGGGGAAAACCGCATTTTCATCGGATAAATTCAACGTAGTTACAAAAGCTTTGCGCAACGATTTTAAAAAGTGCAACGGTCCGCCCAAAAACAAAACTCTGCCTTTTATTTTGCGGCCTTGCGCAAGCCCTGACACAGTTTGGTCCACAACCGCTTGAAAAATCGAAGCCGAAATGTCTTCTTTTTTAGCGCCCTGATTTAATAACGGCTGAATATCGGATTTGGCAAAAACTCCGCAGCGCGAAGCTATGGGGTAAGTTTTTTGCGCACGCAAAGCATATTCGTCCATTTCCTGCACGGAAATGTTTAAAAGCGTTGCCATTTGGTCTATAAAAGCGCCCGTGCCGCCTGCGCAGCTGCCGTTCATACGCTGTTCGGTGCCGCCCGTAACAAAAATTATTTTGGCGTCTTCTCCGCCGAGTTCTACGGCAACGTCGGTATCCGGATAGAAATTTTTTATAGCAATAAACGCAGCCTGAACTTCCTGAACGAAATTCACACCGCTGCGCTGAGAAATCCCCAACCCCGCGCTGCCCGTAATAGATACGCGGAATTCGCCGCCGAAACGCGACTTTATTGTGTTAAGCTCGGCAAGTACGGTTTCCTTAACTTTGGCATAATGCCGCACGTACGAGCTGTATAATATTTTTTTATTTTCGTCGATTACCGCCGCTTTGACGGTAGTAGAACCGACGTCTATTCCCAAAAGCTTAGGCATTTTAACATCCTAATTAGTTATTCTACTTGATTATATCACAATTAAAATAAATTTTACAAATTTATGAATATACAAATTTTGTAAAAAAACGATAAATTTTACCAATAACATACAAAAGCCGTAAGCTTAAATTTATATGTTTTTTTCTTTTTAAAATCCACCGCCCTTGGCTGTATAACGCCGAGGGCGGTGGACAAACTAACTTTTATTTGCCGAGATATTTGTTTTTTGTTGCCAATCCGCCGCGTATATGCCGCTCGGATAGATTTTTATTGAGCACCTCGCGCACTTTTGAATATAGTTCTTTATCTATGCCGTAAAGCCGCTCGGTTACATCTTTATGTACGGTAGATTTACTTATAGAAAAATATTCCGCAGCAGCACGAACGGTTGAGTTAGAGGCTATTAAATATTCCCCCTCTTTTATTACACGTTCGGTTATGTAATCCCACATATACCGCACCTCCACGTACTAAAATAATATGCGGAATTTAGGCGGTATATGACGAATTTTGGAGGTTTTATATTTATTGTCGAATTTATATATAGCGGCGGCTAAGTAAATTAGCCGCCGCTTTGATTTTTATATATTTTTGCAGTTGTTAAAGCACCGTTATATTATTACGGTTTTTAATATTTTTAAGAACGTTTTTAGTATCGAATACAGCTTTGGCATTATCTACTACAAGCTGATAGTCAACCGACTTTGTGTGGCCTGCGGTAACAATTACAACGTCGTACTTTTTAATAATTTCCGCTGTAAGTTTTTCAAGTCCGCTATAAGTTTTACCTTTATATTTATATGATGCGATATAAGGGTCAAAATAATCTACCCGGCAGCCTTCCTCGTTCATAAGTTCACGTACTGCCAACGCAGGGCTTTCGCGGTAATCGTCAATATCGTTTTTATAGGCTACGCCAAGCTGTAAAACTTTGGCGCCGTTCAAAGACTTTTTATGTTTATTTAAAATGTCTCCCAATCTTTCAACCGTATATTCGGGCATTTTGTCGTTTATCATCATAGAAGCTTCTATCATTGAAGTATGAAAGCCGTATTCGCGCGCCTTCCACGAAAGATAATAAGGGTCTAACGGAATGCAGTGTCCGCCAAGTCCCGGACCGGGATAAAACGGCTGAAAACCGTAAGGTTTTGTTTTTGCCGCGTCTACCACTTCCCAAATACTTATACCCATTTTATGGCAAAGCTGTGCCAATTCGTTTACAAGTCCTATATTAATATTGCGGTAAGTATTTTCAAGTATTTTTTCCATTTCCGCAACCGCAGGCGACGACACTTCGTGGATATCGCTTTGTAAAACCGCACGGTACATAGCGGCTATAACTTCGGTAGCGTCTTTACCTATAGCACCAACGACTTTGGGCGTATTTTTGGTTTTATATATAAGATTGCCCGGATCCACGCGTTCGGGACTGAATCCCAAATAAAAATCTTCTCCGCACTTTAAACCGCTGCCTTCTTCCAATATGGGTTTAAGCAATTCCTCGGTGGTTCCGGGATACGTTGTAGATTCCAGCACAACCATAGTATTCTTTTTTAAATATTTTGATACGGCAACGGCGCTATCTTTTACATAGCTTATATCCGGCTGCTGGTGCGCGTCGAGAGGCGTAGGCACGCATATAGCTATAAAATCAACGTCTTTTATAAACGAAAAATCGGTTGTGGCAGTAAGCATACCGCTTTTTACTATTTCGGAAAGTTCGCTGTCAACAACGTCGCCTATATAGTTGCAACCTTCGTTTACCATTTTAACCTTAGCGGACTGAACGTCGAAACCTATAGTTTTAAAGCCTGCCTTAGCCTTTTCAACCGCAAGCGGCAAACCTACGTACCCCAATCCGCAAACGCCGACAATAATTGATTTTTCTTCAATCTTTTTAAGTAAAAGTTCTTTTATTTTCATTTATTATTCTCCTCAACCGTAAATCCGATTTTTATATATTTTTTTCCGCACTTGCAAAGCGCGGTATTATCTATAAAATTAAGTTTTTCTCCGCAATAGCAAACGTAGCCGTAAACCCTTGCAGGATTGCCTTTTACCAATGCATAGTCTGGAACGTCCTTGGTTACAACGCTGCCGGCGCCGACCAAAGCATATTTTCCTATTGTATGTCCGCAAATTAAAGTACTGTTAGCGCCGATACTGCAACCGCGTTTTAATAACGTTTTTTTGTATTCGTCTTTCCTGCATATATGACTGCGCGGATTTATTACGTTTGTAAATACGCAGCTGGGTCCTAAAAAAACGTCGTCTTCGCAAACAACTCCCGTGTAAACGGAAACATTGTTTTGAATTTTTACGTTATTTCCCAATTCAACGGAAGGAGAAATTACAACGTTTTGCCCTATATTACAGTTTTTTCCGATTTTGCAGCCGCTCATAATATGGCTGAAATGCCAAATTTTAGTGCCCTCGCCTATTTCGCAAGGCTTGTCTACGTAGCTTGACTGATGTATAAAAACTTCTTCCATTTTATCTGCACTCCAAAAGCGCCGAGCAAACTTTTTGAATTTCTTCTTCGGTAAGATAGGGATGCATAGGTATGCTGAGTACGCATTTTGCAAGTTCCGCGGAAGTTTTAAGCTTTTGACTTCTGTCTGCGTATTTATTAAACGCAGTTTGTTCGTGCATAGGTTTAGGATAATAAACCATAGTAGGCACTTCTTTTTCTTTTAATTTCTTTTGAATTTCAGCGCGCTCGTTTTCATCGTTTAAAATAAGCGTATATTGCGCCCAACTGCTTACAAAGCCTTCGGGCACTAACGGCGTTACAAATTTTTCGCCAAGAATCTTTGTATAAGATTTAGCAATTTTATTCCTTTCAGATAATTCATAATTTTCAAATGCCGCCAACTTTTCCAAAAGCACAGCCGCTTGTAACGTATCCAAACGCGAATTATAACCAATGCGCACATTATCGTACTTGAATTCGCCCTTACCGTGAACGGCAAGCGAGCACATAAGCTCGTAATATTCTTTATTATCCGTAAAAACCGCGCCGCCGTCGCCGTAACAGCCTACGGGTTTTGCGGGAAAGAACGAAGTTGTGGATATATCTCCGAAAGAACAGGCTTTTTTGCCGTTAATACTTCCGCCGAAGCCCTGTGCACCGTCTTCAATAATCGGCAATCCGTATTTTGCAGCAACTTTTTTAATTGCAGGATAATTTGCCGGCAATCCGAACAAATCTACAGTAATTATAACCTTGGGATTTAATTTTCCCACTTTAATAACTTCCGAAATCGCCTCGTCTAGTTTTTCCGCGTCAATATTGAACGTACGCCTGTCGGCGTCTACAAACACACACGTTGCGCCCTCTAACGCAGGCGTTTCCGCGCTTGCGAAAAACGTAAAATCCGGAACAAAAACGGCGTCGCCTTTTTTAACGTTAAAACAACGCAATGCCAGCGTCAATGCGTCGGTGCCGTTGGCGCAAGTTAAACAGTATTCCGTTCCGCAATAGCGCGCAAGGTTTGCGGAAAGCTCTTTTACTTCCGCTCCCCCAATATAATTCGCAGCCGCAAGCACTTTTGCCACTCTGTTATCAATTAAATTTTTTAAAGCTTTATATTGCCTTTGCAAATCGATAAACTGCATTTAATTATCTCCGATGTAATTATTTAAATCTGCCCGTAAAATCCAAACTGGCGCATTCTTTAAGCGGCAATTTAACAGGTTTACCTTCCGCTGCCGATTTATATACCGCAAGAACAAGTTCCAAAGCATTTCTTCCGGCAACAGCGTCTACATAAGGTTTTACGTTATTTTCTATTGCGTAAATCATATCGGCAAACAAACTTGTATGACCGTTGCCGTAAACGTTTGCAGTCTGCTCAAACAAGCCCTTGTTTTGTTTGTCTTTATCGGTTTCGTCGGCAAAATCCCATACGTCTATTGCGTTTGTAGACTTTCCGCCTAATTTTACCGTTCCGTTTTCTCCGAATAAATAAAGCGTTTCTTCCAAATTTTTGGGATAAACGTTTGTTGTACCTTCTATGGTGCCTACCGCGCCGTTGGCAAATTTTATAACAGCCATACCTATATCTTCGCATTCGAGATAATTATGGAACTGTCTTTGTGTAACTCCGTAAACCTCGTTTATTTCACCGCCAAGCATCCACCTTAACAAATCAATGCCGTGTATGCACTGGTTCATAAGCGCGCCGCCGTCTTGCGCCCAAGTTCCGCGCCATTTGGCTTGCTCGTAATAATCTTTGTTTCTGTTCCAACGCACGTGTACCGAACCGTGCGACAGCTTTCCGAACCTGCCGTTTTCCAATGCGGTTCTGGTTTGCTGTACCGCTATATTAAACCTGTTTTGATGACAAGCCGAAACTTTTACACCCTTTTCTTTTGACAGCGCAATAATTTTATCGGCGTCGGCAAGGCTCATTGCCATAGGTTTTTCAATAATTACATTTACGCCGTTTTCAATGCAATACAATGCTATTTGCGCGTGCTTGCCGCTTTCGGTTGCTATGCTTATAAGCTGCAAGTCGGGATTGTCTTTTATCATTTTTTTGTAATCGGTATATCTTAAAATACTTTTATCGTTTTCAAGCCCGTGTTTTTCTAAAACCGATTGCATTCTTTCGGGCAAAATATCGCATACGGCAACAATTTCAAGGTTATTTGCAACCGCCGCCTTTATGTGATTTGTTGAAATTCTGCCGCAGCCTATAAGCGCATATTTCATAATTTTATCTCCCGCAAAATTTTTAATATCTTTTCGGCGGCATATCCGTCGCCGTAATATTCGCGTTTTTCGGACGCGTCGATTTTTGTATTATTAACTTTATTAACTATATCGTCGGCATTTAACCTTGCAAGTATATTAAAATTGCCGTTTAGCGTTTCCACCCACTCGGTTTGCTCTCTTACCGTTACGCACGGTGTGTTAATCATATAAGCTTCTTTTTGCAATCCGCCGCTGTCGGTTATTATTTTTTGTGCTTTTTTTGCAAAATACAGCATATCCAGATAGCCGAGAGGCTGACAGAAAATTATGTTTTTATAACTGTTATTTTGCAAAACCTTTTGCACAAGCCCTTTGGTTCTTGGATGAACTGGGAAAATAACCGTTCCGTCCAAGCGCGAAAACGCGCTTAGAATTATTTCTATCTTTTCTGCCGAGTCGGTATTTTCCGCTCTGTGCACGGTTGCCAAATACCACTTTCCGTTAAGTTGGGCTTTTGAATTAAACAGCGGAATTATATGTTTAAGATGTTCTCTGTCAGAAATTTCCGCAGACTTGTTTAAATAATATTTAACGGCGTCGCACATTACGTCTCCAACGTTGTAAACGCCCTTTATTATGCCTTCCGCAGCTAAATTATTTACCGCGGTTTGAGTAGGACAGAACAATACGCTTGAAATTCTGTCGCTTAAAATTCTGTTTATTTCTTCGGGCATATAATTATTGAAAGAACGCAACCCAGCTTCTACGTGTATTACCGGAATATGTATTTTAACTGCGGCAAGCGCGCCCGCAAGCGTTGAATTGGTATCTCCGTAAATCATAACCGCGTCGGGCTTTTCTTTAAGCAAAATTTGTTCTATGCCTACCATCATATCCGCAGTTTGTTTTGCATGAGTGCCCGAACCTACCGCCAGATTATAATCGGGACGGGGTATAGACATTTCCTCAAAAAAAATATCGGACATATCTTTATCGTAATGCTGTCCCGTATGAATATATATTTCCGACAGTTCCGAGCGGATAATTCTTGATACGGGAGCAGCCTTAACAAATTGCGGACGCACCCCCAATATTGTTATAATTTTCATATTTCGTCTTCTTGCGCAGCGGGCTGCACAGGTGGTTTTTTATTAAACAATATTAAAAGATATACGGTACTTATCAAACTTGACAAAGCAACAACCAAACACGTTGCATATGCCGCGCCTATAATTCCAAAATATTTAATAAACAGTATATCCGCCGCTATGTTTACTGCGCCTGAAATAACGGATTCAACAAGGCTGAACACAAATTTTCTTTGCGTGCAAATAATATTGCCGGATATAGCCCTGAAAGTACCTGAAACAAAAAAATTTATTACAAGTATTCTGAATATAGGTACAATTTCAAGATATTGCTCGCCGTAAACGATTTTAATTACAAACGGCGCCGCAAAATACAGAATTATCGAAATTATTCCGTTGATTGCCGCCATTCCCAAAAGTACTTGGAAAAATTTTTTAAGACACCACTTTCCGTCGCCCGCGTGTCGGGCAAAATAGGGATATATATAAATTACCATAGACGAAGGTATAAACAGCAAAGCCGTTGGTATCATAGTTGCAACTTTATAATTTGCAACAAGCAGTTCGTCTACGCAAATAACGCCTATTATAAACGTATCCAACAAAAATAATAGTTGGGATAAGGCGTTTGTGCACATTGAAATTATTGAAATTTTAAATAAGGTTTTAAGCAGACTTTTTTCAAGCTTAGGCGTATTTTTAACATCTTTAAACTTAAATCTGAAAACAAAAAAACCGACGAAAAGCGTTATTATATACGATAAATAATAACCGCAAATCAATCCTTTGTCCCGCAATAAAAAAGCGCCCAATGCAGTAAACACCGCTGTTAAAACGGTATTAAGCATCATAGTCCAGGCGTATGCCATATTGCGCTTTTTTACGCGCAGGTAAACGGTTAACAAATCGAAAAGATATTGCAAAAGCGGCAGTGCGCAAAGTATAATTAAAAGAATACGCGCGGGCGGAATAGAAAAATTAAAACAAAGCGAAAATACTACGATGGCTGCGGTTAAAACCAAGTCTATCAATAAACCTATTTTAAGACAGTTATTGAAAATAAGATTACAGTATTCTTCGTCGGGATTTTCGCTGCACAGCTGCAGCGCGCCTACCGTTAAACCCAAACCGTTTATTAACAGTAAGAAATGATAGATATTCCAAGCATACGAAAAAACGCCGTACTCCTCTTTAGTTAAAATCCAAACTAAGAGCGTAGAGCTTAAAAACGCAACAATTTTATTTATAACGTTTATTCCGAAAATGTGAAACAAACCCGTTTTAAAAAGTTTGCCTATATTCTGTTTTAAGTTTCCGAATACGCCCATTTTTATTTATTATTTTTCAGCTTTTGCACTAAGCAATTTATTCCACTCTGCCGAAGTTTCCTCAACAGAACCGTGTTTTCTTATAGCCTCCATAGGCTGTGCAACTCTGTTGTTTCCGTTTTGACAGTTTTCCGAGGCGGCTTTTATTAATTCCGGCAATTCCGAATAACCGCCGAATTCGGTTATGTTAAGATTATATAAATCAATCTCTCTGTAATGCAGCCATTTCCCCTGAATCACCTGAGCGCCGGCATACACAAAATTTACAAACGATTGGGAATATGCGTCGGTTTCCTGTGCGTGCACAAAAACGTCTGCGCCGAGATAAAACGCCGCAAGTTTGCTGCCGGATAGATATTCGTTTAAAAAACAGTATCCGCAACTCATATTTTTCAGTTCGGCGCACAGCTGCTCTTTATAGCTTTCGTCCATTTTACCGTACATTACGGGAAATACCAAATAAAGTTTTTTCTGCAATTCAACGGGCAGCAAAGATAAGGCTTTTGCAACTTTTAACTGATTTTGTTTTTGATACGCGTTATAACCTATAACAACGGTTGCTCTGCCGTCGCAAGGATAACCTATATATTCTTTTATTTCTTTTGCGGATTTTTCCGACTTTAATTTATCTATATAATTTAAAGTAGAATTGCCGTAACATAAACAAAATAATTTACCGTTAAATTTATCGCCGTAGTAACAATGCAGCGCGTCTTCTATGCTATAACCGTCAAACGTGATTGCGTCTACCTTTTTAAGGTATTTGGGATATATGCGTTTTTTAAGAAATTTATTGCCGCGCAATATATCGGAGCCCCAAAAGCTGCAAACAACTCTGCATTTATCAGCTATATGCTTTGCAAAAATAAGTTTGTAAAGCGAAATAAACTGCAGACTTACAACGTTGGGCTTATATTTATTATAAAGATATTGCGCACGCTTTTTTACCGAACGGCAATTATTTAAAACGTTGAAAACTTTTTTAATTTTTCCGGCATTTTTAATGGGTTTTTTGTTAAATAAGCAGTCGTGTTCTATCGTCGTACCTTCAAACTTTAATTTGAAGTTTTTGAGCTTATCTTCTTCCGGCATAAACAGAGATACAACCACAACTTCCCAACCGTAGGGAATAAGCGCTTGATTTATAAAGTTTACCGTATATTGCGATTCAATGTCGGAAAACAATAAAATTTTCAATTTTCTACCTCCATTTAATAGCCGTTTGAATTATAGGTAACACGCTTTCGTAGCGGTAATTGTAATTTAACCTTAAAAACAAAACCGCAAACATTCCCAAAATTATTATGCCGGCAATAATTGCGTTGGTTTTATCGTAAGATTTAAGCAAACTTGGTATAGCCAACATAAATATAGGGCAGAACAGAAAAAATATTCTGAACGGGTCTATAAGATACGAAGACAGGCACATTATTACCGTAAACAAAAGCGTCATTTTTATAAAAAAATCAGCATTTGCGTCGCGCTTGTTCCAAACTTTGTACTGCATAAACATTATAATAGAAAGCACACTGCCCAAAACCACGTATGAATAAGCAAAGTCAAGCTCTTCCGAAGCCAACCGCGCACCGAATCTTGTAGCGGATAACAGCGCTTTTAACATTAAACCTATAACGGGCGTCATTAACACCGTAATTACAGACAGCAGCAAAAAAACGTTAATTTTTATTTTAAGTTTGGAAATTATTATAACCGGTAAAATCAAAACGCAGGTAAAATGAAACAATCCACCGAAAAGCAAAACAAAAGTTACTTTAAGCCAATCTTTAAAATACATTTTCCGCTTTTTGCAAACTAACGCATACGCCCAAAGTATAAACGACATTGCCATACTTTGCCGCAGCGCCGCAAACGAAAACGTAAACATTCCCGATAAAAGAAATATTACAATGCTTAAAACTTTGTTTACGCTGGTTTTTTCTATAAAAACAGAAAACGACAGCACGTATATAACGCCGAAGCACGCAAGCATTGTAAAATACGGAACGTTGCATTTTGCAAACAGCTCTATAATGCCCCAAGATAACGGCTCGTTTAGTAAATCGAACGGTTTACCGTCTTCTCCCAATATTACAGAATGGAAAAACTTATAATAAGAACCGTACAAATACGTTGTGTCGTCGTCAACGTTGGTGTTTAACCTGAATACGGTAACAAGTAATATAGGCGAATATACCAAAATCATTCGTAAAATATTTGATATTAAGTTTCTGTTCTTTTTTAAGCCGCCGATTATCGCAGACAATACAGCGCTTAAAAAAGTTGCTAAAGAAATTACCGCCATTTTATTCCTTATTAAATTTTAAAGTTCACTATAGCATTTTAAAAGTTCGGGAACCTGCGTTTGCCAATTATATTCCGACAAAACGGCTTTTCTGCCGCGCTCTCCCATTTTACGCGCTTCTTCCGGATTGTCTAAAATATATTCCACAGCCCGTTTAAGTTCTTCCTTGTCGTAAGAATTTACGCAAATACCGCATTTATGTTTTTCAACTATTTGTTTCCACAGTACATAGTCCGTGCATACGACGGGCACTCCGCAAAGCATTGCTTCAAACAGTTTATTGCTGCCCAAAGTTCCGTAATGCCCTGCCGTGTTAAACGAATAGATATACAGTACAAAAGCCAAACGGCTTTTTCTTAAAAAATCAGGCAGTTCCATAAACGGAAGTTTACCCAAATATTCCGTAATACCGTTTACGTCGGCGGCTTCTATTTTATCTAAGTCGTCGCTTTTTCTAAGCGGTCCGCACATTTTGAATTTGATACCCTTGATATCTTGAATAGCTTCGGCAATAAACGGCAATCTGTACGTTTCGCTTACCTGTCCCGCAAAAGCAACGTAGTCGGATTTAGCGTTATAATTTATTTCCGAGTTCCAAATTTCGGAATCCGCCAACGGATAGTTGGTAACCATATAAGTTTTGGGATTTACTTTTGAAAGCCTTTCGCATATATGCGGCGTTACGGAAATTACTGCGTCGAATTTTTTCAGCGCAGCGTTTTCGTAACTGCAATACATTTTTTGCAAAAGTTTTTTTATAAATTTAGGAAACGGCAAAGCGTCGCTTTCCGCAAATCTGGAAGCATAGTCTTCGTGATAGTCGAAAATTACTTTTTTACCTTTCTTTTTAAGTTTTTTAGCGTAAGGTATTAATTCCATATCATGAAAATGATATATATCGGCGTTTACGCTTTTTGCAATTTTATAAACTTTTTTAGGGCGTTTAAGCAGCCTGTAAAACCTGCCCTTTTCGGTTTCGTGCGTGCCCAAAATAGTTACGCCTTTTTCAACGCAGTCTTCGCCCTGTTCGACAAGATATACTTCGTAGCCCTCTTTTGCCAAAGAAATACACTCTTTATAAAAAATTCTTTGGTCCTTAGGGCTGTGAGTGCTAGTAAAATGACAAACCTTTAAAGCCATATTTACCCCTTATTTTTTTTGTCTTTGGAAAACAAACTGCTTTTAAGCCGTTTAAATGCTTTTAAGCTTCTTTTTAAATCGCTTGGATGCTTTATTCCCATCCACAGTCTGTGCGCTATATACCAAGGACGCATATAATATTTTTTTCTGGCATACGCGCAAAATTCAACCAAATCTTCCGCGCTTAAATCAGGAAGATTTAACACACAGTTAAGCGTGCCGTCTTCTTGAACGTAATCTTCGTATTTTCCGCTAATATATCCGTTTGATTTAGCCCATTCAAAAGCTTCCGTTCCGGGATAAGGTATCAAGGGAAAAAACTGCGCGGTATCCGTTTTGAACTTTAAAGCGGCGTTAAGCGTTCTTTCCATTGTTTCTCTTGTTTCGCCTTTGTTTCCCACCATATAGCAGGCGTGAATTAAAAGCTTGGCCTTTTTTGCGTTTGCTATATAATTGTCTATAAATTTTAAAGTAGAACCTTTTTTAATATTGTCTAGAATTTCCTGATTATAGCTTTCTATACCGGGAATTATTAAATGGCAGCCGCTTTTTTTCATTTCTTTAAGCGTTTCCAAATCTATATTTACCCTTGCGTTGCAAAGCCATTTTAAACGTTTATGCAATTTTTTTTCACGCAGAAGACGGCATATTTCCAAAACTCTGGCTTTGTTTGCCGTAAAAGTATCGTCTTCTATAACCACTTCGTGAACTTCGGGGAAATTATCGGCAATATACTCAAACTCCGCCACTACGCTTTCGGGATTTCTTAAACGGTATTTATGCCCGTGCATTGTTTGCGGATATACGCAATAGTTGCAATGCGCAGGGCAGCCCCTTCCCGTAAAAATCTGAACGGCAGGGTAAGACGCGGCAGGAAAAACGTAGTCTTTTACGTCTAAATATTTTTTTATAAACGGCGCAGCCATAGGAATTGCGTCTAAATCCGATATGTGTTCCGCGTTTTTATTGCGCAAAATTTCGCCTTCCGCACTCCTGTAAGTCAAACCGTCAACTTCTTCTATTTTAAGTTTGCCTTCAAGCATTCTAACCGTATTTAAAACTATATAGTCGTACTCCTGTCTGGCAATATAGTCTACAGAAGGGCTTATATTCATAGTTTCGACGTCCGTTGCGGAAGGATGCGTACCTACAAGCATTACCTTGCTCTCGGGATAAATACCTTTTAAAGTATCGGCAAACGCCACGTCGCTGTAAATTGACGGAGTGCTTGTATCCAAAACAAACAGGTCTGCATTAGGCATTTCGTTTTTAACGCGTTCCAAAGTTTGTTCTTTGTTAAGTCTTTTTGCAGGCGCGTCTATAAACGCAATATTATAGCCGTTTTTTTCTGCTACCGCGGCGGCGTAAATAAGCCATAACGGATAATACAAAACTCCGCTATGCCCAATGGAAGGGCTGCGGGATTCTCTTGAAAATTTACCGTATTCCGATTTAAACGGAGGATTAATAAAACAAATATTCATACTTTACCTATTTTCTGTATTTAAAAAATCCGTACCACATCCAACTCAGCATATATTTTACCGATTTGAAAAACCCGAGTTTTTCTACGTTTTTATAAACGTTCCATTGATACTTTACCATTTTGCGTTTATTGTAAGAAACCGATTGGTGCACTCTGTAAGAGGATAAAATTTTATTTAAACAATAAGCTTTAACGCCCGTGCGCAAAATTTTCAGCCAGCAGGCGTGGTCTTCTCTGCGGGCGGCTTCTATAGGCATTGTTACGTCGCTTATTTTATTTAAATCGAATATTACGGTAAGACAGCCTATTGAATTGTGTTTTAAAATATCTTTATATCCGAAAATTTCTTTTTTGGGAAAGTAGTCCGAAGTTTTGTTGCCTTCCGCGTCGATTACCTCGTAAGCAGTGCAGCAAAACGCAACGTCGTTTTGCCGCATAAACGCCAGTTGTTGATTCAATTTATCGGAATACCACATATCGTCGGCGTCCAAAAACGCAACAAAACGTCCGCAGGCTTGCTCCAACGCTATATTTCTGGACGTTGCGGCGCCTTTATTTTCAGAATTTTTATATACTTTAATTCTTTTGTCTTGCTGCCGCAGTTCTTCTATTATCTCTAAGGAATTATCCGTTGAACAATCGTCAACGAAAATAAGTTCCCAATTTTTATACGTTTGATTAATAACGCTGTTAACGGCGTGTTTTATAAATTTTCCGCCGTTGTAATTAGGCATTATTACGGATACAAGTTCCTCTCCGTTAAGCTTTTCTTTTGTTTCCATATAACTCAAGAATTATTATCCTTATCCTCCGCGTTTTTTAACTGTGTATCGCACTCGTTTTGTTCGGCGCTTAATTCATTTATGTTATCGCTTTTTTCGGTTTGAGGTTTTACCGCCTGTCCTTCTTTTATACCGTCGCGTTTTAATACTTTGCCTATGGTTTTAAAGAATATTTTCAAATCGCCCCAAAGCGTTATATTTTTTACGTATTCGCCGTCATAATAAGCTTTTTTTTCAACGTCCTGAGCCAAAACGTCTCTGCCGTTGATTTGCGCCAATCCCGTAAGCCCCGGCTTAACGGAATTTGCGTTATATTTTTCCCTTGCGTCTATTAAATCTTTTTCCGAAAAGCCGCACGGTCTTGGTCCGATAATAGACATTCCGCCGACAAAAATGCAAAACATTTGAGGAAGCTCGTCCAAACTGGATTTTCTTAAAAATTTACCGACCTTTGTAATATATGCCTGTGAATTTAAAAGTCTGGGCGCGCAATCTTTGGGAGCTTCGGTAGACATACTTCTGAATTTATAAAATTTGAACGGCTTGCAATTTTTGCCTACGCGTTCCGTTTTGAAAACTGCAGGTCCCTTACTGTCGCATTTTACCGCGATAGCTATAATAACCATAGGCAAGGCAAAAACTATAATTCCGAAAAACGACAGTACTATATCGTAAAAGCGTTTAAAAAACTGTTTATACAATAATGCCGAAAGCAAAATCCAAACAAATACGCAAATTAAACTTATTGCAAGTATTCCCCACCAAGTTGAAATAAGATTTTCAAAAAATTCTTTCATTAGTCAAAGCACCATTTAAAACGTATTAACTATTTTATAAGTATTCACTTATTATATCCAAATAATTTTTAATTACGTATTCCACTTCTTCGTCAGTCAGACAAGTATGCAACGGCAACGTAATTTCGTTTGAATAATTTTTATACGCATTTGGAAAGTCTTTTATATTAAATCCCAAATTTTTATATGCCGTATGCATTGGCAACGGCTTATAATGAACGTTGCAAGCAACGCCGCGCTCAGCCATTTTTGTTATTATCGCGTTTCGCTGTTCAACCGTAATTTCGGGTATTCTTGTAATATACAGATGCCCCGAAGAACTGTAACCGTCCGAATAATGGTTTAAAACCTTAACGCCGAGCGGCTTAAAAGCGGCATCGTATTTTTCGATAATTTCTTTTCTGCGTTTCAGTATATTAGGATAACGCTTCATTTGGGCAAGCCCCATTGCAGCCGCAATATCCGTCATATTGCATTTATACCACGTACCTTGTATATCGTACTCCCAAGCGCCGAGCTGGTTTTTTGCAAGTGCGTCTTTTGATTGACCGTGCAAAGACAATAGTTGCAACTTATGATAAATTTCTTCGTTATCAATCCCTTTTATATCACGCCACGTTAAAGCACCGCCTTCGGCAGTAGTAAAGTTTTTAACGGCGTGAAACGAAAATGCGGAAAAATCCGCAATACTGCCAACCATTTTACCGTTACGTTCCGCTCCGAACGCGTGAGCGGTATCCGCTAAAACTATTATGCGGTTAAAAGCTTTTTGAATTCCGTTAGCAGGTTTAAATAATTTTTTCTTATGTTCGACAATATCAAATATTTTACTGTAATCGCACGGAATTCCCGCCAAATCCACAGGTATAATAACTTTTGTTTTTTCGGTAATGGCTTTTTTAAGCTGCTCGTAGTCCATTTCCAAGCTATCTGCTTGCGTATCAACCAAAACAACTTTTGCGCCTGTATGACAAATGACGGAAGCCGACGCCGTATAAGTATAGGCGGAAGTTATAACCTCGTCGCCTTCGCTTACTCCCAACAGTCTTAAAGCCATCTCCGCGCAAGCGGTTTGCGAATTTAAGCAAACGGCACGATTTACACCACAGTATGAAGCAACTTGTTTTTCAAGTTCCTTTGTTCTGGGTCCCGTAGTAATCCAACCGGATTTTAATGCATTTATAACTTCTTGAACTTCGAGTTCCGAAATATCCGGCGGCGAAAATTTAATGTTCATATAATAAATTTTATCCCTTTAACTGCCAAACGGCATAACATTACTTTATACTTTTTAATTATACAACAATACGTGTGTAAATGCAATAAAATATTAATATTTTTTACGTTATAAAATTAATTATAAAATTAATGTTTTATTTTCCCTATTATATAAAGTTTTGTGCATTTTACGCTTAAATAATACAAAATAAAAAAGCTTCCCGACTTGGGGAAGCTTTTAATAAAGTTATTGTTTTATTTTTGTTTTTGCAACAACCAGCTCGTGCGTAATAACCATTACGGCAAGAAATACGGCAAGGTATATAGGCAGCGCCCACGGAGCAATGCGGTTGGCTATAAGTCCGTAAACGGGCGGCGCAAAGCACGAACCGAGATAGGCGCTTGCCATTTGAACGCCTATCATTGCCTGTGAATTTTGCTTACCGAAAAGCGAAGGCGTCATATGTATTATGCACGGATATACAGGCGCGCAGCCCAAGCCCGTAATTACAAAGCCTATAACGGTAAACACGGCATATTGCGGCACGGATATAAAAATAATACCCGTTAATATAAGCAGAAGTCCAAACCTTATAAGCCATTTATCGGAAAATTTAAGCGTTAAAAAACCGTTTATTCCGCGCCCTGCCGTTATGCCTATAAAAAACAGACTTGCGTATTTTGCGGCGGTTTCAGCCGAAAAATTAACGTGGCTTATCATATAGCTGCTTGCCCAAAGCATTGCCGTTTGCTCTAACGCGCAATAACAGAAAAAACATATAAAACAAGCCGCCGCTCCCTTAATGGAAAAAATCTTTTTTAAAGACAGCGGCGGAGCTTTTTCCGACGGCTCGAAACTTTCCGCATCCGAACTTTGCAAAGCGGACGAATTTTTAAACTTTTTCCATAGCGGAAGACTTATAAACAGAATTGCGGACAGACAAATTTGAATTACGGCAACTATTAAATAACCCTGATTCCAACCCGTGCCGTCCGTTAGCGCATAGCTCATAATATACGGACTTACCGCCGCGCCCACGCCCCACATACAGTGAAGCCAGCTCATATGACGGGCTTTAAGGTGCAAAGCTACGTAGTTGTTTAGCGAAGCGTCTACTCCTCCTGCGCCCAAACCGTAGGGAACGGCAAAAATTATAAGCATCCAAAACCTTGTGCTTATTGAAAAAAGAAAAAGCGAAACCGCCGTTATCGTTACGCTTATTGCCGTAACCAAACCCGTTCCTAATTTTTTAGTTAATCTTTCGCTTAAAAGACTTGATATTACCGTGCAAGCGCAGATTATCATAGATATAATGCCGGCAAAAGACAGCGGCACGTCAAACTGCGCACGCATAACGGGCCAAGCCGCGCCGAGCAGCGAATCGGGCAAGCCCAAACTTATAAAACTTACGTAAATAATTGCTATTAAAAGCGCAAACATAATTTACCTTATTAATGTAACGATTATAAAGAAACGGCGGAGAGTTAACGTTAGCTCCGCCGTTTTAATTAATTTTAAGCGTTCCAAACGCGGTTGTTTTTAAACCACTCGGTATCCTTTAACACCGTGTTGTTGTTGGAGCAGTCAACTTTAAGCTCGCCGTTTTCCGTATAAAAAACGATGTTTCCGTTCATTGATTGAAACAGTCCTTTTTTATAGTCGAGCATAAGCGTTGTGCAGTAAATGTTTTCCGTATGTACCGAAATCCTGTCTATAAACGCCTGCGCAGGGAAAGTATTGTTTAAATTTTCGGTGTATTCGGTTGTGCCGCAGCAACAGCAAACCGCAACGTTTTTAGGTTTGATTACGTTTATTAGCTTTTGAGTGCTTGCCGTGTAGCTGCCGTGATGTCCGCCTTTAAAAAGCTCTACCTGCGGAAGTTTATTGTTATCGACAAGACTGCTTTCCCCGTCCTTTTCCAAATCGCCCGTAAACAGATAATTTAAAGATTGTGCGCCCAAATTCTGAGTCAGCAGCGTACAAACAGAATAATCGTTTTCGTCTTTTGTACTTTCTTCGTAATAGCGCTGATATAAAATATTCAAGGAAACTGTTTTTGCTTCGTCCAGAAAATATTGTTTTTGCGCCCCGTCGGTTTGATACCAACACTGCTTTGCCGTGTACACCTCCGCTCCTCTGCCTTTTGCGTATTCTACGGCTTTTAAATAATCCTGATAAATGGCAGTAGTCGAATTTGTACCCGCAAACTGAATAATGGTGCCTATTTTATATTGATATAAAATTCCCGTGCGCGTACCGTTTTTTACCGAAGAACCCACAAAGCCTGCAATATGGTCCTGATGGGCGTGAGTTGCAATAACGTATTCCAAAACGCCGTCTTCGCAATATTGGTCCACATATGCTTTAACGGTTGCCGCGCTGTCCTTACGTGAGCCTGCGTCGATAAGCACTTCGGTATTTCCGCATTTTATCAGCGTGCAGTCGCCCGTGTATTTGTTGCCGAGTTCTAAAAAGTGAACGGAAAGCTGCTGTGCGCGACTGTTGTATGAACATACCGTGCAGATACCCGTTTGTTCGTCAACGGTATGATTGCCCGTACCTTTTATTATATCGTCTTCCGTTTCGCCGCAATACACGCACTCGCGCATTTTACTGCCGTTACCGCAAGTTGCAGCCTTTACGGTTTGCCACTCGGTCCATTTATGTTCGCCCAAATTGAGGTAATTGTGGTATATATCGGGGCGAATTACCCAACCGATTAAAAATGCGGCTGCAGCAAGCACTATAAGCGCAAGTAACGCAGCAATAAGTTTAGGATATTTTTTAGCGGTTTTATAAGCTTTTTTTGCCCGCCTTTTGTAAGAACGATTATTAGCCATTTATGCAGTTGCCCCCGTAATATCACAGAGTTTTAAGTTGATTTACAATTTTTTGACGCATTTCTATATACTTATCCAATTTGGCGCGCTCCTCGTCTATAAGCTTTTTGGGCGCTTTTGAAACGAAGCCCTGATTGTTAAGTTTACCGTCTGCACGGCGTATTTCGGCGGTTACTTTTTCAAGTTCGCCTTCAAGCCTTATTTTTTCTTTTTCCAAATCCACAAGGTCGCCCATAGGCATATAAAGCGTACCCAAGGAAACTACTTTTGTAACAACTTTTTCGCCCGCTTCGCCGGCTTCGGTTATAAAATTGATTTCTTTTGCGCCTGCAAGTTTTAAAATACTTTCTTGATTTGCAGAAATAAGGCGTTTGCTTTCGGTTACTATATACAAGCTGACTTTGCGCGACGGCGGACAGTCAAGTTCGGTTTTTGCCGCGCGCACGGCTTTGATTATTTCGGTTATTCCGCCGAAAGCCTGCGCGTCTTTTTTATAGGTAAGTTTTGAGTTGTAACGAGGAAATTCCTGAGTCATTACAGTGCCGTTTGTGCCCGGTATATAGCGGTAAATTTCGTCGGTTACAAACGGTATAAACGGATGTAAAAGTTTTAAAGCGTTTTGCAAAACAAAAGTTAAAACCGACTCCGCCGCAGCGCGTTTAACCTCGTCGCCGCCGTATAGTACGGGTTTAACCAATTCTATATACCAATCGCAGAAGTCCGACCACATAAAGTCGTACATAGTTTGGCAGGCAATGCCGAATTCGAATTTGTTAAGCGCAAGCGTTACGTCGCGGATTGCCGACTGCAAGCGCGATATAATCCATTTATCCGCGTGGGACAGCTTTACTTCCGATATAGGCTTAACCGTTTTGCCCTCTACGTTTGAAATTACAAAACGGCTTGCATTCCAGATTTTATTCATAAAGTTGGCGCAGGCTTCTACCTTTGCGTCGGAATATCTCGTATCGTTTCCAGGAGCTACGCCCTGCAAAAGCGAAAAGCGCAGGCTGTCGGCGCCGTATTTTTCTATAACTTCCAACGGGTCTACGCCGTTGCCCAGCGATTTAGACATTTTTCTGCCCTTTTCGTCGCGCACAAGCCCGTGTATGAGCACGTCGCGGAAGGGTACTTTGCGCATATGCTCCAAGCCTGAAAAAATCATTCTGGCTACCCAGAAAAATATTATGTCGTAACCCGTAACCAAAACGTCGCCGGGATAAAAATATTCTAAATCGGAAGTGTCTTCAGGGAAGCCGAGCGTTGAGAACGGCCACAGCGCGGACGAAAACCAAGTATCCAACACGTCCTCGTCCTGAGATAGGCTTTTACCGCCGCAAACGGGGCATATATTGGGGTCTACCTTAGCGCAAATCTCTTTTCCGCAGTCTTGGCAATACCAAACCGGAATGCGGTGCCCCCACCAAAGCTGACGCGAAATGCACCAATCTTTTACGTTCTCCATCCAATTATAATAAATTTTTGCAAAACGTTCGGGTACGAAGGTAACCTTTTTATCTATAACCGCGTCGATTGCCGGACGGGCAAGCTTTTCCATTTTAACAAACCACTGTTTGGATACAATAGGCTCTACGGTTGCGCCGCATCTGTAACAATGCCCTACGTTGTGCACGTGCGGACGAACTTTAACCAAAAGATTTTCCTGTTTCAGTTTTTCAACAAGCCGTTCTCTGCAATCGTATCTGTCAAGTCCGCAATATTCGCCGGCAAGTTCGTTCATAGTGCCGTCGTCGTTCATAACGCGGACTACGGGAAGGTTGTGCCTTAACCCTACTTCAAAGTCGTTAGGGTCGTGTGCCGGAGTAATTTTTACGCAGCCCGTGCCAAACTGCATATCCGCGTGTTCGTCGCCCACAACGGGTATAGGTTTATTCAAAACGGGTAAAAGCACGTTTTTGCCTATAAAACGCTTGTAGCGTCCGTCGGCGGGATTAACCGCAACCGCAGTATCTCCGAACATAGTTTCGGGACGGGTAGTGGCAACTTCCAAAAACGCATCTTCGCCCTCAACGGGATACTTAATGTGCCAGAAAAATCCGTCTTCTTCCGAATAGTTTACCTCCGCGTCCGAAAGCGCGGTTTTACAGCAGGGGCACCAATTTATTATACGGCTGCCTCTGTAAATAAGTTTTTTATTGTATAGATTTACAAAAACTTCGCGCACGGCTTTAGAGCATTTTTCGTCCATTGTGAAAGTAAGCCGCGACCAATCGCACGATGAACCGAGTTTTTTAAGCTGGTTTACTATTCTTGCGTTGTACTTGTCTTTCCACTGCCAAACGCGCTCCAAAAAAGCTTCTCTGCCCAAGCTTTCCTTAGACAGTCCTTCCGCTTTTATTTGTTCTACAACTTTAACTTCGGTTGCGATAGAGGCGTGGTCGGTGCCTGGAAGCCAAAGCGCGCAATAACCCTGCATACGCTTAAAACGCACTATAACGTCTTGCAGAGTTTCGTCCATAGCGTGCCCCATATGAAGCTGCCCCGTAATATTGGGCGGCGGCATCATTACCGTAAACGGTACTTTTTTATCGTCGCGCACGGCTTTGAAACAGCCTTGCTCCTCCCACTCTTTATACAATTTGTCTTCGAATTGCTTTGGATTGTACGTTTTTTCCATCATTGCTTTATTCCTAACCTCTCTACCGCAGAATACCGCTTATTATACTGTTTTATTATAAATCAAACCCTTGCGGTTGTCAAATACAATTACCAACCGCATAAAATGTATTATCAAATTTTTAAGGAGTTGAAATTACTTATTTTGAAAAACAAATTCATTTTATTTGCGCTTGCCGCCGTGTTCACGCTTATGATTCCGTTTGCGGTTGCCGGTTGCGGCAAGGATAAAAAAGTTATTAAAATCAACGAAGTTACCCACTCGGTATTTTACGCTCCGCTCTATCTTGCGGACGCGTTGGGTTATTTTGCCGACGAAGGTTACGAAATAGAACTTACAAACGGCGGCGGAGCAAACAACACTATGTCCGCCGTACTTGCAGGCGCAGCCGACGTAGGCTTTTGCGGACCCGAGGCAGCCGTATATACGATGATAGGCGGCGATAAAGACGCGCCCAAAGTATTCGGTCAGTTAACCGACCGCGACGGCAGTTTTTTGGTAAGCAGAAAACCCGAACCCGACTTCGATTGGAAAAGTCTTGCAGGCAAAGACATACTTGCAGGCAGACCGGGCGGCGTTCCTCTTATGACTTTCCAGCACGTTATCCGCGGATTGGGCATAGATGTGAATTACGTTACCAACATTGACTTTAATATGATGACTTCGGCATTCGAAGGCGGCACCGCCGATTACTGCACTATGTTCGAACCCGTTGCGTCCGAATATCAAAAAGCCGGTAAAGGATATATAGTGGGCTCCGTGGGCGAACAGGCGGGCGCTGTGCCCTACACCTGCTTTATGGCAAAGAGCAGCTATATAGAAAAACACGGCGACACAGTAGAAGCGCTGCTGCGCGCTGTTACCAGAGGCGTTAAATACGTTTACGAAAACGACAGCGCCGACGTTGCAAAAATTATAACCAAATATTTTACCAACACCGCCGAGGAGAGCGTTAAAGTTTCGCTTGACAGCTATAAAGGCATTAACGCCTGGGTTGAAAATATGGCTATGAAAGAAAGCTCGTTCAACCGTTTGCAGGATATTATAGAAGGCGCCGGCGAACTTTCCAAACGCGTGAATTTTTCCGATTTGGTGCTTACCGAAACAGCCGATAAAATTTATAAAGAAGTTTACGCAAAATAATTATGCTTGAATTTAAGAACGTTTGTTATACTTACCATACAAAAGAGGGCGAAACGACAGCCGTAGACAAACTTAATTTTACAGTTGAAAACGGGCAGTTCGTTTCGGTTATAGGTCCCTCTGGTTGCGGCAAAACAACAATTCTTTCGCTGGCGGCCGGGCTTTTAAAACCTTCCGACGGCGAAGTGGTACGCGGCGGCGGAGAATGCGGTTATATGTTGCAGCGCGACGCGCTGTTTCCGTGGAGAACCGTTGAACAGAATATTTTTCTGCCGCTGGAAGTTAAAAAACGCAACACGCCGGAAAAAAGGGAAAAAGCTTTGGACCTTGCAAAAAAATACGGGCTTAAAGACTTTCTTAAAAAAACGCCATCTCAGCTTTCGGGCGGTATGCGGCAGAGAGTCGCGCTTATAAGAACGCTTGCGGCGGAACCTGAAATTCTGCTTTTGGACGAACCGTTTTCGGCGCTGGATTATCAGACGCGGCTGGAAGTATGCGACGACGTGCAGGGGATTATAAAAAGCGAGAAAAAAACGGCGCTTTTGGTTACGCACGACATTTCAGAGGCGATAGCGCTGTCCGACAGGGTTGTGGTTCTTTCTGCGCGCCCCGCAAGGGTTGTTGCCGTGCACGATATTTCTTTCGGCGGAAACAACCCCAAAAAACGGCGCGAATGCGGCGAGTTTGCCGCCACTTTCGAAATACTGCGCAAAGAATTGGGCATATAGCCGCAAACGGTTTATTTAAGCGTTTTTAACAAAGGAAAACGAACTTATGAAAAACAAAATTAAACCAGAATATTCACGCGAGCATATCGCGTATCTGAGAAAACAGAAAAAAAACAAAATTATCGTGCACCTGTCCAGATTTTTGGTGTTGGTTGCAATATTGGGCATATGGGAACTTTTGGCACAGTTTAACGTTATAAATGCGTTTATTACAAGTTCGCCCTCCCGCGTTTGCAAAACACTTGCGAATCTGTATGTTGAAGGCACACTGTTTTACCATATAGGCATTACGCTTATGGAAACTCTTGCGGGATTTTTAATAGCGGTAATTTTAGGGTACGCCGTTGCCGTGATACTTTGGTCGAGCGAAACGGTGCGCAAGGTTGCCGAACCGTATATTGTGGTTTTAAACTCGCTGCCCAAAATTGCGTTAGGTCCGCTTATTATAATCTGGATAGGCACAGGTTACGACGCGATAATTTTTATGACCGTACTCGTTTCGATAATAGTTTGCATAATGAATATGCTGGCAGGTTTTATAGCCGTTGACAAAACAAAGCTTTTGCTTATGAAATCGATGGGCGCAAACAAAGCCGCAACGCTTAGAAAACTTATTATTCCCGCGTCGCTGCCGGCGCTTATGAACACCCTTAAAGTTGCCGTAGGGCTTGCGTGGATAGGTTCTATAATGGGCGAATATATTGTATCCAAAGCAGGCTTGGGGTATCTTATAGTTTACGGCGGTCAGGTTTTTAAACTTGACCTTGTTATGACGGCTACGTTTATTCTGTGTCTGCTTGCAGGCGGAATGTACGGCATTATAGCCCTTATTGAAAAACACGCGGTTAAATGAATACTTAAATATCGACTTAATGCGCGGCGGGTTTACCGCCGCGTTTTCATTATTATAAAAAAACAGTTAAATTTTTGTGAAAATGCAAAGATTTTTATTTGCTAATTTATTATATAATAGTGTATAATCTTAACGTATGAGTATGCGTAAAGTGTCGGGTAAAAACGCCGCTAAAAAAATAGCGGTTTTGGCGCTTTTAACGGGACTGAGCCTTATAACGTTTATAATAGAAAGCCTGTTTCCTCCCCTGATTATTCCCGGGGCGAAAATGGGGCTTGCCAACGTATTTTCGTTTGCGGCGCTTATTATGTATTCCCCTTTAGAAGCGTTTGCCGTTGTAGGTATCCGCACCCTTTTGGGCGCGGTTTATGCCGGCAACGTTTCGGCAATACTGTACAGCTTTACGGGCGGCGTGGTTTCGATGACTGTATCCTCTCTGCTTGTATATACCGTGTACCCTAAAATTTCGGTTATGTCGGTTTCCGTTATAGCCGCCGTTGCGCACAATATTACGCAAAACGCAGTTTTTGTCGCACTTTCGGGCTCTGCGCTTATGTTCGGCTATATGCCGTATTTAGCGCTTTTGGGAATTTTATCGGGAGCTATCGTAGGCGGAGTTACAATGCTTATATTCAAAGGCGTTCCGAAAAACGCGTTTGAAAAAGTTATATTTTCAAAATAAAAAAAATTAACCAATATTCACGGAGGTAAGAATTGAAAGCAGTTAAAGGAAAATACTTCTTCGGCGGAGTGCACCCCCGCGACGGAAAAGCGCTTACAAGCGGCTGTCCCGTTGAAATTATGCCGTTGCCGACGACAGTTGCGATTTCCACAACTCAATCGATAGGCAACCCGGCGGTCCCTACGGTTGAAGCGGGCGCGGAAGTTAAAGAAGGCGCGCTTATAGCAAAAGCGGACGGATTGATTTCGTCAAACGTGTTTGCAAGCGTTTGCGGACAAGTTAAAGAAATTAAAGAGATGACAGGCGCAGGCGGCGCAAAAGAACGGTTTATCGTTATAGAGCCCAACGGCAAAGACGGTAAAGAATATTTTAAGCCCTTGGAAAATCCCGTACCCGAAGAAATAATACAGAGAATTGCGGATTGCGGAATTGTAGGCTTGGGCGGAGCGGGCTTCCCTACCGCCGTAAAAGCCGCGCCCAAATCCAAAGTTGACACGTTAATTGTTAACGGCGCGGAATGCGAACCTTATCTTACCTGCGACCACAGGCTTATGATTGAAAAAACCGACGAAATAGCACGCGGCGCAAGATATTTGGCAAAAGCTTTGGGCGTTGAAAATATTGTTATAGGCATAGAGTCTAACAAACCCGACGCTATTGCCGCATTTGAGCCTTACGACGACATTAAGGTTGTTAAACTTTATAAAAAATACCCTATGGGCGGCGAAAAACAGCTGGTTTACGCCGTTTGCGGCAGAAAAATAGGACTTGGCAAACTGCCTGCCGACTGCGGAGTTATAGTTCAGAACGTTGCAACCTGTTTTGCGGTATGCGAAGCGGTTGAACTCGGTAAACCGCTGTACGAAAGAGCCGTTACAATTTCCGGAGGAGCGGTAAGCCAACCCAAAAATTTATGGGTTAAGGTAGGCACCCCCGTTAAAGAAATAGTAGATTACTGCGGCGGAGAAGCGGTTGCGCCCAAAAAGGTAATTCAGGGCGGACCTATGACGGGTACGGCGCTTGCAAGCTACGACGAATATACGCATAAAACCACTTCGGGAATTTTGCTGCTTACGGAAAAAGAAGCGGCTGCAAAAGAACCTACGCCCTGCCTTAACTGCGGAATGTGCGCCGACGTGTGCCCTATGCATTTAATGCCTATGAACACGGCGTTTTATTCGGCTGCCGGAGATTACGAAACGGCGGAAAAACTTGGAAACGCGCTTTCGTGCATAGAATGCGGAGCTTGCGAATACGTTTGCCCTGCAAAGCGCCCCCTTATTCAGGCTATAAGAAAAACGAAGGCTGCCCTTCGAAACGATAAACGGAATTGACAAGGAGATAATTTTATGGATAACACTGTTGTAATTTCCACCCCTCCTCACGTCAAATCGAAAAGAACCACTCGCTCTATAATGTTAGACGTTTTAATCGCGCTTTTCCCGAGCGCACTTGCCGGAATTGTATTTTTCGGCTGGCAGGCGCTTTTGATAGAGCTTATGGCGGTAGTTGCCTGCGTAGCGACGGAATTTGTTTACTTTTTTATTGCAAACAAAGGATTTGCAAAAAAGTGCAAAAACGCAAAAGCCGTTTGCAGACGCTTTTTAAAGCAATTCGATTTGACCTCTGTGGTAACGGGACTTATTTTAGCGCTTATACTTCCCACAACCGATAAGTGGTACGAAGTATTCTACGAAGTGATTATAGGCGCGGTATTTGCCATAGGCATAGTAAAAATGCTGTTCGGCGGAACGGGTAAAAACCTTGTAAACCCCGCCGCTGCCGGCAGAGTATTTATGTTTTTGAGCTTTACCATAACCACCTATACCGCCGCAAACATACCTGCGCTTAACTTTGAAAGCGGAATATTCTCCAACGCGACCAACCTGTCGTGGCTGCTGCCTTCAAGCGGCAACCCCGCAACAAAAATTACCGTTTTGGATTTGTTCCTCGGCACGGGCGTTGCAGGCTGCATAGGCGAAACCTGTAAAGCCGCCATACTGCTGGGTTACGTTTATTTGTGCGTGCGCAAAGTTATAAAATGGTGGCAGCCGCTTATGTTCCTTGCGGTATTCGGACTAAGCGCGGTATTCCTTTCCGGCTTTTCTTACATATCCACGGGCGGTTACATCTTTAATATGGAACTGTTCCTCCCCCACATTTTCTCCGGCGGCGTACTGTTCGGCGCGGTATTTATGTTTACCGATTACGTAACTTCGCCCAAGGGAGTTTACGGACAGATAGTTTATTACGTAGCTGCCGCTATATTGGTTGCGGTGCTTAGATACTTTACCGGTTTGGAAGTAACATCTTTTGTTATTATGCTTATGAACCTTATAGTGCCTCTTATAGACAGATACGTTGTAAGAAAGCCGTTCGGTTACAAAAAAGTAAAAAAACAAAACGAAGTTACGTGCGAAACAAGTAAAATTGCAGACCCCGCTATAAAAGACGCAAACGAAAAAACCGAAAAGGAGGGCGCATAAATGACGGTTAAACAGTTTTTTAAAAGCAACGTTTTTAAATGCATTGCGGTTCTTTTGTGCGTGCTTCTTATAAGCGGCGTTTTCCTTACGGTAATGAGCGGACTTTTGGAAGTTACCGACGAAGAAAGATTTAACAGAGCTATTAACAAAATTTACGGAAAACCCGTTAAAACAGAACAGCTTGTTGCCGAAAACTATAACAGCAACGCAGTTATAGAAGCCGCTTACAAAGTTAAGGACGACGGCAATTACCTTATAAAATCTACCGGCAAAGGCGGATTTGAAAACGGTACCGTTACCTGCTGGGTTGTAGTAGTTGTTAAAGGCGGCAAAGTTGCCGGCGTTAAAAACATTACCATAGACAGCAACAAGGGTCAGTCTTACATAGGCAAAATTTCGCAGAGCTTTTTAAAAAGCTTTGAAACAAATCCCGCAGAAGATTTTTACTTTACGACTTCCGACGGATACCTTACGGGCGGCGCTTCTATGTCTTCCAACGCAATTTGCAATGCCGTTAACGGCGCCGTAGATTACGTAAACGCTAAATTAGGCAACGCTTCAAACGATATTTACGCCGACTTTGAATACGTTAAAAACATTATTACCAAAGAAACGTCTCACGTTTATAACGCCGAAACACAGGAAGTTATATTCCACGTAGTAACCAACGGATACGGCAATGCTGCCAAATTCTCCATAGACGTTACAGTAGGCGAAGGCGGAATTATCAAAGCTTACGTTATTACCGTAAACGGTTCAACCGGCGGTTTTGAAGCAAGTATGAACAAAGATATATTGAACGGCTCGCTGTTTGTAGGCAAGAATATAGACGGCGTTGAAGCAATATTGAAAGGCGGCGCGGATTTGGGCGATTACGGTTCGCTTGACGGTTCCTCGCTTACGTCCGGCGCTACGCAATCCAACTTCCTCTGCTTGAACGCGGCGGCGTTTGCGGCGGCTAACTACGAAAATATTATAGCTTTGGAAACTCAGGAAGGAGGCGACAAAGAATGAATAAGTATAAGAAAATTACCTTAGACGGGCTTATTTATCAAAATCCCACGTTTATGTTGGTTTTGGGTACCTGCCCCACCCTCGGTCTTATCAACTCGGCGTATTCCTCATTGGGTATGGGACTTACAGTACTTGTTATACTTACTTTAAGCAACATAATTATTTCGGCTTTAAGAAAAGTTATCCCCGGTGCTGTGCGTATCCCCTGTTATATAGTAATTATTGCAACGCTTGTTACTTTTGCGAGAATGTGTTTGGAAAAGTTCTTGCCCGATTTGTACGACAGTTTGGGCGGCTTCCTTGCGCTTATAGTTGTAAACTGCATTATATTGGGACGCGCGGAAGCTTTTGCAAACAAACACACCGTTGCGGAATCGGCGGTAGACGGCATTGCAAACGGACTTGGATTTACGTTTGCGCTTACTCTTATGGGTATTATCTGCGAATTTTTCGGCAACGGTTCGCTGTTCGGTTTGCAGATTATGGAATTTAAAATAGGTATGCTTTCCAAGCCTGCCGGCGCATTCTTGGTTTACGGACTGTGCATTGCGGTATTCGTTTACTGCATAGACTGCTTTGAACGCGCAAAACGCGTTAAAGCAAACAAACTTGCGCGTGAAAATCTTTTGAAGGAGGCTGCGTAAATTATGGGTACTTTTATTGCGATAGTTCTTGCGGCTGTTCTTACAAACAACTTTATAACCGTTAAAACTTACGGTATATGTCCGTTTTTGGGCGTATCCAAAAAAACTTCCAGCGCGTTCGGAATGGGCATTGCGGTTACCGTAGTTATGGTGCTTGCAACCTTGGTTACCTATCCCATTTACACATACGTTATGGTGCCGCTGGGATTTGAATTTCTTGAAATAATTTTCTTTATATTTATAATAGCTTCGCTTGTGCAGATGCTTGAAGTAATTATAAGAAAAATTTCCCCCTCGCTCTACAACGCAATGGGCGTATATCTTCCCCTTATAACAACTAACTGCGCCGTACTCGGCGTTGCCGAACTGGTTATTGGCGATATGTCGTCAATCCTCGGCGAAGGCGTAGCTATGAACATTGGCTGGGCGGCGGCTTACGCGCTGTTTGCAGGCGTAGGATTTACGCTTGTTATGGTTATTATGAGCGGACTTAGAGAAAAACTGAACTGCTACAAAACGCACAAGGCGCTTGCCGGCTTCCCCATTGCAATGGTTACGGCTTGCTTCATCTGTATGGCGTTTGCGGTATTCTCGTACATTCGTTAAGGGGGCTGAATTATGAATTTACTTGTTATTACAAATCAAACTTGGATTACCGTAGGAATAGTTGCTGCGATTTTTGCGGGTTCCGCGCTTATTATAGGCGCGCTGATACTTTTGGTAGGCAAAATTTTTAAAGTTAACGTAGACGAAAAAGTTACTAAAATTTTGGAAAATCTTGCAGGCGCAAACTGCGGCGGCTGCGGCTGTTCCGGCTGCGGAGGCTTTGCTTCCAAACTTGCAGAAGGCGGCGCAAATCTTTCCGACTGCCACGTTACTTCGCCTGAAAAGAAAGCGGAAATTGCCAAACTTTTGGGAATTGAACTTAAAGACGAAGAACCCACCGTTGCAGTTGTAAAATGCCACGGCGGAGCGGAAAACTGCCTTGATAAATTTGAATACAAGGGCAACCCCACCTGCGCTTCGTGCAATTCGCTTTTGGGCGGAAACAAGGCTTGCTCTTATGCCTGCCTTGGCTGCGGCGACTGCAAAGCCGTTTGTCCAGAAAACGCTATTGAAGTTACGGGCAGACTTGCGCAAGTTGACCCTGACAGATGTATTTCCTGCGGGGCGTGCATTACGGCTTGCCCCAAGAGCATAATAGAACGTATTCCTTCCTCTGCGCCCGTATTTGTTGCCTGCTCATCCAAATGCCCCGGCAAAGAAGTAAGAGCTGTTTGCAAGGTTGGCTGTATCGCCTGCGGTATATGCGCAAAATCCTGCCCTCACGGCGCAATAACTATGAAGGACAATTTGCCCGTTATAGATTATACAAAGTGTACAGGCTGTTTAACCTGCGTTGAAAAATGCCCCAGACACATTATAATAAGCCGTAAAGTTGTTGCCGAAGAAACACCGGCAACCGAAAAAGCAGAATAATTAAATATATAAATAAAAACAGAAAAACCGCGCCGTTTAACGGCGCGGTGTCATAGGGATTATTCAATTCCTAAGAGAGACGGTATAGCAGAAATGCTATGCCGTTTCTCTTTTGTCTTGTGTAGGTAAAAGTATTTGTCCCACACCGTTGAAGTAAATATCTATCCGTTGTGTCCTTCGTCCGTTAATCTTTTCCGCTTGGTACACGATTACCTTTTGCACAAACTCTCGCACGAGTTCGGGTGTAAGCTCGGTTATCTCCGTGTACTTGCGTACCGAACGCATAAATCGCGTTACGTTGTCGGACTGTTCTTTCGCTTTGGATAACTCTTGCCGTAAGAAGTAAGTACGCTCTTTGAGTTCCCGTTGCTCTTGCTCGTAAGACTGACTCATCTTAACAAACCGCTCGTCAGAAAGATTTCCGCATACTTTGTCCTCATAAAGATTTTGTATAATGCGGTCAAGTGCTTGGATACGCTTTTCGGCTTCTTCGAGTTCCCGTGTTTGGCTTTGTAGTTTCCTACGCAGTTCCTTTTCGTTCTCGTTCCGTACAATTTCCAAAAACTCTTGCTCATAGTCCTTTGCAAATGCAAGCACTCTTTGAAGATTAGTTAAAACAAAATGCTCTACGGCTTCTACGGTAATCTGATGCGAAGTACAGGTTGCTTTTTTCTTTTTGCGGTACGACGAACAGTTGAAATATTCCTTTTGTTTCATCGTTGTGCAACGGCACAGATACATCTTTTGCCCACAGTCGGCACAGTACACAAGTCCCGAAAAGATACTCATTTCGCCCATATCGGTAGGACGGCGTTTTGCTTGCCTTATGCGTTGAACGGTATCGAAAGTATCTTGGTCTATGATTGCTTCGTGCGTGTTCTTGAAGATTGCCCATTCTTCTTTTGGTAAGTCTATTTTCTTTTTGCTCTTGTAAGATTTCTTTTTTGTCCGAAAGTTTACCGTGTGTCCGAGATAAGTAGGATTGGCAAGAATTTTGTTTACACTTTGCGTTGCCCATATTTCGGGGAACTCTGTTTCTTGCGAAGTAATAGGTAAACCAACTCTGCGTTTGTAAATGGTCGGTGTTTCTCTACCGCGCTCGGTAAGTATCCTCGCTATCTGCGTCGGACCGTAACCCTGCATACAAAGCGAGAAGATTTCTTTGACTACTTTTGCCGCGTCTTCGTCCACAAGCCATTGCTGTTTGTCGTGGTCGTCTTTCTTGTACCCGTAGGGCGGTATTGTGCAAAGATGTTTTCCCGATAAACCTTTTGCTTTGAAAACGGCACGAATCTTTTTACTCGTGTCTTTTGCATACCACTCGTTAATGATATTGCGGAAGGGAGTGAAGTCGTTATCTACCGAGCTTTCGCTATCTACTTGATCGTTGATAGCGATAAACCTTACGTTCGCTTCGGGGAAAGTAATTTCAGTATAAAAGCCGACTTTCAGATAATCTCTACCCATACGCGACATATCTTTTACGATAATCGTTCTGACTTTACCTTCGTTCACGTCATCCATAAGCCGTTGGAAGTCGGGGCGGTTAAAGTTCGTTCCCGAATATCCGTCGTCCACATAGAAATGAGGATTGGTAAAGCCGTGTTCTTGCGCGTACTTGCCTAATATTGCTTTTTGATTCTTGATGCTGTTGCTATCGCCTTGAAGTTCGTCGTCCCGTGAAAGACGACAGTATAAGGCGTCGATTTTATCACCTCCGTTAAAGTGATTATTATGTTGCATTGAAAGCTGTGTGTTCATTCCTTGTCTCCTTTGGAATGCACCCTTTCAAGCGAGTCCTTGATTACAAGTCGTTTGAGCTTGTCAAACACATTGTCTTTGGAATTGTCACTGTCATTCACTACTACGATATATTCCGTTCCGTTATACGTTTCCGTATAAGTATAGAGTTGCTTTTCGATAATTCATCCCTTTCGGGAAGTCGGGCACTTTCCTAATTAAAATTGATATAGTCCAATATCATACCCGCTACCATCCACAAGGAAGAAGAGTTACTTTTTCTCCGATACAAAGAAATCGTCGTAGCCGTCCAAAGTCTTGGCAAGAGAAGTATCCGTTTCCGCCGCTTCGTCAATCAAAGCCTTAAAGCCTGCTTCAATGAGCTGTACTTTGGTAAACCCGTACTTCGCCAAGAATTCGTTTATCTCTTCGGCATACTTTCGCGGTACGCTTGTACCCCAAACCATATACTTCGCTTTTCTTTCTTCCTTATGCTTTTCTTCATAACGCTTGTCTTTAATAGACCTATCTGTTGCCATTGTTCTTTCCTCCGCAGGGTAAATATCACTAATCGTATATATACGACCGAATATATTTTACCTTATGAAGAGTTGATTGTCAAGAGTTTATCCGCTCATAGTTGCACCTCCTTAAAATACTCTCTACTTAACCAAGGACACTTTTCTTAAAAAGTTCGGGGTCTGATGTAAAATTTCTTAAAAAAGTTTCAAAGTCCCTACATATAACCAAGCACACTTTTCTCAAAAATATTTACGCGTGGACGAAAATTTCTTAAAAAAATTTTCTCTCTACTTAACCAAGCACAGTTTTCCGTAAAAGTTGACGGTCTAAGCTCAAATTTCTTCAAATAATTTTTCATACCCCTCTATATAACCAAGGACAGTTTTTTGCATTTCACAACCGAAATGCCCAAAATTTCTTTCAAACCCTTCCATATAACCAAGCACACTTATCCTCGGTTTTGCAACCAAGAAGCACGGAATTATTTTGGGAATCAAGCCGAAATTACAAGCAGGTAAAGAGTTTTCCCAAAATCCGTAGATTTTGAAAACTGACATCGTGAACAATCGGGATACCCGATTTTCCTTTGTGGACGAAAATAAAAAACAGAATCGGGTTTCCCGATTGCTGTTCGTTCAAAATATACTAAAACTTGTTTTTGGCTATTTTCTTTACCTGCTTGTAAAAAATAAGTGATAGCCAAAATTGTTTCCCTTGCGATTTTCGACATTTTATGTTATAATTAAAAAGTATAAGTTTCGCACAGGAGTAAAGTATGGCGAATAAGTTGGAACTCACTTGGGTTGGGAAAGAAAGTGAACTGAAAATCGAGCCGAGAATATTGATAAAAAATCCTACATTAAGCAATACGGCACAAGATGAAAACACCGAGAATATGATTATTCACGGTGACAATTTGCTTGCGCTTAAAGCGTTGGAAAGCAAGTACGCGGGACAAGTCAAGTGCATATACATAGATCCGCCGTATAATACAGGTTCAGCATTTTCCCATTACGATGACAACTTGGAACATAGTATTTGGCTGAACTTAATGCGTGCAAGAATTAAGGCATTATACAACCTTTTAAACAACAACGGTTCAATGTGGATTAGTATTGACGACGACGAACGTGATTACTTAAAAGTTGTATGTGATGAAATTTTTGGAAGGAGTAATTTTGTTTGTTCGGTAATTTGGCAAAAGAAAGGAACGCGAAGCAATGATGCACGTTGGTTCTCGGATACTCACGATTATGTTTTAGTTTATGCGAAAGATAAAATAAATTGGAAACCCAATTTATTGCCGCGCCCCGAAGATAGCACAAAAGGATATTCTAATCCCGACAACGATCCAAGAGGTGTTTGGGCATCGGGACCTTGCCACGCAAAAACACCTAATGAAAAAGATATTTACGAAATCACTACTCCAAGTGGAAGAAAAATATTGCCGCCCGCCGGTACAAGTTGGCGTTTTTCAAAAGAAAAATTTGAAGTCTTGATACAAGAAAATCGGATATGGTTTGGCGAACACGGAGATAATGTGCCGCGCTATAAAAGATTTTTAACTGAAGTTCAAGATGGTTTTGTCCCGACAACATTATGGTTGCGCGATGAAGTTGGTGATAACCAAGAGGCAAAAAAAGAAGTTAAGAATGTCGATTCGAAAAATGTTTTTGCGACTCCTAAACCTGAAAGGCTAATTCAACAAATTTTAACATTAGGAAGTAATGCAGGCGACCTTGTGCTTGACAGTTTCTTAGGTTCAGGTACTACTGCTGCTGTTGCGCATAAGATGGGACGCAGATATATCGGTATAGAAATGGGCGACCACGCTTATACACATTGTAAAGTTCGTTTGGATAAAGTAATATCGGGAGAAGATAAAGGCGGCATAACCAAGTCCGCTAATTGGCAAGGTGGTGGCGGCTATAACTTTTACGAGCTTGCGCCTTCACTTGTGGTCGAAGATAAATTCGGCAACCCTATCATTAACAAAGAGTATAATGCGGATATGCTCGCGGCGGCTATGGCATTACACGAAGGTTTTACCTATGCGCCTGATGATAACTACTATTGGAAGCAAGCCAAAAATGAAAACGCTTACCTATTCACTACCACAGCACACATAACGGTAGAATATTTGTCGTCTATCGAAAGCGAAATGCAGGACGGTGAATATCTTATAATTGCTTGCCGTAGTTACGATAGCGGCGCTGACAAGGTATTCAAAAACATAAAGGTTAAAAAAATACCCCAAGTATTACTCGACCGTTGTGAGTTTGGCAAAGACAATTATAATTTGAATATAATTGATGTTCCTAATGTATCGGAGGACGATGAATAATGAGAACTCTATACCCCGAATACGACGTCAATTACATAAGCGGCTGTATGAGTTTACGCCCGCCGCAAAAGCGTAGTCTAAAAATTCTTGACGATATTTTGGACGAGCTTGATTTATACAAAGAACAAGACTTAGAACGTGCTATCGAGATAGTTCACGACTTATTTCCAACTTGTACAAATTTCGAGCGCGACTTTATGAGCCTTACTTTTGCGCTTGCTACGGGTGTGGGAAAAACGCGGCTTATGGGCGCGTTCATAACCTACCTTTACACGCAAAAAGGAATTAAGAACTTCTTTGTGGTCGCGCCTAACCTTACAATATACGAAAAACTCAAAAAAGATTTGGGGGATCCGTCAAGTGAAAAGTATGTCTTTCGCGGCATAGGGTGTTTTGCACAATTACAGCCCAACCTTATCACAGGTGAAAACTATGCGGAAAAAGGTCTTATGGGCGGTTTTTCGGATGTCACTATAAATGTGTTTAACATTTCGAAATTCAATCGCGAACTTGGGAAAATACGCAATCTTTCCGAATACTTGGGTGCAAGCTATTTTGATTTTTTAGCATCGCGCAACGACCTCGTTGTTATAATGGATGAATCACACCATTATCGTGCCGATAAAGGTATGGCAGCAATTAATGAATTAAAACCCGTTCTCGGCTTGGAACTTACGGCAACGCCGCAGGTAGAAACAAGCACGAAAACGGTTAAATTCAAAAACGTTGTATATGAGTATCCGTTGTCATCGGCTATTCGTGATGGCTATACTAAAATACCATTTGCAATGACGCGCCGCGATATTGATGTATATAATTTTGATAAAGACGATTTAGACAAAATGATGCTTACCGATGGCGTAAAGCATCACGAGCGTGTAAAAGTAGCATTACAGTCTTATGCGGCAAACAGTGGCAATCGTCCCGTTAAACCGTTTGTTTTGGTTGTATGTCAAAATACCGAACACGCCGAAAAAACATTGCAATATATTACTTCGAGCGACTTTTTTAGCGGCAAATATAAAGATAAGACCATTATTGTACACAGCAATCAAAAAGGTTCGGAGCGCGAAGAAAACATACAAAAGCTCTTAGCGGTAGAAGATTACCATAATCCTGTCGAGATAGTAATTCACGTTAATATACTTAAAGAAGGTTGGGATGTAAACAACCTCTATACTATCGTGCCACTCCGTACTGCCGCAAGCCAAACTTTACGCGAGCAAACAATTGGACGTGGACTCCGCTTACCTTACGGGAAACGAACGGATAACCAAGATGCGGATATGCTTGTAATTACTGCGCACGACAAATTCCAACAAATCATAGATGAAGCAAACAAGCCCGATAGCTTGTTAAAACGCGGCAATATTATTTATGCGGAAGATACCGAAGCAACGGAATCGGTAAGTGTTGAGCCAAACTACAAAACAAGGATACAGCAAAGCGTGTTTGACTTGGGTGCAACTCTACAAGCCGAAGGCTTTGACTCGCAGGAAGTGCAAGCGATTGCCGATGTGGTTAAAGTTGCAACCGATGCGCTTATTGAGAATTATCGTATCGTTGGGAAGGAAGGTTTATCGAGCATTAAAACGGAAGCCATTGTTCAGCAAGCGACGGAAGCTGTTGACTTGGGCGAACTTGTATCGCGGCGAAAAGATTTTACGGATATTGTGCGGCGTTTTACGGGCGAAGAACTGAATAAGCAACGCAAAATAATAGAAACAGGCACTATGCCTATACCGCAAATCAAAGTAACGCAAGACTTGAAAACAAATTATAATTTTGAGCCGTTTACGCTTGATTTTGCCGATTTTGATAGTTATGTACCTATTCTTAATGAGATAGAATACCGTAATCTTGTAAAGAGTAACGAAACAAATGTTGTAAGCGGCTCTATGCTTGATTTCAAAGCAAGTAATCCATTAAAAGTTTTGGTCAATGAGTTGCGCGATAAACCGGAAATCGATTACGACGCGCATAGCGATTTGCTATATGACCTCTTGACTTCTCTTATGGATTATTTCGGCAAAAAGTTTACGAGCGACGAGATAAAGAATATTGTTATGTGTTATAAAAAGGACATAGCAAATAAACTTTATGCGCAAATGAAGAAACACTTTGTAAGCACCGAGCCGGATATAATAGAGCAAATTACGGGTGTAAGTTACACTATCTATTCACCTAATATTATTAGGAAATCGGGCGAGAAATCAGTGTCGCTTTATACTGTTATGAAAGACGAAGAAGTGCCGAAGCACGTATTTACTGGTTTCACAAAAGCACTCCATCCGGAATATAAATTCGATTCCAATAAGGAAAGAAGATTTGCAATCGTTTGCGAAAGTTGTGCCGAAGTACAAAAGTGGTTGCGCCCCGCATCTAAACAGTTTAATTTGTTTTATGGAGATGGACAACGCTATGAGCCTGACTTTGTTGTGGAAACAGCTGACACGATGTATCTCGTTGAAATAAAAGGCGAAGACAGATATGATTCCGAACAAAATCAAGCAAAAAAGGCGCGTGCAGTAAAATATTGTAAACTTGCTACTTTATACTGCGAAGCACACGACTTAAAGACTTGGAAGTACTTATATATTCCTTCCGAGCAAGTACAAACTTCTTCAAGTTTTAATCTCTTGGCACAAAGGTTTGAGGTAAAAGAATAATTATGCTAAACTCATTAGAAGAAAGAATCTTGCAATATATTATATCGCAAAATCAAAATTCAAACAGAAGCGTTGCTGTCCGTTTTGATGGTGTATCACTTGAAGATACGATTGAATCTATAAAATCACTAACTAATAAAGGTTTAGTTCGGAATTGTTCCTCTTTAATAGGTGCTTCGGCTATGCTCTTACCAAGTGGAAAATATTACTTTGAACAAAAGGAGAAAACTATGTACGGCGTTTATTATGATAAAATAAAATTGATTGAAAGTTATATTGAACAATTACAAGCATTGAAATTAAAGGATTCTAATTCTGTCGCAACGCAAGAAGAGTCATATAGGATTGAACATTTAATTAGAGAAGTGATTACGGCATTTAATGACGAATTATCAAAAGAAACAGTTCAGTCATTTAATGTGTCATTGGGTTTTATGCCTGATAATGTTTGTATTTCTAGTTATTATAATGAGATAGATAGGGCTATTGCTTGTCTTAAAAAGATTGCCGCTGATACTAAGATTGCGGCAACAAAAGGTGATGGAATACAATTTAATATCAGCCAAAATCAAAGTCAAATTCAAAGCCAAAGTCAATCAATAGAAATCACGTTTAGTCAAGTATTAAGTGATGTTCAAAATAAAGGCTTATCTGCTGAAGATATGGTTGAGTTGACAAAACTATTAACGGAATTTGAGAATGAACGCCAAAGCAAGAAAAAGCCTTCGCTTTGGGACAAAGCCAAAAATGTGTTAAAGTATTTGTGTGATAAATCAATTGAAATAGGTATTGCGGTTTTACCTTACATAGTTGGTGCGCTTAATAAATAAAAAATGGGACTTCGATTGAAGTCCCATTTTTCTTGACTCGCCATTTAAGGTGTATTCCGATAAAAATTTAGTTTTTTGTAAATTCCCTATGGAACACACCCTTATGCCGCGGGGCTTTTATTGTGTTTTGAAATATCAAATAATTCCTTGTTCCACTCGGGGTGACAGCAATTTAATGCTCCGAAATGTCACACTGCGCAAAGCGAAGAGTTTCTCGTTGCATTACTTTTTCACCCTGAGCGGAGCGAAGGGTCCCTCGGCAAGCCTCGGGAAGACAGGATAAAAGGACAAAGCTGTCGGCTCGGGATGACTATACAACTAAGATGCCGAAAATGATAAAGCTGTTCCGAAAGACAAAGCGTCACGGAACTATTCCCCCGTCTTGTCGAGCGTAGCGAAACATCCTGTTGCTTTGCAAAATAACAAGCAATTAATTTTCAAATTCCGAAAAAATTTACTTTACTATGTCTTTGTATGCTTCGGGACGTCTGTCGCGGAACAGTCCCCATTCCATACGCGCGCTCGCGTAAGCGTCCAAATCGAATTCCGAAAAGATAATCTTTTCCTCTTCTCTTCCGGCTTCGGCAGTTATTTCGCCGGTATTGTCGGTAATAAAGGAACTGCCGTAAAACGTCAGCGAAGAACTCTGTCCGCCGTTTTCCTCACACGGAGTGACGAGTTCGGTACCTATCCTGTTTGCCGCAGCCACAGGCACAAGATTTGCCGCGGAATGCCCTTGCATTACGCGCCGCCAATGCCCCGCGCTGTCCGTTCCGAGTACAGGCTCGCTGCCGATTGCGGTAGGATACATTATCAGTTCCGCCCCGTTCAAAGCAAGACAACGTGCTGTCTCGGGAAACCACTGGTCCCAGCAAATGCCGATTCCCAAAACGCCGAAAGTCGTCACAAAAGTCTTAAAACCGGAATTACCTGGAGTAAAATAAAATTTTTCCTGATAATAATGGTCGTCTGGTATATGCGTTTTTCTGTAAACCCCGAGATTCTTTCCGCAGTCGAGAACGGCTATCGAATTAAAAAGAACGTTGCCGCTCTTTTCGTAAAAACTAACGGGTATAACCACGTTGAGTTCCTTCGAAAGTGGTATAAGAGCCGCTATCGCCGCATTTTTTTCCGTCTCCTCGGCGTAACTGTAAAAATCATATCTCCGTTCCTGACAGAAGTACGGGCGTTCGAATAGTTCGGGCAATAAAATGATATCGGCGCCCTCTTTCGCGGCTTTTTTTACAAATTCGACTGCTTTTATTATGTTTTTTTCGCGCTCGACCGAACATTGCATCTGAACGCAGGCTATTTTAATTTTTCTCATAATAATTTTCCCTCGGGAATCTGTTGGGTAAGGCAATGTATATTCCCGCCGCCGACAATAAGCTCGCGCGCAAAAACGGGTACGACTTTTCTGTCGGGGAAAAGCGTTTTTAAAATTTCGACGGCGACTTTATCGTTTTTATCTTCGAATACGGGAACGAGTACCGCAGCGTTACAAACATAAAAATTGACGTAAGACGCCGCGAGAACTTCTCCCGCTTCGCGCTCCGCTTCCCCATCCTCGAATACAAAACCCCGCACGTCGAATTCGGTAATAGTGACGGGTTTTTCCGGAAACGGAATTTTGACGACTTTAAGTCCCGCATTCCGAAGAACTTCAAGATTCTCTTTACAGCGTCTGTTCTGTTCTCCCTCTTTGTCCGTCCAGCCGAGCACGACTGTGTTTTCATCCGTAAAAGCGCAGATATTATCGACGTGCCCGTTGGTTTCGTCGCCGCACACTCCGTACGGCAACCATACAACGCGGTCCGCGCCGAGATATTCTTTCAGCTTTTTTTCTATTTCTTCTTTGGAAAGCGAGGGATTGCGCCCCTTGCTCAGCAAACACTCTTCGGTAGTAATTAAAGTCCCTTTGCCGTTGGAATGAACGGAACCGCCTTCAAGCACGAAAGGATGAGCATTATAACAAACGTAACCTTTTCTTCGGCAAAATTCCGCTGCGAATGCGTCATCATCTGCATAGTCTGCGTAAAGCCCGTCGTATTCACCGCCCCAGGCGTTAAAACTCCAATCGACACCGCGCACCGCACTTTTGTCCGTAACAAACGTAGGCGCCATATCTCTTGCCCAACAATCGTTGGTTTCTATTGAAATAAGCTCAACCGCGCCCTTATAGATAAGCTCCGAAAGATATTTTTCCGCGCTTGTGTGACTATTTTCGGATACGGCAACGTATACTTTCTCTCCTTCGGCTACTACGCGTATCAATTCCGCAAACACGGGTCGCGCGTATTTCGCGCCGTAAGTCCAGCTTCCGCCGCGCTCGCACCAAATCATCACGGTTGCCCTATGCGGCTCAAATTCTGCCGGCATATAAAATCCGTCTCTTTCAGGCGTCGTCATAATCTACTCTTAAAATCGGCGTAACCGAATTGTTTAATTATATCGAAATCGTTGCCGCGCTTTCTCACGATAGCGGGTAAAGGCATTCCGTTGAATGTATTGTTTTTCACCATTGTATATATTGCCATATCTCCAAACGTCAATATATCGCCCTCTTCGAGCTTTTCGTCAAAAGAATAATCACCTATTACGTCACCCGCAAGACAAGTCACGGAAGAAAGTCGGTAAGTGAACTTTTTTTCACCCGCTTTACCGCTGTCTTTAAGCGGCGGACGATAAGGCATTTCCAAAACATCCGGCATATGGCACTCGGCAGAGCTGTCCAAAATGGCGATTCTAATACCGTTTTCTACAATTTCAAGTACCTTTGTATACAGATAACCCGCGTCGAGCGCAACCGCTTCTCCTGGCTCCAAATATATCTGTACCCCGTATTTATCGGAAAGACGGAGTATTTCGCGCTCCAACAAAGGAATGTTATAGCCCTCTTTGGTTATATGGTGACCTCCGCCGAGATTGAGCCATTTCAGTTTTCCGAAATACTTGCCGAACTTGTTTTCAAACGCCGCGACTGTCGCCGCGAGGTCTTCCGCGCCCTGCTCGCAGAGTGTATGGATATGAAATCCGTCCAGTCCGCCAAGTATGCTTTCGTCGAAATTTTTCTCCGTTACACCCAGTCGCGAAAATTCCGCGCAAGGGTCGTATATTCCGCCGTTCTGCGTGGAGTATTCGGGATTGATACGCAAACCTATGCTCGCCTTTTTTGCACGCGAAGAGAATTTTTTGAACTGCGCAACCGAGTTAAAGACTATGTGGTCGCATATTTCGGCGATTTCTTCAAAATCGCCGTCCGAATAGGCGGGACAAAAAACGTGATTTTCGCCTTTCATTTCCTCGTGCGCGAGTTTTGCCTCGTAAAGCCCGCTTGACGTTGTTCCGCCGAGATACTCCGAAATAAGCGGATAAAAAGCGTAACAGGAAAACGCCTTCTGCGCAAGAAGAATTTTGCATCCGGTACGCTTTTGCACGCCGTTAAGAATTTCAAGATTTTTTTTAAGCCTCTCTTCGTCGATTACATAACAAGGAGTGGGCAATCGGGAAAAATTCATAAATTTATCAGATTATTTTTCGGATTCCTCGCTACGCTCGGAATGACATAGTCACAAGGGCGCTCGGAATTAAAAATCAGTCCACAAGCACGGGGTTTTCAACCGCTACCCAGGGCAATCCGTACTTATTCAACGCTTCCATATAAGGGTCGGGGTCAAACTCTTCGCAGTTATATACGCCCGCTTTATTCCATATGCCCTTTACAACCAACATAGCGCCAATCATAGCGGGTACGCCGGTAGTATATGAAATGGCTTGCGAGCCGACTTCCCTGTAACATTCCTGATGGTCGCAGATATTGTAAATATACAAAGTTTTCTTTTTACCGTCTTTATAGCCCGTAAAAATACAGCCTATATTGGTTTTACCCTTTGTTCTCGCGCCCAAAGTCGCGGGGTCGGGCAAAAGCGCTTTCAAAAACTGAATGGGCACAATCTCTTTACCCTCGAATTCTACGGGCGCGGTGGAGAGCATCCCCACGTTTCCAAGGCAGTTCATATGCTGAATGTAGCTTTGACCGAAAGTCATAAAAAAGCGTATGCGCTTTACTCCCTTGATATTTTTTGCGAGACTTTCTATCTCTTCGTGATGAAGGAGATACATATCTTTTTTGCCCACGCCGTCGAAATCGTATTCACGCTTGATTTCAAGCGGCTTAGTTTCAATCCATTTTCCGTTTTCCCAGTAAGAACCGTTGGCGGACACTTCTCTTAAATTGATTTCGGGATTGAAATTGGTTGCGAAAGGATACCCGTGGTCGCCGCCGTTACAATCGAGGATGTCAATAGTTTCAATTGTATCGAAATAATGTTTCTGTGCATACGCACAAAAAACCTGCGTAACCCCGGGGTCGAATCCGGTCCCGAGAAGAGCGCATAAGCCCGCTTTTTTGAATTTATCGTTGTACGCCCATTGCCAGGAATAGTCGAAATAAGCCGTAAAGCCCTTTTCTTTTACTCGTTTTTCGTAGATTTTTCTCCATTCTGGATTTTCAGTATCCTCGCACTCGTAATTTGCTGTATCGATGTAATGTACTCCGCATTCGAGGCATGCGTCCATAATAGTCAAATCCTGATAAGGAAGCGCCACATTGAGAACTGCCGCAGGTTTAAACGAATCGATAAGAGCGACTAACTCTTCTTTATTGTCGGCATTGACCTTTGCCGCGGAAAGCGAAGCCGCCGTCTTATCCTTTATTTTTGCAATTAAATCCTCGCATTTTTTAACGGTGCGGCTTGCAATCAGAATTTCCGAAAATGTCTCGTCAACCTGACAACACTTCTTTATCGCAACCTGTGCCACGCCGCCGCAACCTATAACCAAAAGTTTCATTTCTGTTCTTCGACCTCCTTTAACAGTTCCTCGACGTACTTCGGCAACCCGAATGCGCCCATATGAAGATTGGTTGTATAATATTCCGTTTCTATGCCCCTCGCATTCCATTTATCCGGCTTGAAATCGCGCAGAGGATGATATTTTTTGCTTGCGAAACCGAAGAGCCAGTAACCCGAAGAACATGTCGGGATATGTGCCTGATACACTTTGGAAACGGGAAAGCACTGATAAACTTTCTGATGCATCTTTTTGCATTCCGCTTCGTCCTCGTCATAGAACGGACTGCCGTGCTGATACACCATTATTCCGGTATCGTTGAGCGCTTTATAGCAGCTCCCGTAAAACTCTTTCGTAAAAAGCCCCTCGGTGGGACCGAACGGGTCGGTTGAATCGTTGATGATAAGGTCGTATTCGCCCACTTTACCGCGAATGAATTTCAGACCGTCCTGAATATAGAGGTTTACGCGCTTATCGTTAAGCCCCTCGGCAGTTTCGGGGAAGAATTTTTTGGAAACGTATACGAACATTTCATCCTCTTCCACCACGTCTATCCGCTCGATTTCGGAATAGCGGCAAAGTTCCTTTGCAACTCCGCCGTCGCCGCCGCCTATGACAAGCACGTTTCTGACTTTGGGGTGAACCGCCATAGGTACATGCGCTACCATTTCGTCGTAAATGAACTCGTCCTTCTCGGAAAACACGACTTCTCCGTCAAGACTTATGAATTTACCTAAGTCCTCGCTGTCAAAAACGTCTACCTGCTGTATATCGCTTTTTTCCGAAAACAGCTGTTTTTTGACCCTTATATTAAGTTTGATGTTCGGCGTATGGATATCCGAAAACCACATTTCCATAATTTTTTCTCCCGATATGAATGTCAGAGCTTTCGATTCGGGCGAACCTATTTTAAAACATTGAGGTTATTGACCTCGAAGTCCTCGGTACCCTGCATCGAACAGCCTTTGGCTTTTGCATAAACTATATATTCTATCACGTCTTTTGTGATGAGTTCGCCCGGAGCGAGAATGGGAATTCCCGGGGGATAACACATTACGAATTCCGTGCATATTTTTCCCTCCGCCTCTTTAAGCGGAAGCGAAACCTTTTCCGAATAAAACGCTTTTCTCGGAGGCACCGCCACTTTCGGAGTGATATATTCCGCCGAAAGCATACCGGCTTTATCTCTCTTGTAAAGTCTGCGCATATCGTCCAAAGCGCCGACAAGCCGCTCTATATCCTGCGGTCTGTCGCCTATGGAAATGTAGGCAAGAATGTTCGATATATCGCCGAACTCTATCTGTATGTCGTACTCGTCGCGGAGTATATCGTAAACCTCGATTCCCGCAAGTCCCAAATCTCTCGTATAGACAGCCAGTTTCGTCACGTCGAAATCATAAACGGACGTGCCGTTTATAAGCTCCTTGCCGTAAGCGTAATAATCGCCTATGCCGTTTATTTCGTCGCGGGCGTAACTTGCAAGCGCCATTACCTTTTTAAAGAACTTTTCGCCGTTGAGCGCAAGATTTCTGCGGTAAATATCCAAGCTCGCCATTAAAAGATATGAAGCGCTTGTCGTCTGTGTCAGATTGATAATCTGCCTCACATGGTCCGCGTTCATGCTCTCTCCCAAAAGAAGTATGGAACTCTGGGTAAGACTTCCCCCCGACTTATGCATTGAGACCGCGGACATATCGGCTCCCGCCGCCATTGCGGAAACGGGCAAATCGTCGTTAAATGAAAAATGCGTGCCGTGAGCTTCGTCGGCGAGAACTTTCATGCCGTGCGAATGAGCAAGTTTTACTATTGTCCTTATATCGGAACATATTCCGTAATAAGTCGGATTATTGACTAGCACCGCTACCGCGTCGGGGTTGTCTAAAATGGCTTCCTCAACCTTTTTCGGTTCCATTCCGAGAGAAATACCGAGCTTTTTATCCGTTTCGGGATTTACGTATACGGGAATAGCACCGCATAAAATAAGCGCGTTTATAACGCTCTTGTGAACGTTGCGAGGCATGATAATTTTATCCCCCTCTTTACAGTTGGATAAAATCATGCTCTGAACGGCAGACGTGGTACCGCCGACCATAAAAAACGAATGTGATGCGCCGAACGCCTCTGCGGCAAGCGCTTCCGCCTCTCTTATAACCGACGACGGATGACACAAATCGTCAAGCGGCTTCATGGAATTCACGTCAAGTCCCACACATTTTTCGCCGAGCAATTCGACGAGTTCGGGATTACCCCTGCCGCGCTTGTGCCCGGGCACGTCGAACGGAACAATTCTTTTTTTTCTGAAACTTTCAAGCGCTTCGTACAGCGGCGCGCGTTTCTGCCGTTCGTACATACCGAACCCTCCGAAGTAAAAAAGACGACCCTCTGATGGTCGTCTCAACGCAATATGCGCCGTTGCGCATATATAAATACGTTTTTTTGAATTAATCTTTCAGAGTCTATACAGCAAATACTTTTACTACTCTTATTGACCGTTTCACAAGTGACGCCTCAAAGGCTTGATTATAAAGTAATCAACTTATAAAATTTGAGCTTTTAACTCAATCAATAATGCGGCTTTGCCGCGTGATATTTGCATTGACACCGAAAGCGCCGTGCGATGGTTTGATTATATATTAAATATAATCGCTTGTCAATTGTTTTTGATTATATTTGATTTTACCGCTCCAAAAAATCCGTCAGAATTCTCATAACCTCGCCGTCTTCTTCCGTCGCGGCGCGGTAATCGAATTCCACGAAATACCGACGCTTCTGCTCTTCCGTCATTCTGCCCGCCGCAAAAACATGCTGCATAAGTTCGGCAAGTTTTTCTTCCGCCGCTACGGTATTATAAGGATTGTGCGCTTTTCCCCGGGCGATGTATCCGGTTATGTTTTCTCCTTCCGCCGCATAAAACGCCGCGGATTCCTTACCTACTATACCGTCTTTATCACCGTGTATTATTAAAGTCGGCGTTCCGTTTTTTTTCGCACACTCCGCCGCGTCCGTGTTACCCTTGCAGCGGAATTTAAACGCATAAACCAAACACAGGAAACGATAAATAAGCGAGGCGACCATCTTAGGCATTAATTTTGCCATATAGTCCAGCACTACCTTTGCAGGCGTAGACGGCGCGCTTATCGCAACGACTTTGTCAACCTTAGTCTCCGCGGAAGCGCAGAGCGCCGAATATGCACCCCAACTATGTCCCACAAGAAAAAGTTTATCCTCTGGAAACTTGGCTTTGACATAATCAACGGCGGCGACGGCGGTTTTGACACCCTCGTACATTCCTCCGATATTTTTTCCGTCGGAAAGGTTACAGCCTTTGGAATCTACGGCAACCACTTTGTAACCGCAGTTACAGAAATACGCTATTTCGTTTATATAAGCCACATGTCCCGGCCCCATACCGTGACAGAAAATCACCGTTCCGTTTTTTTCGGAAACCAGTTCATTGCGGTATATACAGCCTCTCAGTTTATTTTTTTCGCTTTTCAGTTCGATATTTTCACTCGTCAAAGAAAAATCGTCGGCAGTAAAATATTTCAAGAGCGGGTTTTTGTCGCAACGTTTCCCGAATGCGATTTTATCGCACGCAAAGGCAAGCGTGAAAAACACGGTACAGAAAAACACGACCGTACAAATTACGACGATTAAAATTATTATTAAGGTATCCATAACATTTTAAAAGCGACGGACAAAGTCCGCCGCCAACCTTTTAAACAGTGTATTTGTCTTCGAGCGCGGGAGCCTCGTCCATCTCTTTCTTCTGCGCTTCGTAACCTTTTTTGCCGAGCAAAGCGAAAGTCGCCTTTTTGCCGTTTTCCACGCCGGGCTGATTGAAAGTATTGATATTCAGAAGCGCGCCGGTATAAGCGGTCTGCATTTCCAGAAGGAACATAAGCTGACCTAAAGTAAACGCGTTTACTTCGGGCATTACGATTGTATAATTCATTCTGCCCGCGCGCATAAGCGCGTAAGCCGTAGCTTTGTTTTCAGCCTGAATAAGCTCCTGCATAGTATGTCCGCCGAGGAAACCCACGTCGGGAATATCTTCCAGCCCGTGAGCTATGGGCATTTCGGTACCGTATTTTTCAACCGAAATAAACGTTATAACTTTGTCGTAGGGTCCTTCGATATACAGTTGAACCTGCGAATGCTGGTCGGTTACACCAAGACTCTTTACGGGCGTGGTACCCGCATTGACTTTATTGCCGGCATAGTCGACCGCCTTTCCGAGCGATTCCGCCCAAAGCTGACAGTACCAGTCCGCCATAAGTTTGAGATTATCCGAATAAGGCATAAGCACATTTATATTCTTGCCCTGCAACATCGTAACGTACTGTAAAGCGGCGCAGGCAAGCGCGGGGTTTCTGGATATGCTCGGTTTCGAGCAAAGTCCGTCCATATAAGCCGCTCCCGCAAGCATACCCTTTATATCGATTCCGAGTACCGCCGCGGGAAGAAGCCCTACGGGGCAAAGCTCGGAAAATCTTCCGCCAACTCCGTCGGGCAGAACGTACTTTTTGAACTTTCCGCCGAACTTTTCGTCGATTTTAATAAGGTTTCCGCGCGACGCGTCCGTCGTCAGTATCATATTGTCGGTAAGGTTGACACCGCGTTTTTCCAAAATATCGGAAATTATAAGAAACTGAGCCATCGTCTCGCTCGTAGCGCCCGATTTGGAGATTACGTTAAAACAGGTCTCTTCGGGAACTATGACGTCGAGAAGCGCCTGCATTCTCACGGGGTCAACGTTATCTTCCACATAGAATTTGGGACCGCCGCGCTTTTTGGGCGGAAGTTCGTTATAGTGGAGATGTTTGAGCGCGTTGAACGCCATAATGGGACCGAGCGCGCTTCCTCCTATACCGAGAACGACGAAATACTTGAATTTCTTTCTTACCTGTTTTGCGGTCGCAATAATATCGGCGACTATTTCGTCCTGATTATAAGGAAGCTCCGTCCACCCCATATAGAGTTCGTCTTTTCCGCGGTTGGCTGCGACGTATTCGAACGCCTCTTCGGCTTTTCCTTTAAGAGCTCTGAGTTCGGAATCTTTAATTCCCCTTTCCCCGAGAGACCTTGCCATCATATAATTATAGTCTACTTTCACGCGCATTGCGTTGCGCCATTCTTTGGTTTTATACCCCATAAATATCCTCCGTCGATGCCGGACGACAGTACGCCCGAATATTAACGGATTTATTATACTTTATATTAATTAATTAGTCAACGATTGAGTCAAAAAGTTTTCGATGTAAACATAATTTACGGCTTTTACGGCATAAACGCGTTAAACACTTGCAAAAACTTTTGTTTGTATAGTATAATTCGTATATGTCATACGAACTGACGGCGGACCAGCTTACCGCCGAAAAGTTAATAGAAGATTGGTTTTTTCACTCCGAAAAACAATTTTTCGTACTTGCCGGATACGCGGGAACGGGCAAAACCACTCTTTTAAAACATACGGTAACCGAAATTTTGAACCTTGTGCCGGACGAAAGCGCGGCTTTCATAACTCCGACCGGAAAAGCCGCCACCGTTCTCATACGCTCGGGAATTCCCGCCTGCACTCTGCACAAACTTATCTATCAATCGCTTACAGAGGAACAGGAAGTAGACGTAAACGGTAAAAAAATTACCGTGGAAAAACTTTTTTTCAAGCGCAGGGACAGCATTGAAAAGAAAATAAAACTTATAGTGCTTGACGAGGCCTCTATGGTTTCGGACGAAACATTATATGACTTGTCCGGTTTCGGCGTCAAACTTCTTATTTGCGGAGACAACGCGCAGCTTCCTCCCGTCGAAGGGTTAAACGGTTTTCTTAAAACGCCCGACTTTACTCTTAAAACAATCGTAAGACAACAACAGGGCAATCCCATTATAGAACTTGCCGCACTGGCACGCGAAGGGAAATATATTCCTTACGGAAATTACGGCGGTTGCGTCACTGTTACAAGCAAACGACTGTTCAACGGCGATAAGAGAATAAAGGCGCTTTTCAAAGCGGACCAGATAATATGCGGAATAAACAAAACGCGCGTACAGCTCAACGAAGAAATACGTAAATTACTCGGGCGCGGTCCTTTCCCCGAAAGCGGCGACAAACTGATTTGCACGCAGAATAACTGGGAAACATATATCGACGCGGAAATGCGTTTCAACTTAGTCAACGGAATAATCGGAGAAATCTACTCTCCTTTTTATCTTAACGGACAGAGCATAGGTTTCACCATGTTCAAACCCGACTTTCTCGAAGATTTCTGTCCAGAAGCGCTCCCTTTCGACACGGGAATCTTCGAAGACGGATACTACCGCTACAAACGCGGAGATTATTTTGAAAAATTCGACGAAAACGGCGAAGCCGCGGGAGCGTTTACGCTGAACAGATTCGAATACGGTTACTGCATTTCCTGCCACAAAGCACAAGGCAGCGAATTCGACAACGTGATAGTTTTCGACGAGAGTTACGCTTTCAAAGAAGATAAAAACCGTTGGCTTTATACGGCAATTACCCGCGCAAAGAAAAAACTGATAATACTCAGATAGCGGTATTCACCAAAATTTCCGCAACAAAAAGCCCGATTTCCGAAGTAATGCTTTTAATTCCGAATTAAAATAATTCGGAATTTTTTGTCCTAATGTGATTTCAGACATTCAGAACCTTTTCACCGCCAGCGTTTTTTATTTTTCGCATTTTTGTCATCCCATACTTATCAAACCGAGCATTCTCAGTCTTCCCGAGCGGGGTTCTCGTCATTCCGAGCAGGTTCCTCGTATCCGGGTTCCTCGTCATCCCGAGCTTTGCGAGGGACCCTTCACTGCGTTCAGAGTGACAGCACGTATATCACTTTTCGGCAAGCCTCAGGGTGACAGCCCGGATGTCATTCCGAGGAATCTGACGTTTTGCTCCTATCGACTCATCAAAAAACGCCGCAAGATAATTTATCGCGCGGCGTTTATAAATTTTTATGAGTTCTTCGGATAATATTAAATATCTTCCGTTTCAGAAGCGGCGAGGATGGTACGCGCAACTTCGGCGGCATTCTTACTGCCTATCACGCTTGCGCCCATATCTATAGCGCCGCTCATTTCTACGATTGAGGAAATACCCTCCGCTTTAATTACGCACTTATCTTTGACCGCCGACTGCACCGACGCAAGCATTTCCGATTCGCTGCCGCCGTGATAAGCGCCCGAAGAAGTTTTCACGGAGTTTACTCCGCAATCGACGGCAATCTGGCAAACTTTCGCAATTTCGTTTTTCGTCAAAAGAGGACACTCCAAATCTACGCGCAACGCGTGTTTTTTTGTTGCCGCACGCAATTTTTTAAGTTCTTTTTTTACATACGCGAAATTTCCGCCGCGAACGTGAGCAACGGGAACTGTGACTTCCACTTCGTCCGCACCGTCTTTTATAGCGCGTTTTGCGGCTTTGACTTTGATTTCGGTGGTATCCCCTCCGTGAGGGTAGCCCACACATGCGATAAGCCTGCATTTTCTTTCCGGTCCGAGATAAACCGCGCACTGTTTTACAAAACAGGGAAGAACGCAGAGTCCGCCGAGAGAAAGAGCGCTTGCATCCGCGCAGGCGCTTTTAAGTACGCCTACTCCCGCCG
>CATLBN010000001.1 GCA_949878885.1 uncultured Clostridia bacterium | reverse complement strand
CCATAATTTTGTCTTTGTTTTTAGTGTAATCAAATTTTTGACGGTCATAAGGTTTAATATCATGCATTGATATTGTGCATCTGTTTTTTTCTAAAATTTCTACTTTAAGCGTTCTTGTTTGGGTTGAATTAGAATTTGTCATAAATAAGTACTTCCTTTGATATTTTTTTCGCTTACATTATATTCAGAACTTCATTTTTTTAAACCTGCTATTTCGACAAAATTCGTCATACTTTGATGTTCCTTAAATGAATAAATAAAGATGTAAAAAAGTCGGTAAAAAATGTTACCGACTTTAAAAATACAAAAGTACCTGCCAAATATACGGAGATTACCAGAGTAACCCCATAATTTGCAGGTACTAAAAAATTTAAATATTCTATTAGACAAATTGGTTCTACAAAGTATAAAAAGTGTTTTAAAATATATTCGTAATCAGCAGGTCGCCGGTTCGAGTCCGGCCAGTAGCTCCAAAAAATCCGTTGCGAATAAGCAGCGGATTTTTTTGTTTAGCTTAATCACCGCTAAACTATCGTTAAACAGCATTGTTGATTATTCATAATTTTATTAAACCGTAAATATTATTATACGGGACGGACTAGAATTATGTGTTTTCGCGGTTTTAAAATTTCACCGTTTATTATTTCTGTTGTTGCATTAATTGCAATAACGGCTGCCGTTTGTATAGGAGCCGCAAGCTGCAACCGCGGAAAGCTTGTTTTTAAATGCAACTTTTATTTTGTTTGTTATTCTATTGAAGATAACACTATTTCAGCAGGTTCAATATCTTCCGCTGTTTCCAATTACGGCGGCGCTGGCTATATTTTGGAACACAACGGCGCATACTACGTTACCGTTTCGTGCTACTATTCCGAAAACGACGCAAAATCCGTATGTCTTAGTTTACAGGGGAGAAATTTAAATTGTTCGGTGCTTAGCGTAGAAACGGACAATTACGTTTTAACTACGAGTTCGTCAAAGAAAAACGAAAATCTTTATAAGGGCAATTTAAACACATTATCGTCAATTTCACGCTTGGCATACGATTGCGCCAATGCGTTGGACACCGGCGAATACGGACAGATAAAAGCAAAAAACGTTATTTCCAATATTAAAAAAACGCTGGAAGGACTTGCAGACGCAAACATCCAAAATTGCTTTTCTTCGGAACTGAGAAGGCTTATTTCGGTATGCGAGGAATGTTCGGCAGGTTATACGTATTCCAAAGATTTAAGGAAACTTCAAATAGCTATTGCCGATACAATTATAAATATTAAACTGTTTTAATTTATATAAATGTTGTAAAATTTTGGATAATGCTCATTATAAGAGTATGAACAGAAATTTTACAGCCGTTTGCGCGGCGCTTCTTATGTGCGCAATTTTAATTGTATTTTTGGGAAGTTTCGCCGTTGCCAAAAGCAGTATTTCCATTGCGGCGACAACAGACGATATTGTAAGCGACAAAGTAATTTATTTAACGTTTGACGACGGTCCCAGCGACAGAGTAACGCCTAAAATTTTAGACGTTTTAAACGAAGAAAACGTAAAAGCCACCTTTTTTATAGTTGGTAAAAGCGCCGAGAACAGAAAACCGCTTGTTAAAAGAATATACGACGAAGGACATACCGTTGCAGTGCACTCTTATTCGCACGTGTACAACGAAATATATTCTTCTGCGGAAAGTCTTATAAAAGACATAGATAAATGCAATTCGCTTATACGCGAAATTACAGGCAAACCTTCTTCGGTTTACCGTTTCCCCGGCGGAAGCTTCGGTCTTTCGAAAAAATTGATTGACGCGGTTACAAGGCACGGTATGCGGTACGTGGATTGGAACGCTTCAACACGCGACGCCGAATTTTACAATCCGACTCCGCAGCAGATTTACAACGCCGCCGTAACCACGCCTGTGTTCCCGGAATCTATTGTTTTGCTTGCCCACGATTCAACAACAAAAACCGCAACTGCGCAGGCATTGAAATCTATAATAAGTTATTATAAAAAGAACGGCTATGTTTTTGCGGCTTATTAAAATAAAATTAACGGCGCTAAGCATTTATAATGCCTAGCGCCGTTTACATATTTAAATTAGTCAACGCCGTAAACTTTGCGGTATTCCTTCATTTTTTCAAGATACTGTTTTCCGTCTATAACTCCTTGTTCAATAGCGTCTATAATATCAGACATAGTTACTATAGAATAAACTTTTACGCCGAATTCCTTATAAACTTCCTGCACGGCGGAAAGTCCGCTTTCAAGTCCGCGTTCCATTCTGTCTACGGAAATTACCATTCCCGCAATTTCTACGTTTGCCGCAGCTTTAAGCTTTGGAAGTATTTCCCTTAACGCCTTACCGGAAGTCATAACGTCTTCAACAATTATAACCTTTTCTCCGTCGGTAAGCTGTTTACCAACAAACAGTCCGCCTTCGCCGTGGTCTTTGGCTTCTTTTCTGTCAAAGCAATAATTCAAATCCTTTTTATAATCGGCATAAAGCGCAACGGCTGTTGCAACCGAAAGAGGTATGCCTTTGTAAGCAGGACCTACAAGCGTATCCGCTTCTATTGCGTTTTCAGCTATGCAATGCGCATAATATTGACCTAGCTTTAACAGCTGTGCGCCTGACTTATAGTTACCCGTGTTTATAAAGTAAGGGGCTTTTCTGCCGCTTTTTAAAGTAAACTCTCCGAACTTTAACACACCGTTTTCTACCATAAATTTAATAAACTGCTGTTTGTACGTCATTTTAACTCCTTTTTATCGATTACCCCGCGAATATAGTGCGTTTAACGCACTTTTAACGCTTTTTAATATGATTGAAAATTTTTATTAGATTTTTAATTGCCCCCGTAATATGCTGCGTTTAACAAGTTTTCAATTTAATTTAACACAGCCTGTAATTTGTTTTACGTCGGCAATATTATGCCTATCCAACCAAGCGTTTAAGCCTTGTATTATTTGCGGCATTGCGTTTGCGTTTGCAAAATTCGCAGTGCCGACCTGTACGGCGGAAGCGCCTGCCATTATAAACTCCACAGCGTCTTCGCCCGTCATAATTCCGCCCATACCTATTACGGGAATTTTAACCGCGTGCGCCGCTTCGTAAACCATTCTTACTGCAATCGGTTTTATCCCCGCGCCAGAAACGCCGCCCGTGTTATTGGCAATAAGCGGTTTGCGCCGCTCTATATCTATAACCATTCCGGTAAGTGTATTTATAAGCGATATGCAATCGGCGCCTCCGTTTTGTGCCGCCTGCGCGTTAGCTGCAATGCTTTCTACGTTAGGCGAAAGTTTTACCATAAGCGGCGTTAAAGACAGAGCGCGCTTTGATATAAGCGTAACTTCTTTTATGCTTTCCGGTCTTATTCCGAAAGCCATTCCTCCCGCCTTTACATTGGGGCAAGATATATTAAGTTCTACAAAATCGACAAGCCCGTTTAACCTTGCGCAAATGTTACCGTAGTCTTCAAGCGTTCTGCCTGCAACGTTTGCTATAACCGCTACGCCCTTGCTTTTTAAAAAGCCCAAATCCTTTTCTATAAAACTTTCAACACCCGGATTTTGCAGACCTACCGCGTTTAAAATAATGCTTCTGCCTTCTGCAATTCTCGGTACGGGATTACCCTGTCTGGGCTCTAAAGTTAAGCCCTTGGTGCTTATGCCGCCAAGCGACGAAATATCGTAAATTTCGTTATACTCCCTGCCGAAACCGAAAGTACCGCTTGCCGCAATTACGGGGTTTTTAAGTTTTACTCCGCATATTTCAACTTTTAAATCAGCCATTTGTTTCCCTCGTTAAGTATTTGCCTAAACGTTTATAAGTTTTAATTTGTTAAAACTTTTTTATGCCGCCTTAATTAAAGAACAACGTCGTTGATATTAAAAACGGGTCCGTCCTTGCATACCCTTGCATTGTTTCCGTCATTCTTTTTGCAAACGCAAACAAGACACGCGCCAACTCCGCAGCCCATACGCTCCTCCAAAGAAACAAAACACGGTACGTCTATTGCATTTTTTAAAAGCTTTTCTTTAAGAGATTTAAGCATTGACGGCGGTCCGCAAGCAATAATTGCGTCAAGGTTTAAATTTTGTACGTCTTCGAAAAACGCGTCTACCGCATTGCCAGATTTCCCGTAACTTCCGTCGTCGGTTGTAACGGTTAAGCTTTTGCATTTATCGAACTCGTTTATAAGGCACAGCGCCGATTTACTGCGAAAGCCTATATACGAATAAAAATTTTTATGCTTGATATTTTCGCGTATTGCGGCTATAAGCGGAAAAATTCCGACGCCGCCGCCTATAACGGCTATGTTTTTATATCCGCTTAAATCGAACCCGTTACCGAGCGGCAGCAAAACGTTTAAACTGTCCCCTGTTTTTATTTTTGAAAGTTTTTTAGTACCTTCGCCTTTCAGCTGATAGCAAACGGAAATTTCTTTGCCTTCCGCAATACATATTCCCAACGGACGGCGCAAGAGATGCGAGCTGTCGCCTACCGATAAATTTACAAACTGACCGCCGCGTATATCTCCCGCGCTTTCCGGCAGAACAAACGTAATCATATATGTATTTTCCGCAATCATTTGATTGCTTTTTACTTTTGCGATTAAATCTTTCATTTTCCCATTTTACCTATAGTTTGCGATAAATCCTGCTGCATATCAAGACAGGCAGCACGCGCAGCCTCGTAATAATTCATTCCGCTGTACATGGCGTTTTTATAGGCGCAGATTATACCGCGCGAGGAATTTACTATTCCCCCCAAACCGCGTTTATCAAAACAAACTTTAAGCATTTGCGCGCTTCCGCCCTGCGCTCCGTAACCAGGAATCAAAAAGAAAGTATGTTTAAGCTGCGCTCTTAGTCTTGCGGCTTCCTCAGGGTGAGTTGCGCCTACAACGGCGCCTACTTCGGAATAACCGTATTTTCCAACGGTATCAGCGCCCCACTTTTCTACAAGTTCGCCCATTTGCTCGTAAATGAATTTTCCGTTTTCGAGTTTTAAATTCTGAAATTCGCCGCTTGACGGATTTGAAGTTTTAACAAGAGCGAACACCGATTTATCGTGAGCCTTTATATCGTCCACAAACGGCTTTATTCCGTCGTAACCCAAATATCCGTTAATTGTAAGCATATCTGCGGGAAAAGCTCTCAATTTTTTACCGCACAAATCGGTTTTACCCAAATAAGCTTTGGAGTAGCAGCCTGCGGTAGACCCTATATCGTTGCGCTTGCAATCGGCAATTACCGTCATCCCCCTGCCGCGCGCGTAATTTACGGTGCATTCAAAAGCTTTTAAGCCTGCCGAGCCGTACATTTCATAATAGGCTACCTGCACTTTAACGGCAGGAACTATATCGCAGACTTTATCTATAATATTCATATTGAACTCTGCAATTTTTTCCGAAGCTTCTTCAAACGTTGATACGTCTTCTTTCATATCGTCGGGAAGATAGTTAAAATCCGTGTCAAGCCCAACGCAGGTAGGATTTTGCAATTCGATAATTTTTTCTATTAACTTATCAATCATATTAACCTCTTTAAAAATCAACTGTGTTTTTACTGCCGTTAAAACGGAAATTTGATTTCGCCGTTCACAATGGTATATTCTATTTTTCCGTAAACTTCAAAGCCGTTAAACGGCGTATTTTTGCCTTTTGAATAAAATTGAGCGCTGTTAATTTTATATTTTGCGTTTAAGTCGGCAATCGTTATATCGGCAACTTCGCCCTCGCGCAGACAGCCGCCTTCGAGTCCGAGTATTTTAGCCGGATTTGAAGAAAGTTTTTCAGAAAGCTCGGAAAGAGTAAGCGCGCCCGTTTTTACCAAATACGTATACGACAGAGCAAAAACGGTTTCTATTCCGCTGATTCCGAAAGCCGCAAGATTGTACTCCACCTGCTTATCCTTTAACGAATGAGGCGCGTGGTCGGTTACAATGCAATCTATAACTCCCTCTTTAAGCGCTTTTATTATTGCAAGCCTGTCCTTCTCCTCGCGGACGGGCGGATTTACTTTAGTATTTGTGTTGTAAGACGTAATAATATCGTCGGTAAGCGCAAAATAATGAGGACAGGTTTCCGCCGTTACTTTAACGCCGCGCGCCTTTGCGCTTTTTATAATCTCCGCGCCGCTGTAAGTGGACACGTGGCAGATATGCACGGGAATGTTTAAACTTTCAGCAAGCGCAATATCGCGGGCAATCATTATATCTTCCGCAGCTCGCAAACTGCCTTTAAGCCCCGTTAACGTTGAGTTATATCCCTCGTTGACTACGCCGCCGTCTGCAAGCGACGAATCCTCGCAATGGCACAGACACTTTATTCCGAAGTCGTTTGCATACTCCATAGCAAGCCGCATTATATAAGAATTTTCAACTGACTTACCGTCGTCGCTTATAGCAACCGCGCCAGCCGCTTTCATTTTGCCTATTTCCGCAAGACTTTCGCCGCGTTCGCCCTTGGTTATAGCGCCTATGGGACGCACTTTGCAAAGATTTACTTCCTTAGCGCGGTTTTTAATATAGTTTACCACCACTGCGTTATCGCATACCGGGTCGGTATTAGGCATACAGCAAAGCTGGGTAACTCCGCCTGCTACCGCTGCGCGGCTGCCGCTTTCTATATCTTCTTTACCTTCAAATCCCGGTTCGCGCAAATGAACGTGCATATCAATCAAACCCGCAAAAACGTGTTTGTTTTTTGCGTTTATAATTTTACATTCGCCGTCGGCATTGATTGACGGCGCAATTTTTACGATTTTTCCTTCGCCTACAAGCACGTCGGCTTTGATTTCGCCGTCGGCAAGCACCACCGTACCGCCCTTTATAAGAAGCTTCATAAATTCTTCTCCCTGAATTCGTTTAAAAGTTTTAAAAGCGCCATTCTAACGGCAACGCCGCCTGTAACCTGTTCCAAAATCACGCTTTTTTCTCCGTCTATAACCTGCGGAGTAAGCTCTACTCCGCGATTTACTGGACCTGGATGAAGAACTATGGCGTTAGGTTTTGCTAATTTTAATACGTTATCGTTAACGCCGTAAAAACGCGAATATTCGGAAAGCGACGGAAATAAACCGCCGTTTTGGCGTTCAAGCTGAATTCTTAAACCCATAACCGCGTCGGCTCCTTCTACGGCTTCCTCGCGGCTTTTGGCGATTACCGCGCCCATTTTATCCATATTTTTAGGTATCATAGTTGCAGGCGCATACATATGCACTTCGGCTCCCAGCTTTCTTAAACCGATAAGATTGCTCATTGCCACACGGCTGTGCTTGATATCACCCAAAATAGCTACTTTAAGCCCTTTTATTTTACCTAAGCGTTCGCGTATGGTAAACATATCCAAAAGCGCCTGCGTAGGATGTTCGTGCATACCGTCGCCGCCGTTTAAAACGCTTGCTTTAACGTGCTCTGCCAAAAGCTTGGGCGCGCCTGCCATAGGATGGCGTATAACTATAAAATCCACTTTCATACTGTCAAGCGTTTCGCCCGTATCGATAAGAGTTTCGCCCTTTTGAACCGAACTTGTGGCAACCGAAATATTCACTTCGGTTGCGCCGAGCAGCTTACCTGCAAGTTCGAACGACGAGCGCGTACGCGTGCTGTTTTCGTAAAAAAGCGTTACAAGCGACTTCCCGGCAAGCAGCGCAGACGTTCTTTCGCTGCCGCAGAGATACCGCTTCATTTCAACGGCTTCGTCCAATATTTCCGTAATTTCTTCAGCGGTTTTATCTTTTAAACCGAGCAAATCCTTACTTTTTAACATTAAGTACACCTGCTATTCGTTATTTCGGCAGAAAAAAAAGCGCCTATAATGACGGCGAAACCGTCAAGGCACTTTTAAATTAATTATTTTTTTAAGAAAACTCCGAAGTTATAATCATCTTTAGCTTCTGCCTTTTTCAACTATGAAAAGTATATCACGGCTATTGAGCAAAGTAAAGCGTTTAAAGTAATTTTTATAAAATTCTTTCAAGAAAAAAGCCTGTTTTATCGCAGGAAGTAAGCACGTATTCAATGCCGTTTTTTACGCTGCGCAACGGGAAATACGCATCGCCGTGAATATGCCCGAAAATTACTTTGTCAACCCCGTGTTTTTCAAACAGCTCGGTAAACCCGGTATCGGGATTTTTAAGCGAAAACGGCGGATAATGTATCATTGCAAGCAACTTATCGTCGGGCTTCTTTATTTTTTCCGCCTGAGCAAAACACAGCTTAAAGCGTTCGACCTCGCGCTTGTAAATTTTTAAATCGCTATCCGAATAATCCGAACTGCCGGGGCAAGTCCAACCGCGGGAACCGCAAATTATTACGTTGCCGAATTTAACGCAGTCGTTCTGCAAAAAATAAAAGCTGCTATCCGGAGCGGACGCGCGCAATTTGGATATGCCGTTCCACCAATAATCGTGATTGCCGCGGATAAAAACTTTTGAACCCGAAAGAGCCGTCATAGAACGTAAATCGAACAGCCCTTCTTCCAAATTCATTCCCCAGCTTATATCTCCGCATATAAGCACAACGTCGTCCGCAGAAACCTTAGCAAGCCAATCGCGTTTAATTTTTTCAAAATGATTTTCCCATCCCGTACCGAAAACAGCCATAGGCTTGTCCGACATTCCGGAAAGATGCAAATCGCTAATTGAAAATATATTCATAATTCTATTTTAACACGTTTAAATTAGATTACAAAGCATTTTATTGTTGCTTGGATAAAATAGACAAAATAGCAGTATTTGTTTATTATTTATGCGATTATGTGTGACATAGTACTATTTTAATAAGCTGAAACGTTTTTTATAAATACAAAAACGCCCTCCCTGACGGGAAGGCGAATTTTTATTTTATTGTTTGGAACAGGTTTTGCCCTGCGGATAAAGCGGTAGTTCAAAGAAGCCCGCGCATACTTCCTGAGTATAGTCCTGAGCAGGCGGAATAGCGCAATAGCCGTAGCTGGGAACAAGAATTTCAACATCGATTGCAACCTTTAAAATTACTGTTATGCAAGCGTTTACGGTAAACGTTCCGCTTTCGCTGTCAAACCTGCCTTCCGCGCATACGGCGGAAACTTCGCTGGTAACTTTATAAGGCATAATCGAAGGAGCGGGCACAAAAAGAAGCACGTCTTCGGTAACGCTTATAGTTGCGCGAGCCACGCCTTCCACTCCGTTTGCGTCGGTGTAAAGCACCTCTACGGGAATGCCTATGGTTGCCTGTACTCTTGCGCAGCCGGGCTTATCGGCAAGGCGTTCTACGTTGAGCCCCGTTATTATTCCCGTTGAAGAAACAGACCTTGCGCTGATAAACGTCAACGGGTATGTAGGGTCGCCGGGTACGTTGTCTTCAAGCCTTAACGAATAGTTTTCTATTTGAATTTGTTTTATACAGGCATCGAAAATCTTCTGTGCCTGAATGCACACTTTCTCACACATTCCGTTTAAGGGATTGCCGCTTATCGTACCGGGGCATTTATCCGATTGAAAATTGGAAAAAAATGACATTTTAACCTCCGTTTTTATTATTTGATACTATATTTATATGATTTGATTTTTTAACCCGTGCAAAGTAACCGCAATTTACTTAGGCACGTATATTCTGCGCGTAGGATAAACAGGTTTTTCGCCGTTTATTTTAATAAGTTCCGCTTCTGCCACGTTGTATAGTTCGGCTATTGTTTTTAAGTTTTCAAACGGTTTTGCGCTGTGCACCTTATACTCCGCGTCCGCCGAAATTATTTCCCCGGCATAAACTCCGCACGGCACAGGCAGGCATAATGCCGCTTCCACTTCTTTGGCTGTCTGTCCGCGTTTCACCCTGAAATATTTGCTATTTTCGTTAACAAGCGTAAACATTTGATATATTATACGCAAATAAATCGGTAATTGTTCATAATCCGCAAGTGAATTTTGTAGAATATTGTTGAGATGAAAAAGACAAACGTTTACAAATCCGCCGCTATGGTTACGGCGTTTTCGACTGTTGAAAAAGGATTAAGTTTTGCTTATAAAGTTATTTTAACGCGCATTATAGGCGCCGAGGGCATAGGCATTTATCAAATTTGTCTTACGGTTTTCGCCGTGTTTTTAACGGCTGCGTCAAGCGGAATACCGATAACCGTTTCAAGACTTATGGCAAAAAGCAATGCAAACAACGATTTACACGGTAAAAACGCCGCCGTTACAGCAGGCGTTATATGTACGCTTTGCATAACCGTGCCTATAGCACTTATACTTTTCTTCGGAAAAAACGTTTTCGGTTTTCTGTTTTCGGACGAGCGCTGCATAAATATATTTGTTTTGCTTCTTCCCGGGCTTATAATAACTTCTATATATTCCGTTATACGCGGTTCGTTCTGGGGCAACAAACAGTTTATGTCTTACAGCCTTATAGAGCTTTTGGAAGACGCTCTTATGGTGTTTGTTGGAATAGCGCTTATTATAGGCGTAACCGACCCAGTGGTAGGCGCAAGAAACGCAATTATAGCAGTACTTATTTCATACGTCTTTTCGTTTTTTGCATCGCTGTTTTGGTATTTTAAAAAAGGCGGTAAATTTGTTAATCCCAAACGTCAGCTTAAACCCCTTATTTCATCCGCCGCGCCTATTACGGCAATGCGCACTTCGACTTCGCTTTTAAACTCCGCGGTTGCGGTTATTCTGCCGCTGCTTTTAATGAATTTATGCGGATTAACCAATTCCCAAGCTATAAGTTTGTACGGCGTGGCAATGGGTATGGCTATACCTATGCTTTTTACGCCTTCGGCGCTTATAGGCTCGATTGCGGTAGTTGTTGCGCCGGAGCTTTCTGAAAATTATTATAAAAAGAAAATGAACGCCGTTAAATACGACGTTGAAAAAACAGTAAAAGCGGTAATTTTTATTGCCGCAATGCTTATACCCGTGCTGTTTGCGCTCGGTATGCCTATTAGTCTGTTTTTGTACGATAACCGCCTATGCGGAGAAATAATTACGATAAGCTCGTTTATTGTTCTGCCTATGTGCATAACAATGATTACAAATACGGTGCTCAATTCTATGAACTGCGAAAAACAAACGCTTTTATATTTTGTTTTCGGCGCAATAGCAATGCTTATATCCGTATTTGCGCTTACAAAGTTTATAGGCGTTTATTCGTATTGCGTAGGTCTAGCGCTAAGCTATATAATAATTGCCGTTATGAATCTGCGCTTATTAAAGAAAAAATGCCCCGAAATCAACTATTTTAAATACACGCTGCGCGGAATAGGCGTTACTGTTGCCGCCTGCCTTTTCGGTTGGTTTTTAAACGGAATTATAAGCCGCTGGCTTTCTCCCCTTGCGCAGATTGCAATATGCGGCCCCATTATCATTGCGTTTACGGCAGGCGCACTGTACTGCCTTGAAATGTTTACTACGCGTCCTTTGAAGAAGCTTGTTTCGAAGGGGTAACCTTTATTGTAAACACGCCCTTTACGGCAAGTAAAATTAAAAACGCCCCGAAAAGTTTTTTTAAAATTTCCGCAGGCAAAAGCGCGGCTACAAGACCGCCCGCTACCGAAGTTAAAAGCGCGGGAATTACTATTCCCCAAACGCCCTCGGTTTTTAAAAGTCCTTTATCTTTATGAACTTTTAAACTGCACGCCGCCATAGGCAAAAACGCTATTAAATTGGCTGCCTGAGCAACATGCTGTTCTACACCGAGAAAAACCGTTAAAACCGGTATAAGCACGGTGCCGCCGCCCATTCCCATTCCCCCAAGCATTCCCGACAGAAAACCTGCCGCAAGATATAACAAAAATCCCAAACCAACACCTTTTAATTTTATTCAAATAATCATTCGTATTCCTGCCGCAAGCATTACCGCGATAAAAACTATATTTACTATAAATTCCGGAAGTTTATTCAAAAGCATAGCTCCCAAAAGCCCTCCCGCTACCGACCCCAAGGCAGCGGGTATTATTACGCTTGCCGAAAAATACCCGTTAATAATATAAGTTACCGCGCTTACGGCACACACAGGCAAAATTACCAAAATTGCCGTTGCGTGAGCCCGCTTTTCCTCATAACCGCACATATTTTTTAAAAGCGGCACGGCAATCATTCCGCCGCCTCCGCCGAACAAACCGTTTACGGCGCCCGTAAAAAGTCCCGCCGTTATGCGTTTGAATGCATTTTTTTTCATAAAAATTCCTCCGATATGACGATATAGCTTTAAAAACCGACCGAATTTTACGGGTTATAAGTTAAGTTTTTGCAATTAAATTAAAAATAATAATTTTTTTACGGGTATTCCGCCGTTTTTGCTTGCCATTAAATTACGATTATATTAAAATAAAACGGTACAATTATTTATTAATAGTAATACGCGGGCGTGAAGCGTCCGCACCACTATAGGTGTATTTATGGCAAAAAACAATTTGAAAAGAAACAGAACAAGAAAATCCTTAATTGCAATTTTCGCCGCAACGGCGATTTGCTGCACGGGGCTTGCAGCCGCGTGCTCGCCCAAGGATAACGACGACGAGGCTAAATTTGCCGCAAAAGCAGAAGATACTCAGCTTTTGAAAAACGGGAATTTTGAATTTTTCGACTATCCCAGCAAAGAATACATTGCCAAGGGCAAGGCGAAATATCTTATTAAAAATCCCGATAATTGGACGCGCGGAGGCGACAGTTCCAACGCGCTTTCAGGTATAATCGGCACGGGAAAAACCGCTTGGGAAGAATTGACCGCCGAAGATTTGAAGGACAAGCTTAGCTACAACTCCGATCTCAGCGCAAGCGACGAAAAATACGTTGACTATAACGGAATGAAAGCGCGCGACGTTCTTTACAAGGATACCTACGCCGCGCTTTTAAAAAGCGAAGACGTTGAAGACAGCTATATTAAAAACCAAACTTACGAATCGTATTTCGGCATAACGGAAAGCGACGGCAAGTATTTTCTCGGCGACAATACCGAAGTTTACCGCAACGACGAAGACGATATAGAATATTATTTAGACAAAGAATTTACCAAACCCGTCCGCGGTCAGCTTATAAAAAATCCCGGCACTCACTTTGAAATTAAAGAAGAAAACGGCGCCTACTATTATATGGACGGCTCAGAAAAAGTAACCGTTTACAAAGGCGAAGACGGCGCGTTCTATACCGACGAAGATTTAAAATATTCCTGCGAAAACGTGCTTATGGTGCACAATTACCCCACCAACAGCAATTACAACGGTATTAATCAATACTATACTTCGCAGTCGATTACTCTCGAAGCTAACACTGCGGCTGAAATTTCCGTTTGGGTTAAAACTTCGGATTTAAAGTTTGATAAAGGTTACAGTCAAATCGACGACCAAGACAGAGGCGCTTTTATAGAAGTGGTTCAGTCCGTAGGCGAAACTTCAATAGATTCTTTTGTTATAAAGTCCATAAATACAGAAAAAATACTTGCCGACAAAAGCATTAACGCTTCTACCGCAAGCAACGGTTGGCTGCAATACACCGTTTACGTTAAATCCTGCGACTTTGCCACTACTTCCGTTCAAATAAGACTCGGTTTGGGACAAAGCGAAAACAGCGAAAAATGTACGGGTTACGCTTTCTTCGACGACGTGGAAATAACCAAGCACCTCACTCTCGAAGACAAAGATTGCAGTTATTCCGACCATAAAAACGAAATTACCGCTGCAAATACTATATATACTCTAGGCGGCGACAAAGAAGACAAAATATTTATTGCCGATAAAGAACTTAGAAGCGGCAACAACAATTACAGGCATTCGAAAGACTTTTATTACGAAATAGATTTGACTTCGAAAGCTGCCGGAAGCACGCAAATCGACTTTGATTCAAGCGTTACGGCTGCGCTTACTTACGAAAAAACCGACGGTAAATTTTACGCTTCGGCAGAAAACATAAGCGACAGTTTGAAATCTGCGGTTATTACAGTAAACAAAAATAACAACGGCGAAAATTATACTCTGCCTAAAAATCTTAAAAACGGAATAAAAACCGAAGACGACCTGCTTGGCGCGTTTAATTCGAAAAACAGCGATTTTGCAGGGTCTGCATACAAAAACAAACTTGCGGCGGCACTTACTGCCGAGGGAGCAAGGCTTCCCGGTTATGACGGTAATATGCTTGTTATGCTTTCGGCATACGGCGCGGCTTATACCTCCACTATAGGAGATATAAGCGTTGAAGCCGAAAAGAGTATGATAGTGTCGTTTTGGATTAAAACTTCGGATATGAACGGCAAAACTGCCGCAACGTTGAAAGTAACCGATAAAAATGACGATAAAAACTCCGCTTCGTTTACGGTTGATTCAACGGGAATTAAAACGGAATTCGAAGATAACGACGATATTTACAACGGCTGGGTGCAGTGCTTTATGTTTATAAACAACGGCACCGACAAAATCCAAAACTTTAAAATAGATTTCCTTTTCGGAAATACAGAACTTGCCGAAGCAACGGCAAACTCGTTTAATTACGGCTGGGCGGCAATGGCGGATTTGCGCACATACACCGTTGACGAAGAAATTTATAAACTTACCGCAGCCGGCACGCATTCGGTTAAATTCGAATTCGACAAGGACGACGACGAAAAGTCTTATAACGAATTCGACAGCACCAGCGGAATAAAAGACATTAACGACGGCTACGCAAACGCTTCTAAATACCAAGGCGTAAACGGCGGAAGCTCCAACGTTTCCGACGGCGATTATTCCGACGGTTTCGACGCCAAAAACACTCATAAAGACGCCGGACTTATTAACAGAGAAGCTTTCGGCAACGACGCTTACGCACAAATAAGACAGGCTATTCAAAACGCCTTTAACGTATCCGATACAGACGCAGTTGACCTTTGGAACAATGTATTCGGAAAAGATTGCTATCAGCCTTTGATTATAATTAACAATCTCCGCACCTATTCCGAAAAACAGACCGCAACCGCAGAAACGTTTAATAACGGCACTTATTACGTTGAGGACGAAAACGGAACTTACGAAGATATTTACGGTAAAAAATTCAGAAAAGTTACCGAAAGCGACACTTATGACGAAGATATAGATTACTATACGCTTAAAGACGTTGTTAATTACGGTTATATAGGCGAAAACGCAACCGTTTCGGCAGACAGCTATGCAACCGTTTCCGTGCGCGTTAAAGTAAGCACCGGCGCAACCGCGTACGTTTATCTTGTAGACAGCGCTACAAGAAAAGTTCTTGAGTACGCCACTCCCGCTTATACTTTTAATTACGATGAGGAAGGCAACGTACTCAACAAAGAACTTACCGACGATATGACCGAAGACGAGCACAAAAAAGCAATAGTTTATACATTGCGTACGGACGGCTTATATAACGGCGTTGCAGACGGCAAGATTTACGCAAATCTTTACAACTTAACCACTTCGTACAAATATTATAAGTACGAGCACAACACGTTCTACGATGAAAACGGAAACACCGTATCGTTTGACAATCTTGTAGACGGCGAAAATTATTACCGCGACCAAAATAAAAATCTTGCAGACCACTTCCTGTGCGCTTCCGACGGAACCAGAGTTTACGAATATGTAAACGGCACCTACTACTATCTTGTGGAAGACAAAGACGGCAAGAGCGTAAGAGGCACGGCTGTTACCAACTTCTCGGATGAATATTTAAGATATTCGGCACCTGAAGAAAATCCCAAATATCAGGTTAAAGTCGAAAATGCAGACGATTGGGTAACGGTAAACTTCTTTATTCATACCGGCAGCGAAGCGCTTAATTACCGCGTAGAACTTTGGAGCGGAGAACGCGGAAACGCAGGCGATACGCAAAACGTAAGCGGCGCGGTTGCATTCGATTACAGCGCTTACAGCGTTACGGAAAGCAATTACGCAACTTTGCTTAGCGAGTACGAAAACAATATTATAAACGAATACAAACAAGTTCTTAAAAACAACGGACTTTTGGGCAACATTGAATCAGAAGACGCGAATATTCAGGATTACGAAGATTTGATTGCTCAGCTTATAAAAGACGGAAAACTTACGGGCAACGACAATCTTGTAGCCGACAAACGCGCGGCTCATTGGTATAATCAGCTGTACTACACCTACACTTTATACGATTCCGAAGCTTACGTTCCCTTCAATGCCGACTTAGCTAAAGAAGGCGAAACGGGGTACGATTACGACGCTTCGAGCTATACCGAAAAACTTGCTTACTTTACTTATAAGAACGAAAGCGAAAATTCTTATAACGTATTTGCGGATTATTCGGCTGTAGACCAAAAAGTAGAACTCAGCAAAGCGGATTCATCCGATAAGGACGAGGACGACAACGAAGATTCAAGCGGCGAAATTTGGCTTTTGGTTTCTTCGATTATCTTGGTAGTAGCGCTTCTGTTCACGTTGATTTCGATACTTTTGAGAGACGCCATAAAGAAATCGCGCCGTAAGAAGGGCGAAAAGCTGCAAAGCGGTAACAATTACCGTCAGCGTAAACGTTATATAAAGAAACTGCACCTTGTTGAAAACGAAGACGTTACGGACGGCGAAACCCAAAGCTTAGAGCCGGAAACGGTTGAACCTGAAAGCGAAACGGAAGAAAACGCCGAAAACGGCAGCGTTGAAAGCGTTGAAGACACTTCCGAAAACGACGCAGAAACAGAAACATCCGACCAAACAAATTCTGAAAATAAAGATTAAACGTATAACCGACCGCGTTTTTAAACGCGGTCGGTTTATTATTTTTAAACAAAAAAAATGCGCCGCCGAGCGGATAAGTTCGGCGGCGCATTATATTTTAAATTCTCAATCCCTTAGGCAAATGGTTTTTGGCAACTCCGTTTACCGCTTTGCACCAACCTATAGGGTAACCGAGATAAGATATTACCTTCCACCCTTTTAAGTTAGCGTCACAATCGAAAGTTAGTCCGCGCAAATATTTTAAAGCGGTTTGCAAGTCAACGTCTAAAAACTCCGCTTCGCCGTTTTTCAAACACATAGCAAGCGAATGGCAGGGTTCGACTTTGCCGTTTAAAGTGTTTACGGTTGCAAGCTGTACGCCGCAGGTTACGGGTTTGAACTCAAAATCCGGCATTTGCTCAGACATAGCATAAATTTTAATGCATTCGGCGTTACCTGTGTAAAATAAATTGTTAAATTCCGTATTAAGCACTCCGCAAGCCCAACTTTTAAACAAATTTTCAGCTTTCTTATTATTAGTACTGCCTTTGAATTGGTTTAATTTAGTTTCCTGTCCGTCTGTTTTTTCAAGTACTGCGCAAAAATGCCCTTCTCCGCGTACTTTATGAGGCAGCAGTTTATACATCTTTAACAATTTGTAATTGCCGTGCGTTTTTAAAAAGTTTTCTATTTGGTTTTCGTCTTCTCTTTTTGCAAAAGTGCAAGTAGAATAGACGAGCCTGCCGCCCACTTTAAGCATTTTATCGGCGCTATCCAAAATTTTTGTTTGGCGTTCGGCGCAGCGCTCAACGTTTTCAAGGCTCCATTCGGATATTGCTTTTTCTTCTTTTTTAAACATTCCTTCGCCTGAACACGGCGCGTCTACGAGAATTTTATCGAAAAAACCGACGGCGCTTTCCGCCAAAGCTTCGGGAGATTTGCAAGTTATAACAGCATTTTTAACGCCCAAGCGTTCAACGTTAGAAGATAAAATGCCGCAGCGCGAATAATTTATTTCGTTCATTACAATTATGCCGTTCCCCTGCATATTAGCGGCAAGCTGCGTTGCTTTACCGCCGGGCGCGGCGCACAGGTCCAATACGCGTTCGTACGGTTTTACTTCAAGCTCGGGCGCGGCGCACATAGCCGAAGGCTCCTGCACATAGTAAAGCCCTGCCGCGTGTAAAACGTTTTTGCCCAAACCTTCGCCCGCGCAATAATAGCCGCCGTCCGCCCAAGGCACCTCGCCTTTAAGTTCTACGGGCGAAATTTTTTCGAACTCTGCTTTGGAAATTTTAAGCGTATTTACCCGCAAGCCCTTTTCCGCCGACTTGGAATAAGAAGCCGCGAAGTCCGCAAACTCGTCTTTAAGCTCGCGCTTCATTTCATTTAGAAAATCAATCGGAAGGTCAATCATTAAAAAGCTCTCCGAGCTGCTGTAAATTAATAATTTTTATGCCGCCTCTGCTCTTTGCCGTATTTGTCCGCGCGGAAACGTCGTTTTCGGATTCAACGTAATATCGGCAAAAATCAAGCTGCTGCGAATATTTGCCGCCGTTTTCGTAAATTTTGTCTATAAGCGGCAAAGACAGCGATAAATCGTCTTCTATAACGCGCGAAAAAGTAAATACCGCACCTGATAGTCTACCGTCTTTTTTTGCGGATTTTTTTAAAAAATAGTTATTGAATTTAACTCTTGCTTCCGACCTTGCCTGCTTTGCCTTGCGCTTTTCCGAATCGAATTTTCCGAAAGCCCTCGATACGGGACGCGTTACGTTGTAATTTTCTATTTCTCCTTCAGATATTTTAAGAATATCGCAAAGTTCAAAATAGCTGCAGCCGCGCGCTTTACAAATTGCCTCTACTATGCGCATTGTTGCGTAAGCGTCGTCGGCGGCGCGGTGCGGAGTAAACTCTACGTTTAAATTTTCGGCAATCGATTCTAGACCGAATTGGTGCGAAAAATCGTTTATATGCGTCATATATATAAGCTGACTGTCTGAAAATTTGAATTTAAGCGACGGCAATTTATAACGCTTTGTTTCTAAATTTAAATATTTTACGTCGTTTAAAACGGCGTGCCCCAAAATATAAGAATCTTTATCTTCCAACAGCTTTTTTATTTTTTTGTAAACCGAAGGAAAAGACGGATATTTTTTAAACTCGGAATACTCGTAAGGCAGCTTTATGCCTTTTTCTCCCTTTCTGTCGGTAAGTTCGAACCTGCCGCGCGGATTGATGAGAATATCTTCTTTTACAAGAATATTAAAGTTTTCATCGCAAATAACATATCCGAAAGCGCATATTTTAGAATAAGTTTTGTGCACGCTTGCACATTCTATATCAAAAAAAACCAATTTCATAACTTTAATCCGTAAACCGAAATCTGTTAAAGTATAGCATACGGTCGGCAAAATATCAACCAAAGCGCCGCCGACTTCATTGACTTTTGCACTTTTATATTATATAATTTTATAAATTATGAAAAAACTTGTTACACTAATCGTATGCGGAAAATACGATAAAGAAGAAACCGCACCGCTTGAAGATATAGAATTTTTATATACCGACGAAGCGCGCGAATGCGGTACTATAATAAAAAATGCGGCTAAACAGGCAAAAGGCAGATATATTTGCCTCATAGACCCTGAAACTACGTATAAAGACGCGCAGGCGCTTGTAAACGCGCTAAGCGACAAATCTTGCGATATGGTTGTATTGAACGGCTGTATATGCTTTAAAACTTCTATACTTAGGGGACTTGATTTAAACGATAGCTGCGATAGGCAGACAGCGGAAATTTTTGCGGCAATGTCCGCAAAAAGCGTTGTTAAAACAGAAGCAAACCCGTTTGAATATATTAAACTGCCCGTAATTTACAGCGAAAACGCAGAAAAAAATCTTTCCGCCGCCTTGGACGAATTTAAAAAAGACAAACAAAAATTTGACAAAAGCGTATATTCCGCCGTTTTCGAACTTATTTGCAATAAGCTTAACGAATATTACGCAAGCGCAGTTTACGCCGCTTATAAAAAGCAGATAGAAAGCGAAAGAATAGTTCAGTTTGATTTAAAGCTAAAAAGCAACATTGTTTTATATCTTGCAATGGAAAAACGTTTTACCTGTGCAAAACTTAAAAGTTTAAGAAAAAACAAGTTTAAAATATCGGTATTTACCGCGCCAAAATTCAAAAAATTTCTTAATATAAAATAATTTTAAAAACCCCTTGTCAGGTTTGCTTGACAAGGGGATTTAAAATTAATATCAACCGGATTTTTTTAAGCGTTTTTAATGCGCTTATTTTTTAGGAACAAGCTTTTCCCTTCCGCCCATATACGGACGGAGCACCGGCGGAACGTACACGCTGCCGTCTTCCTGCAAATGGTTTTCAAGAAAAGCTATAAGCATTCTGGGCGGCGCAACTACGGTGTTGTTAAGCGTGTGCGCAAACTCGTTTTTACCCGTTTTTGAATTTTTATATCTTATACCCAACCTGCGCGCCTGAGCGTCGGTAAGGTTTGAACAGCTGCCTACTTCGAAATACTTTTTCTGACGGGGACTCCAAGCTTCTATATCGCAGCTTTTATATTTTAAATCCGCCAAATCTCCCGAACAGCAAATAAGCTGTCTTACGGGGATTTCCATTGAAGTAAATAATTCTACTGTATAATTCCAAAGTTTTTCATACCAATATTCGCTTTCTTCAGGCTTGCAAATAACAATCATTTCCTGCTTTTCAAACTGATGAATACGGTATATGCCGCGTTCTTCCAAACCGTGCGCGCCCTTTTCTTTTCTGAAACAGGGCGAATACGACGTAAGCGTTTGCGGCAGTGAATTTTCAGACAGAACCGTACCCATAAATCTGCCTATCATAGAGTGTTCGGAAGTGCCTATAAGGTACAAATCTTCGCCCTCTATTTTATACATCATTCCTTCCATTTCTTCAAAACTCATAACGCCGGATACAACGTCGCTTCTAATCATATAAGGAGGAATACAATAGGTAAACCCTTTATCAATCATAAAGTCGCGCGCATAAGATAACACGGCGGAGTGCAGCCGTGCGATATCGCCGACCAAATAATAAAATCCGTTTCCGCTTGTGCGCCTTGCGCTGTCCAAATCAATACCGTTTAAACTTTCCAAAATATCCAGATGATAAGGAATATCGAACGATTTTTGTTTAGGCTCTAAAAAAACTTTGCCCTCAACGTTTTGACTGTCGTCTTTGCCTATGGGCACGTCCTCGGCAATTATGTTGGGAATTGCCATCATTGCGGTTTTTAATTCCGCTTCCGCAGCAGCGGTAAGTTTTTCAAGCTCGGCAACGCGCTCGTTATTTTCTACGGATTGCTTTTTTATTGCCTCCGCTTCTTCTTTTTTGCCTTCACGCATAAGCGAACCTATTTTTTTTGCAAGTTCGTTGCGCTGCGCGCGGAGTTTATCGCCCTCTTGCTGGTACTCGCGCTTTGTTTTATCGAGCGCAATAATTTTATCTACCAAATCAAGCTTTTTATCCTGAAACTTTTTTTTGATATTTTCTTTTACAAACTGGGGATTTTCGCGGATTAAGTTAATATCTATCATTTTTTTGCTTCCTTGAAAAAATAAACAAATTTGCCTTAATTATACTTAAATTAATAACTAATTGCAATCAAATAAAGCTTAAATATCTTGAAAATAAGTTTTTTTTATGTTATAATGATGTACGATTTTAAAATTATTTTCAACGGGTAATTATGAGTAAAATATTTTTTAAAGTAACCGACAATAAAGAAGAAACCGCAAACGCGGAACAAAGCGAAAAACCCGCAAAGAAAAAAGCTGCCGAAGCCAAGCAAACGGCTAATGAAAAGCCTGCGCAGAGTTCGAAAACTTCCGAAAGCGAAAAAAACGCAGCCGTTGCCGAAAGCGCTGAATCAGAAGAAAGCGCCGCATCCGCCGTACCGCATTCCGACGGAGCAATTCAGATTGCGCTTTTTCCGGGGGACGAACAAAAACCTTCTATAAGCGATAAAACGAACGGCGAAAACAAAACCGAGGAAACGTTTGATAAAGAAAAAATTATAAAATACTTTAAACGCCATCCCAAAAAAACCGTTAATACAAAAGTTGACCGGTTTACACCCAAACTTAACAAGGGTTTAACCAACGCACAGGTTGAAACAAGGTTTAAGCAATTTCTGTTTAACGACACCAATAAAAAATATTCGCGGTCTTACACAAGTATTTTTGTAGGCAACATATGCACGTTTTTCAACCTTTTGTGTTTATTTGCCTTTATTGCGCTTATTATTGCCAACACGCAAAAGTTTTCAAACTATTTGGTTATATTTATAACTACGGCAAATATAGTTATAGGAATTATTCAGGAAATACGTTCCAAACTCGCCATTGACAAACTTTCTATTTTAGCCGCAAATACCGTTAAGGTTGTGCGGGACGGAGAAGTTATAGAAATTCCTGCAAAAGAGCTTGTTTTAGACGACGTGTTGCTGTTGGAACTCGGCAACCAAGTGCCTGCAGACTGTATTTTGGCGGAAGGGTCCGTAGAAGTTAACGAAAGCTTGCTTACAGGCGAATCTATTGCAATAAAAAAGCAAATCGGCGATATTCTTTACGCCGGAAGCTTTATTTCATCGGGAAACGGAAAATTCAGAGTTGAAAAAGTAGGTAAAGAAACCTATCTTGAAAAACTTACGTCCAAAGCTAAAAAATATAAACGCCCCAATTCCGAGCTTATGAATTCCACTAAGCTTATAATAAAGTGCGTTTCTATTTTAATTATTCCCATTGCGATAGGCACGTTCTTTATGACCTATCACAATATAGACACGCTGGACGCTTCGTACCAAACTGTATTGCCTTGGCTGTTCTCAAAAGACATAAATTATGCCATACAGCGCACCTGTACAGTAGTTATAGGTATGATACCTTCCGGTATGCTGCTTTTAACTTCGCTTGCACTGGCAGTCGGCATAATGAGACTTGCAAAATCCAACACTCTTGTTCAGGATATGTATTCGCTGGAAATGCTTGCCCGCGTTAATGTGCTATGCCTTGACAAAACAGGCACCATAACCGACGGAAGAATGCGCGTTAACGACGTGGTTATTTTAAACACAATAGGCGATTATTCGGTAAGCGATATTATGGGCAGTATGTTAAGGGAGCTTGACAACAACAACCAAACTTCCATTGCTCTTTATAATCACTTCGGTTACAGCGATAAATTTTCGGGCACGGCAAAACTGCCGTTTTCATCTAAAAGAAAGCTGTCTGCCGTAACGTTTGACGAAGTAGGCACCTTTGCTTTCGGCGCACCCGAATTCGTTTTAAAGCCCTATCCCGCCAAAGTTGAAAGAATAGTAAAACAATACGCGCAAATGGGTTTAAGAGTATTAGTGCTGGCACACTCCGCCTCTGCCATAGTAGGAGAAAAATTGCCCGCCGTTATGAAGCCGATAGCAATAATTTCTATTGCGGACAACGTGCGCGAGGACGCGGTGGAAACCATTAAATGGTTTAAACAGAACGACGTAGACGTTAAAGTTATATCGGGCGACAACCCCGTAACCGTTGCCGAAGTTGCAAAACGCGCGGGAATTGCGCACGCGGAAAAGTTTATTTCGCTTGAAGGACTTAACGACAGAGAAGTTGAAAACATTGCAAACAAATACACTGTTTTCGGCAGGGTTTCGCCGGAGCAGAAAGCCGTTCTTGTGCGTTCGATTAAATCGCAGGGCAACACGGTTGCAATGACGGGCGACGGCGTAAACGATATTCTTGCATTAAAAGAAGCCGACTGCGCCATTTCGGTTGCTTCCGGCAGCGAAGCGGCGCGTAACGTAAGCCACCTTGTGCTTATGGACAACAACTTTGCTTCTATGCCTAAAGTAGTTGCGGAAGGCAGACGCGTTATAAACAATATTAAAAATTCGTCGTCTTTGTATTTAATGAAAACGCTGTTTACCGCTATTTTGGCGCTTTTGTGTATTGCAATGCAGCAGCCGTACCTGTTTATGCCTTCGAATATGCTATTGCTGGAAACGGCTATTATAGCTATTCCTTCCTTCTTCCTTTCGCTTCAACCCAACAAAGACAGAGTTCAGGGCAAATTTATTTCGCACGTTATGAGCGGAGCCGTCAGCGGCGCGGTACTTATGATTATTTGCGTTATGGCAATGTATTTGACCAAAGAAATAAAACCCGAAGTATTCGGCGAACATTATAGAGCAATGTGTATGATAGCGTTGACGTTCTCGGGCTTTGTAATGGTATTCAGAATTTGTCAGCCTTTCAATCTGTTCCGAATTGTACTGTGTCTTGCGGTATTTGCAATTTGCGCAACTGCGTTTGTTCTGCCGAAAGAGATTGTAGACAGCTTGTTCTATCAGGGTTGGAAAAATATAGAATGGGATTACGGAAAAATTCTTACCGTTGTCGTTGTTATAGAAGCGGCGTTCCCCGTTTCCGGCTGGCTTATCAATCTTATGCACGTTATTATGCCTTCGGGTAAAAAACAGCACGTTCAAAACGTACAAAGATAATTTCAAAAAAGTTAAACGGAGTGCAAATGCGCTCCGTTTTTTAATTTTAAAATAAGCCGCGCAGTTTTGCGCGGCTTGTTAACTTAGCTTAAATTATTCGTTTGTATCGTCTTCGGTAATTTCCGCTTCCAAAACCGTTTCGGTTTCTGCCGATAGGTTTTCTTCGGATACGGTTTCTTCTTCGGGTAAGTCGGCTGCCGTTTCCTCAGGCGCAAACGTTTCCGCCTCGTCGTCGCGCTCGGTTATAGCCACCGTTGCAACCTGTCCGTCTTTAAGACGCATCAGCCTTACGCCCCTTGAAGCGCGGCCTATACGCGAAATAGAATCGCAGTGCATTCTTATAAGCGTACCGCCGTCGGAAATAATCATTATATCGTCGTCTTCGGAAACCTGTTTTAAGTTGACAAGAGCGCCCGTAAGTTCGTTAAACGTACCTGCCTTTATTCCTTTACCGGCTCTGCCCTGAACGCGGTAATCTTCTACCCTGCTGCGTTTGCCGAAACCGTTTGCCGTTACGGTTAAAATATCTTTGCTTTCGTCAACCACAAGCATATCTACAAGCGCGTCGTTTTCGCCCGAAAGCCTCATAGCTTTTACGCCCGCCGTATCTCTGCCCATTGAGCGCACATTGCTTTCGGCAAAGCGGATACATTTGCCCTCTCTCGAAGCAATCATAATTTCGTCGCTGCCCGTTGTGAACTGAACGGATATAAGCTGGTCGCCTTCATTTAGTCTAATCGCAATTTTACCGTTGCGGTTTATTCTTGAAAATTCTTCTATCTTTGTCTTTTTAATCAAACCGAATTTTGTTGCAAACGCAATATATCCTTGCGCGTCCGCTTTTACGGGAATTATGGTTTCAATTTTTTCGTTTTGCTCTATCTGGACAAGATTTACCATAGCCCTGCCGCGCGCAGTACGCGCAGCTTCGGGTATTTCGTAAGCTTTAATTCTGTAAACTTTGCCGTAATCCGAAAAAAGAAGCAGATAGTCGTGAGAAGAACAAACGAACATTCTCTCCACAAAGTCTTCCTCTTTGGGCTTGTGTCCCGTAATGCCTTTGCCGCCGCGGTTCTGCGCGTGATATTCAGTTACGGGCAAACGCTTTGCGTAACCCGTGTGGGTCATAGAAATTACAACTTGTTCTTCGGGAATTAAATCTTCGTCTTCTATATCTCCGCTGAAATCAACGGAAATTTCCGTTCTTCTGGGCGAAGGATATTTGCGTTTGATTTCCGAAAGGTCGTTTCTTATAATTTCAAGCACGCGGCTTTCGTTTGCAAGAATATCTTTTAAATCTATAATTTGCGCTTCCAGCGTTTTTAATTCGTCGGTAAGTTTGTCTACTTCAAGATGCGAAATTCTGAAAAGTCTGAGTTCCGCTACCGCCGTTGCCTGACGCTCGTCAAGCTCAAAGTTGGCAACAAGCTTCTGAACGCAATCGGTTTTGTCTTTTGCGTTTTTGCAGACTTCCACAACTTCGTTAATACTTGCCTGAGCAATAACCAAGCCGCGCAATATATGCGCCCGTTCTTCCGTTTTGTTAAGCTCGTAGCGCGTACGGCGCAATATAACTTCTTTTTGGTGTTGCAGATAATAATATAAACATTCTTTAATGTTTAATATTTTGGGCGTGCCGTCTACAAGCGCAAGCATTATTATGCCGTCGGAAACCTGCAAATTCGTATGCTTGTAAAGCATATTCAAAACTACCTGCGCATTAGCGTCTTTTTTAACTTCCACTACTATGCGCATACCGTCGCGGTCGGATTCTTCGCGAATATCGGCAATACCTTCTATCTTTTTGTTTTTAACCAAATCGGCAATATTTTCAATAAGTTTTGCCTTATTAACCTGATACGGTATTTCGGTAACGACTATCCGCGTTCTGGTTTGATTGCCGCTTTGATATTCTTCTATTTCACAGCGCGAACGTATAATAATGCTTCCGCGCCCCGTGCGATACGCCTTTTTAATGCCGCTTCTGCCCATTATCAGCGCACCCGTAGGAAAATCGGGCGCCGGAATATATTCCATAAGTCCGTCAACGTCGATTTCGGGATTATCTATAAGCGCTATTACACCGTCTATGCACTCGCCCAAATTGTGAGGAGGTATGTTTGTAGCCATACCTACCGCAATACCGTCCGAGCCGTTTACAAGCATATTGGGGAAACGCGAAGGCAATATTGAAGGCTGCATACCCGTATCGTCGAAAGTGGGATAAAAATCAACCGTTTCTTTATCCAAATCGCGCAGCATTTCCGAAGCGAGTTTTGACAGCCTTGCTTCGGTATATCTCATCGCGGCGGCGGGGTCGCCGTCTACGGAACCGAAGTTACCGTGTCCTTCTACAAGAGGAAAGTTGATAGAAAAGTCCTGCGCAAGCCTTACAAGCGCGTCGTAAACGGAGCTGTCGCCGTGAGGATGGTATTTACCCAAGCAATCGCCGACTATACGCGCGCACTTTCTGAAAGCTTTATCGGAATAAAGTCCGAGCTCGTGCATCGAATACAGTATTCTGCGGTGAACGGGCTTTAATCCGTCCCTTACGTCGGGAATGGCGCGCGAAACGTTTACCGCCATTGCATATGCTATGAACGATTTTTTTAATTCGTCGTCAACTTCTCTGTCGAGAAGTTTGGTCATTTCAAGTGTTCTTTTAAATTCTTCGGTCAGCTCGGAGCTTGTTTCTCTTTTAGCCATAACGGAACGTCCTTTGAATTTTATTTTTTATATATCCAGCTCTGCTACGAGCTTTGCATTGTCTTCTATAAACTGTCTGCGAAGTTCAGGCTGGTCGCCCATTAACAAAGAAAACAATCTGTCGGCTTCAACCGCGTCTTCAACGTTTATGCGTACAAGGGTGCGCCTTGCAGGGTCCATAGTGGTTTCCCAAAGCTGTTCCTTGTTCATTTCTCCCAAGCCTTTATACCTTTGCAATTCGAATTTGCCGTCGTAGCTCTTTTTAAAGTCTTCAAGCGCCTTATCGTCGTAAAGATAAGTATCGGGTATGCCTTTTGCGGAAACTTTATAGAGGGGAGGCTGCGCCGCATAAACGTGCCCGTTTTCAACGAGCGGACGCATATAACGGTAGAAAAACGTTAAAAGCAGTATTCTTATATGCGAACCGTCTACGTCGGCGTCGGTCATAATTATTATTCTGTCATAACGCAGTTTGCTTTCGTCGAAGTTTTCCATCATACCGCAGCCGAAAGCCGTTATCATAGCTTTTATTTCTTCGTTTTCCAACGCGCGGTGAACGCGCACTTTTTCTACGTTTAAAATTTTGCCGCGAAGCGGAAGTATTGCCTGAAAACGCCTGTCGCGCCCCTGTTTTGCTGTACCGCCCGCGCTGTCGCCTTCTACAATATATATTTCGCAAAGTTCCGAACGCTTGTCCGAACAGTCCGCAAGTTTACCGGGCAGTTTTGTACTTTCCAAAACGCCCTTTCTGTGCGTTTCTTCACGCGCAAGCCTTGCCGCTTCCCTCGCTCTCTGCGCCGTTACGCAGCGCATAATAAGTTCGCGCGTTTCCGAAGGATGTTCTTCTAAATATGTTCCGAATTTATCCGTTACCGCCTTTTGAACAAAACCTCTTACGTATGTGGAACAAAGTTTTGATTTTGTCTGGCTTTCGTACTGCGCGTCGGCAATTTTTACGGAAACAACCGCAGTTATGCCCTCGCGCACGTCGTCGCCCGAAAGCTTTTCGTTTTCTTTTAAAATATTAAGGCGTTTGCCCGCGTCGTTTATAACTTTTGTAAGCGCCGCTTTAAAGCCGTCCAAGTGAGTTCCGCCGTCGGGCTGACGGATATTGTTGGAGAAGGGGAAAATCTGTTCGGAATAGCTGTCGTTATACTGAATGGCTATTTCTAAAAATCTGTCGTCGCCTTCGCTGTCTTCAAAATAAACGGGCTTTTCAAAAAGCGTTTGCTTGCCTTTATTTATGTCTTCTATAAAGTGAACGACTCCGCCTTCGTAACAGAAGCTGTCTTCGCGCTCTTTTCCCTCGCGCTCGTCCTTTAAAGTGAGCGTTAAGCCCTTGTTAAGATACGAAAGCTCCCTCAAAAGCGTTTTAAGCGTATCGTAATGAAATTCCGTGGTTTCCAAAATAGTTGCGTCGGGATGGAAAGTTATAGTCGTACCCGTAGCTTGCGTGTCGCCAACTATTTTAAGCGGTTCTTCGGGAATACCGCAGTGATAAACCTGACGGTGTACGTGCCCGTTTTGACAAACTTCGGCAACAAGCGTATCCGAAAGCGCATTCACGCACGAAACGCCTACGCCGTGCAAACCCGAAGAAATTTTATAGCCGCCGGCTTTATTGCCGCCGCCGAACTTTCCGCCCGCGTTAAGGTTGGTTAAAGCAAGCTCTACGCCGCTTATTCCTTCGTCTTTATTAATACCCGTAGGTATTCCTCTGCCGTTGTCTTTTACGGAACACGACCCGTCGGCGGTAATTGTTACGTTGATTGTATCGCAGTAGCCTGCCAGCGCCTCGTCGATAGAGTTATCTATAACTTCACGCACCAAACAATGCAAACCCTTTTCGTCGGTAGGTCCTATATACATACCCGGATGCTCGCGCACGGGTTCCAAACCTTTTAACGCTCTAAGCGAATTGGCGTCGTAATTGCTTTCGATTTTTTCGGGCATAAATTACCTCTTTGAAAAAAATTTTCAACTGATTAAAGTCTTTAAATTATTATACCATATTATATAATCAAAGTAAAGACTTTAAATATAAAAAGTACGTTTTTTGTATAAAATTTTCACTTTTTACATATGCTTTTTCTATGAAAAATTTTAAGTGCCGAAATGCGGATTCAAACGACTTTGCAAACAACTTTTTCGAATGCGGAAACTGCGGAAATCACGTTTGCAAAACACAAGCGGAAATATGGGGCAGAATTTGCCCGCACTGCTTTGGAAAGCTTTACAGAATAAGCTGAAAAAAACGTCCGCGGTTGCCGTTTGCAACCGCGGACGTTTTTGTTAATTTTTATCCGGGCAAATATTGTTTTAAACTTTCAAGCCGCTCGGCGTATTTTTGCGCTTCCTGAAAATCGCCTGCCGCCTTAAAGTATTCGTACCTCAATTCTGTAAGAGAAATAAAACTCAATTCATCTTCGCAAATCTGCGGTACGTCGAAAAGCAGACTTTTATCTATTTCCGATATAGGTTTTCCCGCTAAAATCTGCGCCTGAACTTTAAGCACCGCAAGCATAACCTTTGACGTATCTTCATCCTTAATTATTTCGTAAATTATTAAGCCGTCGGTTTTGCCGCAATTAAACGAAAACGGCAGCAAATTCATTGCAAAAAGATGAAACGAAGCAGGCAAAAGCGCACATAGCGCCGTAGGAACCGCCGGAACGCACAGCGCCAAAACGCCGAGCAAAATAAAAACGAAGTTTATCGCAAGCCCTCCGAAAGCGGTAAAAAGCAACCGCGCTTTAAGCTTTTTATCGGTTTTGGGAATAATGTTACAGCTTGACGCTCCCCACCACTCCATAAAAGTATTTTTTAAAAAAGTTTTAAAGTTTTTATCGGAAGGCACCGCCTTTATTTTTACAATCGCGCCGAAAAGCATATGTCCGAGTTCGTGCAGCAACGTACTTAGCGGAAAAGAGATTACCGTAATGATACCTACGGGAACCGCCCAATATCCGCAATCGAATATTATACGTATTCCCGAATAAGCAAGCAAAGCAAAAGACAAAACCTTTATTATAACAGAACAAGCCGTTTTCATAATCCGCCCTCTTTCATTTTGATATAGCCTTCTAAATTATCGCCGTCCGAAACGGTTACGCAGGGCAGATTAAAATGCCGCATTACCTGCGCCGTTAAAAGACAGCCGCCGCCTACCACGTCGGCGGACGCCGTGCAAATAGTTTGAGCGCGAATTCTGTCAACGGGCATAGCCAAAAGCATTTCGGCAATGGATTGCGTTTCTTCAACCGACAAAACCGTACCGTTTATAACTTCGGGATTATAAACTTTTAAATTATGTTTTATTGCAGCAAGCCGCGACGCCGTACCGCCTATTGCGTAAATTTTATATGCGGACGCGTCGAAATTGCCGAAATCTTTTAACTTTCCGCCTATAATACCCAAAAGTTTTTGCCTGTCCCTTTCCGCGGCGTCATACAGCCTTACGGTGCCTATGTCAACGCTTTTGGAATATATAATTTTACCGCCGCACCGCACTGTAAATTCCGTGCTTGCGCCGCCTACGTCTATAATTCCTCCGTCGCCCAAGCCTACGGCGCCAATAAGTCCGCATTGCGCTTCGGTTTCGCCGCTTAAAACTTCAACGTTTAAACCGCATATTTCTTTAACGCGCTTTACAAAATCTCCGCCGTTAACCGCAGACCTGACAGCCGCGGTTGCAAAAGCGTAAAGCTTGTCCGCGCCGTCGTTACAAGCCTGCGCGGCAAATTCCGCAACAGCTGCCGCCGTACGTTCAATCGCCTCTGCGCTGAGTCTGCCGCAATCGCCAAGCCCTGCACCTAGTCTTGTGGTTTTCAGTCTTTTATATAAAGTTTTTCCGCCTTCGCAAGTTGCGAGGCGGACAGAATTAGAACCTATATCTATTGCCGAAATTTTCATATAACTTCCTGTAAAAAACAGTTAAATAATTGTGCGCTTTTTATGAGTACCGCGTTTTATTTGCCGTCGGGAAAATAGAAGCCGTATTTTAAAGCAAGTTCCATTAAATACTCGTCGGATTGTAGCGTTTCCAAGTCCAGCTTACCTTCGTTTATAAGCTGCTGATAATAGGCAATTTCCGCTTCAATCTGCTTCTCTTTTGACGAAACTGCCGCCAGATACACCATTTGGTAAATTAGTACGGCGACGAGAACGACGATTAAGAGTATTACGTTTACCGTGATTGCGGCGGCGATGCGGTTGCGCTTTTGCTCGCTCATTGTGCTTCTCCTTAGTCTGTCGTATTTTATTATATACCCTCTTTACCAGAAATGCAACAATTATGTGAAAACTTTTTAAATAAATGATTGCTCCTAACACGCAACCTATTAACATATACAGTCTTAAAGAGTAAAAATCGAACATTACGGACGTAAAAATAAAACCTGCGGCAAACACTAAACAATAGAAAAAGTCGCAAATAAAAATAAAAATTCTGTCTTTTGCGGTATATTCGTCCTTATCCACGCCGCATAAACAGCATCGGGCTACGTAAAAAACGTCGTAAACCGTTCCGCTGATTACACCGCTGAACATACACACCATAAAAATAAAAAACTGCATAAATTTTTAAAAACGCACAAAATGCGCAACGGATTTTTTATTTAAATAAACGCTGTTTTAAGCTGCCGCCCTTTTGCATATATTTTACTCCCGTTATACTTCCGGTTGCCGCAAAAGCTCCGCTTGTTTTTGAAAAATTAATAATTTTCATTCCGCTGCCCGCAACGGCAATTCTTCCGCCGGAATAGCTTAGTATAATTTGCTTATCCGAAAAAGCGTCTACGCTTAAAATTTGCGTTGCGGTTATTTTTTTGCATTGTTCAACATTTAAATTGTGTCCTTCTTCCATAACTCACCACAAAAAATAAAAATACCACGCCCGTGGGTGTGGTATATATATATGTCGGTTTTTAAGGATTTATGAAATAAAACATAAAGCCGTTATAGGGATTTTTTCTCTTTTGCACGCGCTTTTGCTCTTAATTCGCTGTCTAAAATACGCTTGCGTATGCGAATATTTTTGGGAGTAACCTCCAAAAGTTCGTCGTCGCCTATAAATTCAAGACATTCTTCCAAACTCATACGCTTAGGAGTTATAAGCCTTAACGCGTCGTCGCTTGAACTTGACCGAGTGTTTGTCAAGTGCTTTGTTTTGCAAACGTTTACGTTTATATCTTCGTTTTTGGGACTTTCACCTATAACCATACCTTCGTAAACGGGAGTGCCGGCGCCGATAAACAGCGCACCTCTGCCCTGCGCGTTAAAAAGCCCGTAAGTTACGGCTTCGCCCGTTTCGAAAGCAACAAGCGAACCCGTGCTTCTGCGCGAAAGTTCGCCTTTGTAAGGCTGATACTCGAAAAACACGCTGTTCATAACGCCTTCGCCCTTAGTTGAGGTTAAAAATTCAGATTTATAGCCGAACAATCCGCGCGCAGGAATAATAAATTCCAATCTTGTGCGCGAACCAATCGCGCTCATATGCAAAAGTTCGCCCTTGCGGTTGCCCATACTTTGAAAAACCGAACCCGTTGCGTCTTCGGGCACGTCCACTATAAGCCGTTCCATCGGTTCGCAGCGCACGCCGTCAATATCTTTAAACATAACGCGCGGCGTTGAAACCTGAAATTCGTAACCTTCTCTGCGCATATTCTCTATTAAAATAGAAAGATGCATTTCGCCCCTGCCGCATACTCTGTAACTGTCGGCGGAACCCGTTTCTTCAACGCGCAGCGAAACGTCTTTTAAAAGTTCTTTAAAAAGCCTGTCCCGCAAATGTCTTGTGGTAACCCATTTCCCTTCTTTCCCCGCAAACGGCGAATCGTTTACGGAAAAAGTCATTTCAACAGTAGGCTCGGTTATTTTTACAAACTTATGCGGCTCTATGCAATCGTTTGAACAAACGGTATCGCCGATATTGATTTTTTCGAGCCCCGAAAAACAAATTATATCTCCGGCCTTTGCCGTTTCGCAGGGGACGCGCTGTAAACCTTCTATTTGATACAAATTAACTATTTTACCGGGCGTTTTTAATTGCAAATTATTGTAATTGCAAACCGTAACGCTTTGCCCCTGCTTAACTTCGCCGCGTTCTATTCTGCCGATGCCTATTCTGCCAACGTATTCGTTGTAGTCGATAGAAGAAACAAGCACCTGCGCAGCGCCCTCGGTATCAGCGTCCATAGGTTTGATATGACTGAGTATAGTTTCGAAAAGCGGGCACAAATCTTTGCCTTTGCTGTTTAAATCCAAAGTTGCAGTACCGTCCCTGCCCGAACACCAAACCACTGGCGACATAAGCTGGTCGTCAGAGGCGTCAAGTTCAAGCAAAAGCTCTAAAATTTCGTCCTGAACTTCGTTTAATCTTGCGTCGGGACGGTCTATTTTGTTTACTACGATTATAAGCCTGTGTCCCATTTCAAGCGCTTTTTGCATAACGAAACGCGTTTGCGGCATAGGTCCTTCCGCCGCGTCTACAAGCACCAACACGCCGTTTACCATCATCATAACGCGTTCTACTTCTCCGGAAAAATCCGCGTGTCCCGGAGTGTCTACAACGTTGATTTTAACGCCGTTGTAGTGTATTGACGTATTTTTTGCAAGTATGGTAATTCCTCTTTCGCGCTCCAAATCGCCAGAATCCATTACGCGTTCTTCAACCGACTGGTTGTCGCGGAAAGTGTGGCTCTGCTTTAACATAGCGTCAACAAGCGTGGTTTTGCCGTGGTCTACGTGCGCGATTATAGCTACGTTTCTCAAATCTTCTCTAATCAAAATAATGCCTCGTATATATAAAAAATTTGTAAATTGTTTAAATTCGGTTATAAGTTTATAATCCGTAAAATTTTAAAATTCGCTTTTGGTTACTCTGTCGAAAAGCTTTAAAATTATATTCATACAGTTTTTCGCGCCGTCGCCGTCTTCGAATACGTGCGATAAAAAACAAGCTTCGTAAACCGCTTCGGTAATGGGCATTTCCAAATTATATCTGTCCGCAAGCTCTTTCATTGCCTTGGCTGTCATAACGCCTTCGGCAAGCTTATCGAATTTTGCGCCGTGCGCCATCATTTCGCCGTATCTGCGGTTGTGCGAAAATTCGGAAAACAGCGTTGTTTCGTAATCTCCCAAATGCGCCAACCCGTAAGCAGAGTTAAACTCGCCGCCCATTGCCTTAATAAGTTTACCAACTTCGAACGCGCCGCGTGCCATAAGCGGACCTTTTAAACTTACGTATCCGCTGCCGTCCAACACGCCTGCGGCTATACCCAAAACGTTTTTAGCTGCAGCGCCTATTTCGTTGCCTATTATATCGTTTCCGTAATAAAAACGTATTAAATTGGACTTGAATTTATTTGCAAGTTCTTTTTTAAGTTCTGCGGAATAACTGTCTATAATCATACAATTTGGAATTCCGCTTGTAAAAGCCTGTATATGTCCGGGTCCCACCCATACGGCTATTTTATTTTTTTGAATACCGCTTTCTATAAGCACTTCGGAAAGTCTTTTGCCCGTACTTTCCTCTATACCTTTCATACAAAGAACAAAAATCTTGTCTTTTACATTATAAGCGGTTATTTTTTTCATAAAACCGCGCAAACCCTGCGAGGAAATAGATATTATAATAACATCGCTTTTATCTACGGCAAACTTTAAATCGCACGTAAGCGTAATTGATTTATCCAGCTCTACATACTCGTTTCTGCCCGTGTTTTTAAGCACTTCGTATGAATATTCGCCCTCAGGACCCCAAGAAATAACCTGGTTTTTTAATACGGTTGCCTGATACCAAGCTATAAACGAACCCCAGCGGCCGCATCCTAAAACCGATATTTTCATAAATCACTCCAAACTGTTTTTTGAATTTATAAACTTTTTCTTTCGCTTAAAGCGCGCGACAGGGTTACTTCGTCTGTGTATTCCAACTCTCCGCCTATGGGAATGCCGTGCGCAAGCCGCGTAACGTTTACTCCAAGCGGTTTTAAAAGCTTTGCTATGTACATAGCCGTAGCTTCGCCCTCTACGTCGGGATTGGTTGCCATAATAACTTCTTTAACTTCGCCGTCTATACGTGCAAGCAGCTCTTTTATGCGTATATCGTTTGGACCTATCCCGTCCATTGGACTTATAACTCCGTGTAAAACGTGATAAACGCCCTTAAATTCGCGCAGCTTTTCCATTGCTATAACGTCCTTGGGCTCTTTTACCACGCAAATCGCGGAATGGCTTCTGTTTTTGCAAACGTCGCAAATTTCGTTTTCGGTAAAATTACCGCAGGTTTTGCAATATTTGACTTTTTGTTTGCAATACAGCACGCTTTCCGCAAATTCCTTTGCTTCGGCATCGGTCATACCTATAATTTTATAGGCGTACCGCTGAGCGGTTTTTTTACCTACGCCCGGAAGCTTGGTAAACTGATTTATAAGTTTGCCTATCGGCTCTATAAAAATATCCATCTATTACCTTTTTAGGTTTTATTAAATAACGGCGTTTAATTTTGTCTTTTACAACAGCCCTTTGCCTGCCTTTGCGTAGGGACCCATTTTTTCGTTATAAAGTTCTTCGGCTTTTTTGTAGCCGTCGTTTATAGCCGCCATAATCAAATCTTCGAGCATTTCAACGTCGTCGCCGTCGGAAATGTCTACAATTTCCGAAAGTTTACTGCCGAACTCGATACCGTTTATTATTTTTTTGCCGTTCATATAAACAACAACGGTTTCATCGCCTTCTTCGCCGCCGCCGGAGAGCCCCACTACTTCAAGTTCTTCAAGCTCTTTATCAGCTTCCTGCATTTGTTCCTGCATCTTCTGCGCTTCGCGCATAAGATTTTGCATATTGCCCATTCCGCCTTTAAATCCTGCCATATAACTCCTTATAAAAATAAACTTAATGTAATCAGGTTATTTAATTTCTATGTTTATTCCGTCGAAATTGTTTTTAAGCTCTTTAACCGCCGCATCGTATTTGCTTTCGCCCTTTTTAGCATAGCGCACTTCAAACTGCGCCACTCCCAATTCGGCTAAAACTTCGGACATAAATTTATTGTTTTCCGTACGGTTCAAGGCTTTGAACACTGCCTCGCTGTCCGTAGTTAAAATTAAATTATCGCCCTCGAACGTACTTGCTAAATCCATACAGAGAGTAAACAATACCGCATTTTTATGCGCGGTGCGCAAACTTTTTATAAATTTTGCAAATACCGTACGTTTTTCGCTTTCGGAAAGCGTACACGCGGAGGGCGGCGAAGACGCCGCACCCGTTTCCCAAAGCGCTGGCTGCGTTACCGTTACGTTAGCATTTTCTTTAAACGGGCTTTCGGAAAAATCTTCATCCGAAGCCGCCGTTAAATTGGCTTTGCTTTGGGATTTTGAATTTTTATCTATTATTTTTTCGCTTTTTAAATCGTTAACTTTGCCATATTCGGGGGGCAATTCCGTTTTTTCGACTTTTTGCAAGCTTTCTTCTGCGGCGGAAGGAGCAAGAGATATGCCTTGGTTAATCTTTTTTTCAATAGCGTTTATTTTACCTATAAGCGCGTCTATATTGTAATCGGCAGCGGGCATAGCGCACTTTAAAACCGCCGTTTCCAAAGTTATTCTGCCGTTTGTTGAATAGCGCATATCGGTTTCGGCTTTGGAAATAATTTCGGTAACGCGCAGCAATTTGTGCCCGTCGCTCTCTGCCGCAACGTTGTGAATAAGTTTAAACGTTTCTTCGGGTAAATTAATAATTTCTCGCGCCGACTTGCAAACTTTAACTATTGCGCAATCGTTTAAAAACGACAGCATATCCTTAATAAGCACGCCCACGCTTTTGCCTGTAGCCAAAATATTTTCAACCGCTTCAAGCGCTCCTGCGGCGTTTTCTTTTATAATTAAGCCGCATATATGCGCTACTTTAGCGTATTCCGTACCGCCCAAAACGGCGTTTACGTCGTTATAAGTCAACTTGCCCTTTGAGTACGACGCGCACATATCGGCTATAGATAAACTGTCCCTTGCGCTGCCGGCGCCTGCGCGCGCGATTGCCGAAACGGCTTCCGGCTCGAATTGCTTACCCGTTTTTATAAGTACGGATTTAATAAGTTCTTCCAAATCCGATTGAGGAATCAATTTAAAATCAAAACGCATACAGCGCGATAAAATGGTTGCCGGAATTTTCTGCGGTTCGGTAGTGGCAAGAATGAACACCGCGTGACGGGGCGGTTCTTCCAACGTTTTTAACACCGCATTGAATGCAGACGCGGTAAGCATATGCACTTCGTCTATTATATAAACTTTATATTTGCCTGCCACGGGTGGATATTGCACCTTTTCGCGCAGGTCGCGCATTTCGTCAACCCCGTTGTTCGACGCCGCGTCTATTTCCGAAATATCCAAACTCGACCCGTCAGACAGCGCCTTACAGGTTGCGCACTTACCGCAGGGCGAGCCGTTTTGCGGATTTTCGCAGTTAATTGCGCGTGCAAAAATTTTTGCAAGAGTTGTTTTGCCTGTGCCGCGCGGACCGCAAAACAAATACGCGTGCCCTACCTTGTCGCCGTCGATTTGATTTTTCAGAATACGGACTATATGTTCCTGCCTTACTACCTCGTCAAAAGTTGCGGGGCGGAAGGTTCTGTAAAACGCCAAATATGCCATTACTTCTCCGAATAAAGTTTTATAAGTTTGTTTTTTGCGCGCGCCAACGCATTGGATACGCTTTTTTGGGATTTGCCGAGCGCGGCGGATATTTCGCCGACAGCCGAGCCGTCGATATACATTACTATAATTTTAAATTCCAAAGAAGATAAGATGCCTGAAATTTTCTGTAAAAATTCACGTCTGTTTTCGCTTTTAATTACCTCGGCTTCGGGATTTTCGTAAGATGCTTCTCCGCAAATTTCCAAAATGGGAACAAAATTATTCAGCGCGGAATGTTTTGCTCCTCTGCTTTTTTTTACCGCGTCTATGACTGAATTTCTGATACACGTATATGCGTAAGTGGAAAAGTTTGCGCCGCCGCCGTGAAAACCGTTTATAGCCGAAAAAAGTCCGCAAAGACCTTCCTGTTCCAAATCTTCGGCTTCGCCTCCGCAAAGAAAAAACCTTGCGGAAACAGCTTTTACAAGCGGTAAATATTTTTTGAGTATCAAATCCTCCGCCGCCTTGTCGCCGCCGCGGGCAAGCAGAACAGTTTTTTCGTCAGTCATAATTATTTTTGCGTACGCGTCCTTAAAATTTCGTAAGCCGCAACGCCCAATGCCACCGAAGCGTTTAAAGAATTTACTTTGCCTTTAAGCGGAAGCGAAACGCAATAATCGCATTTTTCGCGCGTAAGCCGTTTTACTCCCCCGTCCTCGCCGCCTATAACAAGGGCGACTTTCCCGCCGAAATCTTTTCCGTAAATACTTTCGCCGTCGGCTTCCAAGGCGTACAGCCAATAACCTGCCTTTTTAAGTTGGTCGATAGTTCTGTTTAACGAATTTACTTTTGCAACGCGCATATGTTCCGCAGCGCCTGCCGAAATTCTTACAACAGCCTCGGTTACGCTTGCCGAATTTGTGGAAGGAATAACCACTCCGTTTGCGCCTACGCATTCGGCAACTCTTATAATAGAGCCCAGATTATGCACGTCTTCTATGCCATCGCAAAGTATAATAAGCGAGTCGGTTTTTTCGGTTGCACCCAATATATCGTCTAACGAAGCGTATTTATAATCGGAAGCAAACGCTATAACTCCCTGATGACGCTTATCTTCGCTTTCCTTGTCCAAAACTTTTCTGTCTACAAACTGAACGCGCACGTTTTGTTTACGCGCGTCGGAAAATATTTTATTCAAACTGCCTTGCGGATTTTTTTCCATAAGTATTTTATCTATGGTTTTGCCCGTTTTTATGAGTTCCGATACCGCGTTTCTGCCTTGAATTTTCATAATTTATCAATGTTTAAAATTTCGTCTATTCTTTTGTAATTGCCTATAAGATACAAATAGCCCAAAACCGCCTCAAAGCCGGTAGAGTTATTATATTCGCAAACGCTTGCGTTTTTACTGCGCGTAGGTTTTTTTGCGTTTCTGCCGCGTTTAAATACGGCAAGTTCGTCTTCCGTAAAACATTGAATAACTTTGTCAAGCGTAGCGTTTTGTCCGCGCGCGGATACTTTATCCGCAGTCAATTTTTGCAATACCCCAGCTGAATAATCCGCCGAAAGCACTAAGTCGGCACGCACGTAAAGCGAATAAACCGCGTCCCCTATAAAAGCAAGCGTTACAGGGCTTAAATTTTTTGCTTCCCGTTCCGAAACGGAAGTGAAAATATTGCACATATACGATTTTATTATAACACCGTATCATAAAAAATGCAATTAATCCATAGTATATAGCGTGAAATTAATTATTTTTAAAAAGAGTTTTATTATAGCAGCAGCGTTAATTTTGGCGGCGGGCATAGCTTTTGGAATAGTCTGCGGCAGCGGCATTTACGCAACGTCTTCCGCAGGAGAAAAAGTTATAGTTATAGACGCCGGACACGGAGGCATAGACGCCGGCGTTTACGGCGTTAATTCGTCAGTAAAAGAAAGCGATATAAATCTTGCTATAGCCAAACAGCTTAAAGGCTATTTTGCCGACGCCGGATTTACCGCGGTTATGACCAGACAGAATAACGGCGGACTTTACGGACTTTCAACCAAAGGCTTTAAAATGCGCGATATGAAAAAACGCAAGGAAATTATAGAAAAAAACAAAGCCGATATGGTTATATCCGTACACCAGAATTTCTGTCCCATACCGTCGCGCAGGGGCGGACAGGTTTTTTTTGACAAATCCAGCGAATGCGGCAAAGCGCTTGCTTTGTCAATACAAACGGCGATTAACGAAATGGACGAAGCGGTTAAAGCAAACGAACCGCTTATAGGCGATTATTATATGCTTAAATGCACGCAAAACCCTTCGGTTATTGTAGAATGCGGCTTTTTATCCAACGCGCAAGACGAAGAATTGCTTGTTTCTCCTGAATACCAAAAGAAAATAGCATACGCAATTTTTAAGGGCGCCGTAAGCTATTATTCTTAATTGCCCCCCTAATATGTTTTATTTAACGCAATTAAAAGCGCCTACGGAATACTCCGAAGGCGCTTTTAAAAACTTGATTACTCTTTCTTTTTATCGGAACGGAAAACAAATTCTCCGTCCTTTACCGTTACAGTTACAACCTCTCCAGAAAGTATGTTTCCGGCAAGAATTTCATCAGACAGTCTGTCTTCTACGCGTTTTTGCACAATTCTTTTCAACGGACGCGCGCCGAACATATCGTTGTAACCTTCCTCCAAAAGTTTATCCATTGCTTCGTCGGAAATGTTCAACGTAATGTTTCTGTCTTTAAGCCGTTCGGAAAGTCCTTCTATAATTTTACGGCAGATTTTGCCTGCTTCTTCCTTGCTGAGTTTTCTGAAAATTATAATATCGTCAAGACGGTTTAAAAACTCCGGCTTAAACTGCTCTTTAAGCGCTTCGTTAATATTTTCTTTCATATTGTCGTAACCGGAATCAGACTCGTCGCCTGAAGCAAATCCGAAGTTAGACATTTTCTTTATTCGGCTTGCGCCGACGTTGGAAGTCATAATTATTATAGTATTTTTAAAATTAATTACTCTGCCCTTGCTGTCGGTAAGCCTGCCGTCGTCCAAAATTTGCAAAAGTACGTTAAACACGTCGGGGTGCGCTTTTTCAACCTCGTCGAAAAGCACAACCGAATACGGCTTTCTTCTCACCCGCTCGGAAAGCTGACCGCCGTTATTGTCGTCGTAGCCGATATATCCGGGAGGCGCGCCTATAAGTTTGGATACCGAATGTTTTTCCATAAATTCCGACATATCCATTCTTATCATTAAGCGTTCGTCGCCGAACATAGTTTCGGCAAGCGCCTTGGCAAGGTCTGTTTTACCGACGCCCGTAGGTCCTACGAATATAAACGAGCCTATCGGTTTATTGGGTTCGTTAAGCCCTGCGCGAGCGCGGCGTATCGCCTTGGATACGGCGGAAACCGCTTCGTCCTGACCGATTATACGTTTGTGAAGATTTTCTTCCAAATGTAAAAGCTTTTCGCTCTCCTGCTCGGTAAGCTTAACTACGGGAACTCCCGTCCAACCGCTTACTATATCGGCTATTTCGTTACTTCCTATATTCGGCGCCGTAGTCTGCTTTTCGCCCTTCCATTCTGAAGTAAGTTTTTTTATTTTTTCCTGAACTTCGTTTATCTCAACAACAAGCTTCTGAGCCTGAGTATAATTTTCGCCTTTGGCAGCTTTGTTCTTTTCCAAGTTCAGTCTTTTAAGCCTTTCTTCAAGCTCTTTGACCTCGTCCGGGCTGTTTAAGCTGTTGAGCCTTGCGCGCGAAGCTGCTTCGTCTATTAAATCTATTGCTTTATCAGGCAAAAACCTATCGGTTATATATCTGTCGGAAAGCGTTGCCGCGGCGATTATCGCCTCGTCCGTTATAACTACTTTATGGTGCGCTTCATACTTGTCGCGCAATCCGCGTAATATAGATACCGTATCGTCAACGGTAGGTTCGTCAACCTGAACGGGAGTAAACCTGCGTTCCAAAGCCGCGTCTTTTTCAATGTATTTGCGGTATTCTTCAAGCGTAGTTGCGCCTATGGTTTGCAGTTCTCCGCGCGCAAGCATAGGTTTTAAAATGTTTGCCGCGTCCATATTTCCGTCTGAAGTTGCGCCGGCGCCCACTATTTGATGAATTTCGTCTATAAAAAGTATTACGTTGCCGCTGTTTTTTATGGTTGTAATTGCATTTTTAAGACGTTCCTCAAAGTCGCCGCGATACTTTGCGCCCGCAACCATTCCAGCCAAATCCAAAGAAAATACTATTTTATCTTTTAATAAATCGGGTACTTCGTTTTTAATTATGGCTTGCGCCAACCCTTCTACCACGGCGCTTTTTCCAACGCCCGGCTCTCCTATCAATACGGGGTTGTTTTTTGTTCTGCGCGATAATACCTGAATTATTTTATCTATTTCTTTTTTTCGTCCTATAACCGGGTCTATTTTGCCCTCTCTGGCTTTTTGCGTTAAATCTGTGCCGTACTGCAAAACAGATTTATCCAAAGCGCTTGCGCCTTTACTTTCCTTAGAGCTTTTCTGCCCGTTAGTCTGCTGACGCTGAGCTTTTGCTGAAGAACCGAAAAACGATTCCGCAAAACTTTTAAACGGGTCGCCTTCTTCGTCGTCCTGACCTATTTCGGAAAGGCCGTCGGTTATGGCAAGTTCAAGCTTGCTTGCAAGATTAGCCATATTAACGCCCAACGCGCTTAAAATGCGCATTGCAAGGCAATCGTTGGAAGACATTATTGCAAGCAGCATATGTTCGGTACCTGCCAAACTGTCGTCGCCGTTAATATCTATCGAAAGCTCCAACGCGCGTTCAAGCATATGCTTTGTGCGCGGCGTATAACCGTTTACGTTTGAAAATCTGTCTATGGAACGCTGAAAATATACGCGGAAATCGGCTTCCGAAACTCCGCACATAGACAGTACTTTATAAGCCGTGCAATCGGGACAGTTTAACATTGCAAAAACTATGTGTTCGCTTCCGATATAACTGCTTCCGTATATTTTAGCCGCCTCGTCGGCAACCGATAAAACCTGTTGAAGATTATCGGTAAATTTATTGTAAATATCCATATATCTGCCTCCCTGCCGCACTGCAATATAAGCTTTGCGGCTTTCAGTTTATAATCTTTTTTAAATACTTTCCGGTGTATTGCGCCCTGTAAACGTCGCGCTCTATTGCGGTTAGCTGCTTTTGCGCCGCCGCGTTTATGTTAGAAGGACGCATTTTTACCGCAAGCTCGTCAATAAGCGAAACGTCGTCGAGATTTATAAATCCCAAACAGGCCCCAAGCTTAACGTTTGCCGAAAGCTTTATAAGTTCGCCCGTGGAAAGCTTTGCGCAATTCGTAAGTATTCCGTAAGAGCGCAAACACTCGTCCTTTATTTCAAGCGAAGAAGCGCCGCTTTTAAGATTTTCGCGCTCGGCTTCCTCCAAAGCGCACACTTTTTTAACAACTTCTTCAACCTGAGTTATAATTTCTTCTTCTGTAACGCCCAATGTAACTTCGTTGCTTATTTGATACATAAACCCTTCGGCTTCGCTGCCCTCGCCGTAAATACCGCGAACCGTAAGCCCCAAACGCGATATACTGCGTATAACTTTAGGCATTATGCCGTTAAGCGTAAGCGCCGGCAAAAAAAACATAACCGAAGCTCTTAATCCCGTTCCCAAATTTGTGGGACAGGCTGTTAAAAAGCCGAGCTGTTCGTCAAACGCAAATTTCATTGTAGAAGAAATGCGGTTGTCTATCTCCGACATTGTGTCATATGCAAGACGTAAATCCAACCCTTTTACTATACATTGTTCGCGCAGGTGGTCTTCTTCGTTAATCATTATAGAAACGCTTTCTTCGCGGTTTATAAGCGCGGCGGAAAACCGTTTGCTGCCTATAAGATTTGGGCTTATTAGGTGGTTTTCTTTTAAAGAAACAGCCTCCGCCTCCGTAATCGCGTCCATATAATAAAGTTTAAACTCGTCAAGTCTTGAAAGCCCGGAAGATACCAAACGTATAATTTCTTTGGCTTGCTTTTCGTTTTTTAAGTGAGAAGGAAACGGATATCCTTCTATATTTCTTGCAAGGCGAACGCGAGTGGATACTACGGTTTTTGAAACGTCAGTCATCTTTTCCGCCCCCGTAAAGCGTTTTATTAATTTCGTCTATACGCTTATTAAGCTTACCGGCTTCGCCGTAGCGTTTTTCTCTCAAAGCGCTTTCAAGCTGTTCCTGCAAACTTTTAAGCCTGCGGTGCAAACCGAATTCGTCGTTATTGTTCCCCGTTTTGCCAACGTGTTCTACTCTGCCCTGAATTCTGCGAACAGAAGGTATTAGTTCTTCCTTAAAAACATCGTAACAGCTTGCGCAGCCCAAAAGCCCCGTACTCTCGTAATCCGCATACGTTGTGCCGCAAACAGGGCATACTTTTTTTCTTGGTGCAGCCGAACCGAAAAGCCCCGCCCAAATATCTGCGTTGGCTTTGGAATTGAGTTCTCCGTACAGTTCCGCATAGCAAAGCGCACACAAATGGCTTTCGAATTTATCGCCGTTTATTATTTCAACGTAATTAACCGTTGCATCGTTTTTTTTACAGTGCTGACAAAGCATATTGTTTCCTCAATATATTTATACTACATTTTTACCGCGCGTAAACAAAAAATTAATGCAATAAATAAAAAAGTTGTAATTTTTTGGTTTTATATTATTGAATAAAAGTTTTAAGCGTGATATAATTAAAAACGGTAAAAAAATACTGATAAAAAATTCGGAGGAATTAGTAATGCAATATTCAAAAGACATTGAAAATATGATTTGCGTTGCCAAGGGCGTTTCGGGAAGATTCGAACACGGTCCCGCTCCCATACCCGAAGAAGGGCAATGGATTAAGGCAAAAGAAATCAAAGACGTCAAGGGTCTTACTCACGGTATCGGTTGGTGCGCACCGCAGCAGGGCGCCTGCAAGCTTACGCTTAACGTAAAAGACGGTATAATCCAAGAAGCGCTTGTGGAAACCATAGGCTGCTCCGGTATGACCCACTCCGCCGCTATGGCTGCGGAAATTCTGCCCCACAAAACCATTTTGGAAGCTTTGAATACCGACCTTGTGTGCGACGCGATAAACACGGCTATGCGCGAACTGTTTTTACAGATTGTGTACGGAAGAACGCAGTCGGCTTTTTCGGAAGACGGTTTGCCCATCGGCGCAGGTTTGGAAGACTTGGGCAAAGGTCTTAGGTCGCAGGTAGGCACTATGTACGGCACCGCTTTGAAGGGCGCGCGTTATTTGGAAATGGCGGAAGGCTACGTTTTGGCGCTTGCGCTTGATAAAAACAACGAAATTTGCGGTTACAAGTTTGTTTCGTTAGGAAAAATGACCGATTTTATTAAAAAAGGTCTTTCTCCCAACGAAGCGTACGAAAAAGCTATAGGTACTTACGGCAGATATTCCAAGGAAAGCGGCGCCGTTAAGCACATTGACCCCAGAACGGACAAGGAGGTTGACTGATAATGGCACTTTTTGAAAGCTATGAAAGACGCGAAAAGAAAATTTTGGGCGTTTTGAAAGAATACGGAATTAAATCCATTGAAGAATGCAAAGATATTACCCTTAAAAAAGGGATAGACGTTGACAAAATAGTACGCGGTACCCAGCCTATCTGCTTTGAAAACGCAGTTTGGGCATATACGGTAGGCGCGGCAATCGCCATCAAAAGCGGCTGTAAAAAAGCTAACGACGCGGCAACAAAAATAGGCATAGGTCTTCAAAGCTTCTGCATCCCCGGTTCCGTTGCCGAAAACAGAAAAGTCGGCGAGGGACACGGAAATTTAGGCGCAATGCTTTTATCCGAAGAAACCGACTGCTTCTGCTTCCTTGCCGGACACGAATCGTTTGCCGCAGCGGAAGGCGCAATTAAAATTGCGGAAAACGCAAATAAAGTGCGCACAAAGCCCCTGCGCGTTATTTTAAACGGTTTGGGCAAAGACGCCGCATATATAATTTCAAGAATTAACGGCTTTACCTATTGCAGAACGGAATTCGACCCGTATTCGGAAACGGTTAGAGTAGTTGACAGCGTTGCTTTTTCGGACGGCGCAAGAGCAAAAGTTAAGTGCTACGGCGCGGATAACGTTCCAGAAGGCGTTGCAATTATGAAAATGGAACACGTTTCGGTGTCCATTACGGGCAACTCCACCAACCCCACGCGTTTCCAGCATCCCGTTGCGGGAACCTACAAAAAGTGGTGCGTTGAAAACGGCGTTAAATACTTCTCCGTAGCAAGCGGCGGCGGCACGGGCAGAACGCTTCACCCCGACAATATGGGCGCAGGTCCTTCCTCTTACGGAATGACCGATACTATGGGCAGAATGCACTCCGACGCACAGTTTGCAGGCTCCTCCTCCGTACCGGCGCACGTTGAAATGATGGGCTTGATAGGTATGGGCAACAACCCGATGGTTGGCGCAACGGTTGCGGTTGCAGTTGCCGTTCAGGAAGCTATGACGAAGTAAAAAACACAAAATATAATATTAAAACAAAAGAGCTTCTGTATTTGGTACAGAAGCTCTTTTGTTTTACTGTGAAACAACACAGTTTTTTATTCAGTTAAAACTTTGCTTTTTAAAATAGGAAAATCATTATATTGATTTATCCAAATATCCTTAATTAAGCCATCATTTAACTTATCGGCGAGATAATACATATCTTCCGGTTTTTCATAGACTGTTATATCTATTAACGATGGTTCATCGCCCCTGTCAACCTCTACTAAATCTTCCGTCAGTTTTTCACTCTTTAAACAATGAAAATTTTTAATTTCCGAATCAGTAACCTCTTTAAATACTTTTTCAATTAAATTTCCGGAATAATAAAAATTACTTACTTCACTGTTTCTCAAATACATTATTACCGAAAGCGGTACGTTTTTATTATATATTGGTTCGTTTTGAAATTTATTTTGCGAATAACAATTTAAAATTTCTGAATATAATGCCGCATATACAAAAGCTGAACTTGAAAAATATGTATAAATATCATTATCCGAGTAGCACTGTTCAACAATACAATGACCTAGCATCCATCCAAATCCACCGCCACGTTTTGAGTAAATGCTACCGGAACTGTAACAATTATTAAAGTTAATACGTGATACATTATAAGCAAATCCCCATCCAGCATCCCCCCCGTCAATCACACACGTTGCATGACAATTGCGGATTGTACAATTTTTCCCTGTATAAAACTTTATGAAACCCGCCGCCATACCGGTATGCTTTATTTCATTTTCAACTAAGCAGTTTTCAATAAGCAAATCACCGGATGACGAATAACCTTCATATATAAAACCTCCTGCATCTCCACTTGTAATGTTACCGTAAACTGAGCAGTTAATTATTTGTAAAGACGTGTTTTGATTTATCGTTAAATACCCTACGAAACCTCCGGCATTAAAAGAAGTGTTTTCGTCTTTTATCGTTAAGTTCGTACTACTGTCTTTAATTTCCTTTTGAACTTGACTGCCGTTAGAATAATAACCTATCAATCCGCCGACGTATATATCATAACTTGAATCTACAATAGTTATTTCGCCCTGCGTTTCGCAATTTATTACGTTCGCCGAATCGCAAAAGCCCAATAACCCACCGAATAAAAACGGCTGTAACAAATTAGTTTTGTTTTCTCTTTCAACGTTTTTTACCGTCATTTCAATATCAGCAATACAATCTAAAACATTATTGCCGACCATCCCCGCAATCCCCCCAACAGCGACTCCGTCGTACGTTATTCCGTCTACGGTGATTATTCCGCTTACGCTAACGTTATGGATAAGTCCCACAGACTTGCCCGCAACTATACCCACACAATATTTTTGCTTCGCACTTTGCGTATTAAAGTCGCAAGTCTTTATATTTGCGTTGACTAAATTCAAATCGCCGACAATGCCGCTCGTTACACCGAACAGTGACGGATAATTTAAATCGGTTTCGACTGTTAAATTATTGATTGTATGCCCGCCGCCGTTAAAACGACCGTTAAAATACGTCGCATCATCAAATATAGGTTCGTGTTTTATTCCGCTTAAATCCAAATCTTTTATCAGTTTATAACTTGATTCGGGATAGTACCACATATCGTTTATTTGCGTATAATTAGCAATAGTAAACGGATTTGACGCAGTACCCTCGCCGCCTTCATATAAAAATTCAAATTCGGCGGTTACGTTTATTTCCGTATTAACGCACGTTTCCTTTCTTATGGTAGAACCGTTACCGTCCGACCATTTTACAAACCTATAACCCTCGTCAGGAACCGCTACGACAAATTCTGCGTCATTGCCGTATTCTATTTCCTGCTCAATCTTCCCGTCTATTGTTCCGCCTACACCCGCGCTATATGATACAGTTATCTTAATCTTTTCGAATATTGCGGTAACATTTTTATTTGCTGTAATGATTTTATCTTGTCTTTCGGGTACGTTTGAACCGTCCGACCATTTTACAAATCTATAACCGACGTCAGGAACCGCTACGACAAATTCTGCGTCATTGCCGTATTCTATTTCCTGCTCCGCCTTTCCGTCTATCGTTCCGCCTTCGCCCGCGCTATAAGTTACGGTTATCTTTATCTTCTCAAACTCAGCGGTTATTTCTTTATTTGAAATTATATTTTTATCTGTTCTTTCCGCCGTATTTACACCATCTGACCACTTTACAAATTTATAACCGTAGTTCGGTATTGCCGTTACCATTGTTCCGCTTTCGCCGTAAGCAACCGTTTGATTTGCGTTGCCCACCAAATACCCGCCATTACTTGCAACGTAAGTTAACTTGTAAGTTTGCTTCTCGAATATTGCCTTTACAACGATATCTTTCGTTACGTTTCTATCCTGCCTTGTCGCTTCGGTTTTTCCGTCCGACCATTTGACAAATCTATAACCTGTTTCGGGAACGGCAACGACCGCTTCGGCAGACTCGTTCTTTTTTATCTTTTGAACTGCTTTACCTTCAATTTTTCCGCCATCTCCGGCTTTATACGTTACTGTATATTCAATTACAGGCTCCGGTTCCGACGGCTCTTTCTTTTTAAACTGCGCCGTTATCGTCTTGTCTTCTGTTACGTTTTTATCCTGTCTTTCGGGCGTAGTTATTCCGTCCGACCATTTTACAAACTCATAACCCTCGTCAGGGACCGCTGTTACTTGCGAACAGTCTTCGCCCTCGACTACTATTTGAGTTGCTTCACCGTTTATCGTGCCGTTTCCGTCAGATTCGTACTTTACTAAATACTCTGCAATTGTAGCTTCATTCGGTTTGCAACCGAACAGAGTTAATAAAGCAATCAAACTTAATACGCTGCTTATTACCAACAATATCAATCTGTATTTTTTCATAATTTAATTATAATACATTATGGTGCATTTGTACACCATAATATGGAATATTTTAATCAGTATTTATATTCTATTATAAATAATAGCAATTTGCAATTCACATTTGTTTTCTTTTATGTGTATCTTTGTACACATATCATTAAATTATTTATATAAAAAAGGAACGCATATCATTGCGTTCCTTTTTTATTTTATACATAACCTAAAAACTCACCGTCTGCACCGATTTTACAAACTTCGGTAGCTTTTGAAGCCCAACTTTTTGAATCTATTTTATATCGCATTCTCGCAATCCAATATTTTGCGACTCCTCCTGTACTTGCCTCTGTACTTACAGTTTTTCCCATATTTAAATCATTTGTTGTATTTGTACTTACAAGATCCATACTTTCATAAGATTCCGTATATGATTCAGAAGAATATAACATAACTACAACAATTACAGTTGCAGGAAATAATGTAAAATCATTTTTTACAGTAGCCCATACCTTACCGTTCCCCCCATTAATAGAAATAGATAAGGATATATCGTTTACTTTTGTCTACTTTTTAATTTAACTATAAAAAACACTAATAAAATTAAAAATACAAAACAAAAAGATAAGCTTATGTAAAAAATAATATCATTAATGTCTGTTGTTTTTTCAGACTGATAACCTATATTATTCGTAAAAGCTATAAAACCGAAAGCCGTAGTTGAAAGTAGTGTTAATAAAAAGAAAATTGAAATAATAATTAAACTTATTATGCAAATTCTGTACTTAGATTTACTTGTTGCGTTTGTAATGGCAATTTCTTTAACACATTCATTTTTATTATTTAATAAAGTATGATCTTCATAAAAATAATTTGCATCAACTTTAAAATACTCACATAATAAATTTATACTGTCATGGTTAGGATTCATTAATCCTTTTTCCCACTTAACTATTGCGGAACGACTTACGCCAATTTCAAGCCCAAGTGCTTCCTGTGATAATTTTCTCTCTTTCCTTAAATACGCTATTTTTTCTCCAACAGTTTTCATAATGAAGAATCCTTTTGAGTTTTTTTAAATTGTTTTATTATCAATTCTAACACTTTAAGTTGTTCTTTACTCATATCGCACAATGAGTTTGCAATCTCAAGAATACGAGTGTTGTTTTGTTCTGCATTACTGAACGAAAAAAAGTATGCTAAAGTTACTCCTAAGAAATCACAAATTTTTTCTATTGAGCGTAGAGACGGAGTTCTGTCTTTATCTCTTGCCGCATTCTTTCTCCACTGATATATGGTGGAAGATACTTCGGCATTTTCTTTTAATTGATATTTATTAATTCCTTTTTCTTGCATAAGTTCATCAATGCGTGAAATTATAATTTTCTTGTCCATATATACCCCCTTATATTACTCAACATTCTAAGGTATATTTTTCAACCATATAAAGCATTTTGCACACCATAAGACGGTTGATATTTCAACCGTCTTGCTTATCATCTCTCAACCCTTTCCATACGGGTTGACGCATTCCCCCGCTCTCGGTTTCGTGCATAAAGTGTGCCGTTCCCACAAGTTGAGGTTTCAGCCAAACTGCATTTTTATATTTATCGAACCACGCTTCCTTTACCGTGTTCTTTTTTGCGAAATCCGCTATTATTTTCTGCTCGGCTTTCGATACTCCGAGATAGACTTTTCCGCGACATTTAAGCTCACCTTTTTTGTCGTAATAACCGAGTATCAAATCCTTGACCTTTCCGTCATCGTCAGGTTGATAACCGAGAACGAGCAAGTCCTCGTCCTGCATTACTTTGATTTTTATCCAATCGGACGTGCGTTTGCCTATATGGTAAAGCCCGTCTTTTTTCTTGGCGACTATGCCTTCCAAATTCTCTTTCTTTGCAAGCTCGAAAAATGCAACGCCGTTTGTCGTTACATAACGGGATATGCTTAAATTAAAGTCCTCTTTAACGTTTTTTGAAAGTATTTCTTTGCGCTTCAAAAGCGGCTTGTCCGTCAGGTCTTTTCCGTCGTAGTACAAAATATCGTAGGCGACAAACTGCACGGGATTCTTCTTTGCCGCAAGCGATATTCTGAATTTATCGCCCATAAGACTGCGCTTTTGCAGTGCATAAAAATCGGGCTTGCCGTTCGTCAAAACGACAAGCTCACCGTCGAGTATTACTCGCTTCTTTACGCACTTACACATATCCGAAAGTTCGGGATATATATCGGTCAAATCTTTGAAACGCTTATTTTGCAGTGTTACCGATTTCGGCTCGATATAAGCCATGCAACGTATTCCGTCTAACTTTAATTCGTAGATATAGTCATCATCATCGAACGGCTCTTTGACCTCATTCAAGAGCATAGGCGAGATATTTTTTTCGTCGAATAAATCCGCCATTACGCTTCTTTCTTCCTTGATGCCGTTTTCTTCGGTGTAGTCTTTTTCGTTTTAGGCTTCTGCGTCAATTCCAAAGACTTTGTAAGCGCGTCCATAAGGTTGGCAATCGTGCCTACGCCCTTTTCTTTCGGCGCGATGATTTCTTTGCCTACTATCTTTCTCTCTATCGCTTCCCGCACTTTTTGACGGTACTCATCCCTATAATCTTCGGGGTTGAATTCTCCCGTCATTCCCTCGATTATAGCCTTCGCCATTTTAAGCTCAGCGGAGTTTCCTTTCTCAGTTATTTCCTTTGCGGGATTCTTCGTTACTTCTTCTTCAAAGAAAAGCGTGTTCAACAGCATCTGCCCGTCTTTCGCTCTTATTAGAATAAGCGTTTCCTTTGTACCGAGAACAGTCTTTGCAATAGCCGCTTTGCCCTCCTGCTCCATAGCGGTCAGTAACACAGCGAACGCTTTCTCTGCGCCCGTAGGGGCAACGTAATAAGGCTTATCGAAATAAAGCGGGTCAACCTCGGATAGGTTCACAAACTTTTCTATAGTTATGTTCTTATCCTTTTTAGATTTTATCTTTTCAAAGTCCTTTTCTTCGAATATAACGTACTTGCCGTCCTCGTACTCAAAACCCTTGACTATATCTTCTTGCCTGTTCAATTAAAAAGTTAATTTGGCTTGAAATTAAAAGCAATTGCGATTTAAGCAGCTTTTCCTGTTTGGCAAACACTTTTTTTTGCACGTTTAAAATTTTCTGCCGCGCATTATGTATTGCGCCGTAAGAATATCCCGATTCGCTGTCTGCTAGCCAATTTATGTTGTTATTTGCTCTTTCATACGCAATTTGAGCGTTGATTTTACTTAATCTATCACTTTTCTGCTTTTCGTCGGTTGGCAGCGCGAGACTGAAGTCAATTGATTTATTATAGTCTTCCGGTTCACACAATCTACTTAAATCAATTGCATTGTATGAATCGCAAAGTTGATTATAATATTGGGCGCTTTGACTATTGCCTTGTATAGTTTCCAAATCGAATTGCAGGGGTTGCACCTCTTGTTGGTCGATTTGCACTTGCGTTTGATTTAAACTGAAATAAAGCGACTTTAATTGCAAAGCTTCGTTTTCCGTCATTAAAATTTGACCTTTGGATTCGGAAACGTTTTTTATAGAATTTTTAAAACTTGTATTGTCGGAAATGTTTAACCTTTGCACAATTTCCCCTGTGCCGCTCAATACGCAAACATAGTTTTTTAAAGACGATTCGTAAGAATTTACAATTTCTTCAAGCTCTATCTGTTTACTTTGTTTTTGTTCTAAAAATTCGCAATTAATAAAATCGTTAATTTCCGGCAATAGCGTATAGCCGCCGCAAGACTGACATTTATAAACGAGTTTTCCGTTGTAAGATAAGGCGCCGTTTATATCGATTGTAATATCGTTTTTATTTAAAAATACTTTTTCGGTATTTTCAATTATATAATACTTTTCGGTAAAACGGTAACTGTCGCCCGCTTCGTCTTCGTAAGTGTAAACGGTGTTTTCAGCGGTATCGTCATCGGAAAGCTTTAAACTTTTGTTTAACGAAAGCCGCCAACCCGCTCCGTAATCTTTGCACAGATTTTCGCGCCTGTGAATATGGCTTATGTTTATGGGCACAACCAAATCTTTTGAATCGAACGAGTTAAACGCAGCTGTAAATCCGCCGTTATTTAAATTCATAAAGCCTGTAACTTTGCTGCACAAATAAACGTCTTTATAGTTACGGCGTTCAAGTTCTTCGTTCCAATTATCGGCTAAAACCAATATATCTATAAATGCGGAAATACCTTTGTATGTAACCGTTATTTTATTATCGAACGCGGTTATTTTATCGTTTGGCGTAATGGTAAACTTGTCTATACTGTTAACGGTTTCCAAAGTTCCGTCTGCATATTCGGCGGTAAAAGCTATTGCGGATTTATCGTATATGTCGTTTATAGAATAAATACTCTTTTCCGATTCTGCCGTTATTTTTATGCTTTTAGGCTGTTCGGCAACAATTCTTAATCTATATTCGTGTGTAAAAAAACTTTCCGAGCCGAAATCTTCGTTTACTTTTATTTTAAAATTTACGCTGCCGGTTTTTTTGTAAATTTCGGTTAAATTTACGGGATATAAAATTATGCCTTTATCTTGAAACGAATATCCGGTATAAATAAATTCTCCTGTATCTTTTGAATATACGTCAAAACTTTCGTGATGCGATATTGTGCGCCCTAAAAGCATTAATTCCAAGCTTATCAATTTAGGTTCAAGCACCTTTCTATATTGAATAAACGCCTTGTAATCGGCTTGACCGTATAAATCGTGTTCAAAATCCAAACATATTCCGTCTTCGTAAAAACTGCCGTCTTCTATTAAATTGCCAAATTTGAACAATTCTTTCTCGCTGTCTGTTATAACATAATCTTCTGTAAAAGTTTTGCAGGCTTCTGTACTTTCCGAAGCTTCCGTATTATCCGCCGCCGCGTTATACGTTTGGGACTTAGCCTGTAATTGCGCAATAAAATTCTGTAATTTTTTCTTATCCATTTTTGTAATCCTTTTTAATTTCTATTTGTGTTTACTTCTTTTGTAAGTTTTATAAGTTCTTCGATTTTTGCGGTAATAGCCGCAGAATTAAACTCAATTCCGTTTTCTATAGAAAACCTGTTTAAATTTGTAAGAACATACTCCCGCTTTTCTTCTCCGCTGAAATTTTTAAATTTTTCAGCCAACGTCATCAACGGTGCAACCGCGTCCATTAATATTGCGCTGTTTTCAATTTTCTTTTTAGAACGCACGTTTTTTACAAACTTAATAATTATAATAATTACCGTAACAAAAAAACTGACGGCTGTTCCTATTAAAGAAAATAACAAATTTATATTTTCCATTTACTTTTACCTCCCCCTTTTTTAATTTTAAACATATGTTTGCAATTATTATAGCTGTTAATTATGACACATATTTGCATATTTAAAAAATTTTTGTTAATTGTTTTTTAAAAAATTGCGTAATTTTTTTGCAAATAAAAAAGCGCGACACTAAGCCGCGCTTTTTTATTTTATTAATTTACACTGTTAAAACTTTCGCTGCAAATATGCGGAAATCTTATAAGTTTTTCGGAATTTAAATTTTCTTTACGCATATCCACGGAATTTATTCTGTGATTTTGATAGGTTGTATAATAATAAATACCTTTATCTGCATTGCAGCAGCAACTATAAACCGTAATTTCAAATTTATTTTTATCGATTACGTTAGCGCCGCGCGGTTGCTCGACACTGTTTAAAATATGAAAAAACTGATTTACGCTTTCTTCTTCTGTTTTTCCGCACTCGGAGTTCAGTTTATTGAACGCCGCCCTTACAAATCTTGATTGAGAAGATAAATCTCCCGGCAGTCCAACCGCACCCAAGCCCTTACTGTATGCGGTTAAATCTATTTTATCGGAAAAACGGTTTTTAGGCTGCATACAAGTTAAATTTATATAATTGTTTAGGTTAAACGTTTGAAGGTCAAACGGCGGATTGTTTGTTAATACACCAACGGGATTATTATAAATTTTTAAGCCCTGCACAACAAATTCCGCCGTAATGCAGCTGGTTTTATCTGCCAAAATCCAATGAAGGTCAGCAACCGGCAAATCCTTGCTGTAAGACGTATCCGTTAAATTAATTTTTTTTAACTCTTTTACGGCTTGTTCTACGTTTGCGCATTTGCCCAATATATAAGGTATCAGTTCGAATTGAGCTATATTTTTTTCCGTTTTTAAAATTTTGTTATATTTTGCGCTGCCTGCAAAATTAAGCCCTGCCATACAAAGCCCTTTTTCGTTTACGGCTTCGTAATACAGCGGAAAACCGTGCGGCACGTAAGCAGTGCCTATAATTGCATAATGATTTGTTAATTTTTCTGTAAATTTTAAATCAATAGGATAATTTTTTGGCGTTATTACAACCTCTTGAGAAAAAGAATATTCCAAATCAAGCGTTCTGCCGAAGTAAAAATCTTTAGTTTTAAACGTTATAGAAGTACACATATTTTAATTATTGTAAACTTACGTATTTTTAACCGAAAACTTTATTAAAAAAATCTCCGACTGCGTTTTTACAGTCGGAGATTGCAATTTTTATTTATTTTACATAAACAGCGCTGCGGCGCCGAATGCGCCTGCCCTGTTGCCGAGAGTAGCTTTTACTACTTTAACGGGTGCGTAATTATTGCCGCCCATAATTTGAGCGTTGAGTATTTTCTGTATAGGCGCGGTTAAATTTTCGCCCTGTTCGCTTACGCCGCCGCCCAACATTATAACCTGAGGGCGGAAGATATTGGCAAGATTTATTATTCCGCAGGCAAGGTACTTTATGTAATTATCCGCAACCGATTTTGCCGCTTTGTCGCAATCCGAATAATCGAAAGCCGTTTTGCCGCTTGCGGTTTGCAAATTATAAGTTTTCCACATTGCGCTTTGGGGGTTATTGCGCATTGCCTCACGCGTTTGTTCCATAAGCGCGGTTGCGGAAGCGTAACTTTCAAAGCATCCGCGTCTGCCGCAGGTACAGGGTTTACCGTCTTCGGCAATTACCATATGACCTATTTCTGTGCCTGCGGAATTTCCGCCTTCGAATAGTTTACCGTTTATAACAATGCCGCCGCCAACGCCCGTTCCAAGCGTTACCAATATACTGTCGGAATATTTTTTTCCTGCGCCGAACTTGGCTTCGCCCAAAGCCGCCGCGTTGGCGTCGTTTGTAAGTTTTACTTTAAGCCCCGTTTTTTCGGAAATAATTTTTGCAAGCGGAAAATTTTTAAGTCCCAAATTACCGGCAAAAACCACTATTCCGTTTAAACTGTCTATAACGCCGGGGCAGCCGACTCCCATACCCTCGATTTCCTGCTTGGATATTGCGCTCTTTTCCAAAAGCGATATAACAAGACGGGCAATATTGTTACACATTGCCTCGCCGCCCTGTTCGCACGCCGTTGCAATACTGCCTTCGGACTTGATTGCCGCAGTTTGGTCAATAAGCGCGCCCTTTACAGTCATTCCTCCGATATCGATGCCTAAGTAATACTTCATAACTTTAACCTTACGTTTTAACGCATAAATATTTCTTTATATAAATTTATACTTTTATTAACTGTTTGTCAATTAATTAAGGTTTAACGCAGGCATCTTATATTAAATTTCAAACATAATTTCCATTATCACAGGGTCAGCGCCGCTTTTAAAAACAGAAAATTCTAAAGTGCAGTTTATGTTTATTCCGCTAAGGGAAATATTTGCAACGTTATCAGAACCGGATGACGGACGGTCTTCTTCGCCTAAATGCATTAAATACATGTTTGCATCATCTGTAATTACTCCGTTTTTCACTATAAATATTTTACCGCCGCTTTCGTCGGTTACGGTTAATTGGGCTATATATCCGTATGTAACGCCGAAAACATATAACGGGTCAACGCCGGCGCTTTTAAAATTGAAAACGTCGTTTTCGGATAAAATTTGCAAAACAGCCGAATTATTCAGGTCAAATTCTACCTCGTTAACGGAATCCCTTAAAGATTTTACTACGGTAATTACAGTTTGGTTATCGGAACTGCCCAAACTTACGTTAATAGGTGTAAACGCTTCAAACTCATCCGACCTGCCGCCGAAATCCAAACGTATTTCATACTCGTCAGGCAGTAAATTTAATGTTACGTTTCCGCCTACGTCCGTTTGACCGAACGCAACCGTTTCTCCGCCGCATACGGCGCTTAAAGTTATTCCTTCTCCAACAGGTAAATTTTCCTCGTCAACTAATTTAAACGTATGCAAAACTTTAGGAGCTGCGTCAAGCGTAATAACGTATTCGCCGCTGCCGTCCGTAACAAGCGTATCTGAAAATATATATCCTTTTGCCGACGCTTCCACAGTATACTCGCCGCGTACGGTATTCATAAAAAACGCGTAACCTTCCGAATCGGTTTTTACGGTTTCCCCGTTTACGGTAATCAACACGTCGGCAACAGCCGCGCCGCCGTCGCGGAACACCGCTTTTATTATATATCCCAACGCGGGAATTACTTCAAGTTCTTTATAACCGTCAAAAGAGCAGACTTTATAACCCAATCCTTCGCGGAAAAATCGCGGCGGCAAAACCGTTATTATTTCTCCGAAACTGTGAGTATGCGAATTTGACGGAAACGGAATTTTTACTTTTTCCGTTTTACCGTCCGTAAAAAAGAAAATTATATATTTACCGTCTTCGCTTGCTTTAACTTGTGAAATACTTACTCCTGAAAGCGAAGCAAGCCACTCATCCTTAGTAAGAGGGATTTCTCCTTCTTTAAGCGCTTCCAAATATAATTCGTAAGCCGATTTGCCGTTTTCTCCGCTATCGCCTTTAATAGATTTAAGCCATTCTTCGTACGAAAGCACTTCGTCGCCGGCTGAAAGCGATTGGCTTAGGTATTTGGCATATACGGCCGTTATATAATTTGAATAAGGATTAGCGGACGCCGTTTCTTTGCCGCAAGCGCTTAAACAAGTTGCGCAAGCAAAAAATAAAATTGCCGAAACAATGAATACCGAAAAACATTTTTTAAAACTTACAAATTTCATTTTTTGTTAATCCATTTTAACTTTTTCTTAAATATAATATATCTGCAATTAAATATGTCTTTCTTTTTTTGGGGAAATTTTTATTGTCTATTGTTGCATTATGTCGAAATTTATCGAAAAACACAATATTTAAGGCAGATTTTATTATTTTTAATCAGTTTGTGTTATTTACAAATAATTCCAAAAGCCTGATTGCATAAACCGTAGAATAATATACACAATAATTTTAGACGGAGGAAAGTTATGCAATTTGACGAAACCAAGACTTACAAAAATCTTGCAAGAAGTTTTGCAGGCGAAAGCCAAGCGGGAATGCGCTATCAGCTTATAGCACGCGCGGCAACCGCACAGGGATATATTGCCCTTGCCGACGCCATAAAAGTTCTTGCAAAAAACGAAACAGTGCACGCGAGAAGGTTCTTTGAAGAACTGCAAAAACGCGGTCAGTATTTAGACAATATAAATATCGACGCCGGATATCCTTATCACGGAGGAGATATTGCCACTTGCCTTAAATTTGCCGCAGAAGACGAACACGAAGAACATTCCGTTATTTACCCCGCTTTCGCTAAAGATGCAGAAGAAGAAGGTTACAAGGATATAGCCGCTCTTTTTAAGCTTATTGCTAAAGTTGAAGAACATCACGAAATTATTTTCAGATATCTTTGCGAAGCGTTCTCTAAGGGCGTTTTATATTCAAACGAATCCCCCATACTCTATATTTGCGGCGAGTGCGGCTATATGCACACCTCAACCAAGGCTTGGGACAAGTGTCCTCTTTGCCAGGCAAGTCAAGGCGAAGTACTGTTGCACATTCCGTTTGAAAAGGAGAAAATATGAGAAAGACCAACGAAAACAACAAAACTCAGAACACAAAGAACTGCTCCGGCAGCGAGAAGAACGTTAAGAACTGCGGCGGTAAGGGTTGTGGCAAAAGCACGAAAAACTGCAAATAAGTTTAAAGACAGCTTTGACCCCAACGGAAGCTATACGGGTACGCCCATAGACGGCGGAAAGCCTGTTCAGGACGTTGACGATTTATAACCCGATTGACCTAAACTGCGCCATATTCGGGGGGCAACGTTTATAAATAGCTTTTAAACTGCATATTTTTTATGCAAATGCGCGGGACGGCAATATTGCCGTCCCGCGCTCTCTTATTTTTATGAAAATATTAATTGCCCCCGTAATATGCTTGATTTAAACGATTTTATAAAATTCCGTCAATAAATTCTTCGGGGTTAAACAATTCCAAATCTTCCGTTTTTTCGCCCGTGCCCGTAAACAGTACGGGTATTTGCAAATCGCTGCACAAAGAAATAACAAATCCGCCTTTTGCGGAACTGTCAAGCTTGGTTAAAACTATTCCGTCAAGTTCAACCGCATCGTTGAAAATCTGCGCTTGTGAAATAGCATTGTTACCCGTAGTTGCGTCTAAAATCAAAAGTTTATAAAAGTTTGACAACGGATATTCTCTTTCAACCACACGCGACATTTTTTTAAGTTCTTCCATTAAATTGGCTTTAACGTGCAGTCTGCCTGCGGTATCTATAATTACAACGTCTGTATTTTTTGCTTTAGCCGAAGACAGCGCATCGAACACAACGGCCGACGGGTCGCTTCCCTCCTCGTGTTTTACTATGCGCACTTTTGCTCTTTCCGCCCAAACCGATAGCTGGTCCGCAGCCGCCGCGCGGAAAGTATCCGCAGCAGCAACCGTAACGCTTTTGCCCTTGTTTAAAAAATAAGATGCAAGTTTGCCTGCCGTTGTTGTTTTACCGACCCCGTTTACGCCTACAAGCATTATAACAGCTGGATAAGCAATTTCAGGAATTTCCGCTTCGGTAAGTTTTTCTTCCAAAACGTCTTTTAATAAATCACGCACAAACTGTTCGTCTTTAAGTTTTTCCTGCTTTGCCTCCGCACGGATTTCTTCCACAACTTCTTCCGCCGTTATAACGGAAATATCGGCGCCAATCAATATTTCTTCAAGTTCTTCGTAAAATTCGTCGCCGATTTTGTTTTTTGAAAACAAACCCGAAAGCGCCGAAGAAAGTCCTTCACGCGTTTTTTTAAGCGCGTTTTTTAATTTGGAAAAAACTCCCACTTATACTCTCCTAATTTAAATTAAACAATAGTGTCGCCGCCCAATCTTTCGGCAACTTCGGAAATTTTAACGGATACCACTTTGGATACGCCCTTCTCCTCCATTGTAACGCCGAACAGAATATCGGCATTTTCCATAGTGGGTTTACGGTGCGTAATAACTATAAACTGCGTATTTTCCGCAAATTTTTTAAGATATTTTGCATACCTTGCAACGTTTGCTTCGTCAAGCGCCGCTTCAATTTCGTCAAGCACGCAGAACGGCATAGGGCGCATACCTATTATCGCAAACAGTATTGCTATTGCGGTAAGCGCGCGTTCGCCGCCTGATAAAAGCGATATTTTGGTAAGTTTTTTACCGGGAGGACAGGCTATAATTTCAACGCCGGCGTTTAACGGGTCGTCGCAGTCGGTATAATCAAGCTGCAATTCGGCTTTGCCTCCGCCGAAAAGTTCTTTAAACGTACGCTTAAAGTTTTCGTTAATTAGATTAAAACCTTCGTCGAAAATTTTAAGCATTTCCGCACGAATATCGTCAAGCGCAACCGTTAAATCGGAAATTCCCTTTTCCAAATCCTCACGTTCGGCAACCATTTTTTCGTATCTGGCGCTGACTTCGTCGAATTCTTCAACGGCATTTGGATTAACAGCACCCAGCATAGTAAGCTGACGCTTACAGTTTGCTATTTGCGAATTTGCCGTTGACGCGTCGTAATTTTCCTCTTTATATTTTAAACAGCCTTCGTACGTTTCTCCGTATTCTTCCTCTATGCGCTGTCTTAAATATTCCAAGTCACTGTCTATTTTGGTAAGCGCCATTTCAAGATTATGGGTTTTAACAGTAAGTTCTTCGCGCTCGTTATAACTTGAAAGCCGTTCCGCGTCAATTTCTTTAATGCGTTCGTTATAGGTGTTTTTGGAGTTTGTTACCTCGCTTATCTGTCGGCGCAAATCGTTGACAACCGCCTGTTCTTCTGCAGTAAGCGCGGTACGCTCCGCCTGAGCGTTGAGCTCGTCGATTTCACGCTGAATCTGCGGTATCAAAGCATTTGTTTTTTCTATCTTCAATAACAACCCGTCTTTTTCTTTTGCAAGCCTTTCAACGTTTTCCGCGCCCGCTTTAACGGCGCTCTCCAACGAAGCAATTTCCACAAGCAAACTGTTAAGCCTTTCGGTCTTTTCGTTGCGCTCTGCCGTAAGCTTATCAAACTCCGCGCTCATATCGTCCATTGCGGAATTTGCCGCGTCCGACTGCTTTGTTAAATTGCTTGCGCCTGCCGAAACTCCGCTATATTCGCTATCCAATCCCGCAAGACGCTGTTTAAGCGCGTTGCCGGACTGTCCGTAAGCCGCATACTCGCTTTCGGCGGAAGTTACCGCCTGCAACAGCGACGACTGCTTTTCGGTAAGCGACGCAAGTTCCAATCTTGCGCTCTGCAATTTCTTTTGAAGAATAGCCAACTCGTCGGAGGCAACGCGCTTTGACGCGTCTAATTCCGCCCGTTTGCCGTCGGCGCGCAGAAGGAAAGATTTTTTTACTTCTATGCTTTCTTCCAGCTCTTTAATGCGCCTTTCGTTGGCAAGAAGGTTGCCTGCGACTTCACGTTTGGAGCCGCCGGTCATAGAACCGCTTGTAGAAATTATATCGCCGTCCAAAGTTACTATTTTAAACGCGCGCGGATAGCGGCGGGCTATCTGCGTTGCGTTTTGTATGTTGTCTACTATTAAAGTATTGCCCAATAAATTATGTATAACGTTTTCGAACTGTTTATCGAATTTAACCAAATTAATTGCAAAACCTATTGCGCCCATGTCTTTAACGGCAGATTTGATTTGGTCGTTTTCATAGCGCGGTTTTAACGCTTCTATAGGCAAAAAAGTTACCTGTCCGGAACGGGTGCGCTTTAAGTATTCTATAAGCTCTCTCGCTTCTTCGCGCGTACCCGTAATAACGTTTTGCATTGCGCCGCCGAATGAAGTTTCTATTGCAACTTCGTAATCTTTTTCGCAGGAAACAACGTCAGCGATAAGTCCCTTTACTTTACTTGAAAGTTCGGCGTTGTCTTTAACGTCGCTCATCAGTTTTTTAACAGAATAAATATATCCGTCAAATCTGTCGCGCAGCGCCCTGTAAGTTGCAAGGCTGTCGTTAATACTTCTTATCTGCGCTTCGGTATCGTAAATTTGTTTGATTAAAAGCTGAATTTTGTCTTCGCTTTGTTTTACTTTTTCTTCCGCATCGGATAAAAGAACGTTCTCGTTCCCAAGCAAATCGGTAAGCGTATTACCCTTTTCTATACATTCGCCGTAAGCCGCCCTGCACTCGTCCCTGCGTGCGCGGATTTTTTCCATATCGGCGTCGATTTCGGCAAGTCTTTCTTTTAATAACTGTTTCTGCGCCGAAAGCGAGCCCATATTCTGGCGCATATCCGACAGGTCTTTGAAAGTGTCCATAACCTTTTTTCTGTGCTCGCCCGTCATATATTCGTAATCGGAAATCTTTTTTGAAAGTTCGGCAATTTCCGAGCGGAATTTATCGGTTTGCGAACGCATAGACAAAATTCTGTCGTTGTTTTTGCCGCTTAAAGCTTCCGCGCGGCGCACGTCGCGGTCTATTTCGTCTATACGCTTTGCGGAATAAGCTATATCTTCCTGTGCGCTTGCAAGTTTCTGTTTAACCGAACGCGCTTTTTCGGTATAAAGCTTAGCTTCTCCGCTTTTATGCTCTATTCCTACTTCATAACGGCGAACTCTGTCGTTCAAGTCCTGCAAAGTTACGTCCGCTTCGTCAAGACCCTTGCGGCAATTTTGATATTCAGCCAGCAGTTCGTCCATTCGGTTTGATAAAAATTCTATTTTTTCGTCAACGGCGCGTTTTTTATCGTTAAGTTTTTGCTTTTCGCCCTCGGCGCCGTCGTGGCGGTATATGTAAAGATTGGTTTCGTGCTTTCTCAGTTCGCTATAAATTTCGCGGTATTTAAGCGCGTTTTCCGCCGCTTTTTTCAACGGATTCAACTGACGCTCAACTTCCTGCATACGCTGCGCAAATACAAACAGGTTGTCCTTTGACGCGTTAAGTTTTCTTTCTGCGTCTGCTTTTCTGTCTTTGAATACGACTATACCGGTAGCTTCTTCGAATATGGAACGCCTGTCCTCCGGCTTGGCGTTCATTATCTGTTCTATTCTGCCCTGACCGATAATAGAATATCCTTCTTTGGCGGCGCCGGCGCCGTGCAGAAGTCCGGTAAGAATTTTCATTCTTGAAGTCTGTTTATTTAAAAGATATTCGCTTTCACCGTCGCGGTAAAGTCTTCTTGTCATTTCGACTTCGTCGCAATCAATGTCGAAAATACGGTTTGTATTGTCAAACGTAAGCGTTACTTCGCAAAAAGACATTTTTCTGCGCGCTTCCGTTCCGCCGAAAATTACGTCCATCATCTGCGAACCGCGCATCATCTTTGCCGACTGTTCGCCCAAAACCCAGCGGATAGCGTCGGCAACGTTTGATTTGCCGCACCCGTTAGGTCCTACTATACAGGTTACGCCCTCTCCAAGCGTTATGGTGGTTTTATCCGCAAAAGATTTAAAACCCACAAGTTGTATTTGTTTAAAAGTTAACATAATTATTCCTATTTAAATTAAAAAGCGAATTTATAAAAAAGAAACGACTGCCCGTTAATTAACCTTGTTTTTCAAAATATTCAAGCGCAGCTTTTGCGGCAAGCCGTTCCGCTTCCTGAACGCTTCCCGCCCTACCTAAAAAAGTTTTACCGAGCGCACATACTTCCGAAATGAATTCAGGACGGCGCGGCGTGCCCACGTTTCGCTTTTTATATGCGGGATAGCATTCTCCGCGCGCCTGCAAAAATTCCTGCAATCTGCCTTTATAATTTTCATCCGTGCAACGCGTTGAAAAATCCAGCGTGTTTAAAACGAACTGCCTAGCGGCCGAAACTCCGCCATCCAGATAAATTGCCGCAACTACCGCCTCGTAAGCGGACGGCACGGCCTTTTTATTGGCGCCGTCGTAAGGGCTGCGGATTAAAAATTTATCAAGCCCAAGCTTTTTAGAAACAGGCGCAAGCGCCCTGTCGGATACAAGCGATTTGCGGCGTTCCGTTAAATTACCCTCGCTTTCATTTTCGTCGTAAATCCGCTCCGAAACCAAAAATTCAAGCACAGCGTCGCCGAAAAATTCCAGCGTTTGATTGTTGTTTTCCGCGTCGGCGGAAGCAAGAGTTAACGCGCGCTTTAAAAGCGTTTTATCTTTAAAAGTATATTTAAGCGATTTTTCGACTTCTGAAAAGTTCATTATTCGCTCTCCGGCACAAGAGTGTCAAAGTCTACGGTTTCAAGCATTTTTTCCACCGAAGGCACAAGCTTGCCGCGGTAAATTGCCGCCGCATTTGCTATTGCCGCCGCAATAGTCTGCGGCTTTGAAGACCCGTGGCTTTTTATTACTATCTTTTTTAACCCAAGCAAAAGCGCGCCGCCGTACTTATCGAAATCCAACTGAGCGCGCATATTTTTTAATGCTTTACGCATAAACAAATATCCTATTTTGGAACGCACGGTTGCAGAAAACTCTTTTTTCATAACTCCGAGCACCATTTTACCGCAGCCTTCGATAGATTTAAGCGCTATGTTGCCGGAAAATCCGTCGGACACAACAACGTCGCATACGCCGAGCATTATATCCCTGCCCTCTACGTTTCCCACAAAATCTATTCCCTTCATTTGAGAAAGATATTTGTAAGTTTCCTGATGGAGAGGGTCTCCTTTATGTTCTTCAGTTCCGTTTGAAAGCAATCCGATTTTAGGCTGTTTTATACCGAATCCGGCTTTTGCGTAAGCGGAAGCAAGCACTGCGAACTGGCAGAGCATAACGGGTTTACATTCGGCGTTTGCGCCGCAATCGCAAAGCAGCGTTACGCCGCCGCGTGAATTCGGGATTGCAGGGCAAAGCGCAGGGCGTTTAATTCCGCGTATTCTACCCAAAATGAGCTGTCCGCCCACTATTGTTGCGCCTGTGGAACCTGCGGTAACCAAAGCGCATACGTCGTCGTCCTTTTTTAAACTCCAATATGCCGCCATAAGCGACGACTGCTTGCGTTTTACCGCTTCGGTGGGAATATCGTTCATATCTATAACGTCCGGACAGTCCACAACTTCGAGTCTGGCTTTGTCGTACTGTTCGTTATCCAGCACAGCTTGTACATCGGCTTGCCGTCCCGTTAAAATAAGGTAAAGTTCGTCGTCGTTTTTAAGCGCTTGCACCGCGCCGCGCACTATAGCCGAAGGTGCGTTATCGCCGCCCATTGCGTCAACAATAATTTTTATCATAATCCCCTTCCTTTAAATCAAAAACTTTAATTTAGAATAAATTAATTATAACACGCGGGCTTAAAAAACACAACAAATTATACTAAAAAAGCACAATATATTGTATTAATAATTTATTTTTCGGATTTTGCGCTATTACGGATTTTCCGCAACAAGTTGTTCGCCGTTTTCCGTATTTTCGCTTTCATCACCTACGTAAACGACTTTTTTAACAGGTTTATATTTATCTTTTCTAAGCTTTACGCTTTTTTTATAGCCGTTGCGGGTAATAATAAGATATCCTTCGCTCAACACTCCGTCTTTGCCCGTTCTTGCTTTGTCTTTATCGTCGGTGGTTTCTTCGGGCGCGGGCACGCTGCCCACTACCTGCGATTTAAAAGAATAACTGTTGCCGTCGCTTTCGCCGTAAATATCGAACGTTACGCTTCCGTTTGAGGTTGCAGCGCGTATATATACGGGAGTTTTACGGTTATTGGTAATTTTTAAATCGCACGCGCTACCGCTTACCATAGCGTCGCGCGAGGGAGAAACGTATCCCACCGCAAGCGAATGAGGATGATATTCTTTAATTTCCAAGCCCGATAAAACAGCGGCGTTGTAAAGCGTTGTGGAAACCTGACACACTCCGCCGCCCACGCCTTCGGTAAATTCGCCGTTTTCTATTATTTTTGCAGGCAGAAAACCGCGGCTTTTTGTTCTTTCCCCCACAGTATAGTTGAACGAAAGCGTTTCTCCGGCATTTAAAACACTGCCGTTTATCTTTGCCGCCGCAAGGCGGATGTTACTTGTACGGTTTATATTTGTACCGTCGAAGTACGTTGTAAACGTATGAAGAAGCCGGGTGCGTTTTTTAACTTCGTCAAGCGTTTCTGTGCGTTCTGCCGTTTTAAAACTTGCTGTAACGTCTTCAAATCCGCCGGCAAGCGATTTGTTTATATCCGAAATAAGTTTTGCCTTATCCACTGCCCTGCCGTCGCTGCCCTCGCGATAGGTAAACGGCTTGCCGAATTTGGAAAATTCGGCGGACGGTTCTACTGCTTTTTGCTCTAAACTTAAGCATATTCCCGTAGCAATCTCATCTAAACCGCATAAATAATAGCTTGTACAAGTTGTGTAAGAATTGTTTTTACGCGCGTTTTTTAATACGTTTTGCAAATCGTCGGTATAATTTATTTCGGGATATTTAAAGCTGTAAACTGCGCTTCCGCACTTTATTTTAAGCGATTTTTGCTTTAAATAACGCTCGGTTTGTTCGCGGACTGTACGCTCTGCCTTAATTAAAGCGCAGCCGCCCACGTCTATTCCGTTTACTTGCACACCCGCCGGTATTTTGCGCGGCGCATAAAACCCGCAGAAAATAATAAAGCCCGCGGTTAAAGCGAGCATATATACCAGGCAATTAAGTTTTTTTAAGATTTTCATTTTATTTTGTAAGCCTTTGCAAAAGCGTTCCGTCAACTTCGAACTCGGGAAAACCTATCTTTTTTGCGCCGTCTTTAAAATGCGCGTCGGAGCCGCCCGTAATTAAAAGTTTTGTTTGCTTTGCTATCTCCTTGTAGTATGCCGTTTCATTAAAAGTATGTGAAGAATAAACGGCTTCTATGCCGCAAAGTCCGCATAGTTTCATTTTATTTATAAGCTTTAACAATTCGTCCTGCGGCATATCAATCCGCGCAGGGTGCGCAAGCGAGGAAATTCCGCCGCAGTAATTTATTATTTCAAGCGTATCTTTGTAATTAGGCCGGCAAACGGTTGAAAACGCCTCTTTCCCGAACGCAAGATATTTTTCGTAAAAACCGAACGGCGTGGAAGCGTATCCCTTTTTTGCGCATACGCGCGCTATATGCATAGAATGAATAGGCGTATCTTCGCAAAATCTCTGCGCCGCAACCTCGTCAATAGTTACGCTTACTCCGCATTTGTTTAATTTGTATACTATATCTTCCGCCCTCTTTACGGAACCGAGCTTTAATTTATTGAAAAATTCGTTAAGCTGCGTAAAATTTTTTGTAGGATTGTAAAAAAGAATATGCAGCTTTACGCTGTTTTCATAGGCGGAAATTTCAGCTCCTACCACGGGTGTTATTGCGTGCAAGGCGCATTCTTTTTTAAGTTCCGCGCTTGCTTTAAGCGTATCGTGGTCGGTAACCGATAATAATTTTACGCCGTTTTCAGCTGCGCGGCGCACCGTTTCTTTAACCGTAGCGTCGCCGTCGGAGTAAAGCGTATGAACGTGCAAATCCGCTCTCATCTTTTAACAGCGCCTTCCTCTATTTTTATTTTATTGGTCTGCAATCCGTACAAAACGCGCTCTGCGTGAGTACAAGTTAAAATAGTCTGCAAGCCGGACGTGCGCTCAACCAGCTTTTTACGGCGCGGTAAATCGAGCTCGCTCATAACGTCGTCCAAAATCAAAACAGGATATTCGCCTGAAACGTTTTTAAAAATTTCCACTTCGGCAAGCTTTACCGAAAGCGCCGCCGTGCGCGTTTGCCCTTGCGAAGCATAATTTTTTGCGTCTGTACCGTTTATTTCTATATTCAAATCGTCGCGGTGCGGACCCGAAGCGGTGTAACCTAAACGTATATCCCTTTCGTAATTGTTTGAAAGTTCGTCAAAAAGCCGCTTGGCAAGTTCGTTTTCGTCGCCTTTATATTTCTTTTCGGGAGATATTTCGAGTTTTTCCGCCCCTTCGGTTAAAAATGCGTGCGCTTGTAAAGCAAGCGGCGCCAGCATATTTATATATTCCGAACGTTTATAAGCTATCGTCGCGGCGTATTTGCAAAATTGCTCGTCCCAAACGGGCAGCAGGTCGTAAACCGTATCCACGTCGCGGTTTTTTAAAAGATTGTTGCGCTGGTCCAAAATTTTGTTGTACCTTGATAGCGCAGTGTAATAAGGTTTTGAAAGCTGAGATATCGAAACGTTTAAAAATCTGCGGCGTTCGTCGGGACCGTCCTGTATTAGCCTTAATTCCTGAGGAGAGAAGAAAACCGAAAACAAATTGCCCAAAATATCGGAATTTTTTGTTATTTTGTTTCCGTTAAGCTTAAACTCCCTGCCGTTATCCCAAATTTTGGCGTAAATTTCCATATTTCCGTATCTGCTTTCGGCAACGGCGGAAATTTCGGCAAAACTTTCCCCGCGGCGAATAAGCTGCTTATCGCGTTTAGAGCGCGGAGAAATACCCGTGCAAAGATAAAAAACCGCCTCTGCGCAGTTGGTTTTGCCCTGCGCGTTCTTTCCGAAAAGCACGTTAAGCCCTTCGGAAAAATCAAAAGTTTCCTCGGCGTAATTTCTGAAATTTTTTAAATACAAATTTTTTATGCGCATTTTCGGTTAAAACACTTTATTTTAAATGATTTTTGTAGTATAATGAGCTAAACGTATCACACCGATTTAAAGACGGCTTTTACATTATACCAAAGCCGTTAAAAAAACTCAAAGGAAATTCGTCCGATTATGGCAGAAAAGGGAAATTTCGACTTTATTTATAACCCAATAAAGCAAAAAATGCAGGAATTGGTAACGCCGATTACTTACACAACCTACATTGAAAAGCTTACGCCCGTAGACGTTGACGGCAGATTTATAGTTTTGGAAACGCCAACGGAAACTTTTGCGAAATACATAACGGGCACGCTTGCCGAAAAAATGCGCGAAGCCATTATTAAAGCCGACGTTGGCGTTAGCGATTTCAGGCTTAAAGTCGAAGGCAGCGACGGATTTGCTTTTAACGCGCCTGACGAGGAATTTGCCGCGCCGCCTGCCAACATAGATAAAAAATACACGTTTGACAGTTTTGTGGTTGGTAAAAACAACGAATTTGTTTATGCCGCTGCACTTTCTGTTGCGGACGACCCTGCAGGCACTTACAATCCGCTTTTTATTTACGGCGGAACCGGACTTGGCAAAACTCATTTAATTCAGGCTATTGCAAACAAAATAGTTGCCGAAAAGCCCGACCTTAAAGTTATTTACGTTACGTGCGAACAGTTTGTAAACGAAATTATAGATACAATGTTTACAAGCCGCGGACCTGACGCAAGGGATAAAAGCATTAAATTAAGGCAATACTACCGCACGGCCGACGTGCTTATTATTGACGACATTCAGTTTATAGAAAACAAAAAAGCCGTTCAGGAAGAATTTTTCCATACGTTTAACGAGCTGGTTTCAAAGGGCAAACAGATAGTAATTTCTTCCGACCACCCCCCCAAGGAACTTACCGCATTGGAAGAAAGACTCAGAACGCGTTTTTCCGGCGGACTTTTATTTGACATTCTGCCGCCCAATTTCGAAACAAAGATTGCGATTTTAAAACGTAAAGCGTTTGAAAAAAAATGCATAGTGCCTGAGGACGTTTTAACGTTTTTGGCGCAGGATTCTGGCGACGACGTAAGAACTTTGGAAGGCAGACTTACAAAAGTTATATTCGCATCGAAACTTCACGAAGAACCTATTTCCGTCGCGCTTGCGCGAAGCGCGCTCAGCGAAGCCGTTTCCGAAAGCGGCAAAGAAGAAATTACGGAGGAAAGCGTGCTTTCTGCCGTTACCTCCTACTATCGCATTGCGAGAAACGATATTGTAGGCAAAAGCAAAAAGAAAGAAGTTGTCATTCCCAGACAGATTTGCTGCTTTCTTATGTGCGAACTTTTATCGCTGCCGCTTATTTCAATAGGCAAAGTGCTAGGCGGCAGAGACCATACCACTATTTTGTATTCACGCGATAAAGTTGAAGAAATGTGCCGCGTGAACGAAAAAATTGCAAAAGACGTTGACGACATAAAAAACATTATATTAAAAAAATAAAATTTAAACCGCCCGAGAAATCGGGCATAATTTTTGAAAAAAATGACTACGTTTACAGAAGGACAATTCGACGTTGCCGTAATAGGCGCGGGACATGCGGGCTGCGAAGCCGCGCTGGCTTCGGCAAGGCTGGGGCTTAATACGGTTATGCTGACTTTAAATTTAGACAGCATAGCTTTTATGGCTTGCAATCCCTCTATAGGCGGAACCGCAAAAGGACACTTAGTGCGCGAAATAGACGCGCTTGGCGGTGAAATGGCAAAAAATGCCGACAAAACTTGTTTGCAAATAAGAATGCTTAACGAAGGCAAGGGCGAAGCAGTGCAATCTCTGCGCTGTCAGTGCGATAAAAACGCGTATCACCGCGAAATGAAAAAAACGCTTGAAAATACGGATAACTTGCATATAGTACAGGGGGAATGCAAACAAATACTTACCGAAAACGGAAAAGTTACGGGATTTGAAACAACCTACGGCGGAGTATTTTTTGCAAAAGCAGTTATTGTTGCAACAGGCGTTTATTTGAATGCGGAAACGGTTACGGGGGAACACAGACAAAAGAGCGGTCCAAGCGGATTTGCCGCCGCAACCGAACTTACCGAAAGTTTGATAAAACTCGGTTTTTGCATACGCAGATTTAAAACGGGCACGCCCGCAAGGCTTGACGGCAGAACCGTAAATTTTGAAAAATGCATTAAGCAAAACGGAGAAACCGACGTTCCGCCGTTCTCTTTTACGACGGAAGGCAAAACCGAAAACAAGTGCAGCTGTTATATTACCTACACCAACGCGCAAACCCACGAAGCAATTTTAAGTAATTTAGACCGCTCTCCCCTTTATAACGGCGACATAACTTCGGCAGGTCCGCGATACTGTCCTTCGATAGAAACAAAAGTAGTAAGATTTAAAGATAAAGAACGGCATCAAATTTTTCTTGAACCCGAGGGTGCCGACACCGACGAAATTTACGTTCAAGGGCTTTCTTCCTCTATGCCGCACGACGTGCAAAAGCAAATGTACAGAACGGTTGAAGGGCTTGAAAACTGCGAAATTATGCGGTACGCTTACGCCATTGAATACGATTGCATAGATACATTGGATATACTGCCGACTTTGGAATTTAAAAAAGTTGAAAATCTATATACCGCAGGTCAGATTAACGGCACTTCAGGCTACGAGGAAGCCGCCGCGCAGGGGCTTATTGCAGGTATTAACGCGGCTTTTAAAATTACAGGGAAACCTCCGCTGATACTCGGAAGGCACGAAGCGTATATTGGGGTACTTATTGACGACCTTGTAACCAAGGGAACCGAAGAACCATACAGAATGATGACCTCGCGCGCGGAATACGCCATTGCATTAAGACAGGATACCGCCGATTTCAGACTTACGCCCAAGATAGCGGACACCGCACTTTATACAAAAGAACGAGCGTGCGCATTTGAGAGAAGAAAACAGTTTTTCGAAGAAATAATCGCCGCTTTAAATTGCAGGGCAAACGCACAAAAAAGCGCAGAATTTATGCAAAAGTACGGCATATGCGGGGGTGTAAATGCAGTAACTTATGCGGATTTAATTCGCCGAGGCGCAAAAATTTCGGATATTTTAAATTATTTCGATATACTTAAAGACAAGCCGTTAAGCGTTGTAAAAACCTGTGAAGCAACCGTAAAGTACGAAGGCTATTTAAACAAAAACGCTATGCAGATAGAGCGTTTTAAAAAACTTGAAGAAAAAAAACTGCCTGCCGGCACCGACTATAATACAATAAGCGGACTCAGGCTTGAAGCACGCGAAAAGCTTAATAGGGTACGCCCGTTGACATTAGGTCAAGCAGGAAGAATTTCGGGAGTTAACCCTGCAGACGTAACGGTGCTTATGGTTTGGCTTGCCGCAAACAAAAAAAATTAAACGTAAATCCGCCGAAATGCTAATCGGCGGATTTTTTATAGTGTATAAAACTACATTAAACGCGGTTAAAAGACAAATTATTTAATTAATTAAGTAATAAAATTAAGCTATGCCGTTAAAAATAAACGTTAAAAGCGTAATGATGTACGTTATATACGCGCTATGTCTTGTTTTTGCAAACTGCGCATTAAAGGGAGTTCCTCTTTCTTTGGGAATTATGGTTTCTATGCTGCTGTGCGGAACCAATATTATTGTTACGCCCTTAGCTTTTGCGATTGCTTCTGTTGTAGATTTAAATTATATTTTAAGTATTTTAAGCATTGTTCAAGCAGCTTTTTTTGCATTAATAGTATTTTTATACCGCAGATTTAAAAGAAAAATAAAATTCGAAATTATAATTTACTGCTTAATTGCGCTTGCGCCGTACGTTGTTTTTGCTCCTTGGCTGGGCGCAAACGAGCTTATTATTTCCAACGAATACGCATTGCGCGCAATAGCCGCTGCTGTTATTTTAATATTCGGATTTTTCAGTTTTAAAACGGTGTACGCTTTGTTGTTTAAGTTGCAGCGCTGCCGGTTAAAAGAGGACGAACTTGTGTGCATAGCGGTTACCTACGCCGTATGCGGAGCCGGTATGTATTCGCTTATAAGCAAAGCCTTTTATCTGTGCTTTGCCGCGCTTGCAGTTGCCTTTTCGGTTAAACTTATGCGCTCGCCCGCGGCGCTGATTGCCGCGCTTGTTATTTCGCTCCCCCCCGCCGTTGCCGGACTTGACTTAAAACCCGTTACGGCGCTTATAATAATTTGCACCGCGGCGCTTGTATTTATAAACGCAGGCAGAGCCGCGGCAAGCGGTGTTACTGCCCTTTTAACGGCGGCATATATGTATTTGGACAAATGTTTTAACTGCGCCGTACCGCTTATTGCTGCTTACTCCCTACTGCTGTTTACTGCTTTTATACTGCCGTCTTTACCTAAAAACGAAACGTACGAAAACATTAAAAGAAGGCTTTTGGTTTGCGACGTTCTGCCTGAAACGGCGGTTATAAGAAGCAGAAGACAGACGGGCGAAAAGCTTTATAGGATTTCCGAAGTGTTCCGTGAAATAGAATGCGCGTTTATGGCGCTTGACGAAAACGTAAACGACGACGGCGCCCGCGCAGGAATGCTTAGAGATTTACAGATAAAATGCTGCAAAAACTGCGAACGGCAAAAACGGTGCGCACATACCAACGTTTATACGGGCTTTGCTAAACTTATAGACTCCGGCGCAATCAAGGGTAAAGTCAATTTAATTGACCTGCCTTCGGAAATGACCGTTAACTGTTCCAGACCTGCCGACGTACTTTCCGAACTGAACATAATGCTTGCAGAGTACCGAAGATATATGACTGAAACGGAAAACGCCAAATCGGGAAGAAAACTGCTTGCGGAACAGGCGCGCGGAATTGCCGAAGTTATGAAAAGCTGCGCCGTAGAACTGTCTGCAAAGCGCGAAGGGTTTTCCGAAGCGGCGGCAAGCGTAAAGAAAGCGCTGTCCGCACACGGTATTTCGTGCCCAGAACTTTATATAGACGGCGAAAACGGCAACCGCATAAGCGCGGTTACGGTAGGGAAAGCAAACGTTAAAGCTATGTCTGCGGTAATTTCGGAGAAGCTTAAACGCAGATACGTTTTAAAAGATAAAATAGATTACGACAGTCAAAAAAGCTGTTTGATATTCGGCGCTCCGCCAAGATTAGACGCAGGCTTCGGAGTTGCTTACGCAATAAAAAGCGGTGAAAAAGTTTCGGGGGACACCCACTCCGTTATAAGAATAAACGACGGGGCTTTTCTTATGGCTTTATCCGACGGAATGGGAAGCGGCGAATACGCGCGCAAAATTTCGGAAGCGGCAATATCGCTTATAGAAGCGTTTTACCGCGCCGAAATGCCTGAAGACAACGTATTGAACACTATAAACAAGTTGCTGTCTTTTAACCGCGACGAACGGTTTACCTGCATAGATATTGCGGCGGTAAATCTTGAAACGGGCAGAGCAGATTTTGTAAAAATAGGTTCGCCCGCAGGAATAATTATGCGCGAGGGAGAAATAAAAATTTTAGAAAGCACATCGCTGCCTATGGGCATACTCGAAAATCTGCGCCCCACCGTTTGCACGGAAAAGCTGGAAGCCGGCGATATTGTGGTATTTATGAGCGACGGAATAACTTCCGCATTTCCTTCCGCTACCGACCTGTATGAATTTTTACAGGGATTTAAGCCGCTTAATCCGCAAAATCTTGCCGATAAAATTCTTGCCGGCGCATTGGATAAAGCAGGACACGTTGTAAACGACGATATGACGGTGCTTTGCACAAGAATTTTCGAAAACGATTAAAACAATAAAAAATCCGCCGAAACCTAAGCAATGTTTCGGCGGATTTTTTATTTACGTTTTATCTATTATACTCTTTGATTATTTTACGCAGCACCGCGCAATGAAAACGCGACGGAATTTCCGTTAAACGAAATTTCCAATTCTGCCCCAATGTAGAAGGGATATTCATTCTTGCCTCGTCGCCCAAACCAAGCAAATCCTGAACGGGTATTATTGCCAAACGCGCAGGCGATGCAAGCACGCAAACGGTAAGCGCACGCGCCGCTTCCTCTCTTGTTGCAAACGGATGCACTATGTTCTGTTTTTTAAGTTCCGCGCGAAGCCTCCGTTTAAAAACTTTAAACTGTTGGTCTGTCATTCTGTTTAAAAGTCCAAGCGAAGTAGCGTTGTCGTGCGTGCCCGTATAGGCAACTGAATTAACGCCCATATTGTGCGGAAGATAAGCGTTGGTAGATTTTCCGTCAAACGCAAAAAGCACAACTTTCATACCGGGATAACCGGTTGCGGCGCGCAGTTTTTCAACTCCCGAATCAATAATACCTAAGTCTTCGGCAATCATTTCTATATTGCCCAAACGCTTTTTAATTTCAAAAAACAATTTTGCTTTTGGACCGTCTAACCATTCTCCGCCTTCCGCCGTTTCGTTTTCGGCTGGAATTGCATAATATCTGTCAAATCCGCGGAAATGGTCTAAACGAATAACATCGTAAAATTCGCAGGCTTTTTTTATGCGTTTTATCCACCATTCGTAATTGTCTTCCGCCATAACGTTCCAATTATACAGCGGATTGCCCCAAAGCTGACCCGTTTTTGAAAAATAATCGGGAGGAACTCCGGCAACCTTGGTGGGTTTAAGCTCTCTGTCAAGCAAAAACAGTTCGGGACGCGCCCAAACGTCAGACGAATCGTACGCTACATACAGCGGCAAATCGCCTATTATTTTTATGCCCAAAGAATTTACGTAACGTTTTAATTTGTTCCATTGCTTTTTAAATACAAACTGAATAAAAAGCCAATATAAATAATCGCTTTTGTAAACTGTATTTTTAAATTCTTTTAAAGCAAGATTATCGCCGTATTTATAACTTTCGGGAAAAGTGTCAAACGTTCCGGCGTATCTGCTTTTAAGCGACATAAAAAGTGCGTAATCTTCATATTCGCCGCTTTGTACAAATTCTTCGAACTCGGGGTCTTTAACATTAAATCTGGCATAAGCAACTCTAAGTACGCCGTGCCGCTGTTTATAAAGCGCGCCGTAATCTACGCTGCCTGAAGGCATTTCGCAGCTTTTAACTTCGTCCTCGTCCAAAAGCCCGTCTTCCATAAGTAATTGCGGGTCTATAAAGTACGGATTGCCTGAATTGCAGCAAACAGACTGATAAGGACTGTCCCCGTAACTTGTTTGCGCAAGAGGCAATATCTGCCAATATTTTACGTGCGAACTTTTTAAAAAATCCGCAAACTCGTATGCGCTTTTTCCAAGCGTGCCTATTCCGTATTTTCCGGGAAGCGAGGATATATGACAAAGTATCCCCGCGCCGCGTTCGTTGTTTAACGTTTTATTCATCGTAATAGTTTATTTACTAAGTATTTTTTTTATGCGTTTTACCGCTTCTTCCGTTACTTCTCGGCTGCCGAAGGCTGTAAGTCTGAAATATCCTTCGCCGTTTTTGCCGAAACCTGCGCCCGGTGTGCCTACTACCTGCGCGTTTTCAAGCAGATAATCGAAAAACTCCCAACTGCCCATACCTTTGGGACATTTAAGCCAAATATAGGGAGAATTTTTGCCGCCCGTGTACCAAATACCGAGTTGGTCCATACACTCCGCTATGAGTTTGGCGTTTGCCTTGTAATAAGCTAAATTTTCGTTTATCTGTTTTTGACCTTGTTCGGTAAACACAGCCGCCGCACCCTTTTGCACTATGTAAGGCACGCCGTTGAATTTTGTTGCCTGACGCCTAAACCAAGTTCTGTTTGCGTTAACGCCTTCTTTTTCTATTGCGCGGGGTATAACCGTGTATCCGCAGCGCGTACCTGTAAATCCCGCGGTTTTGGAAAACGAACAAAATTCTATTGCGCATTTTTCGGCGCCTTCCACTTCGTAAACAGAGCGGGCGAGAGTATTATCTTCTATAAAACTTTCGTACGCAGCATCGTATAAAATAACCGCGTTTTTCGCCAATGCGTAGTCTACCCACTTTTTAAGACCTGCTTTATCGTATGCGGCGCCTGTGGGGTTGTTGGGAGAACATATATATATTATATCGCAGTCAACACCGTAATCGGGCATAGGCAAAAAGCCGTTGGCTTCGGTTGCTTCCGAATATATTACCTTTCTTCCTGCCATTAAATTTGTATCTACATATACGGGATATACGGGATCGGGAACAAGTACGACGTTTTTCTCTGAAAATATATCAAGTATATTGCCCAAGTCGGATTTGGCGCCGTCGGAAACAAAAATTTCGTCCAATTCCAACGATACACCCAATCTCTTATAATAGCCTGAAATACTTTTTCTTAAAAATTCGTACCCTTTGTAAGGACCGTAGCCTTTAAACGTTTCTTTTTTTGACATTTCGTCAACGGCCGAATGCAGCGCCTTTATAACTTCGGGCGCGAGGGGCAGCGTTACGTCGCCTATACCAAGCTTTAACACCTGTTTATCGGGATGCTCTGCCGAATATTTTGCAACTCTTGAATCAACTTCCGCAAACAGATAGCTTTCCGCTATATTGTTAAAATTAAGATTGAAATTCATATTTTATCCCCTTTATTTTTTTGACGCGCGGTATTTTACGGCGTGTTTGATAAATTCTCTGAAAACGGGGTGCGCCGCCTGCGGACGGGATTTGAATTCTGGATGGAACTGAACGCCTATATAAAAGTCGTTAGCCGGAATTTCCACCGCTTCCACAAGCGAACCGTCGGGCGAAGTGCCCGCTATTACCATTCCCTTAGCTTGAATTTCGTCCCTGAAATCGTTGTTAAATTCGTATCTGTGGCGATGACGTTCGGAAATTTCGTTTTCGCCGTAAGACTCTTTCATTATAGGACCGATTACTTTGCAAGGATATGCGCCCAAACGCATAGTGCCGCCCATTTTAACTCCGTATTGGTCGGGCATTAAATCTATTACGCAGTGCTTGGAATCGGGATTGAATTCGGAAGAATGCGCGTCGGAGTACTTTAATACGTTTCTTGCATACTCAATTACCGCCGTTTGCATACCTAAACATATGCCGAAATAAGGCACATTGTTTACTCTGGCATACTCTGCGCAAAGTATCATTCCTTCTACTCCGCGCGTACCGAAGCCGCCCGGAACAATTATGCCGTCGGCATCTTTTAAAATCTTTTTATAATTTTCACGCGTAAGTTCTTCGGTATCAACCCACTTTATTTCTACTTTTGCGTAATTTTCGTAACCTGCGTGCGCCAAAGCTTCGGCAACTGATAAATATGCGTCGTGAAGCTGAACGTATTTGCCGCAGAGTGCGATTTTAACGTTTTTGTCGCGCGCCGCTATTCTTCCCAGCATTTTATTCCATTCGGTTAAATCTATAACGCGGGGGTCTAATTTAAGCCGTTTGCACACTATTTCGGAAAAATTGCTGTCTTCCAGCATTATAGGACAGCTGTACAAAACGGGAAGCGTCATATTTTCTATACAGCACTCGGGTTCCACGTTACAGAACATTGCGATTTTGGCGCGGACGTCGGCAGGCATAGGCGCGTCTACGCGCGCAATAATGATATCGGGATTTATGCCCATTCCCTGCAATTCCTTAACGGAGTGCTGCGTGGGTTTTGATTTGAATTCTTCCGAACCGGAAATATACGGCACCAGCGTTACGTGTATAAAGCAGCAGTTATCTCTGCCTACTTCCCTGGCAACCTGACGGATTGCTTCTATAAACGGCTGACTTTCTATATCGCCGATAGTGCCGCCGATTTCGGTAATTACAACGTCTGCAGAGGTGGTTTTGCCGACGTTGTATATAAACGACTTAATCTCGTTTGTAACGTGCGGTATTACCTGCACCGTTTGACCGAGATATTCCCCGTTGCGCTCTTTATTTAAAACATTCCAATACACCTTGCCCGTTGTAAGGTTGGAATATTTATTTAAATTTTCGTCGATAAACCGCTCGTAATGACCCAAATCAAGGTCGGTTTCGGCGCCGTCGTCGGTAACGAATACTTCGCCGTGCTGATAGGGGCTCATTGTGCCGGGGTCTATATTTATATACGGGTCAAGCTTTTGAGAAGCCACTTTATATCCTCTGCATTTTAAAAGCCTGCCCAACGACGCAGCCGTTATACCCTTGCCTAAACCCGAAACAACGCCGCCTGTAACAAAAATATACTTTGTCATAAAACTCTCCGAAAAATGTGCTTTTGTTTACTGAAAAATAATCTTTGATATTATAACATAAAGACGGCGCAAAAGCAAGAGTACGCCGCCTTAATTTTATTTAAAATTAATTGACTTTTAATTAAATTTTTTGATACGCGCGGAAACAATTAATTAAAAAAATTAAAAGAGCGCAGGTTTTTAACCTGCGCCCGTAAATTAAATTTTAACGTCGCCCGTAAAAGCAAGTTCGGCAGGTCCCGTCATATACACGGTATCGTCACCGTAAAAAATTTTTAAATCGCCGCCGCGGAGAGAAACGGTAATTTCCGTATTTTTATCGCAAAATCCGTTTAAAACTGCGGCTACCGCGCTTGCGCAAGCGCCCGTACCGCAAGCAAGCGTTTCTCCGCTGCCGCGCTCCCAAACGCGCATTTTTAAATGATTTTTATCTATTACTTTTACAAACTCGGTATTTATTCTATCCGGAAAAGCAGCATTGTTTTCAAACTTTGAGCCAATCCCTTCAACGTCTATACTGTCTGGGTCGGAAAAAACAACGCAATGAGGATTGCCCATAGATACAAGCGTTATTTTATAGTTTTTTCCGTCAACGGTTAACTCTTTTGATACTATTTTATCTCCCAAGAAAACCGAGGGTATTTTTTCGCCGTTTAAAACAGGCGCGCCCATATCTACTTTTACGGCATTTACCTTATTGAATTCATCGGTAAAAAGCTGCAGTAACTTTATTCCCGAAAGCGTTTCCACACTGCACTGCAAGCCTTTTATATAGCCTAAATCGCGCATAAGCTTGCCTACGCAGCGTATTGCGTTGCCGCACATTTTACCTTCCGAACCGTCGGCGTTGAACATACGCATTTTACAGTCGGCAACATCAGATTTGCAAATTAAAATTATTCCGTCGCCGCCTATGGAAAAATGCCTGTCGGAAAGTTTTATTGAAAGACTTTCGGGATTTTCTATTTCGGTTTGCATACAATCGAAATATATATAATCGTTGCCGGCGCCGTGCATTTTATAAAATTTCATCCGCCACCATTAAAACATTTCAACATAAGCGTCGCGCTCGGCGCCTACGGAAACGTATTTTATTTTGCAGTCGCAAAGTTTTTCCAAAAGTTTGATATATTCAAGCGCTTCTTTGGGCAAATCTTGGGGTTTTCTGCATTTGGAAATATCGCAATTCCAGCCTTTTACTTTTTCAAACACGGGTTTGCACATATCCAAAACGTCTGTAAACGGGAATTCGTCTATTCTTTTGCCGTTTAAAAGATAGTGAATGCAAATTTCTATTTCTTTATAGCCGCTTAATACGTCTAACTTTGTAAGAGCAATTTCGTCGGCGCCCTGACAGCGTATGCCGTAACGCGAAGCCACAACGTCGAAGGGTCCAACCCTTCTTGGTCTGCCCGTAGCCGCGCCGTATTCGCCGCCTGCCTCTCTCAATTTTTCCGCGTTTTCGCCGAAGTATTCGCAAGTGAACGGACCTGCGCCTACGCAGCTTGAATAAGCTTTCATTATACCTATTGAGTTATCAAGCTTTAAATTTGGAACGCCCGCGCCTATAGGTGCATATGCCGCAATAGTGGAAGACGAAGAAGTATAAGGCACTATGCCGAAATCTATATCGCGCAGCGCGCCGAGCTGAGCTTCGAACATAATGTTTTTGCCGGCTTTATCGGCTTGGTTCAAATAAATTCCCGTATCGGTTATATAATCTATAAGCGGTTTACCGTAAGTTTCAAAATATTCTATCATTTCTTCAACCGTTACGGGATTAAAACCGTAAGCCTTTATAGTCATATTTTTCCAATCGACTATATCCTTTAAGCGTTTATATAAAATATCGGTATTTAAAAGCTCGCCCATTCGGAAAGCTTTTTTCATATACTTATCTGCATAAACGGGCGCAATCCCGCGGCGCGTAGAACCGTAGGGTTTGCCCGTAGCTTTTGTAAGCCTGTCTTCTTCCATTATGTCCTGCAAAACGTTATAAGGCATTGTTATAATTGCTTTGTCGGATATTTTAAGATTTTCGGGGGATATTTTTATTCCGCCCTCGCGCAGTTTGGCAATTTCGCCGCAGAGGTGCTTTATATCTATTACCATTCCGGGACCCATTACGTTAACAACGCTTTCGCGCAGTATTCCGGAAGGCAGTAAGTTGAGTATAAACCTGCCCCTTTCGTTTATAACGGTATGTCCGGCGTTGTTACCGCCCTGATAGCGGCAAACTACGTCGAATTTTTCGGAAAGAAGGTCTACCATTCTACCCTTTCCTTCGTCGCCCCAATTTATTCCGCAAATACTTGTAAGCATAATTTATCCCTCCGATTAATCAGTATATTCAAACGGCGCGTATATTGCGCACAAACAAATTCAACTAAAATTTATTATAGTACAAATTGTGTTTTTAGTCAAGCGTTACCCCCGATTAACGGCGGCAAAAAATAAAAAGCGCGAACTATTAATTCACGCTTAAAATTTTACTGCGGCTTACCTACTATATCGTACAAGTAGCGCATAAGTTCGTTTAAATCGTCGGTTTCGCATTCGAAAATCAACTGCTCTCCTCTGTGCATAACCGTTTCGCCGTCGGGCACCGTTTCCTTTCCGTCTGCGCCTATAATTGCAACTACAAGTCCGTTAGCAGGCCAAATTACGGTGCGCACCGAAGAACCGTCCGCCTTGGAATCGGGACGGATTGTAACCGACACGCGTTCTTTTTTGAATTTTTCGTAAATTTTTTCTTCGGCAATATAGCCTTCAAGACTCTTTTCGTAAATGGGCTGAGTTTTGAACAGTCTGCCAATTAAATAGCCCACCGTTATTCCCAGCAGCGCAGGCAAAAAATTTGCAAACTGACCTGTAAGTTCAAACACCATAACTACGCCCGTTATCGGCGCTTTTACAACGCACGTAAAAAACGCAGCCATACAGATTATAACCAAATAATCGCCGTATTCGGCTTTCATTCCCGCTTTTTGAAATAAAAGCGATAAAATTGCACCCAACCCCGCGCCTAGCGCAAGCATAGGAATAAACACTCCGCACGGCACTCCGCACGCCATTGACATTACGCCCGTTACAAATCGGAAAATCACGATTATTATTAACGAAGCTATAAGCCCTATGCCTAAAACGCTTTCTACCTTCATTGTATGCTCGCCGCCGTGCGTTGCAAGCGCTTCTATAAAGCCGTGTCCGCCGCCTATGGAATAAGCGGTTACAAGCGCGAACGCGCAGGCAACGGAAAACGGAATTATGTATTTACCCGTTCCCTTTAAAAACGTAATGCGCTTAAATATTTTTTTTGCGGCAAAAACCGAATGATAGAACGCAACGCCTGCAAACGATACTATAACAGCCGCAAGAGCTACCCAAAGACAGAACAGCGCACCCGAACCGTTGAACGCGAAATTGAAAATAAATTCGTTATCGAATGAAAAACCAACCGAAAAACCCAGCGCCGGACGTATAGCGTTGCGCGTAAACAGCGCCACAATAACGCTAATAGCGGAGCATATGAACACGTTAGGCGAAAACGAACGGAAAGCTTCTTCCAAAGCGAACACCATTCCCGTTACGGGCGCGTTGAATGCAACGGCGAGTCCCGCGCTTGCGCCGCTTGCCGTTTGAAGCCGTTTTACAAGACTGTTTCTTTTTAAAATTGCAGCGGCGGCGCTGCCTGCACAGCCGCCTATTTCAAGCGAAGGTCCTTCCGCTCCTGCAGGATAGCCCAAGCATACGCACGCCAGCGAAGCCGCGAACATAGAGCACATAGTTACGTACCATTTAAAACGAATTATGCCGCGCGCCGCGCCTTCTATCTGCGGTATGCCGCTGCCGCGTATCATTGGAACAAACCGCACCAACGTGCCTATAACTACAGCGCCTGCGCAAACGCCTGTAAACAAAAGCGGTATAAACGCGGGATTTTCACGCACAAGCGAATATAAAACAGCCGAATTTTTTTCGCCCATTTCCATAAGAATATTATAAAAAGTTATTGTAACGCCTGCAAACAGCCCCGTTAAAATACTGAGAGCTACCATATTGAAGGCATTATCGATAAATAAATTTAAGTTTTTTCTTAATCTTTGCCGCATAAAACACCGCCATTTATTATTGTAGCAAATTTTTTTCAAAAAAGTCAAAGCCAAACCGCTTTTAAAGCCCGTTTGCATAAACAAACGGGCTTTTTTAGCAACGTTTTTTATTTTACGCTGTAAAGCAAATCAAAGTAAGTTGGATACGGCCAATAATCCGACGAAGTAAGAGTTTCCATTTCGTCAACGTATTTTCTTACATCTTCCATATCCGGTATAATTACGTGCGCCATTGCCTGCGAAGCTTCCGAAATTTGCGATTTATCTATTTTATTTAAATCGGCTTCCAATTTTTCCACTGCGGCGCTTGTAGCGTCGTTAAGCGCAGACAACCGTTTAATAAGCGTTTTTTCCGTTTTAAACGGTATATCCTGACAAACCGCCTGTTTGCTTGCAACGTTTTGACAGAGCACGGCTATAAAGTCGGAAACGCACGGAATAACGTCGCGCTTTGCCATTTCTATCATAGTCAAAGCTTCGATATTTATTATTTTTGTATAATTCTCAAGCCGAATATCGGCGCGCGCTATAGCCTCCGCCTTGGTAAACACTCCCTGTTTTACGTAAACTTCTAAATTTTTCTCCTCGTACAAAACAGGTACGGCGTCCGCCGTATTTTTATTATTTAGAAGTCCGCGCTTAGCCGCTTCTTGCTCCCATTCGGGACCGTAGCCGTCTAAGTTGAAGATAATACGGTAGTGTTTTTTAAGTTCGCGCGAAATAAGCGCGTTAATTGCTTTTTCCAAATCTTTTTTGCCTTCCAATTCGTCGGCAAATTCGCAGAATGCCTGCGCAACAATAGTATTTAAGCAGATGTTCGCGTCTGAAACGTTTGCCTGCGAGCCCAAACTTCTGAATTCGAATTTGTTACCCGTAAACGCAAACGGAGAAGTTCTGTTTCTGTCTGTAGCGTCCTTTGGGAAAATAGGGCTTTCGGGTACGCCTATACTGCCTTTTTCCGCCTTTGTTGCAGTGTAGCTTTCGCCCTTTACTATGCTGTCTACAAGCGCGCCTATCTGGTCGCCTAAATAAACCGACATTATTGCTGGCGGAGCTTCGTCGGCGCCGAGTCTGTGGTCGTTGCCTGCCGAAGCTACCGAAGCGCGCATAACGCCCTGATATTCGTCTACGGCTTTAACCACCGCGGTTAAACAGAGTTTGAAAAGCAAATTGTTTTCAGGTTCGGAACCGGGGTTTAAAAGATTTACGCCCGTATCTGTAGAAACAGACCAATTATTATGCTTACCGCTGCCGTTTATGCCGCGGAAGGGTTTTTCGTGCAGAAGGCAGACAAGGTTATGTTTTTTAGCTACGCGCTTCATAATTTCCATTGTAAGCATATTGCCGTCTACGGCTATGTTTGTTGTGGAAAATATGGGCGCCATTTCGTGCTGAGCCGGCGCAACTTCGTTGTGCTTGGTTTTTGAAAAAATACCGTAGCTCCAAAGTTCTTCGTCAAGGTCGCGCATAAATTCGGCTACCGCGGGCTTGATAGCGCCGTAGTAATGGTCTTCAAGCTCCTGACCGCGCGTTACGGGGGCACCGAAAAGCGTTCTGCCCGTAAGCCGCAGGTCTTTTCTTTTAAAGTACTCGTCTTCGGAAATCAAAAAATACTCCTGCTCGGGTCCGACTTCCGTACATACTTTTTTACACTCTATCCCGAATAATTTTAAAATTCGCTTTGCCTGTTTATCAAGCGCGGTCATAGAACGCAAAAGCGGAGATTTTTTATCAAGCGTTTCGCCTGTATAAGATACGAAGATGGTTGGAATGTACAAAGTTCCGTCTTTTACAAACGCAGGCGAGGTAGGGTCCCAAGCCGTATAACCGCGCGCCATATAGGTTACACGCGAACCGCCCGAAGGAAAACTCGAAGCGTCGGATTCGCCTACTATAAGACTTTTGCCCGTAAGCCGCATTATAGCCTTGTCGCCGTCGGGTTCTATAAAACTGTCGTGCTTTTCGGCAGTAAGCCCCGTAAGCGGCTGAAACCAATGCGTGTAATGCGTAGCCCCGCGCGATACCGCCCAATCTTTCATTGCAGCGGCAACCGTTCCGGCTATGGAAACATCAAGCTGCTTGCCCGCTTCGATAGTCGCCCTTAAAGCTTTATAAACTTCTTTGGGTAAAATCTCTTTCTGAACGGAATCGTTAAAAACATTTATGCCGAACGTTTCGGGTACATTCATAATATTACTCCTTGGATTTTGCGGCATAAGTCAGCCGCCGATTTACAAACTAAATTATATGATATTCAATTTAATTAGTCAAATTAATTGCCGCCGTTAGTTGCAACGCAAGTTGTAATATATATTATAAGTTTTAATTATCGAAATTGCCGCCGTTTTTTATGTCTTTTTTTATTGAACGGTCTTCAAAATTCGCAGGTTTTATAAGATGTGAGTTTTTAATATCGTTGCGCATTTGCGAAGGTTCTTCCGCAACGATACCGCGCTGAAGTTTGTCGTATCCGTACTTTTTGCGTATTTCGTCCACGCAGCGTTCTACTTTTTCTAATTTTTGATAATTTCCGTATGTTTCGTCTAGTGTGATTTGCGACACACCGTTATCAAATCCCGATACGGTTACGCCCAACGCGCGGACTGAAAACGGCGCGGATATATTGGATTTAAACAATTCGAAAGCGTGATTTGCAATTTCTCCGCACAGCGCGGTGTGCCGCACTTTTTTCTGTACAGACACGTCGCTTAAATCGCTTTTCCGCACCCATAAATGCACGGTGTCGGCAAGCCCCTGTTCGGTTTCCCTAAGCCGCGCGGCAACGCTTTCCGCAAGAACGTACAAAAGCCGCTCGATACGCGTTAAATCGGTAATATCTTGGGGGTAAGTGCAAGAATTGCCTATGGATTTATACTCGCGTTTTTCGTCCATATGCTTAACTTGACCGTTATCTTCGCCGCGGGCATATATATACAGCGTTTCGCCGACTTTACCGAAATTATCTATTAAAATATTCTTATCCGCGCAAGCCAATCTGCCTATTGTGCTAAGTCCCATACTACGCAGTTTTTCACGCGTGGCTTTGCCTACAAACAAAAGGTCTTCAACGGGCAAACCGCCGACTACCGATTTATAATTCAGTTTTGATATTACCGACGTGCCGTCAGGTTTTTTTAAATCCGAACCCAGCTTTGCAAATACTTTGTTAAACGATACTCCGCAGCTTACCGTTACGCCTATCTCTTTTTTTACACGCTCCCTTATTGTATCTCCCAAAAAGCGCAGATAACCTTCCGAATAAAATTTTTCGCCGTTAACTTCAACATACTTGGGGGTGTACGGCGGAAAAATGCGCGTGGAAGCCGAAATATCAAGCCAACATTCGTCTATGCCGTAGCTTTCGATAAGGTCGGTATAGTCTGCATAAATGCGCTTTACCCTGCGCGAAAAATTCATATATTCTTCAAAGTGCGGCGGTACGCAAATTATTCCGCCGCACTTTTTTTGCGCCTGCCAAACGGTGTCGCCCGTTTTAACGCCGAAACGTTTTGCTTCTTCGCTTTTTGCAAGCACTATTCCCTTGCGCTCCTCTTTGCTGCCGCAAACGGCTATGGGTTTGCCGCATAGTTCGGGATGCAATATCCGCTCTACCGAAGCGTAAAAATTATTAAGGTCGGAATGAATTATAATGCGTTCCATAAAAATATTATAACCGCAATTTAATTTAAATTGTAAACGTTTATAAAACTGCGGAAAACGGCGGAGCCTTGTATTTGATTTAACGCGTGAGTTGGTCGCTTACCGCGTTTAAAACATTAAAATATTCTTTAAAAGTTTTGGAGCAGACTTCACAATTTTTTATAATTATTCCGGCGGCGCGCAGCCCCGTCAACGCAAACGCCATTGCTACGCGGTGGTCGCCGAACGTTTCTATTTCGGCAGGCTGCGGCTTTGATGGATAAATTTTTACTCCGTCTTCAAATTCTTCGTATTTTACGTTCAGCGCTTTAAGATTTTTACAAATTGCCGAAATTCTGTCGCATTCCTGCCTTCTTATATGTTTAACTCCGCGTATTTCCGTGGGACTGTCAAAAAACGGAGCTATTGCGGCAAGCGTCAGCGCTTGGTCGGAAAACGCGCCCATATCAACCATCCCTCCGTTAAAATTTTTAAGTAAGCTTATAAATTTTATATCGCCCTGCATACTGTGGGTAAGCACGCCTTTTACGGCTATATCGGTTCCGAGTATTTTGTTTGCCGCATAAAAATACGAAGCTGCCGAAACGTCAGGTTCTATATCGTAATTTTTTGCCGTGTAACTGCCGTAAACGGTATAAACTCCGTTTGCCTCCTCCGCGTTTAGACCGAAAGACCACATCATATTAACCGTCATTTCAACGTAATCAAGACCGTGATTTCCCACGGTTTTTATTTTTAACGGTTTATCGGCGCAGGCGGCCGAAATCAGCAATGCCGACAAAAACTGACTGCTTTGCGATATATCCACGATAATTTCCGCGGCGGGGTGCTCGGTTCCCTCTATTATAAACGGATAAGCGTTTTCTTTTTGCAAAAAAGTAAAACGCGCGCCCAAACTTTTAAGCGTTTCTATAAGCGGAGCAATAGGACGGTTTTTCATTTGTTCAGAACAGTCAAGCGTGAATTTACCGCTTTGAAAAGCCAAAAACGCCGGCAGAAAACGCGCCGCCGTACCCGCGCTGCCTACGTTAATGTGCGCTTGTTTTAAATTAAGCTTACCGCCGCAGCCCGTAATTTTTACGCAGTCGCCGTTAACTTCCGCCGCAATGCCCAAGTTTTTAAGGCAAGTCAAAAAACTTTTGCAGTCGTCCGAAAATTGTGCGCCGAAAAGCCTACTTTCTCCGTTAGCTATTGCCGCTATAAGCAAAGCGCGCGCGGTTATGGATTTTGAACCGGGCACCGAAACCGTTACTCTTTGCCCGTTGGTCTTTCCGTATATAGGTTTAACGGCATAGTCCATATTTTACCCCTTTGTAAATCAAACTTGTTTTCTTCTTCTTAAAATATCGCCGGCTTTCAAAAAGTACGGACAGTTAATACGATAGCGTTCCTGCACGCGTTTGCAGTCTTCTACGCGCTCGCCGGAACTTAAATACGCTTTTTCAACCGTAAACGATTTATCAAAATTATCCGACGGGCTTAAAACTTCCAAAACGTCGCCTGCTTTAAATCTTCCGCGCATTTCTACGGTTGCAAAGCCGTTGGCGCTTTCGGTTACCACTCCTATAAAATCGCAATCGCCCTTAGCCTGGCTGTCGGAATAATTGACTGTTTGCGTATTATCGCCCATTGCGTAAGCTTCGGTATAATCGCGGTGAAACGCCGTTTTCAGCTCGCGCTCGATTAATTTCGAATAACCGCCGTCAATACACCTGCGATACGCATTTATAACCGTTGCAAGATAGTATTCCGACTTCATTCTGCCCTCTATTTTAAACGAGCAAACTCCGGCAGCCGCAAGCTCTTTAAGGTGTGCGCTCATATTTAGGTCTTTTGAATTAAATATGTACGCCCCTCTGCCGTCTTCAGAAATATCCATCCATCCGCTGTCCGATTTATCGTCGCTTTTACGAATTTGGTAATTCCAGCGGCACGCCTGCACGCACTCGCCGCGGTTACTCTCCCTTCCTGCCAGATAGTTAGACAAAAGACATCTGCCTGAATAAGAAATGCACATTGCGCCGTGAACAAAAGCTTCAAGCTCCATTTCCGGCACAAACGAATGAATTTCCGAAATTTCGGCAACAGACAGCTCACGCGCAAGAACGGCGCGGCTTGCACCCTGTTCCTTCCAAAATTTTACGGCGTATTTGTTTGTTAAATTAGCTTGCGTTGATATATGCACGCAAAGTTCGGGCGCGGCTTTTTTAACCGCATAAAACACGCCGCTGTCAGAAACAATAACTGCGTCTACGCCTGCGGTATTTAAAAACGCAAAATAGTCTTCCATAAGCGCCATATCTGCATTTTTTGCAAATATATTAGCCGTAACGTACACCTTTTTCCCAAGAGTATGCACGTATTTTACCGCATCAACAATTTCTCCGCGCGAAAAATTATCTGCAAAAGAGCGCAAAGAAAAATCTTTTCCGCCTATATATACTGCGTCCGCGCCGAAATACAAGGCGGTTTTAAGTTTTGAAAATCCGCCGGCAGGCGCTAAAAGTTCTACGTTCATAATTGTACCGTTATAATATAATAAGTTTATTTTTTTACGCTTACCGCTACGCCGTTGCCCACGTTTAAAATTGTTGTGTGCAGCTCGCTGTCGCAAGTTACAGCGCAAATATATTCTTTAACGTGTTCCACAAGCATTTTGCGCTTTTTGGGAACTTCAGCCTCGCCTGTAATATATCCGTACAGTAAAACGTCGTCGGCGGCAAGCGTTCCGCCGCGCTTTAAAAGTTTTTTAAGTTTGGGCAGCAGCTTTATATACTGAACCTTTGCGCAATCCAAAAATATAAAATCATACTCCCCGTTTAAACTTTCAACCGCTTGCAGCGCGTCGCCTAAAATTACGTTTACACGTTCGGTTAACCCTAATTGTTTAAAATTTTCACAAGCTTCCCTGTAAAAATTTTCGTCGCGTTCTATTGTGGTTAGATGAGCAGTTTTGCATATATCAAGCATAACCGCGCCTGATACGCCTATCGCTGTGCCTAGCTCTAAAATTTTTTTTGGTTTTACGGCAGAAATAAGCGTGATTAAAAAATTAAGCGTTTCCCCGTCGGAAACGGGGATTTCTCTTGCAAACGCCGAATCGCGGATTTGCTTTATTTTATCTTCGATTTTGGGCAAATTGAATACGGCTGTGGACGAAAAACGTTCGCCCAACTCTGTATTTTTATGCGCGTAGGTAAAATTTTCCATAAATTATAATATTACAGTTCAACAACCACAGGCACTACCATAGGCGACTGCTTTGTTTTCTTTAACAAATAATTTTTTAAATTTTGTTTTATGGCACGCTTTAAGCCGTCGATATTTCCGCGAGACAAATCGTAGCTTTCTATAGCGCGGTTTATAACGGCGCGTATTTCTTTATCATAATCGTAATGGAAATCAAACACAAATCCGCGCGAATTTATAGCCGGCACGCCTACTACTTCGCCGCCGCTTACCGCTACGGAAACTATAAACAAACCTTCTTCCGAAAGCTGAATTCTGTCTTCTATTACAACGCTTGCCTTTTCGTCTTCTATTCCTTCGCCGTCGATTAGCCGCGACCCCGAAGATACGTTTTCGCCTCGGCGCATACCGTGTTTGGTTACCTCTATGCAGTTACCTATATCGGGTATAAGAATACGGTTTTCTGGCATACCCAACTCCTCGGCAAGCTGAGCGTGCTTTTTTAAATGTCTGTACTCGCCGTGCACGGGAATAAAAAATTTGGGTTTAAGCAGGGTGTGCATTATTTTGTGTTCTTCACGGCACGCGTGTCCCGAAACGTGAATGTTCTGCAAACTTTCGTAAATAACGTCTGCGCCCTTTCTGTAAAGATTGTTTATTACCCTGTAAACGGGTTTTTCGTTGCCCGGAATGGGCGAAGCGGAAATTATAACCGTATCGTTCGCACCCACCGTAACGTAAGAACTGTCGCCGTTTGCCATTCGAGTAAGCGCGCTCATCGGCTCTCCCTGACTGCCCGTTGAAATAACCACAATTTCGGAGTCGCGCATATTTTTAATTTGCGTAATATCTACCAAAACGTCGTCGGGAATTTTGATTTCGCCTATTTTTTCGGAAGCTTCTATAACGTTAAGCATACTTCTGCCTGAAAGCGCTACCTTACGCCTGTATTTAACCGCAAGGTCGATTATCTGTTGCAATCTATGCACGTTTGAAGCAAAAGTTGCAATAATAAGACGCCTTTTTGTGTTTTCGCCGAAAAGCCTGTCCAGCGTGGAACCCACTACGGTTTCGCTCATAGTAAATCCCGCACGTTCTATATTTGTGCTTTCGCCCATATACAGAAGTACTCCCGAAGAACCTATATCGGAGATTGTTTTTAAATCTATAGGTTCGCCGGCAACCGGCGTTAAATCTATTTTATAGTCGCCGCTGTGAAATACCGTGCCTTGCGGAGTTTGTATTGCAAAAGCAAGCGAACCTGCAATAGAGTGGTTTACGTTTACTGTACGCACCTTAAAACAGCCGAGCTGAACGGTTTGATTGGGCGTTACGGTAATCTCTTTTACGTCGTTTATTCTATGCTCGCGCAGTTTGTTATCTACAAGCGCAAGCGTAAGTTTTGTACCTATTACGGGCACTTTAAGTTCTTTTAAAAGATACGGAACGCCGCCTATATGGTCTTCGTGCCCGTGCGTTAAAATAAGTCCGCGCACTTTTTTTGCGTTGTCCAAAAGATATGAAATATCAGGCACCACAAGGTCGAACCCCGGCGTTTCTTCGGTGGGGAATATTGCGCCGGCATCTATAATTATTATATCGTCGCCGCATTCCAGCGCCGTCATATTTTTGCCTATCTCGCCAACGCCGCCCAAAAAAATAATTTTAACAGGTTTGCCGTATTTGCCTTTAACTTCTTTTTGCTGCTTGTTATCGCTTAACTGTTTACCGCGTTTTACGGGCTGGCGGCGCATATCTCCGTTGACTTCGCGCGGTTTTTTACTATTTTCCGCACGCCGCTTTCTGCGTTCGCCGTCTGCCGCAGTTGGCTTTTTACGCTTGTTTTCGGGTTGCGCAGGAGCACCGTGTATATTTTTTTGACCGTCTTTATGCGGTTTGCGCATTTTGCGCTGCGGCTTTACGCCGTTTTGTAAATTTTGTTTTTCCTTTTCGTTGTTCAAAACTACTCTCCATTTCAATATTTATATGTAATAAGGCAAAAATTCAAACAGGCGTTAAAATTGAATATAATGCCGCAATTCAAAATTACAGGGGGTTGATAACTCTAATCAACCCCCCGCGCATAATTCTTAATTATTTATCTTTTCTTACGTCTTTAACAAGTCCGTCTTCAATAAGCTCTTTTATGGTTTCGTAAGGATACATAGCCGCGTAATCACGTTCGGGAACGTTCCTCTTTTCGCCGCCGCGAGCCAAAAGCATTTCGTCTATTAATCTTACCGCTTTTTTAACGCCGCGGGGACTTTTTACTTTTATCATCATAGGAGTTCCCGCAACCGATTTGTTATCGGATACGTCTTTATGATGATAAACGCTGTACTCGTGTTCGGCGGGGTCAAGCGCAAGATAGAGAATAAGCGTTTTGCCGCGGATTTTAAAGCGCGCAATAGTTTCTCTGCCCTTATGGAAACGTTCTGCTCCCCAAGCTATATTGGAATTGACTTTTTTATAACTTAACAGCGCGTTCCTTACAGAACCGTAGTAACCTTTCTGTTCGTCGGAACTTTGAATGATTCTTGCAATAAAGCTGCGGTTATAACGCATCATATTTGCAAAATCTACGCCGCCTTTAAGTTCAAGCGCTTCAAGTTCGTCATAAGACAAATCTTCGATATTTACACCGGACGTCAAATCGTCGTAAGTAAATTCTTCAAGCGTTTCTTCTTCATCTTCGCTTTCGGATTCTTCAACGGATTCTTCAACGGATTCTTCCTCGGCAGGAAGTTCTTCCAATATCTCCTCGGCTGTTTCAGTTGCCATCGGCTCGTCGGAAGATTCCGCTTCCGCAGGTTCTTCCTCTGCCGGAGCTTCGTTTTCCTCTATAATTTCTTCAACAGTCCGGTCTTCAACGGGTTCTTCTTCCGCAGGTTCTTCCTGTTCTTCCTGTTCTGCAACAACCTCGCTTACAGTAACTATCGATTCTTCGGCAATATACGACTCGTCGTAAGCTTCTACGGGAGCTATTTCGTCGCGCACTGCCTCGCGCACAACGTAATTACCGCTTTCGAGCATTTCTTTGATTTCGGTAATCTTTCTGTCTACCTCGTCAAAGCGTTCGTCGGTGTTTTGGGTAAACTTTTCGGTAACTTCGGTTACAACTTCGTTGCAATCGGTTTTGTTTTCGGTTACGGAAGGAAGCGATTCAATAACTTTATCAGCAACTTTTCCGGCAATTTCGTCTGTATCATAAACGTATTCGGAAAGAACCGCAGCTGCCTTGCGTGCAATGGCGTCTTCGTCTACGCCCGCAACTTTTATATTTTCGCTTATACGAACGGCAACCCTTTCAAGATTGTCTTCGTCCAATACTATATCGTAATCGCGGTCGGCTTGATTTTCTATAAGCCTTTCGCTTATCGCATTTCCTATATAATCGGTATCAACGTTTACTTCTGGCAACGCGCTTATTACCTGACTTGCAACCTTATCGGCAATTTCGTCCACGTCTATTTCAGGAAGATAATTGGAAAGAGCCGCAGCAGCCTTGTCTGCAATGGCGTCTTCGTTTACGCCTGCAACCGTAATACGTTCGCTGATGCGCGCCGCCATTTCGTCATAATCATAAACGTTATCTTCTTCGCCGTCTTCTTCTATTGCAGGGCGCAGTTTTTCGGCAACCGCCGCAGCAATGTAATCGTAATCAAGTTTTTCAATAAGCCCTTTGGTAATGGACGAACAGCCTTCGTCGTCTACAACGATATCAAAGTCTTCCGCCTTGATAGCGCCGACTTTAAGCGCAATTCTGTCCGCAAGGTCTTCTTCGTCTATCTCCGCCGCCGAAGGAGCAGCTATAACGGCTGCGCCTGACTGAACGGCAGGTATCAACGCCGCAACTTTTTCGGCAAGCAAATCGTAATCAACTTCTACGCTTGCAACCGTTTCTCCTATCTGAGGTTCGGGCATACGCTCCGTAATTCTGTCTGCAAGAGTTTCGTAATCGATTTCGGTTTGAACAGCAACAGGTTCCGAAACAGCCGTTTCGGGCGTCTGAATACGTTCGGAAACTTTATCCGCAAGCAAATCATAGTCGATTTCGGCGCTTACGGTAACCGAAGCAGCGTCAGCATTGTTAGCCGTTTGCGGTGCAGGAATACGTTCTGCAACCTTGTCTGCAAGCGCTTCGTAATCAAACTCGGCAACTTCCGCGGTAACGGCGGAAACCGTCTGCGGTGCAGGCATACGCTCCGCAACCTTGTCTGCAAGAGTTTCGTAATCGAATTCGGCAACTTCCGCGGTAACGGCGGAAACCGTCTGCGGCGCAGGCATACGCTCCGCAACCTTGTCTGCAAGAGTTTCGTAATCTATGTTGGTATCGCCAGCAGAGGGAATAACCAACTGCTCGGCAACCTTAGATGCAATATAATCGGGAGAAACCGTTTCCTGTAGAGGTATTCTGGATATAACTTTATCGGCAAGCAAATCGTAATCTACGGCAACTTCCGCCATAGGCGCCGCCGCTACTACGGTTGTAGGTTTAGGCATACGCTCTGCAAGTTTATCCGCAAGCAAATCATAGTCGATTTCGCCTACTTCTGCGGGAACTGCAGATGCAACCGCAACTTCCTGCGCAGGTATTCTTGCAGCAACCTTATCTGCAAGAGTTTCGTAATCGATTTGCAAATCTGCCGCAACCGGTACGCTTGCGGGCGCTGCATAATTTTCTTGTACGGGCATACGCGCAACAAGCTTATCAACCAAAACGTCATAATCGATTTCGCCGGCTTCTGCGGGAACAGCGGCTGCAACAGCCATTTCCTGCGCCGGTATTCTTGCAGCAACCTTATCTGCAAGCGCGTCGTAATCCCATTCGCCCGAAGCGGTAACAACCGGTTCTGCGTCCGTTTTTATTTTGGCAACTTCTTCTTCAAGCTTATCTAGCTGTTGCTTGAAGTTGCTGAATACGCTTTCATTCTGAATGGCAATATATTTGAATTCACGTTTAAACGCCGCATAATCTTCGCGCAACGAATCATATATCTCCGCATTCTGACGTGCGATATTCAAAGTTTCCTGACGTGTTTTTGCAATTTCTTCAAGAACTTCGCCGAGACGAGCGGAAGACGCTTCGGAACGGTTTACCAAATCGTCCTGTTTTGCCGATATCTCTTGCTCGATTCTTAAAATTATGTCCGCCTTCTTGGGGACGGGGGTTACCACTCTGTCATCATCGTACTGGTCGTAAGCCATTTTACACCTCTTTTGAGTATTATTCCCACATAGAATTTAAGCCGATAATTCTACAACTCAGTAATAAGTTTACACCAAATTTTAAAAAAAGTAAATACAATTACAAAGATTTTTCGGTTTTTTTATAAAAAATTTGTTTTATTTAGGGCATATTCGGGGGGCAAACTCCATTTTATGGTAATTTTGCGGCTGATTAAGCCAATTTTAAAAAAAGCAGTATAAACAAATTTACCTCCGCTCATAATATTTAAAAAAAGAGCGGAGGCTTTTTATGGGTAAAAAAAATAAAATAAAAAAAATTACCGACGAGCAGTATTTGCAGTATATTGCGGGACTGAAAAACGGCGCGGCGCTTTTTAACAGCAACGGAGATTTAAGCGTGCCTGACGAATTTGCAAAAAATTCGGATGATAACCCTGAAAAATTAGGCGAATAATTTATATATTGGCGAAGGCGGAAGCAAATGCTTCCGCCTTCGTAATTTTCGGCAAATCGTTACCCGCGTAGACACAGCGCGAGTAACGCCCGTTGCTACTATATTATATTATTAATATTAAATTTGCGTTACGTCGCAATGAAATAATATTAAAATTTATGTGAGGCTTTAAAGTATAATGCAGATAACTCCGCCCCTTCCCTCGTTAACTATTCTTGTTATTGCACGACGCATTTTTGCCTTGGTATCATCGTGCATACAAGTTACTTTGCCTGCAAGGCCTTCCTTTACCATACCGCGCAAAGATTTGCCGAATACGTTTGTATCCCACATATCTTCGGGATTGTTTTCAAACCCTGTCATCATTCCTTTTACTATGCCTTCGCTTTGGGAAGCGCTGCCCATTATGGGGCTTACTTCGCCCGTAACGTCGATTTTAACTATATGATAGCTAGGCGCGGTAGCTCTTAATTTTATACCTACGCTGCCGCCCTGACGTACGATTTTGGGTTCTTCCAAACTCATATCGTTATCGTCGGGATTAACTATGCCGTAACCGTTTATTTTTGCACATTCGAACGCGTCTTTAATTTTATCGTAATTGCGTTTTGCGTCCGAAGAACCGCGCACGTAGCGCATAAGCGTATATTCGTCCGAAATTTCGTCGCCGGCAATCTCCGAAAGCATTTCAAAGAAAATGCCGTCGCGTACGTTTGCTTTTATCACAGCTTTACCAGTAGCCAAATCCAAAGCGGTGGATATTTCGCTTTTCCAAAATTTGCAGTCCGCAAGCATTCCGTCGAATACAGCGCAGTCTTTCATTTTGCATACCGATTGCGAGGTTTGCTTTACCGCATCCAAAAGCTCGCATACGGCAGAGCTGTCAGGCGGCAGAAAGCGCATCCAATCGGGTATATCAACGTTGAAACTTATTACGGGGAATTCGAAAAGAACGGCTTTTAAAATATTCAAAAGTCCTTCCGCCGTAATTTTTTCGCAGTTTACCGCGATTGTGGTTACGCCGTATTTCGCTTCAAGTTCTTCTCTCAGCTTTTTAGCGTTGGCTTTTTCCGGCTCTACGCAGTTCAGTACTATAACAAACGGCTTGTTGGAAGCTTTAAGCCGCGCAACCGTGCGCTCCTCCGCGTTCACATAGCCCGCTCTGGCAATATCGGAAATGCTGCCGTCGCAAGTTACGCATATGCCTATTGTGGAATGATCGGATATAACTTTATCCGTTCCGAGTTCGGCAGCTTCTGCAAACGGCAGGGGTGTTTCGCTCCAAGGGGTGTTTACAAGACGCGGTTTGCCTTCTTCTTCAAAACCGAACGCGCCTTCGGTTATAAATCCTACGCAATCGGCAAACCTGACGCTTGCGGTAGCGTTTTCAATTTTAACCGCCGCCGCTTTTGCCGGCACGAATTTAGGCTCGGTAGTCATAACCGACTTACCGGAAGCCGACTGCGGCAGTTCGTCAACCATTACGTTTTTTAAATTTCCGTCCTCTGCATTGGGAATGACGAGTTCCGTCATAAACTTTTTAATAAGCGTAGATTTACCCGTGCGCACGGGTCCCACTACACCCACATAAATATCTCCGCCGCTTCTTCCGGCAATGTCCTCGTAAACGTTGTATTCAAGCATATCCGCCTCCGCAAATCAAAAAACTATGTGTATAAATAATTTATTGAAGCGCTGCGTATTTTAGAACATTTATTTTTTAATTTTTAACTTTTGCTCAATTTACAAATAAGCCGACGCATTTTAAATGCGTCGGCTTATTTAACATATTATTATAAAATTGTTATTTGCATTTTATCATATCGCCGTAAAATTCGTCCAATTCGGCTTTTGTTTTAAAATTTGCAATATACATTAAATTGCCCATTGCACCCGACAGCGCATTAGGCACCTTGCCTATTGCTTTAAGATTTTTGTTCCATTTATCCACAATATCCTGTTCGGAATAATAATATTCCTTATTATCGCGCCTTCCAGCAAAACCGCAAAAATATTTTTCGCCCTCGGTTATAAGCGTGGAATCGTAAGCTATCATATCCGCCCAAATTTTGTAAACGTCGGTGCTGTTGGCGTAGTTGAGCATATCGGGCGCAATTCCGCCGCAAGGGCGCATATTGACTTCAAGCGCAACCACTTCTCCCTTTTTTCCTATATGCTGATCGGAAAGCAGTCTGAAAAATTCGAAATGCACAAATCTGGATTTTACTCCGAAGGCTTTTACGGTTTTTCTGCCAAGCGAACGCACGTCGGGCGCAAGTTCGTTAACTATGTAAAACATACATTCCCCGTTATCGTTAACTACGTCCATAAGCGACTTGGGCGTAACGTTGCCGGATTCGAATACGGGATTACCGAAACTGTCTATTACGGCGTCGTAAGAATTTACCTCTGCATCTATAAATTCTTCCATAATATAGCTTACGGGAAGTTTATTCTTTAAAAATTGTTTAAGTTCGGTTTCGTTTGAAATTTTGTGAGTATCGTTTGCGCCAACGCCGTTGTCGGGCTTTACTATTACGGGATAACCCACTTTGTCTATAAACTTTTTGCAGCCGCTAAGTGATTTTGCCATACAATGGCGGGCAACTTTAACGCCTGCTTTTTTATAGTACTTTTTCATTTCCGACTTATATTTTACGCGTTTTATATCTTTGGTATGAAAGCCCGTTTCTATATTAAAGTCGGTGCGCAGCGCCGCATCGCGTTCAAGCCAATATTCGTTGTTGCTTTCCAAATAATCGATTTTACCGTATTTAAACGCAAAAAACGCAACGGCGCGGTAAACCTCGTCGTAATTTTCAAGAGAGGAAACTTTATAATATTCATACAGCGAACTTTTAAGTTCTGCGGTAAGATTATCGTAAGGACAGTCCCCTATGCCCAAAACTCTGAAACCGTTGTTTTTAAGTTCCCTGCAAAAATTCTGATAGTTTGCGGGAAAATTAGGAGATACAAATACAAAATTTTTCATAATTACACTTCTTTAAATTTTTTATTATTTATTTTCGGGATAAAACCCCAAAGAGTTCATAAAGTAAGGAATCTGCTTTTCCCAAGAAGCTTCCGAATGGGTGCCGCCGGCAACAATACGCGCGGTTACAAACGCGCCGTTTTGTATTAACGATGCGCAGGCTTCCGCAAACGACGAACGCTGCGAATCGTGCCTGTCGAATTCGCGGCTGCCGTAATCCATATAAATATATGTGTCTTTGCGGAATTTTGCGCTGCCGAGAAGCTGTTTTACGGCTTCTCCTCCGTTTACCCAAAGACTTGGCGACAAAGCCGCGCCCTTGGAAAAGTATTTGCCGTACTTTACAAGCGCGTAAAGCGTCATAAGTCCGCCCATAGAGCTTCCGCCTATTGCAGTATTTTTTCTGTCTGAAAGCGTGCGGAAGTTACCGTCTATATACGGTTTAAACTCTTTAACAAGCCAATCCATATATTTTTTGCCTTTGGCGTTTATCCGTGAGCCGTCTTTAAACGTAAAAGAAACCGGCGTGTATTCTTCAAGCCTTCCGTGCCCTACGTGATTGCACTCGACCGCAGCTATAATAATAGGAGTTTGCGTATTGTCAAGGTATTGCGAAAGACCCCAGCTTTTGCCGTAAGTTGCCTCGCCGTCGCTAAACAGATTGTGCCCGTCAAACATATACATAACGGGAAAACGGCTGTCTGCGTCGTTTTTATATTGCGCGGGAAGATATACGTATGCTTTTCTCTGCCTGTCGCCCGTAAGCGCCGGAATTGTTATATTCCATTTTTCAACCATAAAGCCACCGTTATAAGTGAGATTTATAAAATTCCAAAACGTCGTTAAATACGGTATTTTTACAATCGTCGTTTAAAATTTCGTGGCGGCTGTCGGTATAGAGCGTAAGCTTAACTTCTTTAACGCCAGCCTTTTTAAACTTTTGAACAGCCTTTTCAACGCCCTTGCCGTAATCGCCTACGGGGTCGTCGCTGCCCGCAACAAAGTACACGGGTAAATCCTTAGGAACAGCGGCTATGGTTTTATTTGAACAAGCCTGTTTTATAACCGAAAACAAAACTTTATATCCCGCGTTTGTAAAATCAAAGCCGCAAAGCCTGTCTTCCCTGTACTTATCAACGTTTTCCGCATTTTTAGAAAGCCAATCTTCCGACGTGCGCACGGGCTTGAATTTTTTATTATACGAGCCGAATGCAAGATTTTTTATAACCTTGCTTCTGTTATGCCAACCGCAGAAAAGCGCGTTAAGCTTAACCGCAAAAAGCGCGGTATTCAAAGTTGCCTTGCTTTTAAAACCGCTGCCCATTATTACCGCGGCTTTAAAATCGGTACCGAATAAAGATATATATTTACGGCAGAAAAACGAGCCCATACTGTGTCCCAATATAAAATAAGGGACTTGCGGCGTTTGAGCTTTAACGTTAAGCTGTAACTCGCGCATATCGTTTATAACGGTCATATAATCTCCGTTATCCCCCATATGCCCCAAATCGTCTACCGATTTAACCGAAAGTCCGTGACCCAAATGGTCGTCGGCGTAAACCAAAAAGCCGTGTTCGTTTAAAAATTCGGCAAACGGCGCGTATCTCGACGCATATTCCGCCATACCGTGAATAATCTGCACCGCGCCCTTTATTTCCCCTTCGGGACGCCAAATACACGCGTGAATAGTATTTTTACCGTCTTTGGACGGAAAGTAAATATCCTGCATACTGTTATTCCTTATTATATATTATTGTTTTTATTTAATACCGAAAAAGCAAGCTCTGCCATTGCCTTGTAAGCGTCCTCCGACGGATGGAGATGGTCGCCGCTGTCAAATCCTTCTTTAAACGCATACGGATTTTTATCCGAACGCAACGCTTTTTCAAAATCCATACAGTTTTCTTCGCCGCGCAGCGTTCTGAGTTTTTCGTTTACCTGTTCCTTTAACTGCTCGCGGAACGGCGCATAAGTCCGCCATCCGTATATAGGCAGCAACGTACCAAAAAACACTTTTAATCCCAAGCTTTCTGCAATACGGGCGTAATTTTCTATACCTGCAATAAGCTGTTCGGCCGTCGGCAAATCCGACATAGGTCGGAACGGATTAACTTCGGTACCTACGGGATGAATAATATCGTTTATTCCCTGCTGTATTATTACAGTGTCCGCTCCGCTGACCGCGGAAATTTCACGCAAAAAACGATTTTCGCCTTTTAAACCGTAGCTTTCGTACGTTATGCAGCTGTACTGCCTTAACACGCGCGTTCCGCTTGCAGCGCGGCGAACTACGGCGGTTTTGTTGTAAGGGTCGGACATACACTTTAAAGAAAGCCAATCCGCCCAGCTTTGCGCGGTTATGGAATCTCCGTATAATATTACTGCGCGGTTATCGTTTGACGTAAGCACGTCAAAGCCTGTCAAAAAATAAAAAGTTTGCGTTGTGCGCGTTGTATTAAGCGGTAAAACCGAAGAAAACACGCAGTCTCCCAAAGAAAAAAAGCCTTTTGAAAGAGGACCCGTTATTACAACGGCAGAACGCATAAGCGTAAAATCTTTTAAATAAACGCTTACGGAAACTTTGTCGTTAGGCTTAACCTTAAACGTAATTTCGTCGGAAAAAATTTCTTCCCCTGCGTGAATTGTTACGCGTTCTTTACCGTTAAACGTTACCAAAGAAGCGTCTTTTAAGTTTATTTCTCTGTCCGAAACGGCAATTGCAACCGAAACTTTGCTTAAAGTTACGGGCTCCGTACCGCAGAAATTGGAAAAATGAAGCCTTATTTTGCTGCCGCCGAAAGCGCAGGTTATAGGATAGCGCAGAGTTATATCTTTAGCGTAAGTTTCGGGGCGGCGTTCGGCTATAGAAGCCGCGTTACCCCATACGGTTACCCATTTTGACATTATTTAAGCCTTAAAAATTTATTTCCTGCTAATTGTAGCACACACAAATAAATATTGCAATTAACTTGGCAAATTTAATAAAAAAATCAGACGGCGCAGAGCTTTAATGCTCTGCGCCGTACTTTTCTTTCAGTGATTTTCCGCAGCTTGTTCGCGCATTCTGAGGCGCAGACCGTGTCCGCTTATTATAGGCGAAATTATAAGCCATACAGCGGCAAGCGTGATAATTGCGTAAACTATTATCGCACCTACGGAACGGGATCCTTGGAATATCCAACCTACAAGGTTGAAATCGAAAAATCCGTAAAGCCCCCAGTTTACCGCGCCGAGCAGAACCAACACGTAAGATATGATGTTTGCTATAACCATACTTTTCTCCTTGTTATAAGTATGGCGCGGCAAACGCTAATTATACTTTTCCTTTAAAATATTGGCGCGCTTTTCGCTTTCTTCCACAGCCTCCGCCGCAAGAGCTTCGGCACGTTTTATATCAGACTGCGTAACCGCGCCGCGTTCAAGCAAAATCTGCGAATAACTTTTTTTTGCAGTTTCGCCCAAAAATGCCGCGCTTTCGCCGCGGACTGCCGTAACCGCGCGTTTAATCAATATAAAAATATCAGTAAACAGCTCTCTGCGCTTTACGTAGCGTATATCCAAACCGAACGATTCTTCGTATGTCATTTCTTCAAAGCCGTTAAGCGCAAGCGAACAGACAATTCCGGGACGGGCGTTAAAACGCTCCATACTGTTATCGTCCATAAACGCGCCGTCTGAAAGCCGCATTGGTTTAACGCCTACAAAACTTAATTTACCCGAAAGCACGTTAAAAAGCCGAGGGAGATATTTTAAACGGTTATTAATACCCGCAAAAGAGCTTAAATAAATAATTTTGCCTTTATAGCCCAAGTAAGCGGTTTTTTCCGTAACAGCCGACGCGCGGCGTTTGGATATTATTGCGCAAACCGCCAAAACAGGCGAAAGTAATAAAACCGCAGAAAGCGCAATTAAAAAATCCAATACAACCTTTGTAAAAAGCCTGTAATTCAAATCTATAATAACAGTTATAATTGCGGCTATTAAAACGCCGAAAAAAGCTTTACCTGCGGAAGTTTGTAAAAATTCAATCATCTGCGCTACCTCTCGTTATAACGCCTTCTATAACTTCAAGCACCCTTTCCAAACCGAAACGCGTTTGGGCGGAAGTTGCAATAACGTTATCTGCGCCGCACTTATATTCAGCCGCTATATCTTTTACGCCCTTTGCCGCCTGCGCCTTGGAAACTTTGTCCGCTTTTGTGGCTATTACCGTAAACGGCAAAAGATTATAATATAAAAAATCTATCATCTGTCTGTCGTCGGCTGTGGGCAGATGACGGATATCCGCAAGCGCCAAAACGTGGCAGGCATTGGATTTATCCGCAAAAAACACGTCTAAAAGTTTAGCCCATTTTTGTTTTTCTTGTTTTGAAACGCGCGCAAAGCCGTAACCGGGCAAATCCGCAAGAATAAATTCCCCGAAGTCGAAGTAATTTACAAGGCGCGTTCTACCGGGGTCTTTTGAAACTTTTGCAAGTTTTTTACGGTTTGCAAGCATATTAATAAAACTCGATTTTCCTACGTTGGATTTACCGCATACGGCAATAATAGGTTTTTCGCTTTTTATAAACTGCGACGGAGAAGCCGCGCTTGTAATAAATTCGGCGTTTGTAATTTTAAGCATTTGTAATACCGATAATTGCCGTTTCGAATACCGCGGACACGTCGCTAACTGGTATAAAATTAATCTGTTCGCGCACGGTTTCTGGGATTTCGTCCAAATCGCGTTTGTTGTCGGCGGGTATAATTACGTCTTTAACGCCCACGCGATAAGCGGCAAGGGCCTTTTCTTTTAAACCGCCTATAGGCAGCACCTTGCCCCTGAGCGTTATTTCCCCCGTCATTGCCACGCTCTTTTTAACGGGTTTTTGGGTAAGTTCCGAAAGTATTGCGCACGCCATTGTAATACCTGCGCTCGGTCCGTCCTTAGGCGTTGCGCCTTCGGGTACGTGTATATGAATATCCGTTGTTTCGAACACTTTGCTTTCAAGTCCGTATTTTTCGCCGTTGGAACGTATATAGCTTATAGCCGCGCGTGCGCTTTCTTTCATAACGTCGCCCAGCTTGCCCGTAAGCAGAATATCGCCCTTTCCGCTCATTGCCGAAACTTCTATAGTAAGCGTGGTTCCGCCTACCGCCGTCCAAGCAAGCCCCGTTGCCGCGCCTATTTCGTCGCAATCAAGCGAAGCGTCTCTGTCATATTTGCGCGCGCCGAGATATTCGTGCACGCTTTTAACCGTTACGCGCATTTTGTGAGCTTCGCCGTCGGCAAGCTTTACTGCAGCTTTACGGCAAACCGCGTCTATTTCGCGTTCCAAATTTCTTACGCCTGCTTCAAGTGTGTAGCCTGTAATAATTTCATCCAAAGCCGCGTCTTCAAACGTAAGCTGAGAAGCTTCCAAACCGTTTATTGATCGCTTTTTGGGAACAAGGTAACGCTTTGCTATTTCCCGTTTTTCTTCGGCGGTGTAACCGCCGAGTTCTATAACCTCCATTCTGTCCAAAAGCGGACGCGGTACGGTATCCAAACCGTTTGCGGTGGTTATAAACAGCACCTTGCTTAAATCGTACGGCACTTCCAAATACCTGTCGCGGAAGGTCGCGTTCTGCGCGGGGTCCAACACTTCCAAAAGCGCGCTTGCAGGGTCGCCGCGCATATCGGAAGCAAGCTTATCTATTTCGTCAAGCAGAAAAACGGGATTTGAAGACCCTGCGTTTTTAATGCCTGCTATAATTCTGCCGGGCAGCGCGCCTATATACGTTTTACGGTGTCCGCGGATTTCGGCTTCGTCTTTTACTCCGCCCAAGCTCATTCTTACGAATTTTCTGCCCAGCGAACGCGCTATGGATTCCGCGATAGAAGTTTTGCCGACTCCGGGAGGACCTACCAAGCATAAAATCGGCGCGTTCAGTCCGCCTGTAAGTTTTAACACCGCAAGATATTCGGTTATTCTCTGCTTTATTTTTTCTAAACCGTAATGGTCTTCGTTAAGTATTTTTACAGCCGCTTTAAGTTCTTCCGTGTCCTCGGTATTTTGGTTCCAAGGCAGTTCCAAAAGCCAATCTATATAAATTCTCAAAACGTTGTAATCTGGGGAAGACGACTGCATACGCGACATTCTTGAAAGCTCTTTCAAAGCTTTTTCTTCCACCTCTTTGGGCATACCTTTTTCTTTTATTTTATTTTCAAGCTCGTCGTGCTCCTCGCCCTCGTCGCCGAGTTCGGTGTGAATGGCTTTAAGCTGTTCTCTCAAATAATATTCTTTTTGGTTTTTATCTATGTTGGTGCGCACCATAGCGTTGATTTTGCGTTCAAGCCGCATAATCTCCAACTCGTCGTTTAAAATTTTGTCAAGCATTCTAAGCCTGTCTACAACGCGCACGCATTCCAATACCGACTGCTTGGTTTCCGTTTTTACGGGAAGACTTGCCGCGGCAATATTAACAAACGAATCCGCAGATGCGCACTTGTCCAAAAGCGCAGCCGCTTCCTTGTTTATTCTGCTTTCGGTTGCGCAGATTTCTTTAACAATATCTTTAGCCGTTCTAAAATAAGCTTCTTCCAGCGATTTTTCGCCGTGAATAGGTTTAAGCTCGTCTATTTCGGCAAACAAAACGCCGTTTTCCGCTTCAACGGAACGCACTGCCGCACGCATTAATCCTTCTACCGTGGTGCGCACTCCGCCGCCCGGAAGCCTTGCTATTTGTTTTATAAGTACTACCGTGCCCACCGCATAAACGCTGTCGGGCGTAACGTCGGTATCTTCGGCGTTCTTTTGAGTAAGCACCAAAAAACGCGAATCCGCCGCCGACGCCGCTTTAACGGCGCCAAGCGAAATCTGCCTGCCTACGTCGAAACTTACAGTTGTATCGGGGAACAGCACTCTGCCCCGTAAAGCCACAACGGGCAATCGCTGAGGTATGTTTCTTGCCATAAGATTTCCTTTTATATTTATTAGTGCGCCTTCCCAAAATTACAGGGAAGGCGCCGCGTATTCTGTATAAAAAGTTTTATGCCGACCGCTTATATACAATTTTAGGTTCGGCTTTATCGGTTACGCACTCACGCGTAACTATAACTTCTTCTACGTTCTTTTCCGAAGGGATTTTATACATAACCGAGGTCATAAAACTTTCTATTATAGTTCTAAGCCCTCTGGCGCCCGTTTTTAAACGGATTGCGGTATTGGCTATTTCGCGTACCGCGCCGTCCTCTACGGTAAGTTTAACCCCGTCCATTGCTATAAGCTTTTGATACTGCTTTATTATAGCGTTTTTTGGCTGGGTTAAAATATTTACAAGCGCGTCTTCATTTAACGGATGTAAACTTACGACAATGGGTATTCTGCCTACGAATTCGGGAATGAGTCCGAATTTGGTTAAATCCTGAGGTTTTACGTCGGACAGCATTTCGTAAACGTTTTCTTCGTTTTCTTTTACGTTGCCGCCGAATCCCAAAGTTGTATCGTCCCTGCGCTTTTGCACAATTTTATCCAACCCAACAAACGCGCCGCCGCAAATAAAAAGTATATTGGTGGTATCAAGTCTTAAACATTCCTGCTGGGGATGCTTTCTGCCGCCCTGCGGAGGAACGTTTGCAACCGTGCTTTCGATTATTTTTAAAAGCGCCTGCTGCACGCCCTCGCCCGAAACGTCGCGGGTAATGGATACGTTTTCGCTTTTTCTTGCAATTTTATCTATTTCGTCTATATAAATTATACCGCGCTGCGCCTTCTGCACGTCGTAGTCGGCATTTTGAATTAATTTTAAAAGTATATTTTCAACGTCTTCGCCTACGTAACCGGCTTCGGTAAGCGTTGTAGCGTCGGATGACGCAAACGGAACGTTGAGTATTTTTGCAAGAGTACGCGCAAGCAGCGTTTTACCGCAGCCCGTGGGTCCCAATAAAAGAATATTGCTTTTTTCTATTTCAACTTCGCCGTCGCCTGCGTTTTCCGCAATATGATTAATACGCTTGTAATGATTATAAACCGCAACGGAAAGCACTTTTTTTGCCTCGTGCTGACCTACGATATATTTATCGAGTTCCTCTTTTATTTCGGCTGGGGTTTTAAGAGGAACCGGAGTTTCAACGTTTTCTTCGGTTTCTCTTACCATATCTCCGCAAATTTCAATACATTCGTCGCAAATGCAGGCGCCGTTTTTTCCCGTTATAAGTTTTTTTACCAAATCTTCGGTTTTGCCGCAAAAAGAGCAATACTTTCTTTCTTTCAAAAAACACCTCTGAAAATTAGTTACAATAAATTATCTTTTATAAAAAACCTTATCTATAAGCCCGTAATCCAATGCTTCCTGCGCGGACAGATAATTATCTCTGTCGGTGTCGCGTTCGATTTCGGCAAGCGGTTTGCCCGAATTCTGCGCAAGTATTGAGTTGAGTTTATGCTTGGTTTTTAAAATATGTTCCGCCGCGATTTTAATATCGCTTGCCTGACCCTGGGCTCCTCCCAACGGCTGATGAATCATTATTTCACTGTTGGGAAGCGCGTAGCGTTTGCCCTTTTGACCGCTGGATAACAGGAACGCGCCCATAGACGCAGCCATACCTATGCAAATTGTGGAAACGTCGCATTTAACGTAATTCATAGTATCGTAAATTGCAAGGCCAGCCGAAACCGAGCCGCCGGGGCTGTTGATATAGAGTGAAATATCTTTGGAAGGGTCTTTTGCTTCGAGATAGATAAGCTGAGCCACTACGGTGTTTGCAACCGCGTCGTCAATCTCGCCGCTCAAAAATATAATTCTGTCCTCCAAAAGTCTGCTGTAAATATCGTACGAACGCTCCCCGCGGGAAGTCTGTTCTACTATATAGGGCACAAGTGCGCTGCGTTCCATAAAGTTATTCTCCGTTTATTGATTTTTAGTCGTTTTTTTAGCCGTTTTTTTAACGGGCGCCGCATCTTCGGCAAAAAGTTCGTTGTTTGCTTTTAAAAAATCGAACATTTTTGTAATGATAACGTCGTTTTTAATATAGTCGAGCTGTCTGGGGTCCATATTCTTTTTATATTCTTCAAGCGTTTTGTCTACGGACTTGGCCTGCTCGTCTATCTTTGCTTCAACTTCTTTGTCCTCGGCGGTAAATTTTTCCGTCTTTACTATTTTATCTATTATAAGCTGCGACATTACGCGCTTTTCAGCCTGCTCTTTAAACTGTGCGCGGAACTGTTCCATAGTTTGACCCATATACTTAACGTAGTCTTCGAGTTTGATACCCTGATACATAAGTCTGTAAGAGAAATCCTGAACAATTCTGTCTATTTCGCTTTCTATCATAGCGTCGGGTATTTCCGCTTTGGATTTTGCGCTTATAGCTTCTATTATGCTGTTTTCCGTTTCGTCGCGCGAACGGTTTTCGGCGCTTTTTTCAAGACGTGCGCGTGCGGACTTTTTGTAGTCTTCAACCGTTTCGGCGCCGCCGTGAGTCTTTACGTATTCGTCGGTAAGTTCCGGAAGTTCCTTGCCTGTAATTTTATTAAGCTTTATTTCGAACTTAGCGTCTTTACCGCGCAATTCGTCGGATTGATAGTCTTCGGGGAACTTAACGTTTATATCTCTGTTTTCTCCCACTTTCATACCTTCTACCTGCGCTTCGAAACCGGGGATAAAACTGCCGCTGCCCAATACAAGGTCATAGCCTTCCGCCGTGCCGCCGGCAAATTTTACGCCTTCGACGCTGCCTGAAAAATCTATATTAACGGTATCGCCGTTTTCGCACGCGCGGTCGGTTACCTCAACGGCTTTAGCATTGCGCTCCAAAAGCTTTTTAACTTCTTTTTCAACGTCCGCATCGGTAACATTATACTCATACTTTTTGATTTTTAAACCTGTATAAGCTTCTATTTCCACGTCGGGTTTAACGGGCACTACCGCGCCGAGGGTTACACCCTTACCTTCTTCTATTTCGTCTACGGAAACCGAAGGTTCGCCTACAGCCGTAAAATTGTCTTTTTCTTTTTCGAGTATTTCAAAATAGTGCTCGCCGTAAAGAATATTTAACGCTTCTTCGAAAAACAAACCCTTACCGTAATAATTTTCCAATACGGGCTGAGGCGCTTTACCTTTTCTGAAACCGGGAACGGCGTATTTTGCGCGCGTTTTTTTATACGCTTTTGCAATAGCGTCTTTCCATTCTTCTTCGGTAAAGCTTATAGTAAGTTTAACCGTGCTCTTTTCTCCGACTGCCTGTGTGTAGTTCATAAATTTCTCCTGATTTTGCGGGAACACCCCGATAATTTATTATTATGCAAAGCATATTGTAGCATAACCGAACGCTTTTGAAAAGCGATTTAAAGCGGCAAATAAATTTACTTTTGAAAATTTTTAAGCTATAATACAGCTAAAAAACAGGTTGGTTTTTTATGCCGCAGGACGCGTTTACGATAAAATATATTTCCAAAGAGCTGAAATCGCTGCTTTCGGGCGGTAAAATTTCAAAAATCACTCAGCCGGAAAAAGATTTGCTGATATTTATTATATACACTCGTAACGGCTCGGTTAAACTTGAAATTTGCACAGCCGCAAGCGGATGCCGCGTTAACGCAGTTCAAAACGAAACGCCTGCGCCCAAAGCAGCCGCGGGATTTTGTATGCTTTTGAGAAAGCATTTGCAGAATGCCGAAGTGCTTGACGTTTTTCAGGTTGACGGAGAAAGAATTATTTGCTTTGATTTGCTGTGCACTTCGGAATTCGAACGCGTTAATATGCGGCTGTACGCGGAGATAATGGGTAAATATTCAAACGTTGTTTTAACCGCGGACGGAATAATTGCAGGCGCGCTTAAAACTTCTGCGATAGGCGAAAACACAAAGAGAGTTTTATTCCCCGGCGCTAAATACAAACTGCCCGAACCGCAGCAAAAAGCCGCTCCGGACGATATTAACCGACTAAAAAAAGCGTTCGACGGCGCTTACGGCGACAAAGCTAAATTTATATCTGAAAACGTTAAGGGCATATCCTACTCCACCGCGCTTGACATAGTTGACTTTTACGGAGAAAATTTAACGGCAACCGACGTTAACCGTTATATATTTGTGGAGCAATACGAGCCTTGCGTAACTTTTGCAGAAGGAAAACCCGTAGATTTCAAAGTGCGCTCCTCCGCAAAAAACAAACAAATTTACAATACGCTTTTAAGCGCGCAATCGGCTTATTACGCTTACGTTTGCAGCGAAAAAGCTTTTATAAACTTGAAAAGAAAGCTGCAAAGCGCCGTTTTGTCCGCTTGCAAAAAGCTTGAAAAGCGGCTTGCAATTATAAACGACAGACTTTTGGAATGCACCGATATGGAGCTTATAAAACTTAAAGGAGAATTGATTACCGCCAATATATATGCGATTGAACGCGGTATGACAAGCTTTAAGACAGTAAATTATTACGACGAAAACGGCGGAGAAATAAACATTGTTTTAGATAAAAAGCTTTCTCCTGCGGAAAACGCCCAAAGATATTACAAAAAGTATTCCAAATTAAAACGCACGTTGGATTCCGTTACCGTTCAAAAGCGCGAAACCGAGGCAAAAGCAGACTATTTAAACAGCGTAAACTCGCACATATGCGCCGCCGAAAACGTTTTGGACCTTGAAGAAACACAGGAAGAACTTATTAATTGCGGACTTATAAAAGCTGAAAGCAAAGACGGGAAAAAAGCGGCAAAAGTTACGCCTTACCGCAGTTTTGACTGCGGCGGATTTAAAATTTTAGCCGGCCGTAACAATTTGCAAAACGACAGACTTTTAAAAAGCACGTATGCGGATGATATATGGCTGCATACTAAAGCCTACCACTCCTCTCACGTAATTATTGCCTGCTGCGGCAAAACGCCGGACGGCAGAATTTTGCAAATCGCGGCGGAAATATGCGCCTATTATTCCGACGGGCGCGGCGGCAGCAAAATAGCCGTGGATTACACAAAGCGCAAAAACGTAAAAAAACCGCCTAAGTCGGCGGCGGGTTTTGTTGTTTATAACGACTATAAAACTTTATATGTAACTCCGCAAAAGCACGCGGAGCTTTGCAAGGAATAATTTATGAAAGATAAAAAAGATTTGCAAAAAGAAACTAACGGCACTCCGTTGCAATACACAGGTAAAACTTATTTTTATTTAGGCGTTGCAGCGTGTGTTGCGGGCGCGGCGGCGTTTGCTCTTGCATTTTCGCCGTTGAAAATATACGCGCTTATTTCTTCTATAATTTTGGAAATAGCCGCGCTGTCGTTTTTTTCCGCACAAAAAAAGAAATACAATTTTAAATTTGTAAAAATATTAAAAATTATAAGTTACGTTTTGCTTGCCGCATTTTCCGCTTTTTTTATAGGCGGACTTATATATTCGGCTGCGGCAGCGCAATAAAACGGCATAAAAAGTATAAAAAGTATAAAAAACATCCATTATTATATTGTGATGGACAGAATTTGCGAAAGCGTTTTTCAAAAAATTTGTTCGCTTGCTCCGCTTGGAAGATACGTTATCATTTCCGAAGACGAATTTTGGGAAGTTTTTCCGGAAGAATCGGAGCGCAACGAAACAGAACTTGACAAAGCGCTTAAAAAACTAATATCCGATAGATTTATTGACGTTAAGTATTCGGGCGGAGATATGTTTTGCGTTGCACCGTTAAAAAATTACGAAAATGCGCAGCCGATATCGGTTGAACCGCAAACGGCGCAGCAAGATGAAAAGCCGTTAAAACGGCAATCGGCTTTAACGGTGTTTTTTGCGGCGTTAATCGGGGGAGCGCTGGGAAGTTTTATTATATCGTTGGTTTTTGCGCTTATATAAATGCTAAGCAAATACGAAAATCAGGTAATGTCCGCAGTTTATTCGCTGTGCGACGGAACCGACGGCTGTCTTGTTTCCCCGTTAGATATTCTGTCCGTTTTGCCAGCAAAACACAAAATTACATTGGAAAAGCTTGACGATATTTTAAACGCGCTTAAATGCGACGGATACTTTGATTTGATATTTTCCGAACGCAAGGGCGAGAAAATGTACGTTATTAATCTTAAAGAAAGCGGATTTGCGTTTAAACGCACTGCAAAACAAAAGCAACGCGATATAACTTTTAAAATTTTTTTGGCGTTTGTAGGCGCGTTTGCAACATTTATTTTCGGCATAATATTAAAAGGAATTTTCGGTTGAATTAAATTTACGGCTGTCCATAAGCTAAGCTTGCGGCAGCCGTAAATTTTTTGCATACAAACGCCGTTTAAAATTTGCTTTTTAGCGGCGTTATTGATATAATTTTATTTACAAAAACACGGGGTTAAACGCAATGAAACACAAAAAGCTTGTAATTACTTTATCTGCGGTGCTTTCCGTAACCGTTCTTCTTGCAATTTTTATTACTATATGGTTCTGGGGCGACGAGTATAAAGATTTTGACGATTTCAGAAAAGAGATACAAATCGAAGGGCTTGCCGACGGCGCGTGTCCGCAGGGAATAACAAATGTTAAAGCCGAAATCAAAGACGGCACGCAAACAAAATACGCTTTGCAGAATTTCTTTTTTATAAGCGCGTATTTCAAAAACAAACCTTCGCGCATATACGTAACGGGCGAAAAAGACGGATTTATAGGCTACGTTACAATGAAAAACACCGACGGCAGCGATTATACAGGGCACTGCGGCGGAATTGCTTCAAACGGAGCATTTTTGTGGATTTCTTCCGACGATACCGTATTTGTTGCAAAAACGGCGTCGTCTTCCGGCTATAAAAGCATTGCTGAAGAAATTATTAAAAAAGCCGCAGATGACAGCGGCGAAAAATCCGTTGCGTTCAGCTATTCTTTTGCCGCAAACTGCAACGCTTCGTTTCTGTATTACTACGACGCCGACGACGGCGCAACTTCAAGCCCGAGTTCAAGCGACAAATTGTATTTGGGCGAATTTTACCGAAAAGGCAATTACGAAACCGCAAAAAAACACCGCTTAACAACCCCAGGCGGCGATTACAATACGGCTTTTGCATATGAATACAGCATTAATACTTCTTCCTCATCAAGCAACAACACGGGGCTTTCCTGCATATCTTCGAGTTATCTTTCCGAAGACAGCGGCGACGTGCCTAAAATACAGAAGATAATTTCCATTACCGCAGAAGTTCAGGGATTTGCACGGACTTCAGACGGCAAATTGGTTCTTTCGCAAAGTTACGGACTTAAAAATTCAACTCTGTCCGTTTACGATTGGTCTAAAATAGACACCGGCACATACACAACGTCTATATGCAAAACGTACTTTGAATTGAACGACGAATATTTTGAATACAGCGGAGTTAAAACCGCAAGCGGCGCACCGGCAACAACCAACAATACCGACAAAGCCATTTTAAGAGTTTATTTTGCAGACAGCCAAACGCATATAAAAGATTATTCTATACCTTGTATGAGCGAAGGAATTTGCGTTTCAAACGACAGAGTTTACGTTCTATTCGAATCAGGCGCAAAAAAATACCGCACGTTTGTGCGTCAGATATTGGAAAACGTTTACAGTTTTATACCCAATAAAAACAATTAATTAAACCGAAAAATCAAATCGCCGCACGGTAATACCGCGCGGCGATTATTTTATTTTAAAAGTTATTTACAGAAAGCCATACAAGCCTGATACAACGCATAAACGTCGGCTTTTGATATAAGTTCGTAGGGCGCGTGCATTGAAAGCACGGGTACGCCTACGTCAACGGTATCAATACCTAAATTAGCAATAAATTTGGCAACCGTACCGCCGCCGCCCATATCTACGGCGCCAAGTTCGCCCACTTGCCAATACACTCCGTTATCTTCGAAAATATCGCGTATAAAGCCCATAAATTCGGCGTCGGCATCGTTTGTACCGGACTTGCCGCGCGCGCCCGTGTATTTTGAAATAGCCGCTCCGCAAGATATAAAAGTTGTGTTCCTTTTTTCAAAAACCGAAGCATATGCAGGGTCGTAACCTGCCGTTACGTCTGCGGAAATGCACTTTGAATTGTAACGCACTTCTATAGGGTTAGCGCCGAACGAGGACGAAATGGTTTCTATTACGTCGGAAATAACTTTGCTTTGCATACCCGTAGTTCCGTCGCTTCCCACTTCTTCTTTATCGGCAAAAACGGCAACCAGCGTGTGCGGCGACTGACAGTCGAATATTGCGCGCATTTCGGGATATGCACAAACCTTGTCGTCGTGCCCGTAAGAAGAAATAAGCGCCTTGTCAAAACCTACGTCGCGCGCCTTGCCCGCGGGAACAAAGCAAAGCTCGGAACATTGCAAATCGACTTCGGTCATTCCGTATTTTTGATTTAAAAGTTTTAAAACAGCGCTTTTTACCGCTTCTTTTTCTTCTTCCTCTCCCTCGTCCGCAACTGCGGGGAGTCCGCCTATTACGGCGTTTAAACTTTCGCCGTCAATGGCTTTGGAAAGCGGTTTTGCCGCCTGTTCGCCGCCGAGATGCGGTAAAATATCTGTAATGTAAAATACGGGGTCGTCCTCGTCTTCGCCGATGCAAATTTCCTTTTTTTCGCCGCCGCGGAGCATTACTACGCCGTGCAGAGCAAGCGGTATTGCCGTCCACTGGTATTTTTTAATACCGCCGTAGTAGTGAGTTTTAAGATAGCACAAGCCGCAATCTTCAAACATCGGGTTGGGCTTTAAATCAAGACGGGGAGAATCAACGTGCGCAACCATAATTCTTACGCCGTGTTTGGAAATATCTTCCGTACCCACTTTTATAAGAAACACGTTTTTATGACGGTTTATAAAATAGCGCTTATCTCCCGCTTTTAATTTTTCCGAAAAAGAAAACTCTTTAAATCCGTTTTCTTCCGCAAGTTTTTTGGCTGTAACGGCAGCGTCGCGCTCGGTTTTAGAGCTGTCTAAAAACTTTTTATATCCTTCAGCAAAGTCGTAAATTTTTTCAAGCTGTTTGCCGTCGGCTTCTTTATAAACATTCTTTCTTGTATATTTCAAATCCATAATGTAAACTCCTTTTTTATTCAAACTTATTATAGTATCGCCTGTTTATAATGTCAAGTTTTTTATAATAACCTCGTTTGAAAGTAAAAGCAAAAAGCGGAGGCAATTTGGGACTTGCCTCCGCCAAGGGATAGTAAAACGTGCAAAGCCGCGCGTTTTGGGTAAATTTGTATTTTGTTTTGATTCTGTGCTAACGCCAAATCGAATTTTTAAAACGGAAAACAACCGAATAACGCTTATTTAAATCATATTACGGGGTGTATTAACCTAAATACGGTTCGTAAAAGCCGTCGTTATCCCCATAATTTTCATCCGATTTATTTCTGCGCGAAAGCGCAACTATCAACGCCGTTACCGCAATAACGGTAACAACTCCCAAAGCAATTAAAATTGATACTATAATCCAATTAATGCTGCCGTTTTGTTCAACAACCCCAATGTCTGAATGAATTAAATCGAAAAAGAAGTTTACGTCGGTTACTTCGCCGTCGTTCCAAACATAGTTGGCGTTATCTTTTAACTTTACGCAAATAACATATTTGCCGTTTTGTTCAAAGCCGCTCAAAATCATTGTATTCGGGTCATATCCCGTTGGCAAATACTTTTCGGCTGCATTTAAATTATCAAACTCAGCAACTGTTGCATACGGCTTATTAAGCGTTGCTCTGTTTATTGTGTACTCGTAACAGTCGGGTCTTAAAGCTATAAATTCATCGTCCGCGGATACTTTGACTATATAATCGTCAGCATTAACGGTTTGGTCAACAGTTACTCCGTCCGCAGTTGAATAGCTGTATAAAATATTTTCTTCTTCGTCCTCAACCTTTGCAACAGGGCTTTGCGCCGAACCGTTATATGTATAGTTTCCGTTTGCGTCCCAAACGACAGTTAAAACTTTTTTATAGATAATGTAACCGCAGGTCATTTGCATAGCCGTTTCTTCGTCGCTTTCACTGTACAAACTGTAACCGTAGGGAATTTCAACTACTTCCGCTTGCTGCGAACCTATAGCAACTCCGTCGTAACCGTCTGAAAGCTTAACCTCGAGCCGATACTTATTACTGTCGTTCAAAACCGTATAATAGGCTTGCGGCATATGTGTGCCGCCGTCATATACATAATCGCTTACAATCCAGCCGATTGAAATTCTTACGGCGGTTATTTCAAATTCTTTTTGCAAATCTCCGCTTATTTGCTGAAAGTTAGAAACGTCTATTAAAGCCTGAGCGGTGTGCGTTCCCAATTTAATTCCGTCAGAACCGTCTTTAAGTTTTACATCGATAGGAAATTCGGCGCCGTTACCGCCGTCTACGGTATAGTACGCCGTAGGCATATTTACTTTGCCGTTATACGTAAACTCCGTACCTACCCAATGAATTGTTATACTGTCCGGCAAAGCCAAAATTTCAAATTCAACATAAGGCGTTTTATCAAAATTATAATTTGAAGCGCTGTTAACCAACGTTACTTCTATTTTATATTTTCCCATATCAACAGCTTCTGTAACGGTTTTTCCTGTATTTAAGTTTGTTATTACTATTGCAAAAGTCAACTTACCGTCATAATTATCCGTTTCAGCGGTAACTTCCGGCTGCTGCTTGGTACCGCTATAATAATATTGCGGTTTTACATTCCAAGTAAGCCTTATTTGAGCTTTTTCTATTAAAAATTCTTTAACCGAATTTTGCGTGTTTTCTTCCGATATTTCATAATTACTATCGGATATTTGTGCCGTAATTTCTTGCGTTCCTGCGCTAATTCCGTCAAAACCTTCAACACAAACGGGTTCCAAAGCCACTTGCTTGCCTTCGAGATTTACAAAATACGCTTCGATTTGCTTTAATTTATCGGTTCCGTCATAAACGATAGTTGTCGGAATATTCCAAATAATTTCTTCTATTATTTTGGGAGTTATTTTAAAAATTACGGTTTTCAAAGCGGTAGTTTCGTCTAACCAACAATATCCTTCCGCAAGCTCCTCAGTAACAGTATAAGTTCCTGCGTTTTTTTCTTTAATCAAATTTTTATCGTTTGCAGTCAGCGCTTGCGCGTTGCCGTCGGAAGTTACAACAACCTGCTTTAAAGCGGCGGACGGCGCGGAAAGTTTTACAGCTTGCTCGGTATTATTAAAAACGGCAACGGCAACCGTATCGGAATTTTCCAAAATTATTCCTTCGGCTTGTTCGCTTGCCCAAGTGCTTTCAACAATAAGCCCCGCCGCTTTTGCGGCTTTATTTAAATTTAAATGAAATGCCGGACGGCAAACCTGAGAATATCTGGGACCGCCGCCGCTGTTAATTCCTACCGAATTAAGGTTGCGCGTTTGCGAAGAATCGTTATATGTTGCCGAACGTACCCAAGTATATGAGCTTGCTTTTCTTATATCCGAATTTAAATTCCACATTCCGCCTTCATTACCGAAACCCGTTTCGGTAAGACTTGGAATCCAAAGAAAATCGTTTGCCCAAGCTGTGTAATCCGTTCCAGAACCCGAAGTACCGTTGCCTGCACTGCCTATTGCTGTATAATTCATTGTGCCGCGAGCCGCGCCCTTTATATTGGCAGCCCAATTTGCATTGGGAATGTTTGCCGCCGATTCGTTGGGAATATCGTATGTCGTATATGAACTTATATAATCTTTTGCCCTTTCCGTTCTTTGCCAATTAACTTTTGACGGCGTTACTATATATTTTGAATAGCTGTTTAAAAATGCAGCAAGTTCCTCATTCTGTTCGCCTTTTGCGGAAAGATGCGTTACTACGTTGCCAACCGCGCCGTTTGTATTTACCAAATCCGCGCCGTCAACATATGCGTAAACGGAACCTGTTAAAAAGCTTCTTATGTAGCTTGTGCTGTAGTAATTGCAAGGATACTTAACATTGGAAGACACCCCTACCCCCGAATAATCCGAACACCAGCCATAAGACCAATTTGCTTTAAAACTGCTTTCGGCAAGCCAAAGCGTTGCAATTACGTCGCCTCCGTCCGCAACAGAAGCATAAACTACGTTCCAATTATATCCTCCCAAAGTAACGTATGAGTTTATCTGCTGCGCGTTTTTTATGTTTAAACCGTTTTTCAAAGTAGAATAATCGGTTTTATCCTTACCGCTTATTGCATTGAAAAGCTGTTTTAAACCTTCGGTATTAAAGCCGTTTTCGTTAGCGCCTAATTCTATTTTGTTTCCGTTTGTATTTGCATTTGCCGATTGTCCGCTTTTATCTATTACTAAAACCAAAGCCGACAAACTAAAAATCGCAAATAATACTAAAATTAGCGCAAATTTTAATTTTTTTATCAGTTTAACCATTGTATTAGCCTCTTTTTAGCATTTTTTTTACTATTATATGCTCATAATACAGCAAATTATTTACTTTGTCAACAGTTTTTCAGCAATTTTTATGGTATTATTTTGATAAGGAGAGTTAATAATTTGCATATGCTTATAATTAAAGAGCTACGCGAAGAAGCGCAGCTTACGCAAAAACAGTTAGCTGAAAAACTTTCTACCGTACAGCGCAACGTAAGCAACTGGGAAAACGGAGTTACCGAACCTGACTTAACGACTGTGGCTGCAATAGCGGATTTTTTCGGAGTAACGATAGATGAATTGTTCGGCAGAGAAAAAACCGCGAATACGGTTTTCAACACCGCAGACGCGGCTTTAACTTATGCAATTAAACGTTTAACCCCGGCACAAAAAGCTTCTTTGGAAAATTTGATAAAAGCATTTTCTTTAAACCGTTAATAATAACCGCCTGCAAGAAAAATCTTGCAGGCGGTTGAATTTTAATTTTTTAAAACATAACCAAAAGTATTGTCGCAGATATTACAGCAACTAATTTAAAAGCCTTTTTTATATAATTAATCATACCGCCTCCTTTTTAAGTAAAAGCCGCTCGCGTTTGTTAAGCCCTTTTAAATCGGATAGCTCGCATAAAATTTTTTCGCTTTCGGTAAGCGGCGTTACGCCTTCTTTATTTATTATAAAAGTCTCGCCGTCATGGCGGTGTCTTATTAAATTTTTTTGTCTTTCTATATACGCCGTAAAGTTCATTGTTTTCCTCCTTGCTTTACACCTATCATTTTACATATTAATGTTGACAAATACTGTCATATATGATAAAATTTTTAAAAATATTTTCCGCGTGGTTTATACTATGCGAAACAGAAGGAAAAAATACGATGAAATATACGGTTATGTTTAAAATTTTAACTTTATTGTTAAACAAAAGAAAAATGACCGCCAACGAAATTGCAAGACGTTATGAAATTTCGGTGCGCAGCGTGTACAGATACGTTGAAGAAATGATAGTTTGCGGCGTGCCGATAGACGTTTCGCGCGGAAGATACGGAGGTCTTGCCATTGCCGATACTTACCGCTTGCCGGCAGGCTATTTTACGCGCGAAGAATATGCGGCTACTATAAACGCTCTTAACGCTATGAGTTCGCAGATTAACGACGAAAATTTGATTTCCGCGCGCGAAAAACTTGAAAGCAAACAAAAAAGCGAAAAGCGCGAACTTTCGGTTTGCGGTAATATTATAGTAGACGGCGGAACTTGGGGCGATAACAAAAAGTTTTCGGAAAAAATGCGCGTTTGCGAAAAAGCCGTTAACGAATGTTTGAGTTTGAATATTGATTACATATCCAGAAGCGGCGAACATTCTAAAAGAGTTATAGACCCCTATGTTTTGGTATTTAAACAAAACGTTTGGTACGTGTATGCATTTTGCCACACAAAGCAAAATTTCAGAACTTTTAAAATAGGCAGAATCCGTTCGGCAGCGTTTACGGACAGAACGTTTGAAAAAAAACCGTTTACACGCGACGATGTAGATTTAAATTTTTATTATACCGAAAACGAACTTATAGATATTACGCTGGAAATAGATAAAAACTCGGTTGCGGACGTTGAGGAATGGCTGGGTGTTGACAATATAGAGCCTTACGGCAACGCGCTTATTGCAACTATTACTCAACCTAACGACAACGCGCTTGTAAATAAAATATTAAGTTACGGCGGAGCCGTTAAAGTTTTGCAGCCGGAAGCTTTGAAAAACAAAATTAAAACCGCGGTAAAAAATATTTATCAATCTATTTAAATTGAATTTTTTAAGTTTTAAGGCATAAAAAAACGCGGCGCGAATTATTTTCGCGCCGCGTTTTTTATTATTTTACCAAGGCAGCACTTCTCCGCCAAGAATATGAATATGCAAATGGAAAACCGTTTGTCCGGCGTCGTCGCCTTGGTTTATAATAAGACGATAGCCGTTTTTGCAGCCGTTTGCAACCGCAATTTGCGGAATTTTTGCAAGCATATACTTTATATTTTCCATACCGCATTCGTCCGCGTCCGATAAAAGTTTGAAATGCGTTTTTGCTATTGCAAGCAAATGCACTTTTGCTTTAGGCTCTATATCTTTAAAAACCAGCATTTTTTCGTCTTCGTAAACCTTTTCGGACGGGATTTCTCCGTTGGCGATTTTACAAAAAACACAGTTCTTGTCAGTCATTTTTATTTCTCCTTATTTTTATTTTCATTGTTATTACTACAGCGGCGCAAGCGCATACAGACGCCCCTGCCGCACTGCATATGCCTATCAGCCACGGCTTTCCGTAATAGTACTGTTCGCGCAGCTGCACCTTAAACTTTCCGTTTTTATAGCTTATGTATAAAGAATCCTGACTTGCATAACCGCGAAGCTTGGAATTAATCATAAAAAACTTAACGGTTTGATTGGGAGTATAAATAGTTTGCACGTTATAAGTTAATCCGTCAACCCAAACTCTTACGTCGCGCAATACGATTTGCGTTTTTAAATCCTCATCGTCGTGCGGTTCACGCAAAAATACGTAATCGTAAAAATATATAATTTTTTTACTTACGCCGTCGGTTACCTTTTGAGTTGCGGCAACAAGTTTGCCGTCTTCGTACAGTTCGGAACTGTTTGTAATAAAATGTGAATATCTTCTTTCGTAATTAACGGGAATTACCATTCCGGAATGCACAAAATTAACAAACTTTTCAGCACTGTCAAATTCCATCGACTCATATCTGTAACCTGGATTTATGTAAATTGCGGTAAGCGATAAAACGCTTAAAATAACAGCAGTCAGCGCAGACGTAACATTGCATAAACAACGGTATTTTGCAGTTTTGTTATGTTTAGCGTAAAATGCGTTTGAATATTCCCTACTGCAAATACACAGCTGCTGCGCTTGCAAACACGCGCCTTTTTTAAGTTGGGGCTTTAACACAGCAAATACTGCAAATATCGACGCCGCAACGGAACATAAAATATATACCGCAATAAGCAAGCCTTCCGCAATAGGCATATCCCAAAGAAAATGCAAAGCTGCGCTAAATAAACAAACGCCCCAAAACTTAAAATTTATGAACGGTTTTTTAAATTTTAAATATGCCCAGCCTATAAATCCAGTCCAGAGCAAGTGAGTAAAAAATGCAGAACCGCAACGCACCGCAGCAACTTCTACCGCAACTGGGTAGTCAGGATAAAGCACGTTGTGCGACCGCCAAAAAATATAACCCATATCTTCGGAAACGGACATTCCAGCGCCTACGGCGGCGCCGGCTACAAATCCGAAAAGCGGATTGCGGTTTTTAAATAACACTATAAGCAAAATTGCGGCTATAGCCTTACTTGTATCTTCAAGTCCGGCAGTCCAAACAACGCCTGTCCATCCGCCGCTGTTATATAAATAATAACCAACGTCGATAATAAAAACCGAAACAGCCATTCCTGCAAGCATAATAATTATAACCTGTAAAAACGCTAAGTCGCGCTTGGGATAGAGTTCGTACGCAAGAGTAAGCGCCGTTATATTTGTAAAAGCCGCCCCCGTAAGCAATACTGTGGGGTATGTCATTAAATTAGACAAATAAGAGGTTGCCGCCATCAATGCGAAAATGCACAGAAAAAATACGAACACGCGTGCGTACACCCAAGGATATACCGCGTTTTCGTTGTTTTCTCCGCCTGCGCCCCTAGTTAAAAACTCTTTATAATCTTCAACTCCGCGCGGACGGAACGTATGGTAAAAGAACCGCTTAAATACGTTGTTTATTCTGTTTTCCGACTTAAACAAGTTCGGCAAAAGCCCCCTCCTTAAATTGATTTTTCAATATAACCTTATAAATTTTACCGGAGCTTAATTGGGCGCGCACGTAAACTTTTATGTAATTACCAGTATATCCCGTTGTATATTCTCCGTCGTATTCTTCTGAAATAAAACTGTAATTTTTGCCGATTGCCCCCTCTATATACTTCAACGAAGCAATTTCAGCCGCTTTTAAAAGCCTGTGCAGGCGCAAAGATTTAACATTAGGCGCAACGTCTTTAAGTTTAAATGCAGCCGTACCCTCTCGCGGAGAAAACGCAAAAGCGTGCACCCGCGCAAATCCCGCTTTATTAATTGCGGATAAGCTTTCTTCAAATTCTTCTTCCGTTTCGGTTGCAAAACCGGCTATAATATCGGTTGTTATGGCGGCACAAGGAAAATGGCTGTAAATCATTTCGCATTTCTGCAAATAGTCTTCTCGCGTGTAGTGCCTGTTCATAGCCTTTAATACGCGCGTACTGCCGCTTTGCAAAGACAAATGAAACTGCGGCGCAAAATCATATAATTCTTTAAGCGCGTCTAACAGTTCTTCAGTTATTACGTTACATTCCAGCGAACCGAGCCGTATGCGTTTTTTTACGGGTTTAAGCGCGCGTATCAAATGCGTAAGCGTTACGTTTCCGTAACCGTAAGCGGAGATATTTATACCGTTTAAAACAATCTCCGGGCTGTCGCATTGCGCTATTTCCCCCAATATATCTTCGATTGAACGCGATTTTTCCCTGCCGCGCAGATAGGGAATTATACAGTACGAACAAAAATTATTACAGCCGTCCTCTATTTTAATAAACGCTCTTGTTTTTGTTTGTTTGGGAAAAAGCAGTCCGCAGTTTTCTACGCCGTAATCTTTTGCAACCGCCGCAACTATTTCTTCTTTGTTTCTCGCTCCGCAAACAAATACGGCTCCTTTTTCAACAAATGCAGAAGATGTTTTTTCGGAAGCGCAACCGCATACAAATATACGGGCTTCGCTGTTGTACTTTTTTACGCGGGCAATAAGCTGACGGCTCTTTTTTTCGGCTTCGCGCGTTACCGCGCAAGTATTCAAAATATAGATATCCGCGTAACCGAGTTTGTCGCTCACTTCAAAACCCTGCTTTTCCAAAGCCGACATCAGGCAAGCGCTTTCAACTTCGTTTACCTTACAACCCAACGTAAATACTACGGCTTTCATTTAAGTTCCCCCAAAGCAAAAGCCGCCAATGCGCAAGCGGAAATTGCCGCAGTTTCGGCGCGTAAAATGCGCTTGCCAAGCGATATGCCTTTAAATCCAAGCTGTTGCGCCAAATTAAATTCTTGTTCCGAAAAGCCGCCTTCGCTTCCTATAACTACGGCAGTTGAACCGCTTATCTGCGAGATATCCCCTTGCGAAGTATGCAAAAATTCGCACGCAAAAAGCTTGTTTTTACAGCGCGAAGCGTCTTGCAGAGCTTTTTCAAGCGTATCAAAATAAACAATTTGCGGACAAACCGAACGCAGGCACTGTTTAGCCGATTCTCTTGCCACTTTTTTAAGGCGTTCTATTTTATTTGCGTTAATAAACGCAGAACAGTATTCCGAAGAAAAAATACCTATACGCGAAACTCCCAACTCGCACGCTTTTTGCACCACAAGTTCGGTTTTATCGCCTTTTAACGCGCCGCATAACAGGTAAATTTCCGTCTTGGGTTCCTTTTCCCCTACGGTTGCCCCCGTAATATGCGCCGTTAAGCGGTGTTTTTCTATTTTTGATACTATTGCCGAATACTCTTTGCCGCTACCGTCCAACAGCACGATTTCGGCGCCTTCTTCAACGCGCAAAACGGTTTTTGCGTGCGTGAATTCTTCGCCTTCCAAATATACGCAGGAGTTGTCGGGATAGTTAGGGTTATCAATAAAAAATCTTTTAGGCGTACTCATAATCTAAACGAGAGAGCGAACCACTCGCCCTCGTTAAGCTGTTTTTCAAGCTTTAAATTTTGTTCTGTAAACGTTGATATAACTTTTTCCAAACGGCTTTCTATAATACCGCTTAAAATAAGCGCGCCGCCCTCTTTCAAATTTTTAGGTATAGACGGGGCAAGCGAGCAGAGAATTTCCGCGGTAATATTGGCAAGCATAATATCGCCTTTTATCTGCGCGTTATCCAAAAGATTGGAATGCGCAACGGTAACTTGCGAACCTACTCCGTTAATTTCGGCGTTGTGCTTTGCGCTTTCAACCGCAACAAAATCTATATCGGTTAAGTAAGCGTATTCGGCGCCCAGCTTTATTGCGGAAATTCCTAGTATTCCGCTGCCGCAGCCTACGTCTATGCATACGCTGTGCGGCGTTAAATATTGCTGTAAAAGTTTTAAACACATAGCTGTAGTTTCGTGCTCGCCCGTGCCGAAAGCCATATTGCTGTCTAATTTAACAACTTGTTCATAATGCTTCTTTTCATATTTTATCCATTCGGGGCATACGACAATTTTTTCGCCTATATGTATAGGACGGAAATGTTTTTTCCAAATTTCTATCCAATCGTCGCCCTCTACTTCGCGGCGAGTGCACTCCAAACTGCCGAGAGCGGTTAATCCTGCGCTGTTTACGGCAAGTTCGTTTAAATCAGCACGTATAAGCGGCAGAGTATTGTTTGTTTGCTCTTTTGCAATAAAAGCTTTTACAAGAACGTCGGAACGCGCACAAGTAAGATTTTCGTCTATATAATCCCAATACATAGCTTTATTTTGCTGCAGGGCGATAACGTCTTTAACGTCGGAAATTGCCACTCCGTAGCCCGTATAGCGCCACAACACGTCGGCGACAAGTTCGCTGCCCTCTGTGGTTGTATGAATTGTAACCTCGGTAAATTTCATAAATTTATTCTATCATTTTTTTAAGTTTTTTGCAAGAAAAAAATTGAGCGTTTTATAAACGCTCAGTTTTACCGTTTTGTTATAAAAACAACAATTATTTTTTATCCAAAAATTCCACTGCGGAGTGAACTGCGATATTGCCCTCCCCTGCCGCCTTTGCGTATTGATAAGGTCTGCCCGTGCAGTCGCCCGCGGCAAATATTCCGTTTATATTGGTGGAACAATCGCGCTTTACAACTATATGTCCTCCTTCGGTTTGCAATCCGTGCACAAGCGTTGCAGGCGAAACCGCACCGCGAAGCACGAACGCGCCGTCTACTTCTATTTTTTTATTTTTAAAGCAGACCTCTTTTAGTTTTAAATCCCCTGCAAATTCCAAAGGGGTATCAACAATAATTTCCGTATTCGGCATATTTATTTGGCAGTATTTATACAGCGGAATTACGTAAGCTTTATGTGCAAGTTTGCACAAATATTCAACTTCGTGTTCAAAACGCTTATCCGTACACAGCACGGCTATTGTCTTACCTTTATATAAAAAACCGTCGCAAGTTGCGCAATAGCTTACTCCGCGCCCCAAAAACTGCTCCTCTCCGCGCACCGGCTTTACGCTTTGAACGCCTATGCAAAGTATAACCGTTTTGCTTTCGAATATATCGCTTCCTACGGTAAGTGAAAATTTATCCCCCGTTTCGTATATACCCGTAACTACGCGCTCGGTAATTTCTATACCCATACTTTCGGCGTGATTTTTAAGCGTCCACGCAAGTTCGCCGCCCTTTATATCGGGCAGTCCGGGGTAGTTTTTTATAAGTTCGGCGCGCGCAACCTTTTCGGAAACGGCGCCGCTTGAAAACCATATAAACCGTTTTTGCAGTATTTTTGCGTTAAGCGCAGCCGAAACTCCGGCAGGCCCGCTGCCTATAATAGCTATATCGTACATATTTCACCTGTTACAAATTATTATTGACAGATTTTCTGTTTTTAAAGCCCCGCGGAAGCGGGGCTTTTATCAATCCATTTTAGTAAGCTTTTCCGCCAAGTCTTCCATTTCTTTGGGCGGTACTTTTTCCGCACTGCTATTAACCAAGCGGTCTACCTCTGCCTTTGCGCGCTCGGGAGGGATAATAGTGCCTACGCCTGCCACGCAGCCGCCCGGACAGCCCATTCCCTCTATCATATAACCGTTAAGTTTACCGGATTTTGCAAGCATAAGCGCCTTTTTACACTCAAAAAGCCCTTCGGCGTGCTTTATTTTAACTTCCGTTCCGTTATAATACTCGTTTATGCAGTTTTCTATTGCGCTTGCAACGCCGCCCGAGCAAGCATAGCCCCTGCCTGCGCCCGTGGCTTTGATGTTTACGGGAAGTTCTTCAAGCTCGTTAAGTTTTAAACCTTTTGCATCGAACATTCCCGCAAGTTCTTCAAACGTAATAACAAAATCAACGTAACTGCGCACTGTTCTTCTTGAAGCTTCAAGCTTTTTCGCGGCGCAAGGTCCTATAAATACCACGCGCGCATTAGGGCGTTTAACTTTTATAGAACGCGCCGTTGCCACCATTGGAGTAAGCTCTCTTGATACTTGCGATGCAAGGTCGGGGAACTGCTTTTTAACAAGCACGGCCCAGGCAGGGCAACAACTTGTAAACAAAAACGGTAAATTGCCCGTTGCTATTTCTTTTACGTAATGATGAGCTTCCGCTACGCAGCCAACGTCCGCGCCTACGGCAACTTCGTAAACGTCTTTAAAACCTAGTGCAAGCAGCGCCGATTTCATTCTTCCCGGCGTAACGTCGGGTCCGAATTGCCCTACGATTGCAGGGGCAACCGCCGCAACCACTTCGTCGTCTTTTCTTATAGCCTGAATAAGCTGATAAATTTGGGATTTATCGGCAATGGCGCCGAACGGACAAGCCGACATACACTGACCGCAGGCAACGCATACGTCGGTATTTATATGAGCCCTGCCGTAATCGTCGGAAGAAATGGCTTTAACGCCGCAAGCCGAAGCGCAGGGGCGCTTATGGTGCGCTATTGCGTCGTAAGGACACGCAGCTTTGCACTTGCCGCATTTAATACACTTTGATTGGTCTATGTAAGATTTTCCGTTAACTATGGAAATTGCGCCCTTGGGACAGCTTTTTATACAGGAATGGGCTACGCAGTTTCGGCATTGGTCGGTAACGTAATATTCGTTATCGGGGCACTTGTCGCAAGCCGAAGGAATAACCTGCATAAGCGGCGGTTCGTAATATTTTTCCGCTATATTGCTTTTATCCACGCCGGAAGTAATGCTTACGGGTTTATTTTCGGGGCGCAGGGAAAGCCCCATTGCAAGCCGCACGCGCTCTGCGGCAATCTGCCGCTCGCGGTAAATGCTTTCTCTGTATTTGGGTATTTCGTCGGGAGTAATTAAATACGGAATTTCCTCTAAATCCGCCGAAGGGTTGTCAGATTCGTATGCAACCCTTGCCACCTCGCAAAACACTTTTCTTCTAAGTTCTGTAACTACGCTTTGACTTTTCATATTTTCCTCTTGATTTAATCGATAAAATTATATCATATTAACAGAGCGTTTTCAACAATTTAAAAGTAAAAAATATAAAAAACGGCAAAAGCACGAGTCTTTTGCCGATATTTTGCTTTTAACGTTATTCCGCCGCCGCTTCCTGCGAAGGCTCGGCTTCGACTTCCTGTTTTTTAAGTTCGGGGTGTTTCATATGCTTTGCAAGAACGTAATGCTGTAAAAGTATATAACCAACGCCCAAAACTACCATTACTATACTCCATATCTGCGAAGGATATAACGCTCCCGGTATTAATACTCCTCTGTCGTCGGCGCGGAAATATTCAATTATAAAACGCCAAATTCCGTAAGCAATAGCATATAAACCGAAGTTATGGTAAAACCTGAATTTGAAATACAGCACCGCCATTACAACGCCAAGCGCAACAAGGAAAAACATTTCGTACAGCTGAGTGGGAATTCTAAGCAAATCGTCGTACTGAGAGCAAGGCAGCCCCCAAACGCCCTCGCCTGCTACTTTGCCGTAACAGCAGCCGCCGAACAGACAGCCCAATCTGCCGAAAGCGTGCGCTATAACAATACCTATGGGTATAAACGGCAGCGCGTCGGTTAACGTAGCGTTCATATTGTTTTGCAAAAGCTTTATTTTTGTACGCGGCGCAATTACGTAAATATACAGCCAATATACGCCGAGAAAGCTTAAAACGCCGCCTATAAGTCCGCCTATAAACGTCATACCGCCAAGCGAAAAGCCTGCCGAAGGATTTTCTATATAGTTGTAAACGCTTTGGAAAAGCATTGCGGCAAAAATGCCGAAACCCGTTCCCGCGGCGCCTATTATCAAAATTTTATCGGCCGCGTCCTCGTTGAATTTCATCTTCCACATTGTGAACATTAAAAACGCAAAGCACGCTATAATACCTATTGCCATACAAAGCCCGTAGGCATATACGGAAAACGGTCCTATCGAAAATAAAGGCTGAGGGTGCATATTAGGTCCTCTTTTAAAGTTTATGATATAAGTATAGTACTAATATACAGTTAAGTCAATGCGTGAGCTTAATTTTTAACTGCCAAATACATACAATTTATAAAAGTTAATCGTTTAACTCCGCATTTTTCTGTTTGGGAGGGAAGAATTTAACGCCGCGCAAACACTTTAAGCCGAAGAAAAATCCCAGCGATAAAAACATTCCCAAACTCCAGCCTATTGCCCAAGCCCAGCAAACGCCCGCAAATCCCCAGCCTATGCCTGTTAAAATATATACAAACGCCACTCTTAAAATAAGGTCTGCAAAAGTGCTTATCATAAATCCCAAATTTCCGCCGCAGCCGCGCACGGCGCCGTCGCCTACTATTTTAACGCAGACAGCCGGCAGAAAGCAGGAAACGATTGTTAAAAACTGTACTGAGTATTCCATTGCCTGCGGAGTGAGTTTATCTTTTTGTATAAATATTTTTGTAAGCGGTTCGGAGAAAGAAACAAACGCCACTAAAAAAATAACGCTTGTTGTAAGCGCATAGCACACAACCGCCAAAAAACCGAGTTTTATTCTGCCGAACTCTCCCGCCGCCTTGTTTTGAGAAGCAAAGTTTGCAAGTCCGTTTGTCATTGCCCCAACGCCCATATTCGCCATACAAACAAGTTTAAACGCCGTGGTAAAACCCGTAACCGCGTCGCCCGTGTCGTCGAGATTGTTTATACATCTGTTTACCGCAAAGTTACCTACCGACACAAAGCTTTGCTGCAAAATTATCGGAACGGAAGTTATAACCAATTCTTTAAACAGCGATTTATTGAACTTACGCGTTTTATCTTCGGTTTTAAATGCGTTAATCTTTCTTATAAGAACAAAAACGGTTAAAACACAGCATACAGCCTGAGAAATGAGCGTTGCCCAAGCCGCGCCCGCAACGTCCATATGAAAAACGCATACAAACAGCAAATCCAAGCCGATATTCAAAAACGAAGATATAACCAAAAAGATGAACGGCGTTTTGCTGTCGCCCAAAGCAGAGCATACGCCGCAGCCGAGATTGTACAGAAAAACAAACGGCAGCGAGCCGATATATATGTACAGATATGCAAGGCAGTCGTTAAAATAAACGCCGTGCACATCCAAAGCCTGTAACGACAGTTTGCCCAATCCGAAACCTGCGCCCATTAAAATTACGCACAGCACCGAAAACGAAATTACCGCAGTACTTACCGTTTCCCTTAGTTTGGTTTTATCGCCAGAGCCGAAATATTTTGCCACTATAACCGCACAACCGCCGTTTGCGCCCAACGCAAAAGACAGCAAAATATTTATAGCTACCGTAGCGTTGCCTATAGCGTCTACCGCAAGCGCGCCTTCTGCGGCAAAATTACCTACCACCAACAAGTCGATAAGCGAATAAAACTGCTGCACCATTGCGCTTCCGAAAAGCGGAAGCGAATATAAAAGCAACGTCTTCCAAACGTTGCCCTTAGTCAAACTTACGGTTTTACCTACTTTTCTTACTTTAAATTTTTGCATTCCGTTCATTTCGGCACATATTATAGTACCGTAAATTATTTTTTGCAAACATTTTTATTAAATAAATAATAAAAAAATTTGTCCGAAGTTATAAAACTTCGGACGCGGTTTAATATTTTTATTCGTTTCTTTCAAACACCCTCGGAGTTGAATACAAGTCGAATTCTTCGTCTATATCGAATTCCGAATCGTCGTCGAACGCGGCGAGCTTTGAAATAGAAACTTCATAAGCCGTCATTGTCAAAAAAGATTCGTCGGACTGCTTTTTTTGATATTCGCGGCTTTGTATTCTTCCCGAAAGCGCAACCCTGTCGCCTACGGCAAGATTTCTTACAAACCTTGCGTTTCTTCCCCAAGCGATAGCCGGAATATAATCGGACTTGTTGTAACTGCGGTTTACCGCTATAAGCAAATCGGCAATTTCTCTGTTAAACGGAGTTGTTCTGTAAACGGGAGGCTTGCAAATATACCCTGACAGCACTATGGAATTGGGATTTTTGCCCGGCTGGCTTTCAAGCAGTTCGCGCACAAATATAGTGAGCATTAATCTGGATTTGCCGCCTTCTAATTTATTATAGGAACGGAACTGTCCTATCGCGCAAATGTATCCGCCGACTTTCATATCGTCTGTCATAATGCGTTCGGAAACGGTTACGGGCAAAATATCCGCCTGACCGGACAGCCGCATTACCTTAACCATAAACTCGTAAAAACCTTCGCCGTAAACTTCGTGAGAAAACTGTGCTTCCGATACGATTTCGCCGTAAACGTAAACCTTATTGTTTTTTTCCGTGTTGTAATTCATATAACCTCCAAATAACGTTTTTCCGTTAAAATTTTTATGTTTTTATAGGTTGCCCCCGTAATATGCGGCATTTAACGCCTATTTATTTTGCCGCTTTCTGCCTGCCCGTTCCGTCGATTACGTAATTTTCGCGGAATATAAGCTCGCCTACGGGTACAAACGTATATCCTCTGTTTTTAAGCGTTTCCAAAATTATGGGAACGGCTTCTGCCGTATGCAAACCGTTGTTGTGCATTAAAATTATAGAACCGTTTTTAACCCCGTTTATAACTCTCATTGCTATGTCGGAAGCGGATAAATCCTTCCAGTCCAAACTGTCTACGTCCCACTGTATTGTGTAGTAACCGAGTTCCGACGCGGTTTTGATTAATTCGTCGTCGTAGTCGCCGTAAGGCGCGCGGAACAGCTCTACCTTTTTACCCGTAACGTCTTCTATTGCTTTGCTGGAAGTTGTAAGCTCTTTTTTTATTTCTTCCGCGTTCTGCTTAGACATATAAGAATGCGTTGACGAGTGGGTGCCTATTTCGCAGCCGTGCGCGTCGATTTTTTTTACGAATTCGGGATACTTTTCCGTCCAGAATTCAACCATAAAAAACGTTGCGCGCACCGACGATACTTTAAGCGCTTTTAAAATTTGGTCGGTATATTCCGTGCCCCAAGCACAGTCGAAAGTTATAGATACCGTTTTGTCTTCTCTTTCTACCGAATACACAGGTAAAAGCCGCGGGGTGTTGCCGTAGAAAACGGCATACGCGCCCGTGGAATAAGCCGAAACGCTTAATACTACAAGCATTGCAAGCGTTAAAACAAAAGCCAAAATGTTTTTTAAATTAATTACGCGAACCAAATTCTTCTCCGATAATACCAAACAATGTCTATAGATTTTTGACTTTGTTTGTCTTATTATGTATTTTTTAAGCGAAAACTCAATTTTTGATTATTTTGGTTTTCGGCTTCCTAAAATATTTTTATTACCTTGTCCGCCTATTTATGAATATCAAAAAAATATTGTTGTATACTTTTTTCTTTTTTACAGCCGCAGAGAACATAACGAAGCCCTCCGCACATTTATTCAATGTGCGGAGGGCTTCGTTTATATTAATTATTTATTTTTTCCTTTATCTTTACGTATTTCTTTTACTTTTCTTTCAAAACCGTAATCGGACGGAGTATAGTAAATTCTGTCTTTAAGCTTGTCCGGTAAATATTGCTGTTCAACGTATCCGCCTGCATAATCGTGAGGATATTTATATTTACCGCTCTGCGCCTTAGTCTGTTTATCTCCGAAAGTGTTGTCTTTTAAATAAGGCGGAACGCCGTCGTCGTCGCGCACTTGCGCCGCGTCGCGTTTAGCCGCGTCCATAGCCGTAACAACTGTGTTGCTTTTCGGCGCTTCGCATACGTAGATTATTGCGTTTGAAATAGGAATCATACCTTCGGGATAGCCTGTTTTTTCAAGCGCGTACATTGCGGACGTTGCCACCACAAGCGCGTTGGGGTCGGACATTCCCACGTCTTCCGAAGAATGTATAACCAACCTGCGCGCTATTATCATTGGGTCGCAGCCTCCCTCTACAAGCCGCATTGCATAATACAGCGCGGCATTTGCATCGCTTCCGCGCAGCGACTTGCAGAACGCGGACAAATAGTCGTAAAAAGCGTCTTCGTTATAAGACATTGCTTTTTTCTGAATAGACTGCTCCGCGTCGGAAAGCGTAACGTGAATACTGCCGTCAGAAAGCGGCGGCGTTGTCAAAACCGCAAGTTCCAAAGCGTTATACGCCGTTCGCAAATCTCCGCCCGCGGTGTTAGCTATATGATTAAGCGCGTCCTCGTCTACCTGTGCCGAATACCCGCCCAATCCGCGTCGTTTATCGCACAGAGCTTTAACCATTGCCCCGCGTATATCATCAAACGAAAGCCTTTTAAACTCAAAAACTCTGCATCTTGAAACTATTGCGGGCGTCATAGAAGCATAGGGATTTTCCGTTGTTGAACCTATAAAAATTATTGTGCCCTGCTCTATTGCGGGCAGCAAAGAATCCGACTGTGTTTTATTAAAACGGTGGCACTCGTCAAGCATAAGATATGTACGCCTGCCGTACATTTTAAGCGTATCGCGCGCCTGTTCAACCGCTTTTTTTACGTCGGCAACGCCTGCCTGCACTGCGTTAAGTTTAATAAATTCGCCGTTGGTTGTTGCCGAAATAATATTTGCAAGCGTTGTTTTGCCGGTGCCCGGCGGTCCCCAGAATATGCAGCTGCCAAGTCTGTCCAACGCTATTGCGCGGCGCAAAAGCGAGCCTTCCGCAACTATATGCTTTTGCCCTATAAAATCGTTTAAGTTGTTTGCGCGCATACGCTCGGCAAGCGGCTTTGCAACGTTTTCGTTGCCGTTTAAATCAAACAAATCCATTATAATTCCAAAATTACGATAACAGTTTTTTTATCTTTTTAACGCTTGCTTTGCCCGTTTCGTATCCCTCTGCATAGGCTTTATCCAAATCTTTTATAACATATTGACTCATCCCTTTCATTTCGGGAGCAACAAGCAAGTCACACATATTTTTTTCTATTTTACGCGCCTGCTCGGTTTGATGGCTGTCCATAATATCGAAAACGCGCAACACCATCATTAAAATGTTGGGGATTTTTTCAACGGGTTCGAAAGTATTTTTAAGTACGTCTACGCCTACTACTACGTCGGCGCCCATTTCTTTAACCGCTTTTACGGGCACACGGCACAAACAACCGCCGTCAACAAACATTTTGCCGTTCATTTTAACAGGTCTGAAAACCGCGGGGATTGTGCTTGAAGCTTTAATTGCCTGAACTGCGTCGCCTTCTTTAAAAACGTGAAGCTGACCCGAAAGCAGTTCTGTGGCTACGCACCTGAACGGAATATCCAAATCCTCCAACTTTTTATCGCCTAGATATTCGCGCAAAAGCGATTCCATTTTTTTGCTTCTTAAAATAGACATTTTGGTTATTACCGCAGTTGAAATATCCAAAATATCGCGCATCTTCAAATCCAAAAGCACGTCTTTGATTTTAAGCGAGGGTATTCCGCTTGCATAACAGCCGCCTACTACCGCGCCCATTGAGCAGCCCGCTATATAATCTGGTTTAATATCGGCTTCTTCCAAAGCGCGTAAAAAACCAATATGCGCAATTCCGCGCGCGCCGCCGCTGCCTAATGCAAGTCCTAAAGTTTTACTCATAAAAACACCTTTAAAAAAATAATTTTATTTATGTAATGAAAAAAAGATATAAATTTTCTAAATACGTTAAATTTTCCGCATTGGGAATCGCCTTGCTTATATTCGGCGCGGCAATAATAATTTATCCGGAACGGTACGTAGGCTGCTGCTTTCAGGGATTTGCAATGTGGGCGGAATGCGTACTGCCTTCCCTGTTCCCGTTTATGGTAATAACCTTGATTTTGGTTAAAACCGGTATGGCGGAAAAAGCCGCTTTACCGCTTAAAAAGTTTTCTAAAAAGCTCAATTTTCCGCCTGCAGCCGCGGCAATTTTTGTGTTAAGCTTATTTTCCGGTTATCCGGCAGGCAGCCGCGTAGTAGGAGAATTTTACGAAAGCGGAGTTATTGACAAGACGGAAAGCAAAAGAATTTCATACATAGCTTCTACGTCGGGACCGCTGTTTATTGTAGGCAGCGTTGGATTTAAAATGTTCGGAGATAAACTTGCAGGCGTAAAAATTTTAGCCGCGCACATTATAGCGGTTACGCTTGTATCCGTTATAGTTTCTTTATTTTCCGGCAAACCCAAACAATATGCCAAAACACGTAAAAAACCTGACGAAAACGTTTTGTATAACGCGTTTTACGGCGCGGTAATTTCCGTTGCCGTAGCCGGAGGATTTATTGCGTTTTTCTTTGTTGCGGCAACTTTTTCCGCAGACTTCAATCTATTGTATCCGCTTGAAAAATTTTTTAATTTATTTTTAGACGGACAAACTTCTTCCGCTTTTTGTTTGGGCTTGATAGAAGCGACTACCGGCTGCAGGGCGCTTGCGCAAAATGCAGGCGGCGGTACAATGCAAATTGCCGCGGCGGGATTTTTAATAACTTTCGGCGGCGTATCCATAATTTTGCAGCAACTAAGCTACCTTATAAAAACAGGCGTAAGCGCCTTAAAATTTATAGGCGTTAAAGCTTTGCAAGCCGCTTTGTGCTTTTTGATTCTGCTTGTAATCGCATAAATCAATATGCGCCCAAAAGCTTGAACGAAGTTGAAGCTTTTTTAACGTTTTCAAGCGCCGATTTAACCTGTAAGGAGGCGTAATCGCCGTCCGCTTCTATAAAAAATCTATAAGAACCCACTTCGTCTTTAATAGGTCTGGATTGAATTTTGGTCATATTCATACCGCCGTCGGAAAGAGGCTTTAAAAGCTTTAAAAGAGCGCCTGCGCAATGCGGACAGGTTGCCGAAAAAAATATTTTTTCAGTGTGAGTAAATTCGTCCGCTTCGCCTTTTCTGAATAAAAGAAAATGAGTTACGTTGCACTTTTCGTCTGAAATGTTTTCTTGTGAAAGAGTAATTTCCGCTCGTTTTGTATGCGCACCGACTATGCAGGCGTCTGCGGAACTTTTTAAAAGATTTAAGCTTGCCGCCGTTGACGGCGTTGCAACCAAAAGCGCGTTAGGAAAGTTGCTTTTTATATATCCGTCGCATTGCGCCAAAGCCTGTTGGTGCGAATATATGCGCGAAATACCGCGTAAATCGGTACCTTTTAAAACAGCAAGTCTATGGTCTATTTCAACAGCAGTTTCGGCTATTGCAATAATATTAGGAGTATTTTGAATTAGGTCAATATTTTGGTTTACTCCGCCGTTCAAACTGTTTTCTACGGGCAATACCGCATAATCGCACTCGCCGCAAAGCAAAGCGTTCATAACAGAGGAAAAATTTTTATATTCTTTTATTTCGCCGTCATTGCAAAGCTTGCGCGCCGCAAGCATACTGTAACTGCCCTCAGGTCCGAGATACGCAGTCTTCATTTTACACCTTCTCCGCAATATCGCAAATAAGCCGCTCGGTGTCGTTCCAGCCCAAGCACGGGTCCGTTATGGATTTGCCGTAAACTTTATCTTCGGTTTGGCAGCCTTCTTCCAAAAAGCTTTCTATCATAAAGCCTTTAACTATATTTTTAAAGTCTTTATCATACTGCCTGTTCTGCATTACTTCTTCGCAAATTCTTATCTGCTGTTTAAATTTTTTGCCGCTGTTCGAATGGTTTGCATCGACGATTATCGCCGGATTTTCCAAACCAGATGCCGCATAGCCTTCGGCAACCTGCATAACCGTTTCGTAATGGAAATTGGGAATATCGTTGCCGTATCCGTCTACCGCGCCGCGCAAAATTGCGTGTGAAAGCTTATTGCCCGTTGTTTTTACCTGCCAGCCGTTAAGCTTAAACACCTGCCCGCTTTGCGAAGCATAAATAGAATTCAAAAGCACCTTTACAGAACCGCTCATAGGATTTTTTATTCCCACCGCAACGTCTATGCCGCTTGCAACCAATCTATGAAGCTGATTTTCGCTGCTGCGCGCGCCGACCGCAATATACGACAATAAATCTTCCACATAATGAATATTTGCGGGATAAAGCATTTCGTCGGCGGCGGCAAGTCCGCTTGCGTTTATAGCTTTAACGTTTAAATCGCGTATTGCGTAAATGCCCTTTAAAATATCCTCGCCCTTAGTAGGGTCTGGCTGAGAAAACATACCCTTGTACCCTACGCCCTTTGTACGGGGTTTATTAGTGTAAATTCTGGGCACAAGCACAAGCTTGTCTTTAACCTTTTCGTTAAGCTTGCCAAGCTTTTCAACATAATCCAAAACGGGCTTTGCCTCGTGCGCGGAACAAGGTCCTACAATAATTATAAGTTTTTCGCTTTTGCCCGTAATTACCTCTTTTATAAGCTTATCGCGTTCGGCTTTTACGGCTTTTAATTTTTCGGGCAGCGGTATCGCCGCAACTATTTCTTCGGGGTCGGGTATTTTAACCTGTTTAATAAACATTGCAATCTCCTGCGCATATAAATTAAGCGCTTTTAACCTTTTAACTTAAGTAATTGTTCTACTTCCTGTTTAATTGATGCGGGAATATATGCCGAATAACGCTTTTTAAACGCAACGGAATTACGTATAAGCGAAGAACTTACTTGCAGCGAATCTTGGTCTGCCGGAATGTAAATTTCCACTAAATCTGCTTTTAATTTTTTGCTTGCAAAATAGTTTCTGTTTTCGTAATCAAAGTCTAAACAATCGCGTACTCCGCGTACGTAAAACGGCGTATTCTCACGCTCTAACAAATCTACGGCGGCGCCTTCAAACGCGCAAACCTTTACGCCTGCGCAATTTGAGTACATTTTATTTAAAAGCGCAAGTCTTTCTTCAACCGTAAAAAGCGGCGTTTTTTCGCGGTTAATCATAACCGCAACCACTACCTCGTCAAAAATTTTACGGCAAATTTCAATTATTTTTTCGTGTCCCGTAGTGGGTGGGTCAAAAGTGCCTGAAAACACGCATTTTTTCATTTTTGCCTCTTTAAAGTTCAACTTATTTTAAACGGAAAAAACTTAAATACGTAATACCGTATTTACGTTCGTCATATAATTCCAGCCCGTCTGTTTCGGCTGAAAAACTTTTATCGCTTTCAAAAACGGCAATTCCGTTTTTTAAAAGCAGCTTTTCGGCGCCTATAATTTCAAGCGCAATTTTTCCGTATTCCGTTTTATACGGAGGGTCTATAAAAATCAAATCAAACGGCGCTGCGCTTTTTAAACAAACAGCATAATCGGAATTTGTTACCTTAGCTTCTGCCGCGCCTATTTTTTTCAAATTTTTATTTAAAACGTTTAAGCTGTCTTTGGAAATATCGTTAAAATGCACGCTTGCCGCCCCGCGCGACAAACATTCTATCCCCAAATTACCGCTGCCGCAAAACAAATCCAAAACGCGCGCGCCGCCTATTTCGCCGCTTAAAATATTGAAAAGACTTTCCTTTACTCTGTCCGCCGTGGGTCTTATGGATATACCGCAAAACTCCGCAAGTTTCATTCCTCTGTATTTACCGCTGATTATTCTCATAAATTTCAGGATTTACCCTTAATGTTTTGAATTTCCGCAACTTTTGCCTGCTTTTTATTTTCCGACTTTGCGCCTAAATAATAAGCTGCTGCGTGCACGCAGGTAAGCGGTATAACCGTTAACAAATTCAGCCAGCCTGTAACACCGGCGTAAGAAAGCGGAAAATACGCCCAGCCGAAAGCATAAATAAGCAGAAAATCGCATATTTTGTTGGGCGCGGAGCTACCGATAATTTGTACGATTATATACGGAATGCAGCTTATAAAGCCTATTAAAAAACCCTTATAAAGAGCGTATTCGCCTGTTTTGAACTTAACCTTTAAATCGCCTGAACCTATCTGCCGCTTTTTTTCGTGCTGAACGGTTCTGCGCACGGCAACAACTCCGCTCTGCTTGCCGAAAATAATATATGCTACTATTAAAAGCAGCTCGCCGAAGACAAGAATAACCGCGCTGAGAGCTTTTTCATCGGTAGACGAAAAACTTATAACCGATGCGCTTAAAATTAACATAAGCATAAGCGGAAAAGCCGCGCCGGCAAATAAATCTTTTATTTCATATAAAAATTTTTTACGTTTTTCTTCCGCCGTTAATTGAGTTTCCAAATTTAATAATCCCCCTTTCGCAAACAAATTCGTCCAATGCTACGTCCCATTCGTCCTCTGAAAAATCTTCTATCTGAAAATAATAGCCCAAACCTATTTTTAACGACTCGCCGCAATTAAAATATCTGTCGTAAAAACCTTTTCCGTAACCTATTCTGAATCCCTTTGGATTGACTGCAAGAAGCGGCGTTACGGTTACGTCGATTTTGCCTTTATAAGCTTGTCCCTGCGGCTCGGAAATGCCGAACGCTCCCGTTTTAAAACTTCCGTACGGCACGGGCACTATATTTTCGCCCTCAACACGCGGCAAATAAACCGACTTGCCCGCTTTTAAAAGCCAAAAAATTATTTGAAGCGTATCGGCTTCGGAGCCGAATGAATTATAAACGAAATAATGAGTATAGCCGCTGTATGCGTTTTTGAAAAATTCAAAAATATTTGCGTCGGCATCTGCGCGCGGCGCGCCGCCGAAACAACGGCGTTTGAATTTTAATTTGCTGCGAACTTCATCTTTCATAAATAATTTCCGAGCGGCGCGTTACAGAAGTTAAAACTTCGTAAGGGATTGTGCCCAAACGCTTTGCATAAACTTGGGCGTTTTGCATAACGCACTCCGTTTCTTTGCCGCCCTCTTTTATAAACGCGTCCATACACAGTGTTTTTTCGCCGAGCGGAACGCCGCGTCTAAAACCGTCGGCGTAACCCAAACGGTAAGTAGACAGCTTTTTATAATTTTTTTCCGCTGCGTTATAACCGACTCCGCCGCCTATAAATTCGGTTGTTTGTATGCGCCTTGCATAAACCCTAAGCGCAGGAGAAAAACCGCTTATATTAAAACCCGAAGGAGTATAACCGTATAATAAAATTCCGCAGCGCGCACCTTCTTTAAGATATTCGCCGCCGCGCAAAATTCCGCCGCTAGCCGCTATATGTGCCCATATATGCGGCGCTTTCGCACGTACCAAGCTTTCTGCCGTATTAAATATTTCCAGCTGGCGGCGGCTTCTTTCCGCATTTTCAGGCGCATACAAATGCGAATAAACCGCCTGAATATTGCTGCTTTTTAAACTGTCCAGCACTGCGGAAAGTTCGCGCAAATTGCAGCCGTTCCTGTTCATACCCGTATTTACTTTTATATGGCATAAAAGCTCTTTTGCAATAAGCGCAGTTTTTAAAGAATTCACGGTAACGGTAAGATTATAAAATTGCGAACGAGCCGCGTCCTCTTTGTCCAACGGCGGAGTAAACACCAATATGGGTTTGCTTATTCCCGCGTTTCTAAGCGCCGCGCCTTCGTCTACAATGGCAACGCAAAACCCTTCAACCAAATCTTCCAAACACTTTGCAACTTCCTCGGCGCCGTGTCCGTAAGCATCGGCTTTTACAACCGCATAAAACTTTCTGCTACCCAAAATATTGCGCACTTTTTCTGCGTTGGAACGAATTGCGCGCAAATTAACTACCGATAACGTTTTCTGCATATTCAAATTATATGCCGTAATTTATAAATTTGATTTTAACACAAATTATAAGCGTTTGCAATATATTACCAAAAATTAAACAATATACAATTTATTCGGCTTTTTTAAATTTGCTTCTGCCTTTTTCTATAATAGGCAAAACTTTAAACGACAGCAACCCCGCCAACACGCTTAAAACTGCGTCTTTGGGCATATAAATCAAATTGCCGGTTACAAGAAGCCCCACAATATTTTCAACGCCCAGCAAATGCGCCGCTATAAGGCAATATGGAATACCAATTGCATAGTCTGCAAAAAATGCCGCAAGCGAGCCCAAAACGTATCTCCAAACAGGCAAATTTGACTTTCCGGAAACAATCCCTGCAATAGCCGCAGATAAGATAAACCCCAATATATAGCCGAACGAAGGCTTTAAAACGTATGAAATTCCGCCGCCTGCCGCAAATACGGGCAACCCAATCAATCCTGCTAAACAATAAACGGTCATACTTACAGCGCCTTTTTTCCAACCGAGTAAAAGCCCCGAAAGCACTGCTATAACCGTTTGAAAAGTTAACGGCACCAACGGAAACGGAATTGTTATGTATGCGCCTGCCGCCATTAAAGCAACAAAAATAGCGCACTCCGCAATATCGGCGGCAATAAATTTTCCTTTACGATTAAACATAGTTTAAATTATAATACTACTCACTTTTAAAGTCAAGCATACAATAACGGCGCCTGCACGTTACCGCATTCTCCATAAGGAATTTAATAAAGCGCAAATAAAAAGATTTAGGCATAGCGTTAAGCTGTGCCTTTTCTGTACTTTTTTTCGTGGACGCACTAGGCTACTCGTAGCCTAGTGCGATATAGATATGTTTTATATTTCCCGCAAAATTCAATCGGTTGCGTTCTTTCATTTTTCGTGCTATAATGATTGTACGATAAACAGTAATTTAGCGGAGAATTTAATATTTATGCTTACGCAAAATAAGGATGTAATTTCGTCAATAATTGAATTTGTAAAATCTGCCAAGTTAAAGGGAAATGTTGAAATAGACGAAAAATCCTTTTGGTGGAATTTAGAAAATATTAAATTATGTTTTTATTTAGATATTGATGAAACAAGCATTGAATATTATCGATGTAAAAAAAACAAAGCAATTTATTTAGGGCATACACATTACGATACTTCGGAAGTCTTAAATCTAATTCAAGATATTAACGATAAAAATAAAATACTTAAAATTACTGTTACGCCACTATTTCAAACTTTTTCTGTTATTGACAGAGCAAAGAAAAAGAAAAGCGGTTTTTTTATACGGCGATATTATTCAATGTAATAAATTTCAATTTGTCTTTCTAAAAGGCTCTCGAACGAAATGTCCGAGAGCCTTTTGTCATCACTTGAAAGTGCAACTCTTAAAAATTTAGTTTTTATTCCCTACGGGAAGTACGCTTTTGTGCTAGCGCCGTTTTATCCGTTTTAAATAATATTACTTATGAATTTGTTTTTTCCTGCTTATCGGATTTACCCTCGTCTTCGGAAGTTGCTTCCGAACCGTTATGCTTTGAAATTTTAAGCCTGCCTACTATATAAGCGACTATTGCGGCAATCAATACTCCGGCCAGCAAAGGCAGTAAAACCGAAGCGATTATGCCTATGCCGCCGCCGATATAAAGCTGTGCGCCGTCGTAAGAAATCAAAGAAGTATTTGCATAATAATCGCACTCGTATTTATCGGTTAACAGTTTTATTTCGTCAAGCAAACTCAACAGCTTTTCAGTAAAAGCTTTGCTTGCCGCGCCGTTATTTGCGGCAACCGCTTCCGGCGTAATTTCGTACTTGCCCGTATTTGAACCTGCTTCGTACTTGCCCAAATAATTTTTATATGCGTTTATTTGCTGGTTGAGTTTTACAACTTTTTCGGAATACTGCGCAATTTCGGAACCGTTTACTATAATTGTACCGCTTGAATTTCCGCTTAAATTAAGCAAATTGTCAAGCGCAGCCTGCGCAATCTCCAATTCATCGTTCAAACCGTCTATTGCGTAAACGTAATTCTGCAAAGCGGCAGCATCGTCTTCGTACCAATTTTGGTGCAATTCGCCCAAAAGCGATACGGCGTAACCTTTAAGCGTTTCCACACGCGCAACAGCCGTTGAGGACAAGCCGCTGTTTTTTAAAGCGGCAAACCTTTTTTCTATTTCATTCAATTTATCGCTTAAAAACTGTAATTTGTTTTCGTTACCGGATTTTTCTTTAAAACTGATTTCCGTTTCTTCGGACAGTCCCTGAACCCATTTAAGAATTTCTCTTGAAGGAGTTTCGGCTATTTGGCTTATAAATTTAACCGCCACCGAAGAATTGGCAAAAGATTTTGCTTTAACCTTTAAAGTGTACGTTATATCTTTTAAACCGGCGTTGGCGGTTTCTTTAATATTTTGACTTATGGATATAGCGCCGCCGGAAAAAACTTGTTCTAAATTTACTCCGTTTAAATCGATTTGGCTTTGTTTTATAGAGTCGAGATTGTTTTTAGACACAAAATCTCTGTAATTGCGTTTTGTTCCGTCAGGATAAATCAATAAACCGTCTTCGTTTACGGGCAAATTAACGGTAAAAGTACTTGTGTAAACCTTTTGTCCGGGATTGTAAACCAAATTTATAAGCAGCGCTCCCGCAACCGTTATAACAACCGCCAAAGCAAGCGCAAGCCATTTTTGAGAAAAAATTGTTTTGAAAATTTCGCTGAAAGTTATTCCCTGCTTTTCTTCTTCCATTGTTCCTCCGAGAAATCCTTATTATAAATGTAATTTTACATTAAATGGAAAATTATGTCAAACGATTAGTAAAAACATTATTTTAAAGCCGCAAATAAAATTAAACGGTTATATTGTAGTTTTAACAAATAAGGGCAAACGCAAACATTTGCCCTGCTGCTTTTATTTAAAATTCAAACAAATCGGTTTTTTTATCGGTTTTATGCATACAAGCCACTTTCAAACAGCAATCGGTATTATATATTTTTTTGCAATTTTCGCCGTTTATTGCAAACAGTCGCCTGCCGTTGGTTGCAATTATGGTTCCGTCTTCTGCAATATCGAAATCGGCTATGCCGCACTTTATCACTTTATCGCTTTCAACTTCTACAAGCTGCCAGCCGAGAGGAATAAAACCGTAATCTCCGCCTCGTTTCTTATTCTTTTTACTTTCCTTTTCAACATTAATCAAGTTGCCTTTAACAAACTCTTTTCTGCTGTCGTAATCCCTCTGCTTTGTAGGATTGCTTCCGCCGGAAGCCAAACTTTTTCCCGTAAAAGCCCTAACGAAAACGTTGACGAAGTTTGCCAAAGCCTGAACTATGCGAAAAGGTATAAGCGCTATTTCAATCAACGGATTAGCGCCCTTTTCTTTAAGCGGAGTTTTAATTGCGTAAAGCTTTCCGCCGTGATAAACGGGCTTGAAATAATTGAATTTTTCCGAGCTTTTAATTTCTTCTACGGTCATCTCGTTTAAATCCAATCTGCATATCGAAGCCGGCGAATAGCTTATAAAAGAGCCTGAAGAATCTCTGCCTGCGCCGCGCGTGGAAAAGTAAATTTTATTGCCGTTTTCAGGGGATATGTAGGGGTCTTCATCCAAAGTATCGCCTTCCGTTACGGTTTTTAAATCGCCGCTTTTAACGTCCATAACCGCCAAATCCGAGTTAACGTAATTCCTCCTTACGGACAAAACCAACGTATCGGAACCGGCGTCCATACAGCCGTTTAAAAACTCTGTATCAAGCGAATTTATTACGTGCGATTCCTGCGCTTTTTCATCGTCGAGTCTTTTTTTATAAACACCGGACGTATCGTTTACTGAAAATGAATATGCAATTTCATTTTCGTCAGACAAAAAATATAAGCCGTTTAAAGAGCTGTTTATTTTAACTCCTTCTTCCCCCGGGCGTATATCACCCCTGAACTGTGCGCCTTCGCCGCTGTGTTTCCAGCTTTTCGCACGCTCGCAATTCAAAGCGTTTTCTTTATATTTTTCAATAAACTTACTTGGATATTCTTTTACCTGTCCGTCGATATACAGACAAATTTTCTGTCCGTCAGCAAATAAAAATTTCATTTTTCGTAAACCGAGCGCTTTAATATACCTATATACGGCAAGTTACGGTAGCATTCGTTATAATCCAATCCGTAACCTATTACAAATTCGTTTTCTATATCAAAACAGTTGTAGTCTGGAGCAACGCCGTATTCCCGTCTTTCCGCCTTATTCAAAAGCGTTACTATTTTGACCGAAGCCGCTCCGCGTTCCGATAAAAGCGCTTTTAAATTTGCAAGCGTAAATCCGCTGTCTATAATGTCTTCCACAATAATAACGTCGCGGCCTTGAACGTCCTTATCCAAATCTTTTTTTATTTTTAATTTTCCCGAAGAAACCGCCCCCGTTCCGTAGCTGGACACCGCCATAAAATCAAGTTCTACAGGCATTGACAAACAGCGGATAAAATCCGAATAAAAAATTATACTGCCCTTTAAAATGCCCACAACAAGCGGACGCTTGCCCTGATATTCTTTGTCTACCGCTTCGGCAACCTCTCTTACCCTTTTATTCAGCTGTTCCTCGGAAAGCATAATTCTTTCGCAATCGGGGTGCATACTCATAAATTTATCTCCTTTGTATTAACTGATTATATAAAAAATCGGATTCCCGTTTTTACTATTTATTTAACGCTGCTTAAATTGATATAAGCCGTGCGCAACGTTGTTTCGCTTATCTTTACCGTATCCGAAATTTCAACGCCGCAAACAGCCAAAATTTTATTGTCTGTCGCTATTAACGGCAGCATATCACGTAGGCAAACCGGAATTTTTCTGTCGGTAAAAAAATCTCCAAGGCTTTTTTCTCCGCCGCCGAACTTTATAAAACGGTCGCCGTCCCTGCGCGTTCTTATAACTGCGTTATCAGGAATACTGTCCAAATCCAATTTTAAAGTATTAAATTCGGAATCCGCCTTGGCTTGTTCGGCTATTTCCAGCAAAAGCCCCCCTAATATGCCCGTTTTAAAGTCTTTAAACAAAATAGGCGAAAACGATTTAACGCAAGCTTGACCTATAATTATGCCGTTTTGATTTTTAACTGCTTTAAGCCCTAAAAATTCAAATTTTTTACCGTTATCGCAAAACTGCAAATCATAAAGTTTTTCAACGTGGGCGCAAGTATAATCCTTTTTTAAAAAATACTCTTTAATTACGGCAACCGCCGCCCGTCTGAAAACAGCTTTCTCATTGCAGAATTTAATTTCAACTCCGTAACCGTAGTTTTTTATTAAACCTTGTCTATATATTAATTTATTAAAATATTCTTCGTCGTCGCGCGCAAGTCTTGAAAATCTGAAAATGGATTCTGCTGCGTGCGGAACGGCGTTTTCAAGCGCATGTAAAACGTTATGCCTTATATAGTTACGCGTATAATTATTGTTGCTGTTTGTTTTATCCTCGGCATATGGAAGCCCGTTTGCTTCGGCATAAGCCTCTATTTCCGCACGCGTACAGCCTATAAGCGGACGCAGTATTTTAACCTGTCCTTCCGTACTGTCGCCTATTCCCGCAGCGCCTGAAACACCTGCGCCTCTTGCAATATTAAACAGCACTGTTTCGGCATTGTCGTTTAAATGGTGGGCGGTTGCAACCGCGTCTGCACCGAAATACTCGGCAGCTTTAACATAGCACTCCCTGCGCCACTCTCTTGCGGCGGTTTCTACGCTTTGTCCGCGGTCTTTTGCTCTCGCAATACAATCTTCCGAAAAACAGATTACGGGAATACCGTTATCACGGCACCAAAGTTTTACAAACGCGCTGTCTCTGTACGAAGCTGTGCCGCGAATTTTATGGTCGCAATTAAGCGCGCAAACAGAAACGCCTAAATTCTCTGCATTTGCCTTTAAAAAGTGCAAAAGTGACATTGAATCCACTCCGCCCGAAACGGCGACGCAAATTTTTTTATTGGCGCAAATTGCGGAATTTATTTTCATATACGGAATTATAGCACACCATTTACAAAGTTTGCAACAATGCGAATGAAATTAAATAAAAATATTTATAAAACATAAAAAAACGGTTGACAAATCTTTAATTATTTAATAGAATAATAAAGCCTTGCAACAAGGCGCATATCGCGGGGTAGAGCAGCCAGGTAGCTCGTCGGGCTCATAACCCGGAGGTCGCGAGGTTCGAATCCCGCCCCCGCAACCAAGTTTAATTCAAGCGCGGCGGCGTTTGAAAAATGGCGACGTAGCTTAGTTGGTCTATAGCGGCCGGTTCATACCCGGCAGGTCGGCGGTTCGAATCCACCCGTCGCTACCAATAAACGATTACGCTTTAAAAGCGAATTAATATGCGGCTTAGCCGCAGCGCAGGCTTTAAGCCTAGGCGCACAATAAGGCCCGTTGGTCAAGAGGTTAAGACATCACCCTTTCACGGTGGTATCGTGGGTTCGATTCCCGCACGGGTCACCAATCAGTAACAAAGTCGAACTTTTCACATTTATGGAAAGTCGGCTTTGTTTTTTTGTGCCGTTAAGTCGTGCAGTTTAAGCTTTACAGCTTTTCTTTATGCGTTAAGATTAAATATCAGCTTTAACTTTTCAATGCTTAAAACCGCTTTAATTACTTGTCAAGACAAGCTCACGCCTAACTGCCATTTCAATTTTAATAAGTATTTATCATAATTAAACTATTGCTAAAAAGGCTTGCGTATGATATACTAGTCAAAAAAGGGTGTAATGATATGAAAAAAACGGTTTTAGCGCTTTTATTATCGGCTATTAATTGTATAGCATTATTTGCGTTTGCTGGCTGTACTGATAAGGCTAATCAAATAAATTCAATAACTGATATTGAATACTATGCGGATATGCAATCGGGTGGCGATAAAATAGACGTTTCGTTCGAGAACGGAAAAAAGGGCGGCTTTCAGTTTACTATTGAAGATAAAAGCAATATAGACGAAATAGTTAATTTGGTACTTACCGCTAAACTTACTAATTTTGGTAATGAACCGCCTGCACCTGGCAACAACACTTCGTTTACGATACGCCAAGGCGCAAACTCTTACGGAATTTCATTAAACGGAATAAATGTCGATAATAATCGTTATGTTCTTTCTACAAACGACAAACTTAACGAAAAAATAACCGCTATCGCTACTGAGAAAGGGGCGTTTGATACCGAAGTCGGTGTAATTTATAAGGTTATTGAGCTTACGGATATCGAAAGTGTCAGTGAAGAAAAAATTACTGTTGACGATAATACTGCTCTTTTAAATTTATTGAGTTCTGATTTTGCCGATTGTGAGTATTTTTATCTTTTTGATAGCAAAAATTTTGCTGAAAGATATTACACAACAGGCATAACCGAAAATGAGTTGGCGGCTTATCAATATAAAGCTCACGTTACTACGAGAAAGGGTAAATTGGTGGTAATGTGGCACATATTTCAAAATTATAATTCAACATCTTATTATTTGACGCGCCCGTCGTTGAGTGAGAGTAACATCTCATCTTCGACTTATACCGAATTTGCTTTTGGGCTTTGGCATAACTACTATTTGACTATTTATTATATTTAACCATTTTATAGGTTCGACTTTCTTGGGTGCAGGGTCACCAAACAAGTTAAAGGCGAACCCGTTTCCATTAGGAGACGGATTCGCTTTTATTGTATATTTTGTTAGACGCATTATAACGAAAGAGGTTACATAAATGGAAAAACAATCAAAGGAATGCAAAAAGTGCAAGCGGCAAAATAATGGATGGACTTGCAAATATGAATGTGTTAAATATTTGGGTCATGGCGGAAACGCGAATGTTTGCGAAGTTATAGAAAAAACTACTCGAAAACATTACGCCCTAAAAGAGCTTAAACACAACCCTAATTCATTCAAAAAACATAAGCAGCCCCGTTACATCAAAGAAAAAGAGGGTCGTTTTTTACATGAAATTGAAATTATGAGCAAAAAATCTTCCGTTGTTGGGATTCTACCTATACTCGATTATTCTAAAACGGAATTATGGTACGTTATGCCCATTGCGGTCCCAATTACGGATTATGTTTCAAATTCCACCAAGATAGACGATATTGTTAAAGGCATTATAGATCTTGCCGAAACCTTGTCAAGTCTTCACGCAGAAAAAATTACTCACCGCGACATCAAGCCAAACAATATTCTCATTTACAACAACAGATATTGTTTAAGTGATTTCGGGTTAGTGGACTTTCCTGATAGGACGGATGATCTTACTGGCGGGAAGGCTTTGGGACCAATTTTTACAATGGCACCAGAGATGAGACGAGATCCAAAACATGCAGACGGCGAACCTGCGGACATTTATTCGCTCGCAAAAACAATGTGGATACTTTTAAGTGGAATTGAAAAAGGATTCGATGGCCCATACAACATTTTAGATAAAAGTCACAGTTTGCGTTTTGTTGAAAAATTAAAAAACGTCCACTTAGCTGAACTTGATGAACTTTTAAGCGTTGCAACAAATAACGATCCTAAACAGCGCCCGTCTATATTAGAATTTAAAAATGCTCTGAAAAAATGGCTGGAAGTTAAATCCGACTACAAGAAAGCACAGGAAAGTGAATGGGCTTATCTCACGAAACTTCTCTTTGGGCAAAATGTTCCATCAAGAAGCTCATGGGATAACCTCGATCAAATTGTAAATGTACTCAAAATTGTGACAACAATTTCAGCAAATACCCACATGTTTTTCCCTAGCGGCGGAGGTTTAGATTTTAGAGATGCGGAATTTGCAAATGAATCCGGATGTATTTATCTAATAGATAGTTTTTATGGATTAAATATTATTAAACCAAAACACTTGCATTTTATATCATTTAAAAACGAAGATTCTTGGAACTACTTCTATATCGAAACAGAAAAACTACATCCCATTCTTGGGGATACAGAATGCGGATATGAATATTTAGTTGAAGATTATCCCTCCCATTACGTTTCGGCACAGTATGCGGATTATGGCGTCTATGATTATGAAACTGGCTTACCATTACCGAATGGTTCCAAACTTGTCCGTAGATACTTTAATGGCAACTTTTTAATTGTTTTGAAAAACAGCGTATATAATCACATAGGAGCGACATACGACGGACGCCATTCACGTGTTAATTTTTCCGAATTCACCGAATGTATGGAAACGCTAAAATCCATACAGCATGATCCAGAAGATTCATCTTTAATCGAACAAATTACAAAACATCTTAAATTTTTTTCTACCAAATCACCTACGAACTTTGACCGCAAAAAATCAGATAATACTTCACAGAACTACTTTAAAACAAACTACACAGACTTTGACTTTTCAGACTTGCTGAAGCCAGACAAAGCAGGAAATATTTGCTTTTCGTTCAATTATAATTACGAAAGTGTACATATTTTTGCTCCTCAGCCACAACAAATTTATCTTTGTAAAGACGGGAGTTTAAAGCCCCTTACTGATGAAAATATTGATGAAGCCTTTATTTTACACAACAGGGAGCTTGCAATTAAGTTACAAAATGATTGCAGCGAACGGCTTAGACAAATAGCACAAAAACAAGGTCTTCAGTTCCCAACTTTTGGCGTATTTTTTGATGTTAACCTTAAACGAAGCGGAAAACCTTTACACCTGTTTACAAAGGATGAAATTAAGATACTCATGCAAAATGCCGACGACAGAGTTAATAACCAGCTTGTAATCGATGAGAACGGCTATGCAAAAATTATTCAAAATATTTGTGAAAGATACTTTTATCCTGTACGGTTAGAGAGCTGGGATGCCGGGAATAATTACGTGGGAAAATATTCATCGCTTTCCTTTTTAGACGAATGTTACAGGGAGTCATTGGAAGGATGGCTTGACTATTTGAGAACAGGGAGACAAATATATAAGGATTATACCAGCAATAATTTAAGCCTAGACAAACTTGTATCAACAATACAAAAATTTTATTAATTCTAATTTTGTAAACAGTAACATTTTAAAAAACATATAATATTTAAATTGTTTTGTTGAGGTTTCTGTGAGTTCGCCAAACTAATTTAAAGGCTAACCTATTTCTATTAGGAAACGGGTTAGCCTTTATTGTGTATTTTAAATAAAAAACTAATCCGGGCTGACTTTTCATCGGTTAGACTGGTTTTTTATAAAAATACCGTATTTTTTATTTTTATTATTGTAATTTAAAGAATTGTATGATATTATTTTGTTATGAAAATAAAAGTTAAACAATTAATTTTAATACTTCCTTTAATTATTATTTCGGTTTTTTCTTGCTTTGCGCTGAGTTCCTGTTCATTTTCTCCATCCGAAATTGAATTTTGGTATTTAGAAAGCATAGTTGAAGATGAAATATATTACTATACTCGTTCAGAAGAATGTTATAAAAATGAATTATTATCGACCGATTATTTGGTTTTTAAATTTGAAAATGACGGTAGTATGACAATAACCCATATAAACGGCGACGTTGAAAACGGAACGTTTACGGAAAAGCGCCGCGGCAATTCAAGAGAAATAACCGTAAATCTTGAAAATGGCGTTACGTTAACGGGCAGTTGCAGAAAGTTTGCTGTTTTAATAGGCGTACAGTATAGCTTCTATCTTTCAGACGGCAACGTAACTTATTATTTAACAGAAAACAATGCAATGCCCAAAAGCAATCAGCGAGCAATGTTTTTAAAAGACGCTTTCCCTGAAATTGCAGAGTTAACTGTTGACGAAATAATTAAAATAAATTTATCCGATTTTGAATTAACCAACAAAAAATTTATAGAAAAATTTTTAAACGGTTATAAAACCGCTAATTTTCTTAAAGAAACATATTTTGGATATCCCAATTATTATTCCGAGTATTATAGCTATCAAGTAACTGTTTTTACCCAAACTTCTTCCTATACGCTTTCTATGCGCGTGCGTAGCGATTGTGCCTTGACTGATATTTGTTACGAAAACACTTATTATACTTTAAGAGGCGATTTAGCCGAATTATTGTTAAGCTGTTTAAAAATTATCAATTAACTGATAAAAAAACCGCATAATTTATATGCGGTTTTTTTGTTTTGAATGAAAAATCTTTATCAAATTTTTTTCTTATATTTTTTATTAAAACTATTGACAAATTTATTTATTATTAATATAATGCCGCATAGCTGAAAATTTTTAATTCAGTCGTGCCCTCGGCGGAATTAAATTTTCAACCTACATTTTGCGAAAAGATGCCGTTGAGGAGGTTTTGGCAAATTTCGCAATTAAACGGCGGTATATTCAAATCAAATCTACAATCGTTTTGAATTAACGGCTTGACTTAAAAGAAAAAGAATAATAATACTAATTGCAAATATGCTAATGTACGGTATGATTATAAAGCGATTTTACTAATAAAATTACCTATTCTTCATATCGAAAAATAACGATTTATTAATTTCGTGTAATATATACCAATTTGTAACTTGTATTAAATAGCTTAATCTTTAACAGTTTTGCGAATTAACTTTCCCGTGTGTACTTTAAATTTTAATCCGTCATTGCGGCACAATAATAATTTAAAGAGGTATTTTTATGAATATTAAAGTTTTAGTTATAATTGATGCTGACAATATTGACGAAAGTTATGTGCCCATTATAAAGGACAAAGCCGAATGTTATTTGAACCAAGACGATTTATATGAAATGCACAGTTTTGGCGATTTTGTTAAAAGAAAACAATCCTGGCGCGATGCATATTATAAATACGGTGTTCAACCACATTACATACCTGGGATGGATAGACAAAAAGGCAAACCCGACCCCAACACCTCCGATATAGCTCTTACTGCCTTCGTAATGAAAAAGCTTTACGAGCAGCCGGAAATAGAAGTTGTTATTATAGTTGCAAACGACAAAGATTATGCGCCGCTTGCTAAAATTATAATGGAAGAACATTTTAAAACCGCTATAATGCTATATACCCAACCAAATGACTCGGCAGCACAATATTATAGCTATTCGGAATTGTTAAAGAATTCAGAACCCGTTAAAAAAATTATTGAAACCGCAACGCCGCAGAACGATTTACATAATACTGAATCCAACAATTTCAACATATGTAAACTTATTGTCTGCATCGAGGATTTGTTTAAAAATAACGGCTGTTGTCTTCTTGCTGAACTCGGTCCAATACTTAAAGAGAACGGTTTTGATTATGGCAAATCGCTTGGAGGTTTTTTAAAAAACACTTTTACGCAAAATCATTTTTTAAATGAACAATACACACTTAAACTCGGCGATAAAAAAGACAGAATAGAACGCATAGCTTAAAATTTCAGCTAAAAGCCACGAACAATATTGTTCGTGGCTTATTATTATATTAAACCGTAATAAGAAAGCCGCGGGCTTAGCCCGCGGCTTTAAAATTGTAATGAACAAATAATAATTAAATGTCCAAATAAGAGTTTAAGCGTTTTTTAGCAGGTTCGTAATGCTGTTTAAGAGGATTAACGCATTCTGCGGTTTTGCGGTTTTTGCGTTCGGTTTCCGCAACGTATTGCGTGGTATCAGCCTTTACAGCCTTCGGCAATAATGCCGTATGCGTCTGCACGCCGTAAACTTCTTCAACTGCTTCCACAGCTTTGCTGTCTGCAATTTCTTCTTCAACGGCTCTTGCGGCGGTTTGCGCGGGCGGAGGCGTTATTTCGCTGCCGCTGTTCTTATCTACCCACTTGCCGTTTTCGCTGTCCCATACCACGTCTACCGTGGTTTTTGCGGTTATCTCAAACGCGCGTTCAAGAGATATTGTTACTCCGTCGTCGGCTGCCGTTTCGTCCGCGCCCGCTACAAGCACGTAATTGCCCTTTGCAAGCTTTGCCGTTGCAGTATAACTGCCTGCCGCCGTCTGTTCGCCTTCAACTTCCAATGCTACGCTTTGGCCGTTTACGTCTTTGTAATACGCGCTAGGCTTCTGCGCTTTGCCGTTGTATTCAAGAGACAATCCGCTCCATATAGCGTTTACTTCCTTTGCCGTGATTATTACTTTTATCTCGGCGTTGGGGATTGTATAGCTCTTGTCGGATGACGTTATCCTTACTGTGTACTCGCCTACGTTTATTATTGCGTGTACCGCTTCGCCCTTGGCGTTGGTTATTGCGTACGCAAACTTTACAAGTCCGGATTTCGCAAGCGGCTGCTGCGTTTTGCCGTTGTATTCGTACTCGTAAGTATCCGTTAACACCGTTACTCCGTCCGCTTCGGTCTTTGTGCAGTTTGTACTGTCGTACGTCCACTCAAAGTCGTTTCCTAAGCTTATAGGCTTTATGGTGTATCTGCGCGTTACGCTGTTGCCCTGTTCCGCAAACACAAAGTTTCCGAACGTATCGTGAGCTTCCGCTACGTACGTGCCTGCGGTTATCTTGCCGCCGGTTACCGTTACGCTTATTCCGTCCCCTGAGGTTATTTCTCCGTCAAGGCCTATTTTATTTCCGTCCTTGTCGCACAATACCGCCGTAGGGCAGATAAATCCGCCGCTGTACTCCCATTCAAAGTCCGTTAACGAGCCGTTTTCGCCAAGCCACTTTATCCATACCGTTTTTTCGGATATTCCGAACTCGTACTCTAAGTTTGCGTTTGCTCCCAGCTCGTAATTGCTTGAATCCTTTAACGCCGCTACAGCTTTATAGCCCGTGCCTGCGTTTATTCTTACGCCCGTTACAACAAGCTTTCCTGCTTCGCCGGTTATGCCCTCTACTACCGCGCCGGGCATATGGCTCTTGCCGTCGTATTCGTAGAAGTACTCGCCGTTTTTATCCGTTATAGCCTGCGCCGACGAATAATCTTCGTATTCCTTATCGTACCATACTATGTTTTCCACTACTTTCTTGCGGATTTCAAAGCTCTTTTCGCCTACAGACTTTCCGCCGATTTCGTTAAACACACAGTTCGAAGGCAGTTTTACATACGCGATATATCCCGTGCCGGCATTGGATCGCGCTCCGGATATCTCCGCTTCGTGCTCACCGTCCCAAAGCATATACTTTGCTCTCGGCGCGTGCTGCGCTCCGTCGTACTCCCACGCAAACGCTCCGTACAGCTCGCTGTCCGGTTCCGCGTCTTCGTTACCTATCCAGTTTACCGTTATCGTATAAGGGATTATTTCATAGCTCTTTACTGCGTTTTCAAGCTTGAAGTTCGTATTCTCCGCCACGCTGTAATCAAGCTGCGCCACTGCTTCGTATTTGCCTACCGCTTTAGCTCTGCCGCTTACGATTATTCTGTTTGCGGAGTTCTCCCCGAAGCTCATACTCTCCCAGCTTGCGCTTGCCACCGGTCCGCGTTCGCCCTTGCTTCCGTCGTATGACCATTTAAGCGCGCCGTCTTCCGTAGGCTCGTTGCCGCTTGC